>JBQGBY010000056.1:0-69937 GCA_052038195.1 Micromonosporaceae bacterium | reverse complement strand
GGGGGGGGGGGTGTTTGGGGGGGGGGGCCCCCCCCCCCCCCCCCCCCCCCACGTCCACCCGCGATCTGGGGTCGCGGACGCTCACCCCGGGCACCCGGCACGGTCTGACGTCAGGCGGTGTAGCCGCGGGAGCCGACCCAGCCGGCCATCACCGGCAGCGGAACCTGGTACTCGTTGCCGCCGACGCGGTCGGCCGGATCCGTGACCGTGACTGTCCGGCCTTCGTCGGCATAGCCGGTGATCGTTACGTAGTGCCCACCCTCGTAGGAGTGGACCTCTCCGACGGTGTCGGTGACCGTGCCGATGATGTTCGCCACCACCGGATCGCCGTCATTGATCGCCCGGACGACATCGTTGCGCATCTTCTTGAGTTGCCGGCCCGTCACCGCGCGCTGCGACAGCTCGACCGACTCGTACCGTTCGTAGCCGTAGACATGGTTCAGCACCCGGGTGACCTCGAAGATCGACGCCGTGCCGGAGCGGGTCGTGCCCAGGTCCCGGGCGATGTCGTCGAAGGTCGGCCCGTGCCCGTGGGCGGTCAGCGCGATCCGCGTCGCCGCGGGACCGCAGTACCAGGCGTTGGGCTGCAGGGCGCCGTCGTAGCTGGCGACCCTCGCGGTGTCGGGCGCGTCCGCGGCAGCGGCGGCCACCGCCCGCAGCGAGGTGGCCGCGGCACCCTCCGGGGCGGCGGCCGGGGCGACCGCGATGCCGGCGACGGCGCCGAGTGCGGCGAGACCGAGAACGGCGCCGCTGGGCGGCCCCCATCGCGCGGACCGAGCGTGAGCGCCGGCGGACCTCCACGCGGGCTGCGCCTTCCGCGCCGCGTGCCGAGCTGCATATCGCGACATGTACGAAGTTCCTTACCGGTCGCCGAGCCCTCACCCGTCCTTTACGGGGGTTTTGCGACCTTAGCCCGGCCTACTAACGGTAGAAACTGGACGTGTCGGGCGTCACAGTGGCGCAGATCTCGCCTTCACGCAGCGAAGTTACGAAAGCACAAAGCGTAGTAGTTGCAGCTCAGACCAGCTGCTCTCCGGTGACGAAGAAGTAGATGTGATGGCCAGCGTTGACCGCATGGTCGGCGTACCGCTCGTAGAACCGGCCCAGCAACGCGCCGTCGACCGCCGCCTCGACACCGTTCTTCCACGCCGCCCCGAGCAGCACCACGAACAGGCCCTTGTGCAGCTCGTCCATCGCGTCGTCGTCGACGTCGAGCTCGGCGGAGCGGGCGGCGTCGGGGCTCGCCAGGATCTTGCTGATCTTCCCGGCGATCCGGTCGGCAACCCCCGACATCTCCCGGAAGACGTCGACCAGCTCGTCGGGTACGGCGCGCGCGGGGTGGCGGCGCAGCGCGGTCTTCGCCACGTGCTTGGCGAGGTCGCCCATCCGTTCGATGTCCCACGCGGTGTGCAGCGCGGTCACCGCGAGCCGGAGGTCGGAGGCGACCGGCGCCTGCCGGGCGATCAGCCCCAACACCTTCTCCTCGACCTGCTGGTGCAGGTCATTGACGACCGCGTCGCCGGCGATCACGCCTTCGGCGACGTTGGCGTTGGCCTCCAGCAGCGCAGTCGTCGCGCGCTTCATGGCGCTGCGCACCTCGTCGGCCATCGTGACCAGCAGCTCGCTGACTTCGGCCAACTCGGCGTGGAACTCGTTACGCATCGCTGCTCCCGAAATCATCGATAGGTAGATTCTTCATACTAGGCAGCACCTGCCCCGTGACGAGGAAGTACATGCGCCGCCCAGCATTGACGGCATGGTCCGCGTACCGCTCGTAGAACCGGCCGAGCATCGCGCCGTCGATCGCCGACTCGACGCCGTCCCGCCAGGCCGCCCCGAGCAGGATGACGAACAGCCCCTCGTTGAGCCGGTCCATCTCGTCGTCGTCGAGGCCGAGGGTCGCCGCATCCACCGCCACGGACTCGGCCCGGCCGCCGCGACGGACCTTTGTTCGAAGCCACGGGGCCGCGTCCGGTGAGGCCAGGACCACGCTGATCTTCGCGGCGATGCGGTCGGCCACGCCGGCCATCTCCGCGATGACGCCGCGCAGGCTCGGCGGCACGGCCGGAACCGGATGCCGGCGCAGCCCGACCTTCGCCACGTGTTTGGCGAGGTCGCCCATGCGCTCGAGGTCGGCCGCGATGTGCAGTGCGGTGAAGAGCAGCCGCAGGTCAGCGGCGACCGGGGCCTGCAGGGCGAGCAGCCCGTACACCCGGTCCTCCAACCGTCGGTGATGCTCGTTGATCACCGCGTCACGGGAGATCACCCGCTCCGCGAGTTCCCGGTTGACGGTGAGCAACGACACCGTCGCCTCGCTCATCGCCTGCCGGACCGCGTCGGCCATGGCGACGAGGATGCGGTTGACGTCCTCGAGCTCCGCGTCGTACTCGCCGCGCATCCCTCCACCGATCTACCTTTGGTGCTGTGCCTGGCGCCGCCGTCCAGCCTCTGTGGCCGGTGGTGAACGCCGGGGTGCACCCAGATGAACTTTCCCCAACAAGATCCCGGTTCGCCTGCCGCGCCCGGCTTGAACGGTTATTGCGCGGCCTACATTGTCGCGTAGCCGGCGGAGCTCGTCAGCCGGCAGACGCGGGCAGGGGAGGGAGTGAGCGATGGTCTGGACCCGCAGGTCGGAGCGCGTGCCGACCCGGCTCGCCGCCGACGCGCTGGACTCGTTGCGGGTCGGCGTGGTGGTGCTCGACCCGGCGGACCACCCGGTGCTGGTGAACCCGTGCGCCGCCGATCTCGGTCTCATCCGTGCCGGCGAAGGGGCGCAGCAGGTCCACCCGGTCCTGCGCACGCTGGCGGGCCAGGTCCGCCGCAGCGGCGTGCGGCGCGAGCTGGAGCTCGACCTGCCCCGAGGCTCGGCGGGCAAGGCCGGCCGCGGCGCCGCCGGCGGTCCGTCGTGGGGTGTCCGGGTACGGGTGACCGCGCTCACGGGCGACGAGTACGCCTCCGGTCATGTGGCGATCGAGGCCACCGATGTGACCGAGGCCCACCGCGTGGCGCGGGTGCGGCGGGACTTCGTGGCGAACGTCAGCCATGAGCTGAAGACGCCCGTCGGCGCGCTCGCGCTGCTCGCCGAGACGCTGCTCGAGGCGGCCGACGACCCCGACGCGTCGCGGCGCTTCGCCGAGCGCATCCACCACGAGTCGCAACGCCTCGCCCGGCTCGTCAAGGAGCTGCTGGAGCTGTCCCGACTGCAGGGGGCCGAGCCGCTGCCGGCACCGCGTCCGGTGTCGGTGGACCGGATCATCACCGAGGTGGTCGACCGCACCGGGACGGGCGCCAGCGCCAAGGGGATCGACCTGGCCGTCAGCGCCACGCGCGGGCTGACCGTGTACGGCAACGAGGGGCAGCTCGTCACGGCGGTGGCGAACCTGGTCGAGAACGCGATCACCTACAGTCCCGAGGACACGAAGGTCTCCATCGATGCCACGGTGATCGGCGACAATGTGCACATCGTCGTTGCCGACCAGGGCATCGGGATCTCCGCCAAGGATCTCGACCGCATCTTCGAGCGCTTCTACCGGGCCGACCAGGCGAGGTCCCGCGACACGGGCGGCACCGGGCTGGGCCTGGCGATCGTGCGGCACATCGCGGTCAACCACGGCGGGCGCATCGACGTCGAGTCCACTGTGGGCGTCGGCTCGACGTTCACGCTGCGGCTGCCCGCCCGCCCGCCGGAGGCCGCCCTGCCGCTGCCGCCCGGTGTTGAGATCGACGCAGAAGGATCCGACGTTGTATAGCGTGGTGTCTGGTCGGACGGTGAAGTGGGGTGTTCCGTGGCCCGGGTGCTAGTGGTCGAGGACGAGGAGTCCTTTTCGGACGCTCTGTCCTACATGCTGCGCAAGGAAGGTTTCGAGGTCGCGGTCGCGCCCACCGGGACGACTGCGCTCACCGAGTTCGACCGCAACGGTGCCGACATCGTGCTGCTCGACCTGATGCTGCCCGAGATGTCAGGCACCGAGGTCTGCCGCCAGTTGCGCCAGAAGTCGGCGGTGCCGATCATCATGGTCACCGCTCGGGACAGCGAGATCGACAAGGTCGTCGGCCTGGAGATCGGCGCCGATGACTACGTCACCAAGCCGTACTCGCCCCGCGAGCTCGTGGCCCGCGTGCGGGCCGTGCTGCGGCGCAATGCCGCCGAGGCGGAGCAGGCGACGACCCAGACGCTCGCGGCGGGTCCGGTGCGGATGGACGTCGAACGGCACGTGGTCACCGTCTCGGGAGACAGCGTCGCCCTACCACTCAAGGAGTTCGAGCTCCTGGAACTGTTGCTCCGCAACGCCGGCCGGGTGCTCACCCGCGGCCAGCTCATCGACCGGGTGTGGGGCGCCGACTACGTGGGCGACACCAAGACCCTCGACGTGCACGTCAAGCGCCTGCGGTCGAAGAACGAGCCGGAACCGTCGAACCCGCGCGTCATCGTCACCGTCCGCGGCCTCGGCTACAAGTTCGAGCCCTGACCGCGCCGACCGCCTGACCGCCTGACCGCCTGACCGCCTGACCGGTGAGATTTCCGAGTTTTCTCGGAAATCTCACCGCTATGTTGGATCTTGGCCGTCACTCGGGGCGGACGAGGGGGAACAGGATCGTCTCGCGGATACCGAGACCGGTCAGCGCCATCAGAAGCCGGTCGACGCCCATGCCCATGCCGCCCGACGGGGGTAGGCCGTACTCCATGGCCCGCAGGAAGTCCTCGTCCAGCTGCATCGCCTCGGGGTCGCCCTTCGCCGCCAGCAGCGCCTGCGCGTGGAACCGTTCGCGCTGGATGACCGGGTCAACCAACTCCGAGTAGCCCGTGCCGAGCTCGAATCCACACAGGTAGAGATCCCACTTCTCGGTCAGCCCCGGCTCGGTGCGGTGGCCGCGGACCAGTGGGCTGGTCTCCTCCGGGTAGTCGCGGACGAACGTGGGCTGCTGCAGCGTCGGCTGCACCAGCGCCTCGAACAGCTCCTCGGCGAGCTTGCCGGGGCCGAGGTGGTCGGGCACCACTAGGCCGTGCTTCTCGGCGTAGCTGGCCAGGATCCCCCGTGGCGTGGCGACAGTGACCTCCTCGCCGAGCGCCTCCGACAGCGACCCGAAGAGCGTGGTCTGCCCCCACTCTCCACTGAGGTCAACTTCGGTGCCGTCGTGATGGGTGACAGTTGTCGATCCCCCGACGGCGACTGCGGCCTCCTGGACGATCTCGCGGGTCAGTTCGCCGATCGAGTTGTAGTCGCTGTACGCCTGGTAGGTCTCGAGCATCGCGAACTCCGGGGAGTGCGACGAGTCGATCCCCTCGTTGCGGAAGTTCCGGTTGATCTCGAAGACCCGCTCGATGCCGCCGACCACGCACCGCTTGAGGTACAGCTCCGGGGCGATACGTAGATAAAGGTCGATGTCCAGCGCGTTGCTGTGGGTCACGAACGGTCGCGCCGCCGCGCCCCCGTGCAGCAACTGGAGCATGGGGGTCTCCACCTCGAGGTAGCCCCGACGGTGCAGCGACTCCCGCAGGGACCGGACCACGGCCGAACGCGTCCGTACGGTCTGCCGTGCCTGCGGCCGTACGATCAGGTCGACGTAGCGCTGCCGGACTCGCGCCTCCTCGGACATCGGCTTGTGCGCCACCGGCAGCGGTCGCAACGCCTTGGCCGCCATCGTCCAGCTGTCGGCGAGCACCGACAGTTCGCCGCGCTTGCTGCTGATCACCTCGCCGGCGACGGCCACGACGTCGCCGAGGTCGACGAGCCGCTTCCACTCCGCCAGCGACTCGGCGCCCACCCGGTCGAGCGAGAGCATCGCCTGCAGTTCCGTGCCGTCCCCCTCGCGCAGCGTGGCAAAGCAGAGCTTGCCGGTGTTGCGCAGGAACATGACGCGGCCCGCGACGCCGACCCGCACCCCCGTCGTCGCGTCCACGGGCAGGTCCGGGAACTGGGCGCGGACCTCGGCCAGGCTGTGGGTGCGATCCACCGCCACCGGGTACGCGTCGCCACCGTCGGCCAGCAGCCGCTCGCGCTTGTCCCGGCGGACGCGGATCTGCTCGGGCAGGTCGTCCTCGGGTGGCGAGCGCAGTTCGCCCCGTCCAGCGGTCGGCTCCTCAGCCACGGTTGTCCCCTCTGTGACGCGGTCGTCTTTCCCGGGAGCCTACTGACCCGCATGGACAGACTCATCCGACATACCGTGTGCGGGTGGAGACAGACGAGCGGGCGGCGGCCGAGCGGCGGCGGCAGGGTCTCTCCTTCGGCCCGGCGGCGGCCCTGTACGACTCGGTCCGGCCTTCCTACCCGCGCGAGGCCGTGGACTGGGCCCTGACACCGCTGGGTCCGGGCCACTGGCACATCGGTGACGTCGGCGCCGGCACCGGCATCATGACCCGGCTGCTGCGCACCTTGGGCCACCACGTCGTCGCCGTGGAGCCGGATCCCGGGATGCGGCAGCGGTTGGTCGAGACGACGCCCGAGGTCACCGCCGTCGAGGGTTCCGCCGAGTCGATACCTCTAGGCCAGGGGAGCCTCGACGGGGCGGTGGCGGCGCAGTCCTATCACTGGTTCGACCACGACCGGGCCCACGCCGAACTGGCCCGGGTCATCCGGCCGGGCGGCGTCTTCGCCGCCATCTGGAACGAACGCGACGAGTCCAAGCCGTGGCTGGCGGAGTACTCCCGCATCGTCGAAGGCCACCGCGGGCACGACTCCTCCGGCCCCGACCACGGCCCCGTCTCGTTCGGCCCGTTGTTCGGCGACGTCCAGCTGGCACGGTTCGGGCACTCCGCCCGGCACACATCGCAGAGCCTCGTCCGCCTCATGCAGAGCCGGTCGTACTACCTGACCTCGTCGCCCGAGCGGCAGCGGAGCATGACGCAGGACGTCCTCGCCCTCACCCGTACCCACCCGGACCTCGCCGGCCGGGACGAGTTCGAGGTCGCCTACATCACGACGGTGCATCGCGCCGTCCGCGCGGAGCCGTCAGAGAGACAGATGTAAACGGATAGCATCTTCGAGCTTGCGCACCGTCGATGCCGGCAGCGCACCGAGCCGGCGACCGAAGCGCCTGACGTCGACGGCACGCAGCTGCTCCGTCTGCGCCTTCGCGTCCCGATCGAGCCCGCCCTCGTGGGCGCTCACCAGGACCTGGAACGGGTAGACCCGGCTGACATTCGACGTGATCGGCACGACCGTGACGACGCCGACGCCGGTACGGGTCGCCACGGTGTTGGCCGCATCGGTGCTGATGACGATCACCGGCCGGGCCTTGTCCGTCCCGCCGCGCCGGGACGGCCGGAGGTCGACCAGGTACACCTCACCGCGGCGCATCGGGCAACCCGTCTGTGGCGGTGTCCTCCCACGGCGCGCCGTCCTTCGACTCATGCCACTCCTGGAACGCCGCGGCGTACGCCGACTCCAGCTCGCTCATGCGAAGCAGTGCCACGGCCTGGTGCAGCACCGAGGACCGCGACGGCGCGCCGACTCGACGCGCATACTCGTCGATGTAGGTCACGTCCTCCAGAGGCAGGCTCACGCTCAGTTTCACGCCGACCACGCGCCCGACGGGGTTTCGACCGGCGCATCGTCCGGCTCCGTGGCCGGCCCGAAGCGGTGCCACCGGCCATCGGGCGGGTCGGCGGGGATCAGCAGGCCTTCGATGAGCTGCGGGGAGGCGACGGACTCCTCGCCGTCGACGTCGGTCCAGAGCAGGCGGTCCGGCGCGAGCACCTCGACGCCCAGCTCGCGGGCGAGCGTCGCGGCGGGTGAGGCCGGGCCGTCGCCCGTGCCACCCGCGGCCAGCCGGATCGCCTCCGGAGGCCGCCGGGTGAGCTCGCCGGTCCGGATGAGCTCACGCAGCACCATGGCGAGCTGCGACGGCGTCAACCGTCCACTGTCGATGGTGAAGCCCGCCGGGTCGCCGTGGAGGTCGACCGTGACGTGGCCCGGTGTCGGTCGCACCGCCCGCGCGAGGTCACGGTTCTCCTCGCCAGCGGGGTAGAAGCCATAGCCGGCGTCGGTGACGAACAGGCACCGGCGGGCCAGGGCCAGCGCCTCGGCGTCGCTCAACGGAGCCGGGTCGGGGTCGCCGTCGGCCGCTGAGCCGGCGACGGCCCCCGGCCGGCCCGACCCGACCCGAGCATCGGCGACACCCGGTCCGAGCACCGCGACCACGAGGGCCTGGCCCGCCGCGCCGCCGGCGCCGCCCGGGACGGCCACGGGGGCCGGCCCGGCAACGGCCGGTGCGCTGGGCGCCGGACCGGCACCCGGCGGGCCTGCGGGCGGCGGAGCCGGGAGCGGCGGTGGCGGCCCGCCCGGAGTCGCCGGCACGGGACGGGGTGCGCCAGACCCGGCCGCGGGTTCCCGCGAGACGAGAGCCGGCGGCGGTACCGGTGCAGCGGGTGCCGGCGTCGTCGGCCCCGGCACCGGACGCGGGGCCGGTGGTGGTGGTGGCGGCGGTGCCGGAGTGGGCGCGGGCGCCGGCCAGGCGGGCGACGCCCCGGGCTCGGGCCGGACGAGGGCGGGGCCACCACCGGAGGGTGGAGGCGGGTCGGCCGGCACCGTCCCCAGTGGAGTATTGCTGGCCAGGACGGGCGGGCCGGGCACGCCGGACCAGGCGGCCCAGCCCCAGCTGACCGCCGGACCAGGCCAGTTGGCGGGGTCGATGCTCTGTACCACGCCGTAGGAGGCCCCAGGGGCGGAGGCACCCCCGCCCCCGGAGACGCCCGGCGGCGGCGGTCCGAGGCTGGCGACGATGTCCCAGTCGACGCCCAACAGCCTCAGCGCTCGCTCCACGTTCCGGGCAATGTCCACCACGGCATTGACCGCCGCACCGAGCACGATCGCGAACACCAAGGCGCCCAGCACCCCGTAGATGCGCATCTGGGCCGTGGCCACACCGTGCGAGAGGAAGAGTCCGGTCACGAGCCCGGCTCCGACCACCGCCATACCGAACGAGGCCAGGCTCGCAGCCAGTGTGGCGAGCGCGGTGAGAAAGATGATCTTAGCTCGCTCGACCTGAGTGGCGGCGTGGTCGCAGGCGTGGGCGAGCGCGTCGCAGGCGTCGGCGATCTGCGCGAGCGAACCGTCGGCATACGGCTGCCAGTAGCGCGCGAAGGCCTCCGCGGTCGCCCCGGAGACCGCGACCGCCACGTCGGCGCCGATCTCCGCGGCCGCCGCCGGGACCTCCCGCAACTGCCCGGCCGCGCTCCGCCAGGCCCGGGCACAGCGCCGCAGCGCGTCCTCGTCGGCCTCGGGGAAGGGGATCCCCACGAGCCGCCGGACCCACTCCAGGCCCCCCAGGTGGATCGTCACTGCTAGCCCTCCCCCGTGAACACTCGTCCGCTAGTCCAGCGCGGGCATGGCATCCGCCCGCGCCCACCGCTCGTGCAGCAGCGCCACCGCCTCCGCTTCATCGATCGGTTGGAAGCCCAGTACGCGCCCCCTGTCGTCGACCGGCTCGGGCGGCGCCCCCCACCGCAGGTCGTCCCGGAGCACCTCCAGCGACGCTCGCGGAGCCGAATCAGCCGGCACCTCCAGCGAGGCGCTCCCGCTGGGAGGTGCACCCCAGACCCGGGCGAGCCGCCCCGCGCGATCGCGCAGGTAGCGCACCGGGCGGAGCGGTAGCGGCAACGGCCGCCGGTTGGCCGCCACGGCCGCCGCCCGCGCCCCGGCCTCATCGACCGCGGTCCACCCGTAGCCGCGCGCCTCGATGTGGCACAGGAGCTCAAGCTCCGGCGCGACGCCCCGGGTGAGCACGTAGTGCGCGAGCGCCTCCGGCCAGACCCAGGCCCCGTCGGTGCGCCAGCCCAGCCGCAGGCGGTACCGCGGGTCCAGCGGATCAGGCACCTCACCCGTCGCCCGCCGCACCAGCCGGCCGCTGCTCAGGTAACCCGCCAGACGCGCCCGGCGGGCCGGTTCCGGGATGCGCAGGCGGCGCGGGGAGAACCAGCCCGTACGGTCGGGACCTGGCCCGTCGAAGAGGCGGGCCGGGCGGACGCCTGAGCTCGGCGGCTGCCGCTCCCGATCGCGCCGGAGAAGGGCCTCGTAGACCTGCGTGGACGCCTGCTCCGCGTCCACATCGGACTCACCCACATCGGGTGGGTCGGTGGCGACGGCACCGGCAACCAGCTCGGCCGCAACCGTGTCGGGCCGTAGAAAGCCGGTCTGTCTCATGTGGGCATACAGGTCAGCGGGTGGGGCCAGTCCGCGGTCACGGGCCGCGTCGGCCAGAGACTGCGGCCAGACGAAGACCCCGTCGGTGCGAAACCCGGGCGCCGCGACCGGTGCCGTCGCCAGGTATCCGATGACGCGGGCCCGTGTATCCGGGGTGCGCAGGTACGCCGGCGGGTTCACGGCCCGCCGCGCACGGCCCTGGCCGCGTCGCGCTCGCCGGCAATGAGGACGGCGAGTACGGCGCTGAGAACGGGCGTCGTGTCCTGGATCCCCGCGGCCGCCCGGGCGATCAACGACTGGGTCGTCGTGCTCGCGGGCAAGTAGGACGCGGCGAAGGCAGCGCCGGCTTCGTCCCGGCCCCAGCACGCGCCCTCGGCCTCCAGCCCGGTGGACAGCCCGACCAGGATCTCCGCGACCTGGTCACCGAGCGCGGACACGCGGGGCAGCAGGTCGCGCAGCGCATCCGGGTCCGCGCCGACGACGTCGCGGTTCATGCGGGCTCTCCGACCCGTCGGGAAAGGTCGGCCGGGAGCAGTGCGGCCAGGTCGACCGATCCGTCGGCTCCGACGAGGTCGTGCAGCCGCTCGGGCAGGGCATCCCGCATCGCCACCCGGATCCGTTCCCGGGCCTGCGCGGCGGCGAGCTTCGACGCCCCGAGGATGCCGTCGGCGAGGGCCGAGGCGCCCACCCGGGCCGCGATTGAGGAGTCGATGAGCAGCTCCCGAAGCTCACCCGAGGCGTCGACCGTCACCGTGACGCTGCGATCGGGTGAGCGTACGGAGACCCGCAGGCTCTCCGTCGCTGCTCGAAGGGTTTCGATTCGTGCCCGCGTTGCCCGGTACTCATCCAGCATCGCCCCCATGTCCGTGACCATGCGTGGAACCATAACCATCGCCAGCCGGTCGCGGTACCCACAGTTGTGAACCTGTGGATAACCCGGATATGCGCAGGTAACGGCAGGTGAGACAGTGCGAAGTGCAGATGCCTGTCTACATGTTCTTCTCGTAGACCAGGCGCAGGCCGATCAGGGTGATCATCGGCTCGTGGTGGGTGATGGTGCGGCACTCGTCGATGACGATAGGGGCGAGGCCGCCGGTGGCGATCACCGCGTTCAGGTCTCCGAGCTCCTCGGCCATCCGCTGCACGATCCGGTCGACCTGCCCGGCGAACCCGAAGTACATCCCCGACTGCAGGCACTCCACGGTGTTCTTGCCGATCACCGACCGCGGCTTGGCCGCCTCGACCTTGCGCAACTGCGCCGCCCGGGCCGCGAGCGCGTCGAAGGAGATCTCGATGCCCGGGGCGAACGCGCCGCCCAGGAACTCTCCCCGCGCGCTGATGACGTCGAAGTTCGTCGTCGTGCCAAAGTCGACCACAATGGACGGTCCACCGTAGAGGGTGTACGCGGCGAGGGTGTTCACGACCCGGTCCGCGCCGACCTCCTTCGGGTTGTCGATGGCGAGCTGCACCCCCGTCCGTACGCCCGGCTCGACGATGACGCTGCGCACGTGGCCGTAGTAGCGGGACAGCATGGTCCGCAGCGACCGCAGCACCGCCGGTACGGTCGAGCAGGCCGACACACCGGTGACCGCAACCTCGTCACCGGCGAGCAGCCCGCGGAACATGAGCCCGAGCTCGTCGGCGGTCGACCGGGCGTCTGTCTTCACGCGCCAGCTGTGCACGATCTTGTCACCGTCGAACGTCGCGAGCACGGTGTTGGTGTTCCCGATGTCGATGCAGAGCAGCACGGGACCAACCCTAGCCTGAATCGCGCAGGTCAAATGCGATGTCGAGGATCGGCGAGGAGTGGGTCAGCGCGCCGACCGACAGGTAGTCCACCCCCGTCGCCGCATACTCGGCGGCGACGTCGAGGGTGAGCCCGCCCGTCGCCTCCAGCTCGGCCCGGCCACCGACGGCGGCCACCACGGCCCGCAGCAGGTCGGGCTTCATGTTGTCGCACAACAGGAACCTTGCCCCCGCCTCGACGACGGCCACCGCCTCGGCCACCGTGGTCACCTCGACCTGGACCGGTACCGCCGGAAAGGCCTTACGGACGCGGTGGTACGCCTCGACGACGCCACCGGCGGCCAGTGCGTGGTTGTCCTTCACCATCGCCACGTCGTAGAGGCCCATCCGCTTGTTCGTTCCGCCGCCTGCTCGTACCGCGTACTTCTCCAGCACCCGCAGGCCGGGCGTGGTCTTCCGGGTGTCCAGCACCGTCGCCTTGGTGCCGGCCAGCCGGTCCGCCCAGGCGCGGGTGTGGGTCGCGATCCCTGACATGCGGCACAACAGGTTCAGCGCGGTGCGTTCGGCGGCGAGCAGGGCCCGGGTCGGACCGGTCACCGTGGCGAGTATGTCGCCGCACGCCACCCGGGTGCCGTCATCCACCAACGCGGTGAACGTGGCTTCGCCAGCACTGGTGAGGTCGAAGACGGTCGCCGCGACCGGGAGTCCGGCGACCACGCCATCGGCGCGGGCCACGAGGTCGCCCACACTCCGTTGACCCTCGTCGATGGTAGCCAGTGAGGTGAGGTCACGGGGCGGGTCGCCGAGATCCTCGGCCAGCGCCGTGGTGACGATACGCAGCACCTCGTCCCGGGCGGCTGGGTGGGGGAGGAGGGCATGGAATTCGTCACGGGCGGCTGGGTGGGGGAGGAGGGGCTCGGTCACGGCAGCGGCTCCCAGGCTTCGGCGATGCGCTCGTCGGCGTCGATGGTCGCCACGAGGTGGCCGAGCCACTGCGGCCGAGGCTCGGGGAAGTCCTCGCGCCAGTGGCTACCGCGGGTCTCCTCGCGCCGCCACGCCGCGGCCAGCAGAGCGGCGGCCACCGTGACGAGGTTCGTTGCCTCCCACGTCGCGGTCGACGGCACCGAACGGGTCACACCGGCGGCGTCCAGCACGGCACCGGTCTGGGCCAGGGACTCCGCGCTGCGCAGCACGCCGGCGCCCCGGGTCATCGCCAACTGCAGCGCCGGCCGTACGGACTGGTCCAGCACCCATCCGGGTGCCCCGTCGATGACCGGGTCACCAGGCCGCTGGGCCGCGGTGATGTCATCGGCGATCCGGCGGGTGAAGACGAGTCCCTCGAGCAGCGAGTTGGAGGCGAGCCGGTTGGCGCCATGGACGCCGGTGCAGGCGACCTCACCGCAGGCGTAGAGCCCGGCGATCGAACTGCGACCGTACAGGTCCGTGCGGATGCCGCCACTCGCGTAGTGCGCCGCCGGCGCGACCGGGATCAGGTCGGTGACCGGATCGATGCCCGCGGCCAGGCAGGCCGCGGTGATGGTGGGGAACCTCGTCGTGACGTCGGGCAGGTGGCGAGCGTCGAGGTAGACGTGGTCGGTCCCGGTTGACAGCAGCACCCGGTGGATGCCCTTGGCCACGACGTCGCGCGGGGCGAGCTCGGCCAACTCGTGCTGGCCCACCATGAATCGCTTGCCGTCGGCGTCGACGAGGTGCGCTCCCTCGCCGCGCATGGCTTCACTGATCAGCGGCTGCTGCGCCGTGCGGCCCTCGGCCGCCAGCGCGAGGGCCGTCGGGTGGAACTGCACGAACTCGATGTCGGTGATGGCCGCGCCGGCCCGCAGGGCGAGCGCCACACCGTCTCCTGTGGACACCACCGGATTGGTGGTGGAGGCGAAGACCTGCCCCATGCCGCCGCTGGCGACCACCACGGCCGCTCCGAGCACCGCCCCGACGCCGTCCTCGGTCCCCTCGCCGAGCACGTGCAGTGTGACGCCGCAGGCGCGGCCCTCGCTGTCCCGCAACAGGTCCAGCACGATCGCGTGCTCGATGAGCCGGATCCACGGGTCGCGCCGCACCGCCTCCTGCAGCGCCCGCTGCACCTCCGCCCCGGTCGCGTCCCCGCCCGCGTGGACGATCCGGTTCGCGCGGTGGCCACCCTCCCGCGTCAGCATGAGCGACCCGTCCGGATGGCGGTCGAAACGTGCACCCCACCGGATCAGCTCCCGCACCCGGGTCGGGCCTTCGGTCACCAACACCCGTACCGCTTCGGGGTCACTGAGGCCCACCCCGGCCACGAGCGTGTCGTGCGCATGCGCCTCGGGCGAGTCCAGCGGGTCGAGGACCGCCGCGATCCCGCCCTGCGCCCAGCGCGTGGAACCGTCGTCGATGTTCTCCTTGGTGACTACGGTCACGTGCAGCCCGGCCTCCCGGAGGTGCAGCGCGCAGGTGAGTCCCGCGACCCCCGATCCGACTACGACGACGTCGGTTGTCTCGGCCCAGCCGGGTGCGGGCGCGGCGAGCCGCCGCGGGACTGATGGGAGACGCATCCCGCCAGTCTCGCACCGGGCCGCCCGAGGGCCCGCTGCCCGGCCCGCGTCCGTGGCCCGGGCCACGCCCGCTCCACACAGACCGCGTGGCACCGCGGTCACCGGATGACGGGTCCAGGCGTCCAGCGATGGTGCTCAGGGCTAGCGGCTCGGCTCGCGGGCCCCGAAGAGCATCCGGGCGAGCGTCAGCATCATGGTGGCGACGCCGGCGACGAGGGCGAGCCAGGACCAGGCCCACCCCACGGTGAGGCCCAGCACGACGAACGCGACGAGCGCGACGAGCCAGGTGACGACGGTATAGAGCCCGAATCGCGCGGCCGCGGCCGGATCCTGCTCGAACCGGTCGCCGGCCTGCTCATGCGAGGCCTGCAGGTGGACCACCCACGGCTTGTGCCGGTTGGTCTGGGTAGCACCCAGATATGTGAAGATTGCGATGGAGGCCACGGCGAGGACGCCACCGACGACCAACCAGGGCAGCGCGCCCTCCGCCGCATACCCGACGCCCAGGCCGAGGCCGGCCAGGCCGAGGGCCGTCGCGGCCGCGTACCCGACGGCGCGGACGCGACTCACGGGGTAGTTGGTGGTCGTCTCCTGGCGCAGCGCATCGCCGACGATCACCGCGCCCGCCAGCGCCGCCACCACCGTGGCGGCGACGTGGTCCAGCGCCGGACGGGGTCCGGAGACGACACCCGCCACGAGGAGCGCGAGGGTCGCCAATGCCCCGACGCCGACCAGCGCGATCAGCACCGTCCGGACGACGTACCCCGGCCGGGGCCGGACCCGGTTGCGCCGCCAGGCGGGCCCCTGACCGCCCGCCTCGTGGGTCTCGTCGACGATGGCGCGCACGTCACCGAGCTCGGCCATCGCCAGGCGTGCCGCCTCGCCCGCCGACAGACCGGAGGCCTCCAGCTCGGCGACGCGAGCCACGAGGTTGCTGCGGATCTCCTCCTTGAGGTCCTGCGCCTCCGGCGTCATCTGGATGGCGGCGAACGCGTCGTCGAGCAGGCGATGGATGTTGAGAGAGGTGCTCATCATTGGCGGTCTGCCTTCCCGATTGCGGTGACCACGCCGCTGTTGTCGTTGTCCGTGTGGAGCAGCGCATCGATGACCCCGCGGGTGATCACCCATGCCTGCACGTTGCGCCGGTACTCGGCGCGGCCCGCATCGGTGATGCGGTAGTACTTCCGGCGACCGCCCTGCGTCTCGTCGCCCCAGTAGGCCTCCACGAGACCGTCCCGCACCAGCCGGCGGTAGCTCGCGTAGAGGGTCGCCTCCTTGATCTCGTAGACGCCACCGGTGGCGTCCCGGATCGTCTTGAAGATCTCGAACCCGTAGCTGTCACCCCGGCTCAGCACACCGAGCACGATCGTCTCGGTGTGCCCCCGCAGCAGGTCTGCCGCGAAGGCCTGGTCAGGAGCCACGACCTCGGTATTGTCGAACACGTCCGCTACTGTATCAGATACAGTACACGCCCTAGTAGGGGTAGGTGCCGAGGTTCTTGATGGATCCCGTCCGGGTCTGGGTGTCGTCGCCGTAGAAGCACCACGACGAACGCTCCCCGACCGACCACATCTCCTCGGTGATCAGCGAGGCGAACGCGAGCACGTTGTCGCCGGTGGTCGGCAATCCGTCGGGGCGGACGCCGATGTACGCCGCGCCGACCGAACGGCACCCGTCGGTGGTCAGGTCGGCCAGGCGCTGCCGCTCGGGATAGTCCCCGTCGGGCATGGTGTAGGCGCCGGTCAGCTCTACGTCATGCGGCCGCTCACACGAGGTGAACGTCACCTCGAGGACCTCGGTGCGGGTCTCACTCAAGGTGACGTCGGCGCAGGTCAGAGTAAGCGGCCCGGCACCGGCCAGGGCGCCGCGCAGGCTCGCGGTCCGGGTCGCGATCGTACGGTCGAGCCCGGCCAGCTCGACCAGATCGCACCGGAACCACCGCGCGCGGCCCGCCCACTGGCGGTCGGTCGGCATGACCGGCAGCGCGACCAGCCGGCTGGTGTGGGGGTCATCGCCCAGAAACCCCGTGGCCTGCTCGAGGCAGACCCCGTACGCGTACCGGAACCGGGCGCCACCGACCGCCGGCACGGTAAGGGGGTCGGTGTCCACATCGGGCGGAAACACCGCGACGTGGTAGGTCTCGGCCAGATGGGGCTCGGTGCACGCGACGGTTGTGCCGGGAAGGAAGGCGAGCGTCCAGCCGACCGTCTGGACCCCGCCGCCGTCGGCTGCGGTGCAGGCGCCGACGGCCGGCGCCGGCACCGACGGGGTCGGCAACACGGCCCAGTCCACGCCGAGCGAGCCGTCGCCCACGGTCGGCGGGTCCGAGCAGCCCGCGAGCCCGAACGCAACGACCAGCGCCAGTACCGTACCGGCGACGCGCCCAACCTCGGCTCCGCGAGCCCGGACCGACCCCACGCCCATGCCCGCCCCTTCCTGCGCACGCCTCGGGAGCGCGAGCATACGGCAAGGCTTGGTCAGAGGGTCAGGGCCGTGTTGTCGATCAGGCGTGTCGTCCCAACCCGGGCCGCCACCAGCAGGCGGGCCGGTCCGTGCTCGGGGGCCGGGCCGAGGTCGGGGTCGGTGAGCACGAGATAGTCCACCTCGACGCCCCCCAACTCCCGCCGGGCGGCGGCCAGGACCGCCTCCGCACCGTCGGCCGCGGCCGCTACCCCGGCCCGCAGAGCACGGGACAGGGAGCGCGCCCGACCTCGGTCCACATCGGATAGATACCGGTTACGGCTGGAGAGCGCGAGGCCGTCGGGCTCCCGTACGGTCGGCACGACCGCGATCGTGGTCGGCACGTTGAGCTCGGCAACCATCGCACGGATCAGGGTGAGCTGTTGATAGTCCTTCTCGCCGAAGTAGGCGACCGTGGCACCGGTGAGGTTGAGCAGCTTGAGCACGACGGTGAGCACGCCATCGAAGTGGCCCGGCCGGTGCGCACCTTCGAGCACCGTCCCCAGTGGACCAGGCCCGACGACGACCCCGGGTGACCCCGTCGGGTAGAGCTCCTCGACGCTGGGCAGGAATACCACGTCCACGCCCTGCTCGCCCAGCATGGCCAGGTCCGTGTCGACCGTACGCGGATAGCGCGCGAAGTCCTCGTTCGGCCCGAACTGCAGCGGGTTGACGAAGATCGTGGCGAGCAGGTGGTCACACTCGGCGCGGGCCGTGGCCAGCAACGCCGCATGTCCACTGTGGAGTGCGCCCAGAGTCATGACCACCCCCACCCGGCCGGCCATCCCGGCCCGGGCCTTCGCCAGCTCCGCCCGGGTGGTCACCACGTCGGTCATGCGGGCATCTCCACTGTGGAGGGATCGCCGGCGAGGACGCCCAGCAGCGGCTCGGCGTCCATGGCCCGCAGCCGGCCACTGGCGATCGCGCGGTCGGCCGTACGGCGGGCGAGGGCGAGGTAGGCCGGGGCGGAGTCCGGTGCCACGCGGGCCAGGACCGCCAGGTGGCGGGCGATGGTGCCGGCGTCCCCGCGCGCGACGGGCCCGGTCAGGGCGGCGTCGCCGTGGACGAAGGTGTTCTCCAGCGCGGCCCGCAGCAGCGGAGCCAGCACGCGCTCGGGGTAGCGCACGCCGGCGTCACGCAGCCGGTCCATCGCCTCGTTGGTCAGCGTCACGAGGTGGTTGGCCCCATGGGCGAGCGCGGCATGGTAGAGCGGGCGTGCCGCCTCATCGATCCACTCGAGACTCCCGCCGAGGTCGGCCACGAGCCGGGTGGCCAGCGGCCGCAGGTTCGCCGGCGCGGTGACGCCGAACGAGATGCCCTCGGCGAGCCGGTCCAGGTCCCGGGGATGACCGGTGAAGGTCATGGCCGGATGCAGCGCGATTCCGCCGGCGCCCGCCGCCACGGCGGGTTGGAGAACCGCGATGCCGTGAGCGCCCGACGTGTGCACCACGACCTGGGCTCCGCGCAGCGCCCCGGCCTCGGCCAGGCCCCGGACGAGCGGCGCCAACGCGTCGTCAGGCACCGCGATCAGGAGGAGGTCGACCTCGCGCGGGACCTGGTCGGCGGGCAGATGGCGTGCGCCGGGGAGCAGGCGCTCGATGCGGGCCAGGCTCTGGGCGGAGACGCCGGAGGCGGCGACCACCCGGTGGCCTGCGGCGGCGAGGGCGGCGCTCAGGACCGCGCCGACCCGGCCGGCTCCGATCAGACCGACCCGTAGCGGTCGGCCGCGAGAATGTGTCATGTTATTGATCCAGTCCGTGAGGTGGTACCGGTCGCTGCCAGTATCCGACGACGCCGGCCCCACGGCGCTGCATATGTGGTGACTTTCACCTCCGATGGCTGCGCTGCTGCGACAGGCGGTATGGACGTAGCGAGAGGTGGACCCCCTCCGATAGCCTGGGCGCAGTCCACGTGGTGAGGGGGAGGTCACGTCATGCTCGAGTCGGGTGGCGGCGGAGGCGGCTGGGCCCCGGTCCAGTACCAGGTAACTATCGACAGCCTTGCCGACTTCGTGAACTTCATCGAGCGTGAAGTCAACTACAACCTCGACCCGGGCCTCAGCCGCATCCAGAGCGATTACTCCCACGGGCTCCTCTGGGGCCTCACCGTGCCCGGGCAGGTGGTGAGGGCATCGCGGGAGGGCTACAGCCAGGCGCAGCAGTTGGCCGTCGACAACATGATCCGCTACGTCCTCACCGGGGCGGCCATGCGCGAGACCATCGAGCGGCTGATGGAGACCTATAAGACTGCCGAGGAGATGGCCACCGTCTCGACTGAGCAGGTGCAGGGCGCGCTCACCTTGGCGTACCAGCGGAACTACGCGGCGCTGCAGGCACAGCTCAACCCCCAGCCCACAGCGACCCCGGGCGGTCAGGTCCCGATCTAGGGCGTTTCTTCTGGATTTCTTGGGGCGCGCTCGACCGACCATGTTGCTTCGTACCAAGCGCGCTTGGCACGGAGCAACACCTTGCCCGGATGTGTGAGCGCATTGGTCAAGCCGGGTCCCGGAGCCAGACGTCGTACGGCCTACCACTCAGGGGAGCGCGGGCGGGGAACGTTCGGACGGTCCCGGTCGTAACCGCGGTCGGGCTCACGTTCATACCCGCGGCCCCGCTCATAGCCCCGGTCCGCCTCACGCTCGTAGCCGCGTTCGCGCTCGTAGCCGCGGTCCCGGTCGTAGCCGCGGTCCCGGTCGTAGCCCCGGCCCCGGTCGTAACCGCGGTCCGACTCACGCTCATAGCCGCGTTCGCGCCCACGCTCGGACGGGCTGGGCCCCCTCTCGTACGAACGCTCCCGCTCGTACCCACCTCGCTCGTAGCCGCCGCGGTCGTACCCGCCGCGGTCGTCACGGCGTTCGCGGTCGCCGGCCCGGTCGTCGTAGTAGTGGGCCGGTTCACCCCGCGCGGCGGGCAGGGCCGGCGTTTCGGGCCGGCCGACCGACCAGGGCCGGCCGTCGGGCTCGTCCCGGCGTATGGCCCATCGATCCTCCACCCGGTACTCCGCGCCGCGGTCGTCCGAATGCATCGACGACCGGCGCTCGCCCAGGTGCAGTTGGCGGCCGCGGTCGTCGTAGCGGACCTCGGCCCACCGGCTGCCCTGTGCCATACCGTCCCACCGGTCGTCGCGGCCGCCGTCCCAGCGGTCGTCCGGGCGCTCCCGCCACTCCCCCTCGACGGCGCCCGGTCCCCGCCGATCCGAGGCCGCCCGGCTGCCGTAGACCGTGCCGGTGTCGTCGTAGGTCGTGCGCCGGGTGACATGCACCGTCTCGGTGCGCCGGACTGTTCCCGGCCCGGCCGGAGTCGCCTCGACCGCCGCGGGAGCGGCGTAGCCGAGGGCCTGGGGTTCGAGGAGGGCGTTGGCCTGCACCTCGTCGACGTGGGTACGGAGCTCCTCGATCGTCTCGTTCAGGACGGCGATGTGGTCGGCGATCGCCTTCTGGGTGCTGCGCGCGGCGACCGCGGTCTCCTCCCGGGCCCGCAGGCGGATCCGCTCCATCTCGTCCAGCACGCGGTGCTCGATGTCTACCTGGACCATCTCCACGCTCGGCCGCAGCGCGATCGACACGGCCAGCATGACGATGGTGAGCACGGCGAGCACCACGGCCACGCGGAGCGAACCGGTGCTCTGGCCGAAGAGGAGGATCAGGATGGCGACGGGCGCGAGGCCCATGCCGGCCCAGAACAGCGCCTGCGGCACCTTTCCACGCCGGGCGTCCGGTTCACGCCGAGCAGTGGGCCCACGCCGAGAGTCCGGGGGGTTGTGTGCCGGCATGCAGGGAGACTATCGGGGTTCCGGCGCATCGCCTAGCGAGGCGGCGATCCCCAGCCTTCGTCGCTGGACCACAGCCCGCCGGCGGGGGTCGGCCCCGGGCGCCAGGGCGTGCTCGTCGGCGTGAGCGAGTGCACCCGTGGCATCCACGACTCGTCGTCGTCCCGCGGTGGGAGAAGCACCGGCCGGCCGAACCACTCTACGAGCCGGGTGACAGCCAGGCCGACCCCGATCGCGGCCCCCAGCACGTAGGCGACCGGCCAGGTCGGGTGCGTCTCCACGACCCATTGCATGGTCAGCACGAGCAGCACGGTCGCGAGGACAGTGCCGAAGATCCCACCGCGGCGGCCGTACGCACTGGTGCCGCCGAGCAACGCGGCGCCGAGTCCGGTGGCGGTGAGCAGCACGGCCGCCTGCAGGGCATCGGCACCGCCCGTGCCGACGTCCAGCCGGGTGTCCACGAGGGCGATGAGCACGCCGGCCAGCCCGGCGAGCACCGAGGATCCCACGGTTACGGCGGCCGCGATCATGGCGGCGGTCCGGCCCCGGCGCCGAGCCGGGTCGGCGACCGGCCGGAACCGTCCGAACCCGCGCCGGAATCCGGTGACGACCCCGACCAGGCTCGCCCCGATGCTCACGGCGGCGACGCCGCTGAACCACAGGTACGCGTCGGGCAACGGGTCGTATCCGAGGTTCCCGGTGACCACCGGTTGGCTGGCCACCCAGGCCGCCAGGGCCAGCGCGACGGCCAGGCTCACGGCCCACGACGGCACATGCAGGACCACCACGACCGCACCCTGGACGAGGCCGATCGCGGCGCAGATACCGATGGCCACACCGGCTGCCCCGACCCAGGCGCCGGATGCGTGGTCGACCGCGTAGTAGCTCGCGACGAGCGCGGCTCCGCCGACCGCCAGGTTCGGCACCCCGGCCCGCAGCGCGAGCGCACTGGCGACGGCGAGCAGCCCGGCGACCGTACCCATCAGAAGAAGGTCACGCAGCGAGTCGCCGTCGAGGGCACCGGCCCGGGCGTCGGTCAGCGCGATGCCGGCGCCGACGATCGCCAGGACCAGGAGCAGCTCCCACAGGCCGTGAATGAGCATCCGGTCCCGGCCGGGCTCGCCCTCGTTGGGGTCGTCGAAGACGTAGTTCAGGTTCGGCACCGGCGTGCTGCCGACGACGGTCGGGTCGGTGTCGCCGCTGCCCGCCACCAGCGCGGGCACGGCCTCGAACGTCGGGGTATCCCGCCGCACGGCCTGGAACTCACCGCTGGAGACGCCGAGTGACCGGGTTGCCCCGGTCTGCGTACCGTCGTCGAACGCCATGACGTGGTCCCTCCCACGGCCTCGCCGTGCCCCAGGTCAGCCCGGTGTCGGGTCGCACCGTACCCGGTGCACGGGGAGAGGGAAAGTATGGCGTCCCGTTGCGCGGCCCGCATCGCAGGCCGTGGGCTCAGCGGCTCGGGGTGCCGCCGTCGTTGGTGCCCTCGTCGTCGTCGGAGAGTCCGCGCAGCTTGCGGAGCGGATCATCGGGCGGAGGCGGCACCCGGCAGGCCCGCTCGAGCAGCAGGGCCGCGGCGACCAGCCCGAGCGCTCCGACCAGGCCGGCGACCGCCGGGACGAGGTTGCGCTCAGCGACCGTCAGCCGGGCCCGCTCGGACAGCGCCCAGGCGGCGACCCCGCCGTACGCGCCGGCGAAGATCGCTCCGGCCAGCGACGACGCCTTGGCGAGGACGGCGAGCCGCGCCACGAACAGCGGGTTCAGCACCCCGGCGCGTGGCTTGCGCTCGATGCGCGCCTTCGTGTTGTGTGCGGCGATCCCCTCCACCACGGCCAGACCAGCCATGGTGAGCCCGGGAAGCCAGTTGAGATCGGGAACGTCGCCGAAGTTCCGGCGCATGAACACGAACGCCGCGGCCGCGGTGACGGCCGCGGCCAGGATCAGGTTGACCGGCCGGGTCGGTTCGAGCCCCCGGCGGGGCGTCCCGCCCGGTCGGGACCGTGGCCCGGTGTCAGTCATTGATCGCCAGGCTACCGCACGACCGGGCCGGGCCCCGGCGCTCGCGGTAGCTACGCGGAGGGCCGCCCCAACCCGAGATCCGGGCGGCGAACGACGCTGGGCAGGTCCTCGGCGACGGGCGAGGAGCCGAGGAGGTCGGCGACGCGGCCGTGGCCGGGCAGTTGCGCTTCAGGGTCCAGGTCCAGCCACGGACGCAGGACGAACGCCCGCAGGTGGGCCCGCGGGTGGGGCACCGTCCACTCCGGATCGTCGGAGTACACCGGGGCACCCTCCGCGGTCCACACCGCCACGACATCCACGTCGAGCGTGCGGGGACCGAAGCGACGGTCGGCGTCGCGGACCCGCCCGGACTCCCGCTCGAGGGCGGCGGCGCGGTCCAGCCAGGCCCGCGGCTGCACGGGTGCCGCGACCAGGACAGCCGCATTGAGATACCTGGGCTGGTCGGGGTCGCCCCACGGTGGTGTCTCGTACACGTCGGACACCGCCATCACGTCGTCGCCGAGACCGGCGACGGCACCGCGCAGGTGCGCGAGCCGGTCGCCCAGGTTGCTGCCGATCGACAGCACGGCCCGGCTCATGGACGCTCCCGGCGAAGGGTCACGGAGACATCGGTGAAGGAGTACGGGATCGGGGCGGACGGCTTGTGGACGGTGACGGTCGCGGCGATCACCCGCGAGTCGGCCAGGCAGGTGTCGGCCAACCGCGCGGCGAGGGCTTCGAGGAGGTTCACCGGCTCGCCGGCCACGATCTCGGCGAGCCGCGCGGCCAACTCGCCATAGTGGACGGTGTCGGCGACGTCGTCCGAGGCCGCGGCCGGCGCAAGGTCCAGCTCCAGCGTTACGTCCACGACGAAGTCCTGGCCCTGCTCGCGCTCGAAGTCGTGGACACCGTGGTGCCCGCGCACGCGCAGCCCGGTGAGCGTGATCAGATCCGGGGCGGACGGCATGGTCACCGCGCCGCCTGCGTCGCCGCGAGCACCGCCAGAGCGTCCACGGTGGACCGTACGTCGTGCACCCGGACTCCCCACGCGCCGGCTTGGATGGCGAGCAGGCTGGTGGCGGCGGTCGCGGCCTCGCGCTGGCCGACCGGACGCGGTTTACCGTCCGGGCCGGCCAGCAGCGAACCGAGATAGGACTTGCGGCTTGCGCCGACGAGGACCGGGAACCCCAGCGCGATGAGTACGTCGAGATGCGCCGAGAGACACCAGTTGTGCTCCGGCCGCTTCGCGAACCCCAGGCCCGGGTCGAGGACGACGCGGTCCGCGGCCACCCCCGCGCGCAGGGCCGCGTCGACCCGCAGGCGCAGCTCGTCGCGCACCTCGGTCACCACGTCGCCGTATGTCGCCAGCTCCTGCATCGTCCGCGAGTGCCCGCGCCAGTGCATGAGCACCCAGGGCACGCCCGCGCTCGCGACCACCTCGGCCATCGCCGGGTCGGCCAGCCCGCCGGAGACGTCGTTGACCACGCTCGCACCGGCGGCCAGCGCCGCCTCCGCGACCTGGGCGCGGGTGGTGTCGATGGACGTACGGACGCCGGCGGCGGCCAGTTCGCGCAGCACCGGCACCACCCGGCCGATCTCGGTCTCGGCGTCGATGCGCTCCGCGCCGGGTCGGGTCGACTCACCACCCACGTCGACGAGGTGGGCGCCGTCGTCACGCAGCGCGACCGCGTGGGCGACCGCGTCATCGATGGTGGTGTAGCGCCCGCCGTCGGAGAAGCTGTCGGGGGTCACGTTGAGCACGCCCATCACGACTGGCCCCGATGGCAGGGGTTCGTCTCGACGCGACACCATCACTCAGGCGACGTTACACATCGTGATCCGGGTTTCGCCGGCCCTTGGTCCACCGCTCGACAAGTCCCGCCCAACGTCTCGCCCCGACCAGGACAAAGATCCTGTCCAGGCTGCGCTGACCCACCACCTAATGTCGCCCGGCAGACAGGCAGATTCACCACCCCGGCTGGTCACACCGCCGGTACGGAGTGCAATATTCTCGTGCGTCGGGCATGCGTACCGACGCTGTTCGGCTGTCCCACGTTGTGTGGCGATGGTTCCGATTTGACCCATCGTCGGGCACGCTGGACGGGCAAGGGCTCCGGGGAGGTTGCCGATGATCGTGTCGACGCTCGCGTATCTGGCAGGGCTGGCGGCGGATGCTACCCAGACCCTCGCCGAAGAGGTCCCCACCGAGGAACCCGAGATCATCAACACGACGGGTGTCGTGGATTTCATCGCCACGAAAGTCGCGCCGATCCTGCTGGCCGTCCTCGGCGTCATCTTCATCAGCCGCGCGGGCAAAGGCGAGATGTCCAAAGTGCTCACCAGTTCGGCGATCGCCATCGTCGGGCTGGCGTTCATCGTGGGCGCCGGCGCGCTGTTCTTCCTCGGCGAGGGCCTGGTCGATCTGATCTTCGGCACGAACTGACGGGGGACCACCCGACGGGGCAGGGAGTCTCATGCGGCTGCGGACCGACGACGACATCTACCGGGCGAGGCTCGTCTACCTCGGCCCGCCCGGATACACGCTGCCGGTTCAACTGCCGTATGCCCAATACGGAATGTTCATCGCCCTCGTTCCGATCTACATGGGGCTGCATTTCCTCATCAGCGGCACGTTCGACCCGATCCCGGCCTGGGAGATCGCACTGGCCATGGTCACCACCTCCGTGATCTGGCGGTATGTCGACCCCGACCGGCCCGCCCGTACGGTCATCCGCACCGCGCTCACCGACTGGCGCGGCTCAGGCCGAGCGCTCGCCCGCGAGCAACGCATCCCCCGTCTCGTCGCCCATCGGGTCACGATCCGGGAGCAACTGTGAGCACGAGGAGCGAGCGCCAGCGAGCCCCGCAGTTGCGAACGAAGAGGCGGGCACTGTGAGCACGAGGAGCGAGCGACCAGCGAGGCTCAGCCGCGGGCGCGAGGAGCGAGCGCCAGCGAGCCCCGCCGTCGCGAGCAACGCACCTCAGTTGCGAACGAAGAGGCGGGCACTGTGAGCACGAGGAGCGAGCGACCAGCGAGGATCAGCCGCGAGCGCGAGGAGCGAGCGCCAGCAAGCCCCGCAGTCGCGAGCAACGCGCCAGGGTTGCGAACGAAGAGGCGGGCTCGCCAGTGACTCAGACGAGCAAGGGTGACGCCTTCGGGTTCGGCCTCGACGACGACTTCGCCGACTACTACGACGACGCTCCGCCGTCCGCTCCGCCCGCCGTGCTCCGGGCGCCGACCCCGGTGGCTGGACTGCCGGCGGCGCCTCCCCCGCCCGCCGCCCCGCCGCGTACGGCCGATGTCGACTCCCCGTTCCTCGGCTTCTTCGCCGGGGGCAGGCCGCCGTCGGCGCCGCCCGCTTCGCCCGGCGCGCCCCCGACCGCGCCGGTGCCCGTTCCGCCGCCGCCCGTTCCGCCGCCGAACCTGCCCGCGGTCAGACCCAACCGCCTTCCGGTCGCGCCCCCGCCCGCCCGGCAACCGAAACCGCCGGCGCCGCCCAAACGCCGGTCGGGCCCGCCCGTGCGCTCCAGTGACCGGCCCATCCACCGCGACCGCGACGCCGTCGCCGAGCTCGCGCTCACCGAGATCGCCGGGCATCTCACGTTCACCCGGACGATGGTCACCGCGTGGTACTGGCTGCCGGAGGTGCGGTGGGCGTTCCGACCCGACCTGGACCGTGAGGCGCTGATCATCGCGATGTCGGAGCAGTACGCGGGTCTGGCCGGGTTCCGGTTGCACCTGCGGCGCACGACGCGACCGTTCGCCGCCGACGAGTGGGCACGGGGGGTGGACCAGCACACGCCGCGCCCGCTCCCCGACGTACCTGGGGCGCCGTCGTGGGGCGATCACCTCGTCGGGGCCCAACGGCATTTGCTGTCGCTCAACCACGCCGAGGGTCAAACATATCTGGGCATCTCGTTTGCCCGCCGTACGCTCGGCGACACCTTCTCGGAGCGGTTCACGCGCAAAGGGTCAGGTACGGCGGAACGAGCCCGCTGGGCGCGGGTCGTCGAGCAGTTCGACGAGGTGCTCGGCTCGTTCGGCATGCGTGGCCGGCGCGTCGCTCCGGCGGAGCTCGAATGGTTGCTCTACCGGTCGGTGGCGCTGGGCATGGCCCCGCCGCGGCTGCTGTCGGCGTCGGGCGCCCCGCAGTGGGGCAAGGGCGACCTGCTGGCGCTGACCGAGCAGATCGAGAGATTTCGTACGCCTTATGGCGCGACGACCCGGCTGGTCAACCGGCTCACCGGCGAGGAACGGCACGTGGCCGTGCTCACCGTCGGACGGATGGAACCGCTGGAGATCCCGCAACGGCACGAGCCGTGGCTGCACTACCACGAGCGGCTGCCGTGGCCGATGGAACTGTCGTCGCGGGTGGACGTGCTCGGACCGGGTGACTCGTTCCGGAACCTGGAGCATCGCCTGCGGATGATCCGTTCGCAGCAGCTCGACTACGCCGAGCACGGCATGGACGCCCCGCCCGAGCTGGAGCGGCTGGCCCAGCGGGCTCTGGTCCTGGGTGACGAGATGACCACCGGGCTGCCGGTGGACTCCACCCGGGTGCACGGGTGGCACCGGCTGGCGGTCTCGGGCGCCACCCGTGACGAGTGCCTGGAGCGGTCGCGCCGAGTCATCCAGATGTATCAGCGGGACCTGCGGGTCTCACTGCAGCACCCCAAGGGGCAGGACGCGCTGGCCCGGGAGTTCGTGCCCGGCGAACCCCTGGCGTCGACCGGCTACCTGCGGCGGATGCCGGTGAAGTTGTTCGCCGCCGCGATGCCGCAGGCGGCGTCCAACGTGGGCGACCGGCGCGGCGATCTCATCGGGCGGACGGCGGGAACGTCGCGCCGGCCGGTCTTCCTCGACCTGCACTTCCCCATGGAGGTGCGCGAGCGCTCCGGCCTGGCCGTGTTCGTGGCCGAGCCCGGTGGCGGCAAGTCCACATTGCTCGGCGCGCTCGGCTACCTGGCCGCCCGGCGGGGCGTTCAGGTGACGCTGCTCGACCCCTCGGGGCCGCTGGCGCGGCTGACCCAGATGCCGGAGCTGCGCCCCTACTCGCGGGTGCTGAACCTGACCGGCTCGGAGCAGGGCACGCTGGCGCCGTACGCCTTGATTCCCACGCCGTTGCGGCAGCATTACCCAGTTGGCTCGACAGGCGAGCAGGAATGGGGCATCGCGGTCTCGAACGCCCGGGCCGAGCGGCGGATGCTGGTGCAGGACATCTGCTCGATGCTGCTGCCGCCGCAGGTGGCGCGGGAGGCTTCCACGGCGTCGTGGCTGCGGCACGCGGTGCGGACGGTGGCGGCCGAGGAGACGTCCACGTTGGACGACATCGTACGGTGCCTGCAGGGCTCCGGGGACTCCGCCGCGGCCGAGGTGGGCAACCTGCTCCTCGACACGGCCGAGATGCCGCTGGCGATGCTCTTCTTCGGCTCGCCACCCGCCGGCATCCTGGCCGACCAGGCGGTGCTGA
Source organism: Micromonosporaceae bacterium (assembly GCA_052038195.1). Classification (GTDB taxonomy): domain Bacteria; phylum Actinomycetota; class Actinomycetes; order Mycobacteriales; family Micromonosporaceae; genus DATBGZ01. The sequence goes on along the minus strand of JBQGBY010000056.1, from coordinate 41,806 downwards.
CCGTGATCACCATGGCCGGGCTCCGCCTGCCGGACCTGAAGATCGAGCGCGAGTACTGGTCGGCCGAGGAGCAGTTGGCCTTGCCGATGCTGCACACCGCCCACCGGCTCGCGGTGCGCCGGTCCTACGGCGGGTCGATGGAGACACGCAAGCTCGTCGGCCTGGACGAGGCGCACTTCATGGAGGGCTGGCGGTCGGGGCGTTCGTTCCTGGTCCGGCTGGCCCGGGACTCCCGCAAGTGGAACCTGGCCGCGCTCGTCGCCTCGCAGAACCCGCGCGACATCCTCGGCCTGGACGTGCAGAACCTGGTCTCGACCGTGTTCGTGGGGCGCATCGCCGAGGACGTCGAGGTGGCGGCCGAGGCGCTGCGGCTGCTGCGGGTGCCGGTGGATGACGGGTACGAGGCGGTGCTGGCCGGTCTGTCGCAGGTGGACACCGCGTCGCACGAACGGCTCGGCTTCCGGGAGTTCGTCATGCGCGACGTGGACGGCCGGGTGCAGAAACTGCGCATCGACGTCTCCTGGGTACCGGGGCTGCTGTCCTATCTGGACACGACCCCGACCGGGGATGCCCCGTCGTGGGACGAGGCCGGCTCCGCCGCTCCGGTGCCATTCCCGGCCGCGCCCGCCTCGGCCGTCCCATACTCCGCCCCACCCGCCTCGGCGCCGCCCTTCGTCCCCCCGCCCGCCTCCGCACCCCCCTCTTCGGGCCCTCCCTCGTCCTGGCCGCCTTCGTCCGGCCCGCCCCCGTCCTGGCCGCCCGTCGCCCCCGGCTCGGTGGACTGAGCCGTGGCCGGTCGCGTCCTCGGCGAGCTCGCGGGCCGAGCATCCAGGCACTGCACCCGCCTGCTGACGGTGCTGGTCGTCGCCGTGGCGGTGATCGTCGTCCCCCAACAACCGGCGTCGGCGACCTCGCCGGCGTCGGTGACGGCACCGGCAACCGGGCTCAGCGCTGCCCTGTGCTCGCTCGAGGAATGGCAGGTCGACCCGGCGCGCTGCATCGAGGAGCTGCCCGAGGTCGCGGGCGCGCGGGTCGCTTGTCTGAGCGCGCCCCCGGTTGACGCACCGGACTCCGGACTAGGGGGCTGGTTCGCCAGTAGACCGGAGGCATCTTTCGGGAGTGGCTACAAGGGTACGTACACCAACTTTGCGTATGCCGGCTATTCATACACGACCTATGACATCGGCTGTGCCCAGACGCTGATGCACCCGGACTACAAGTTCGAGAACACCATCGCCAATGGCGAGCTGATGATTGCAGTAGCGATCATCGGCGCCTCGAATGCGTTACGCGAGCGAGCGTGGGACCCCGGCGTCATGTGGGGGTGGGCTGACCCGCTGGTGGAGACGGCCACCAAGGCGCTGTACACCGAGGTCTTCACCGTGTTCGGGGTCATCACCCTCGCGGTCGTCGGGATCTACCTGCTGTGGCGATCACGTCAGGCTCAGATGAGTGTGGCCATGACCACTGCGGGCTGGGCGATCCTGGTCATGGTTGTCGTCACGGCGCTCTTCACATGGCCCGTCCAGAGCGCTCGTGTCGCCGATCAAGGCCTGATCACGTCGCTCAATGCGGTCCACACCGCTGTCGGTCCACCCGCACAGACAGCCGAGACATGCCTTCTTCCGAATCCTGAGGCGTGCGTCGATCACCGTCCGCCTGCGTTGCGTGCGAGCGACACGGCCGTGGACACCATGCTCTACCGCAACTGGCTTCGAGGTCTGCTCGGAACGGCCGACAGCCAGACGGCACAGAAGTACGGCTACTCGCTGTACCAGGCGAGGACCTTCTCTTGGGCTGAGCTGGAGTTCGCCCGCGCGAATTCGCAGACTCGAGACCAGATGATCGAGCGCAAGTCACAAGAGTGGATGCGGATCGCGGAGCAGATCAAGACCGAGGATCCTGAGGCCTACCAGTACCTCCAGGGCTCGAAGGGGATGGAGCGCATCGGGGCGGGCTTCGTCGCGCTGCTCTCGGCGCTCATGTTCGCGCTGTTCGACCTCACCGCGTCGCTGCTCGTGCTGCTGGGCTTCCTGATCTTCCGGTGGGCGGTGATCGCGGCGCCGATCATCGGCACCGTGGCCATCCTACGGCCGGCGAGCGGCGGCTTCCGCCGGCTCGCGCACTCCGTCGTCGCGGCGCTGTTCAACATCGTGGTCTTCGGCGCCGGTGCCGCCATCTACCTGCACGCGGTCGACCTCATCATGAACACACCGTCGATCCCGGGGTGGCTGCAGGTCGTGCTCGTGCTGCTCTGCGGCGTGGTCGGGTGGCTACTGCTGCGCCCCTACCGGCGGATCACCCAGCTGGGCGGCAAGGATCCGCTCGCCGCGATCGCGGCCGGTGGCCTCCTCAACCGGCGCCAGGCTCGCATGGAGGAGTCGGCGGTAGCGGTGGCGGAGCGGGTCAGGGACGACGGTGGCCGGGTGCCCGCGGTCGTCGGCGACCGTGCGCCGGCGCGGGTCGAGCTGCGGGCCGAGCCGGCCCTGGATGTCACCGGGACCGAGCCAGGTCCCGGGTCGGCGCCCGCTCGGGTCACGCCGCCCGAGCCCGACCCGACGCGGGGGCCGGCGCCGCGCCAGCGCGTGCCGGCCGGCTTCGGCGACGGGTGGCGCGAGCCGGCCGAGGAGGCACCCGGCTACGCGCTCTACCGGCCGCGCCGCAGCCCGGTGAGCACAGTGGACAGTGAGCACTCGCGGAGCCGGGTCGAATCCCGGCCCGAGCCATAGCGGGCAGGGTCTCGACATGCGGAACCTGCTGCGACGCGTCGGTGCCCGGACCGGCATCTCAGTCGGCCTCATCCTGCTTGTCACCGCTGTGGTCGTCGTGTTCCGCCTCGCCGACGACCGGCGCGCCGACCCCCCGTTTCGGCCGGACCCGGTGCTGACCCGGTCGGTGGCGGCGTCCGAGGGCGACGACGGCCCCGTGGCGGAGCCGCCCGACGGCGACTACGCGGACGACGAGCGGGTGCTGGCCGCCGCCAACGACTTCACCACGGCATGGGTGCAACGCACCCTACCGGCGGCGGAATGGCTCGACGGTTTGCGCCCCTTCGCGACCGAGGATCTCATCGAGCGACTCACCGGCGTCGACCCGCTCGACGTTCCGTCGGGCGCTGAACCTGGCCAACCGACCATCCGCAACCGGTCGGGGGTCTACGCCGACGTCGTGGTCCCGATCGGCCCCAGCGACCAGCTCGCCCTCGGGTTGGTGAGCGCCGACGGCCGCTGGCTCGTGGCCACGCTGGACCGGGAGCTCACGTGACCCGCCGACGCACTCTCCTCCCCGGAGGCGGCATCGTGACCGCCGACGCACTCTTCTCCCCGGAGGCGGAGTCGTGACCGCGATCGTGATCGACACCGAGAGCGACCGACCGGTCCGGCGCAGGGTCCGGCGCGTGGTCGTCACGGTCGTCAGCACGATCACCGCCATGCTGCTGTGCCTGCTCGGCACCGCCTTCGCGCTGCTCAGTGGGCTCTTCGGTGACGATGCCTCGACCTACTCGCTGGGCTGCGGCACCGGCAACCCGGTGGACCCCACCGGCCCGATGCCCGGCGTCTCCGAGCTCATCGAGGACCAGGTCCGCATCGCCGCGACCATCGTGAAGGTCGGCCAGGACCTGGCCGTCCCTCCACGGGGATGGGTCGTCGCGATCGCGACCGCCCTGCAGGAGTCGCGGCTACAGAACCTGCCCCACCTCGGCGCGGCCAACGACCACGACTCGATCGGTGTCTTCCAGCAGCGCCCGAGCCAGGGCTGGGGCACACCCGAGCAGCTCGCCGACCCGGCCTACCAGGCGACCAGGTTCTACGAGAAGCTCCTCACGATCGCGGGCTGGGAGACCATGCCGCTGACCGTCGCCGCGCAGCGGGTACAGATCAGCGCTTTCCCTGACGCGTACGCCAAGCACGAACCGCTCGCGACCAAGGTGGTCGATGCACTGACCGGTGGGGCCGGTCGGGCCGCCGGCGCGGACGCGGCGCTGCGCTGTGCGGCGGGCTTCGACATCGCGGCGTCGGGATGGACCCTGCCGGTCCAGGGGCCGATCGTCTCGGGCTTCCGCCCGCCGGAGCGGCCAGCCCACCACGGGGTGGACATCGGGGTCGCCCAGGGCACGCCGGTCCGCGCCGCCGCCGCGGGCGTGGTGCTTGTCGCGGTCTGCAACGCGAGCCTCAACGGGCAGGCCTACGGCTGCGACCGCGACGGTAGCCCGCAGGTGCAGGGCTGCGGCTGGTACGTCGACATCATGCATGCGGCCCGGGTGATCAGCCGGTACTGCCACATGATGTCCCGGCCGAACGTCACGGCGGGGCAGTACGTCGGGGCCGGCGCGGTGCTAGGGTTCGCGGGCTCCTCCGGCAACTCGTCGGGCCCGCACCTGCACTTCGAAGTGCATCTCAACGGCGATGGCGGGCCGTTCGGCGCGATCGACCCGGTAATCTTCATGAACCAGGTCGGTGTGCCGCTCGTCAGCGGCGAGGCCTGATGGATCCGACCGCCGGCCCGCCGCCCATCGTGCCGGTCGCCGCCGCCCGGTATCTCCAAGTGCGCGGCCGCCGCGTCATCATCGGGGTGCCCGGCGTCGGATTCCGCGGTGATCTACGCGCCGACAACGCGGTCGTGCAGGGCAGCCGGACGTTCGTCCCCGTGCTGACCGAGCAGGAGTACTACCGGGCCGAGCTGCATCACACCGAGGCGTTCGCCATTCTCATCCCCGTCGACCGGGTCTGGGTCGAGGAGCCGGCGGCGGTGCCGACCCACCAACCCCAGCCGCTCGACGCGCCACCCGTCCGGCGCCCCACCGCTGTCGGTGGCCCGCTGCTTGGCCGGCGGCTCGTGCAGTCGGTGCCGGACGGCTTCGTGCGCGACCTGCGGGCGCTCTCGGACGTGTACACCAGCCATACGGGCACCGAGTCGGTGCGGCTCTGCGCCGAGTCGGCCTGGTACGCCTGGGCCTTCGACGGTTCGACCCCGACCTCAGCCGAGGTGCCCACCAGCCAGCTGTGGCTAGAGTGAGGACTCCTTGGTGAGTCCGCACACCCTCCAGCCATCACGGTTCTCAAGATCGAGCGTCCAAGTTTGGACCTCCTCCTGCAAACCGCGGCCGTCATGGACTGTAAACCGAACGTGGATGATCGCGGTTGCGTTATTCCCTATGATGGTCGTCGATGGATCCCCCCATGAAACCACGACACCGGGGTCGGGGGCGTCACCGGCCTCGTCGATGGCCGCATCTGCCGACCAACCGTCACAGATGAACAGAGAGAGTCGAGCAGTGTCCCTTGATTGGAGTGCAGCCTCCAAGAACTGGTCGGTGACGACCTCCGGAGTGCTGCGATCGATCGCGGTCGCGCGGTCGTAGAAGAACACGAACGCCCCGCCCGCCACGGCGCCGAGCACCACCAGAAACGCGGTAACGATCAGCAACACGTTCCGCAGTCGGTGCGGCGGCCGGGTGCCCGCTGGCGCGGGAGCTGGGGGTGCTGGCTGCCCGTCGGTCGTCACCGGCCGAGCGTACCGGTTTCCGCGACGGAAGCCACCGGCCCGCCCCGGGCCAGGCGCTCCCGACCTGTGTCCGCTATGGACGGTCTACGACCTTCGCCCGAGCCGCGACGGCGGCCACCATGGTGATCGGGCCGGCCGATCGGCGCAGCGACGGAGTGCGCACAAGATGCGCCAATGGAGCCTTCCCTTTGCCGGCCGGGTGTTCTTCGCTCGGAGTGTGCCGAAAGCGTTGGTGCGTCTGGCGACCCTGGTCGTGCTCGGGGTCGCGGTGCTCGTCTTTCCGCAGCGACCGGCGGTCGCCGCCCACACCGAGGCCGGAGCGAGCGAGGCAGCGACCGTACAACCAGGGCTGTCCACATCGGACCTGTGCTCGCTGGAGGAGTGGCGGTCCGATCCGGCGCGGTGCGTCGGCGAGCTCGGCGATGTCGTCGGCAACCGGCTGGCCTGCGTGCAGGCGCCGACGCCGGACGCGCCCGACGCCGGCCTGGGCGGCTGGTTCGCCGAGCGTCCGGTGGCGGGCCGGGGCTCCGGCGTCATCGGCCTCTACACGGACGCCGGGTATGCCGGCTACTCGTACACGACCTACGACATCGGCTGCGCCGCGACGCTCATGCATCCGGACTACAAGTTCGAGAACACGATCGCCAACGTCGAGCTCATGGCGGCGGTCGCGGTCGTCGGCTCGGCCAACGCGCTGCGGGAACGGGCCTGGAACCCCGGAGTCATGTGGGACTGGGCGGATCCACTGGTGGCGCAGGCGACGAGGTCGATCTATAGCCGGGTGTTCACCATCTTTGGCACGCTCACGCTGGCGGTGGTGGGCGTCTATCTCCTGTGGCGCTCCCGCCAGGCCCAGATGAGCGCGGCGGCCACGACGGCCGGCTGGGCGCTGCTGGTGATGGTCGTGGTCACGGCCGTAGCGGCCTGGCCGGTCCAGAGCGCGCGGCTCGCCGACCGTACGCTCGTCACCGCCCTCGACGCCGTCCACGAGGCGGTCGGTCCACCGCCGCGCAACGGCCCACGGGACCAGTGCCCATTCATCGATCCCGAGGCCTGCATCGACCATCGGCCGCCGGCACTGCGGGCCAGCGACACCGCCGTCCACACGATGCTGTACCGGAACTGGCTGCGCGGCCTGCTCGGATCCGCCGACAGCGAGACGGCCCAGAAGTACGGCTACGCCTTGTATGCGGCGAAGACGTTCTCGTGGTCGGAGCTGGACGCCGTACGGGATCCGTCCACACGGGACACCATCCTCGAGCGCAAGCGTCGTGACTGGATGCGGATCGCCGAACAGATCAAGGCCGAGGACCCTGACGCCTACCAGTACCTCCAGGGAGTCAAGGGGATGGAGCGCATCGGTGCCGGCTTCATCGCTCTGCTCTCCGCAACCGTATTCGCGCTCTTCGACATCACCGCATCGCTGCTCGTCCTGCTGGGGTTCCTCGTCTTCCGGTGGGCGGTCATCGCCGCGCCGCTCATCGGCACGGTCGGCCTGCTCCGCCCCGCGAGCGGCGGGCTCCGGCGCCTGATGCATGCCGTCGTCGCGGCGCTGTTCAACGTGGTCGTCTTCGGCACGGGCGCGGCGATCTACCTGCACGCGGTGGACCTCGTCATGAACACGCCCGCGATTCCTGGCTGGCTGCAGGTCGTCCTGGTGCTGCTCTGCGGCGTCGTGGGATGGCTCCTGCTACGTCCCTACCGGCGCATCACCCAGCTCGGCGGGAAGGACCCGCTCGCCGCCATCGCCGCCGGCGGGCTCGTCCACCGCCGCCGGGCCCGGCTGGAGGAGTCCGCGGCGGCGGTGACCCGACGCGTCCGCGACGACCCGGGCCGTGGGCCGGCGGCGGACCCGCCCCCGGCCCGGATCGAGCTGCAGTCGGATCTCTGGGCCGAGCGCGGGCCTGCGCAGCCCAGGCCCGGCGGTCCGATGGCGGAGGTCGCTGCCCGTGCAGCGTGGCCCGAGGTCGGCGAACCCGAATTCGGGTGGCTGGGCGGGGGCGGAGGGCCGGAACGGCAATCGAGATTCACGTTGTACCGGCCGGGCGATGCCTTGAGGTCCACAGTGGAGCCCGCCGTGCCGGCCGGGCGGGTCGAGGCCCGGCGCGAAGCGTCGTCGGACCGGTAGCGCGGCATCCCGAACCCAGCGGGTGACGGCGCCGTTATCCTGTGCGGCATCACTGGGAGGGGTCTGAATGGAGGAGTTGGTTAGATCCCAGGCGGCCGGGATCGTGTTCGTCGTCCTGGTCCTCGTCGTGGGGTTCATCGCCGGTGCGATCTGGCTTCGCCGCATGCGGGCGGCGCGGGCGAACTCCACCCGCGAGGCCGCTCGGCACGGGCTGCGGTACTTCCCCGAGGATCCGTTCGGGCTGGAGCGCCTGGGCATGCCGCTCTTCGAGGAGGCCGACGGGCTCGAGTTCACCAACCTGCTGATCGGGGACTGGGACGGGGTGCCCTTCAAGGCAGCCGAGCTGAAGTGGACCAAGGAGCGGGGCGGCCTGGTCGGCGAGGTGGCCGACGCGGTCATGGAGATGGGCAAGTGGACTGAGGAGCGGGAGTACGCGGTCCTCGTGGCCGAGCTCGATCTCCGCCTGCAGCTGCCCTGGGTCGTGGTGACGCCGCACAGCCTGCTCTCCAAGGCGAAGGCTGCCATCGGCCTGGGCGGCGTCCGGTTCGAGCACGGCGGAGGGTTCAGCACGCTCTACCAGGTCCGCGCGGCGGATGGCCGATTCGCGTACGAGCTGGTCAGCCCCGGCTTGATGGATCACCTCGCGCAACAACAGCGGGTTCCGTGGCGCTGTCCCCGGTGCGGCCGGTCGCACATGGTCCTGTCCCCCGACCGAATGCGGTACGAGGTGCGGGGCTCCCGGCTGCTCGTGGCGCTGCCGCGCGACAAGTCGAACGTGATCGCGCAGATGGTCTATCCGCTCTTCGCCGGGGCGTTGGGGTTCGTCGAGCGGATCCCGCATCCGGTCTGGAGCCGGTACGGCGCGGTGGCGGTGGGTGGTGAGCGACGGTGATCGACCAACCGCTGGTGGTCATCGTCGCGGTGGCGGGGGTCGCCATCTTCACGATCATCCAGTTCGCTCGCATCGCCCGCCAGCGGCGGGGCATACGTGAGTCGGTGCAGCAGTATGCCGAGCGCAACGGTCTGCAGTTCTCGGCGTCCGATCCCTACCGCCTGGCCGGCAGCGACCTGCCGCTGCTCTCCCGCGGCGGGGGCCAGCAGTGCACGAACGTGGTGTCGGGCCGATGGCAGGGGCTGCCCTTCGCCGCCGCCGACTTCCGGTACCACGAACGGGACGGCCGCGGACCCGCCCACTGGCACAAGTTCCATGCGGTGGTCGTCGTGTCGCTCGACCCGCGGATTGCCCTGCCCCCCACGGTCATCGCCCGCCGGGTCGTGCCGGCGACATTCGGCGATCACGTCGGGCTCCGGCCGCTGCTCGTGGGATGGGAACCTTTCGATCGCCGGTTCCAGGTTGAAGTGATCGGCAATCAGGTCCCCGGCGCCGTCGCGCTCCAGGCCATGCTGGCGCACCTGCTCGACTCGCTCGCCGCGACAACGGCCTTCCGCTGGGAAGTCAGCGGCGCGCGGCTCCTGGTCGCGTCCGCGCCCCGTAACCAGCCGACCGAGGACATGCTCCTGGAACACATCGAGGACCTGCTCAGCGCCGCCAAGGGCTTCGCCGACCGGCTCGCGTCAGTCGCTTCCTGGCGATGACCTACGCGATGACAAGCTGTCCGGAGAGCCGGAGCTTCGGCGCCAGGGCAGTGAACCCTCCATCTCCACCTGCAGGGAGAAGCTGAGGAACGTACGGATCACGACGATGATGCCGAGCACGAGGACGTTCTCCAGCGACGGGGCGACCGCGATCGTACGGACAAGATCGCCGGCGACAAAGACCTCGAGTCCCAGCAGGAGGGCGCCGCCGAAGGTTGACCGCAACCGTCGATAGCCCGCGTCGCCACCCTCGGCCCGCCACGCTCGTGCGGCCACCACGATCGACCAGACGAACCCGACGGCGAGGATGCCGGCCGCGACGATGTCGAAGGCCTCGGCCACTCGCTCGGCCCACCCCTTCACCCCCACACCCGCACCCTACCGTCGCCCGAAGCCCCCCACCGGTGTCCAGCGGTCACCAGACTCGACCGGGCGCGGGTTTATCCACAGGCCGGGAATCGGAGGTAGCGCCGGCCGACCGGGCTCGACTAGCCTACGACGAAGCGCAATGACATGGGCGCATCCACATGGAGGAGTATGTATGGCCAATGATGTCGGGGCCGATGCCCGCGAACTGGCTCGGCTTGCCCAGACCTTCCTGCACGAGTCGCAACGGCTCGGCGATGCCCTGCGGGGTGCGCAGTCGTTCTCGACCCCACCCAGCGCCCACTACGGCTCTACCCCCGGTGGGGCCGCGCTGCACCACGCCAACGACGAGGTGGTCGAGTTGGCGGCGTTGGCCGTAGGGCGGCTGGTCGAGGTGCTCGAGGGTGACGTGGACCGGCTGTACCGCCTCGCGTTCGTGTACGCCGAGGCCGAACGGCAGGCAGCGCAACCGCCGCGACCGCGGGGAGGACCTCAGCCCTGACGATGCACCCGCTACAGTTCTCGATGCCAGTGTCTCGATGCCAGTGTTTCGATGCCAGCTGTTTTCGATGGCAGTTCAGCGTAAGCGGGTCACCGGCGGCGCTGGGCGAGCACGAGCCCCACAATCACCAGCACCACGACACCGACCCCGATCGCCACAGCCGCCAGCAGCAGACCGGTCCCGCCGCCCGGGTCATCGGGCGGAGCGACCACCTGCGTCGATGTGTTCACCGGCACATCGGTGGGTTGCAGCGGAGGAATGTCGGCGGTGAGCGCGGCGACCGGGTTCACGATCCCGAACCCGTACTCGTCATCCCGCCCCGGCGCACCCCGGTCGTCGGCCGTCAACGTCAAGCGACGCACCACCTCAGCCGCCGACAGATCCGGGAATGCCGCCCGCACCAGAGCCGCCACCCCGGCGATGATCGCGGTCGCGTCACTTGTCCCGCTGCCGGCCCCGTAACCGTCGGGGACGACGTTCCGTGCGCGGGTGGTCATGATCTCGACCGCCGGTGCGGCCAGCACAGCCGCCGCGCCGACCACCGAGAACTGCGGACGACTGCCGTCGCGGTCGACACCGGCCGCGCCGATCACCCCTTGATAGGCGGCCGGATACTGCAGGCCCTGATCGTCAGGCGCATTCCCCACCCCGGCCACCACGACGACGTCGGCGGCGATGGCGCGGGCGATCGCGGCCTGGAGGCCAGCCGGGTTCTCCGCGAACGTGAAGGCGAGGCAGAGCACGGTTGCCCCGTGCTCGACCGCCCAGTCGATCGCCTCCGCGGTGGTGGAGGACGATCCGAGGTTGTCGGTGCTTCGCCGCACCGGCAAGACGGTGGCGTCCGGCGCCACTCCCAGCGCCCGCCCATTGGCGACGACGAGCCCGGCCATCGCGGTGCCGTGCCCATCCAGGTCCTCCCACGCATCAGAACGCCTGAGGAACGTGAGATCCGCCCCACGCTCGAGGCGGCCAGCCAGATCGGGGTGCCCACCATCGACGCCGGTGTCGACAACGCCGACGATCACCCCGGCACCGGTGCTGATGGTGTGCGCCTGCTCGATGTTGAGGAAGCCGAGGTGCCACTGCTGATCGCGGATCTCGTCCCGCGCGGGCAGCGCGGTGAACACGCCGAGCACCAGCGCCAGCACGCTGGCGGTGACCTTGTGAACGATCAGCCCGGCCGAGGTGACCAGTGCGGTCACCGGTCGATCCCGATCACACCGGGGCCCGGGTCGTGCTCCGGCGGCTCCTCCGACGGCCGGATCACCGCCGGCTGCCCCTCGGGCACCTCGAACACGCTCTTCAGGCCGCGCCGGCGCCTGCCCTTCGCCCCCACGGCCGTGGGCGCACCACCGACTCCGGGCCGAGCCCCGGCCATGGGTGGCATGAATGGCATCATCCCCGAGCCAGCGCCGCCGGGACGACCGGCGACGCCCGGACCGCCGGGACCCGCCGGACCACCGGGGGTCCCAACGCCGCCGGCGCCGGACCCCATGGCGCCGGGGACGCCGATCAGTCCGCCGGGAGCCAGCGCCCGGCCGCCAGGGGTGTCCACGAACGACCCGGCCCAGCCGCCACCGGGGCCTCCCAGCGGGCCAGGCCCACCGCCTCCGGTCGGGCTGGGCCCGCCATCGAGCACCGTGTCACCGTCGAGCGTCGGGTCGACCGAGGCGCCGCCACCCGGGAGATCACCACCCGCCGCCGGGTCCCAACCCGCTGGTGGCGCTGGAGGCGTCCAGCTGACCGACGGGAGCTGCGTTCCGCCCCCGCCGCCGCCTGATGGCCCCGACCCGGGCGGCGGCCACACCTCGACGCCACCACTGCTGAGAGCCGGTTCGTAAGGCACATCGCCCAGCAGGCGCTGAGAATACGTTTCGACCTTTCGCTCGAGGTCGAACATGACCTCCTGGGCATCCTGATTCAGGGTGTCGCGCCAGCCGGTGAATGGGTGGAACCCGTCACCGCTGAACAACTCGCTCCCCACGTTCCAGACGTGAGCGATGCCGAAACCGTTGGAGCCACCGGCCTGTTCCATGCTGACGTACTTGACGGCCTCGCCCTGCAGATTAGCGATCTTGTCTCGGGCAGCGTTGATCTCTTCAGTGATGTTCTCGACGGTGGGTCCGTTCACCCGGGCGGCGAACGACGTACCCCGCATCGCCTTGACCAGATCTGCGCCCCACTGCTGGAACATGCGGGCCGCTTCCTGCGTCGCCGGCCAGTGCTGTTCAAGGCGACCCAGCGCCAGCTCGAGCTGCGTCGATTCGATCTCGCACAGCTCCGCCATCTTCCGCCACATCTCCGCGGCAATCTGGCCATTGGCCCGGTTCTGGCCGTGCAGCATCGACCAGATCGCATCCAGGCTGTACCGCGACCAGTCGTGCGGCGCAAAGCAGACCATCGGCATTACCGGTGTCGGCTCTGTGCGCCACGAACCGACCGACCCGCCGCCGCCGTCGTTGGTGTACGCCATCATGCCCTCCCCGTTCCGCGTTCCAGCACCCGCAAGGTTATCGGTTCACGTTCATAACTCGCTACACCGAACCGCCGCGCTGCGGATGACGGCGCCGCGAACACCAACAACCGAGACATTTTCCGTCCGTACAACCGGCAGTTATCCACAGGCCGTGGAAGTTGGGTAGCACCTACGACATGGCTCCGATAGCCTGCGATCGGCATCAGATATCGACGCGGGGGAGCGTGTACATGGGTGAGCCGAGCGATGCACGCCGCACAGATCCGCCCGGCGACGGCGACGCCCCCGCCGTCGCCGGGTCCCCGACGACGGTGGTGGAGTCGGAGCGAAGGCGGGCCGCTATGCACCGCCGCATCCGCGATGCCCGGCGGGTTGGGGCGACCGCGGCGCCGGACCCGAGGCCGGATCCCGACGCACCCTAGCCGCCCACGAGTCATGTCACCGGGCGAGCCTCGCACACCCGCCAGCCACTCTCATCGACGAGATTGAACGTCCACCCGACATGGTCGCTGATCTCCTCGTCGGAGAAGGGTCGCAGCCCGATCCTCGCCTGCACCACCGCCCGACCCTCGGTGGCGCTCAGCAGTCGGATCTCGTCCCAGCTCACGTTCGCGCCGGTCGGAATGGCGGCCCGGGTCCGCTGGATCGCCTGCTCGGCATCCCAGGACGCGCAGACGACGTCGGCGGCCCTCGCCTCGTCGCCCGCGAAGACGGCGGTGAGGAACTCGTCCACGGTCTGCTCCGCGGTGAGTTCGTTGCGTGCCAGCACCTCGCGGTAGTAGTACGCACCGCCGACGGCCAGCGCTGCGAGCAGGCCCAGGATCGCGAAGACCAACGGGGCACGACTGCGGGATCGCACGGTAGGAGCCGGGGTCTGGGTCACCCCCGAAAGGGTAGTCCGCCCGGGCCAAACGATCATCGGCCGAGCGGCTCAATGGCCGTGCTGGTACTCCTCGAGGATCTCCTCCACCGATCGGGCGAGGGCATCGCGGGTGAGCAGGGGCGTCCCGCCCTGGCGCGCCGCCCAGGCCGACCACGCCCGTACGACCGCAACGACCTCGGCCGGTTCCGGCTTGCTGCCCCGCGTGGCCGCGGGAAGCCAATCGAAGAGGAACGCCTCGACCCGACCAGGGCTGACGCGCAGCAGGTCAGTCGGGTCGATCCGGGCCGCGAACTCGACCAGCAACCGGGCCACCCGCTCGACCAGGGCCAGCGCCACCGCCGAGCCCAGATCCGGACCCACCCGCTCGACCAACGCCAGCGCCACCAACTCGACCGGCGGCGAGCCCAGATCCGGTTCGGGGGCGGGCGTCGCAACAGATTCCGGCGCCAGGAGCGCCGTCACCTCCGGGCTCTCACAGAACTCGGCAACGATCGCCTCGCGGTGCCCAGGGGAGGCCTCCGGTCCGTTGACCAGTCCTACGGTCGCCACCGGCAGCGCCCGCACCCGCGCGAGCGCGAGCGCCCGCAACGGGGCGAAGCTCGCCTGCACCGGGGTCGACGCCAGCAGGTCAGTCCGCGCGAATGCCTGCTCGAGCACCGCGCCGGCCCAGCCCGGCTCGACCCGACGGAACTCGTCGTCGGCATGGTCGGCACCGAGTCGCAGCTCCAGCTCAGCCGCGTCCACGTCCTCGACCAGGCTCACGTCGACTGCGGCGCCTTGGGCGACCCGGTCGACGTGCACCGCGACGCCGTGCCGCGGGGCCGACTGCGCGGGGCGGGAGATCTGGCCACGCGCGTTGGCGCGATACCCGTACTCGCACAACACCGTGGCGTGGTCGCCGAACGCGTCCTCGGCGACCCAGCACCGCCCGATGCTCACCTCGCCCACCTCGGGACTCCAGCCGGAGGGCGGCCAAGGCCGTACGGCCAACGCCTGCCTGGCCGCCTCGCGCACCTCGCGCACGGTGGCCGTCACGGCGAGCACGCGCAGCAGGTTCGCCACGGCCTGGCTGCCCTGGCGGGCGATCTCACCGCCCTGGCGCAGGAAGTCGACGAGCCCGCGCCCGAAAGCCTCCTCTGCCCCGCCGTCGCGGCCCGGGTCGGCGCACCAGATCACGCCGAGCACCCGGCTCACCGCGACCTCTACCCGCAACTGGTCCCCGTTGAGGAGGGTCGCTGTGAGCGCTTGCAGGATCTGCCGGTAGAAGCGCCGCTCGGGGCGCAGCTCCACCTCGAAGAGGGGTTCCTGGACGGCCTGGGGTACACCTCGCCGACCCCGGAACACCCCGACATGCCACCGGGGCATGTGAGACCGGGTCAGCAGGGACCGCGCAGCCACGCCGCGAGGGTAAGCCCGCCGCGGTCCGGTTTCCGACCCGACGCGCCGCCGCTCGCCCAAACGCAACAGGGGAGCGAGCCGAATCTGAGGGAGCGCCACTCATCGTTCAAAGATCGGGGCGACGGGCCGGTTACGGCGTCTCCATCCGGGGACGCAGGGCGAACAGCCGCAGGGCCAGGTGCGTGCCCCTGACGCCGGCGTCGGACAGGCGCAGGCGGGTGGTGAAGCCGGGACCGCGCCCCTCGTCCACCAGCGACCACAGCTCGCACCGGCGCAGCAGGTCCCAGACCGCGCGGCTCACGTCGAGCTCCTCCGGTGGGGTGCCGTCGCCGGTGTCTCGCCAGCCGGATCCGGCGAGTACGTCGGCCACCTCCTTGATGAGCTCGCGGGCCTCGACCATGCTGCTGGCCCGCAGCAGCAGCATGAGCGCCGCCTCCTGGGCGGCCGACTCGAACTCGCCTTCATCGATGAGCAAGGACATCGCCAGGCTCCACTGCGACTGCGGCTCGCCGAGCATTGCGCGGCCGCGCGTGCCCAGCAGGAGCTTGCGGCCCGAACGGCGCAGCGCGCCCGCCCGTTGCAGGATGACCCGCAGCTCCCCGAGCTGCCAGATGTCGGACTCCGAGCGCGGCGCCCGGTCGGACAGCTCCCACCAGGCGAACCGCTCGGAGGCCTCCTGGACCACCCGACGGGCGAGGTTGCCGGTAACGGTGAGCGGGACGCCGGGCTCGTCGTTCGGCCGGCCGGCGGCGAGTTCGAGCAGCCACTGCACCGGCGCGATCCGCTCCGCCAGATCGCGTGGCGGCGTCGGGTCGGTCAGCAGATCGGGCAGGATCGCGTCGGCGAGCCCGCGCCGCTGGCTCCCGCCCACGTCGGCCCACGAAGCCAGCCGCTCGGCGCGAACCCGGTCCAGCAGCGGCCCGTCCGGGCGGGCCAGCATGAGCTGGTGCCGAGCCAGCCGCTGCTGGGTGATGCGCCAGCCCCGGCCACCGGGGCGCATCTCCCCGGCAGCGAGCGCCAACTCCAGCGTGACGGCGATCCGCTGGTAGGCGTCCGACTCGACCGGGCCCATGAGCTCGCCCCACTCGATCTCGGGGAGATCGGGCGGCAGCACCCCCGACGCGTCCATCGCTCGACCGGCCGCCCGCATCCCGGCGGGGGCGCCCTGCTCGTCGTAGGTCCGCAGCACCTCCTTGGTCTGCGCGGACCCGGCCACGGCGGCGTACCGGTGCATCTCGGCCAGCTCGAAGAAGCTCTGCAACGCCGCGGCGGTGAGCTGGGGCTCGTGCCCACCGGGCAGCGTGTACCAGAGGTACGTCTGCAGGCCGTGCTGGGTGAGGTCGGCGAGCCCGGCCTCGGCGCGGCCCGAGGCGGTGAACTCTGAGATCGCCAGCTCGGGAGGCACGAGTATGGCCCCAAGCAGCTCCCCCAGGGCACGCTCCGCCCGCCGCGCTGCGGCCGGGTCGGTGCGGCGCAGCCGGGCGAGCGTCCGGGGCACGATCTCGTCCGCCATGCTGATCAGCCGTCACCGCGCTCGGTGGGCGCTCCTGGCTGATTCGTTCGCTGACGCCCGCTCAAACCCGTGCTCGCCTCGCTACGCACGGGCATGAGACGACGAGCGCCCTCTACTGCCTGATTCGCTCGCTGACGCTCGCTCATGGGCACACCGTAGCGACACCCCACGACGGCCCGCGCCCGCCTCGCCCTACCCGGCGCGCGGCGCCGGCTCCAGCCGGCCCAACCCGCCCCGGACCGGTAACCTGACCACTCGTGGCGGACCCGACATTTCTCTCGGACGCATCGATGGCCCAGGCGGTGGTCTGGCACCGGCAGGTGGCGGCCATGGTCGAGGCCGCCGACCGGGCCGGCGTCGCCGCCGACGACCTACCGGAGCTGCGGACCCGCCTGGCGACGCAGGCCGGTGTGCTCACCCATACGGCGGCTCGTCTCGGCGGCATGCTGCCGGCCCTGCTGCCCACACCGGCGGAGATCGCGACGGCGGGCTCGACCCTCGGTGACCTGTCCGCGCCGGCCATCGCCGGAGCTGTCCGGACGATGCAGACCACCCTGACGGCCGTCGATGCGGCGCTCGGCGTCGGTGCCACGATGTCCACAGGGGACAGCCAAGCCCGTACGGTCGCCGCACCCGCCGCGCCGCAGCGCACCGCCGTCGGGCCGGGGCCGGCTACCGAAGTCGGCGTACCACCGTCCACATCGGACGTTCCCAGCCTCCTGCCCAGTGCGCCGGCCGGCCCGATCGGGATCGCCCGGCGTGGCGTCTTGCTGCGCAACACGGCCGTCTACGGCGCCTACGCGGCCGTGGTGCTCGCCGTGCAGGTGGTCCTCTTCGTGTTCCTCGACGAGGTGCACGAGCTGCCGGCGGCTGCCCCGCTGTGCCTGCTCGTGCTGCCCGCGCTCGCCTGGCTCGCCGGCTTTCTCACCGTCGGGGCGCTCGTCCGGGCCGGGCCCGGCGAGAAGCCGGACCGTACGCCGCGGCTCGGCGCGGCGGTCTGCCTGATCCCCAACGCCCTGCTCTGCGGTGCCGTCGTCGTCCTCTTCCTCGTCAGCTGATCCCTCGTCGCCTGACGCTCAAGATCCAACTCCGCGGTGAGATTTCCGAGTTTCCTCGGAAATCTGACCGGTCAGCGTCAGGGCTAGGCGTGGCCGAGGATCAGGCCCATGGCTTCGGCACGGGTCCGGGCGTCCTGGCGCAGGATCCCGCGCACCGCCGAGGTGACGGTGCGGGCTCCGGGTTTGCGGATGCCACGCACCGCCATGCACATGTGCTCGCAGTCGATCACCACGATGACACCCCGCGGCTGCAGCTTCGCCATCAGCGTGTCCGCGATCTGGCCGGTCAACCGCTCCTGCACTTGCGGCCGCCGGGCGTACACCTCGACCAGCCGGGCCAGTTTGGAGAGTCCGGTGATCCGCCCGTCCAGCCCGGGGATGTAGCCGACGTGGGCCACCCCGTGGAACGGCAGCAGGTGGTGCTCGCACGAGGACATCACCTCGATGTCGCGGACCAGCACCAGCTCCTGGTGGCCGGCCTCGAAGCTCGTGGTGAGCACCCGCTGCGCGTCGACCCGCAGTCCGGCGAACAGTTCGGCGTAGGTCCGGGCGACCCGCACCGGGGTCTGGCGCAGACCGTCCCGGTCGGGATCCTCGCCGACCGCAATCAGGATCTCTCGTACGGCCTTGGCGATCCGGTCCAGGTCGACGCTCCGGTCGATCGGACCGCCGCGCAGCTCTCCGTTGACCAGCCGCGCCGCGAGGTGGTCGAGATCCAGGTCGTCGACGTCGTCGGGGGTTTCGGGCTCGGTCAGCGTGGGTCCCCGGTGCCGTCGCCGCTGGAGGCCCCGATGCCGGAGGTGTGACCCTCGGAGGAGAAACCGGTGTGGGCCGCCTGCAGCCCATCCTCCGTGCCGGCCTCCAGGCTCTCCCGCTCGGCGGGGGTGAGCACCGGCGGCCGGTCCGAGGGCTGGCGCTTGCCGAAGCCGTTGAACGGCGCCATCGGCCGGCGCTTCTGCACCCGGGCACAGAGCCGGGCCATGTCGGCCTGCGAGACGGTCTCCTTCTCGATCAATTCGAGCACGATGTTGTCCAGCACGTCGCGGTACTCGACCAGGATCTCCCATGCCTCGTCGTGCGCGAGCTCGATGAGGTTGCGCACCTCGGCGTCGATCTCGGCGGCGATCACGTCGGAGTAGTCCTTGGTGTGGCCCATGGTCCGGCCGAGGAACGGCTCGTCCTGCGACGTGCCGTACTTGACCGCGCCGAGCTTGGCGCTCATGCCGTACTGGGTGACCATCGCCCGCGCGACCGCGGAGGCCTTCTCGATGTCGTTGCCTGCGCCCGTGGTCGGCTCGTGGAAGACCAGTTCCTCGGCCGCCCGGCCGCCGAGCGCGTACGCAAGCGTGTCGATCATCTCGCCCCGGGTCTGCGTGTACTTGTCCTCGGTGGGCAGCACCAGCGTGTGGCCGAGCGAGCGGCCACGGGGCAGGATCGTCACCTTGTGCACCGGCGCGAGCTGCGGCATCGCCCACGCGACCAGGGCGTGCCCGGCCTCGTGGTAGGCGGTGATCTTCTTCTCCTTCTCGCTCATCGCCCGGGTGCGCCGCTCGGGGCCGGCGACCACGCGGTCGATCGACTCCTCGAGGAACTCGTTGGTGATCGCGCGCTTGTCGTTACGGGCGGTGAGCAGCGCCGCCTCGTTGATGACGTTCGCCAGGTCGGCGCCGGAGAAGCCCGGCGTGCGGCGGGCGACCGAGTCGAGGTCGACGTCGGGCGAGAAGGGCTTGCCCTTGGCGTGGACGCGAAGGATCGCCTTGCGGCCCTCCATGTCGGGGGCGTCCACCGCGATCTGCCGGTCGAACCGGCCCGGGCGCAGCAGCGCCGGGTCGAGGATGTCCGGCCGGTTGGTGGCGGCGATCAGGATGACGCCGCCCTTGGTGTCGAAGCCGTCCATCTCCACGAGGAGCTGGTTGAGCGTCTGCTCCCGCTCGTCGTGACCGCCACCGAGACCCGCGCCGCGGTGCCGGCCGACGGCGTCGATCTCGTCCACGAACACGATCGCCGGCGCATTCGCCTTGGCCTGCTCGAACAGGTCCCGGACGCGGGAGGCACCGACACCGACGAACATCTCGACGAAGTCCGAGCCGGAGATCGAGTAGAACGGCACGCCGGCCTCGCCGGCGACGGCCCGGGCGAGCAGGGTCTTGCCCGTGCCGGGGGGACCGTAGAGCAGCACGCCCTTGGGGATCTTCGCGCCCAGCGCCTGGTACTTGGCCGGGTTCTGCAGGAAGTCCTTGATCTCGTGCAGCTCCTGGACGGCCTCGTCGGCGCCGGCCACGTCAGCGAACGTGGTCTTGGGGGTGTCCTTGGCGACCAGCTTGGCCTTGGACTTGCCGAAGTTGAGCACCCGGCTGCCGCCACCCTGCATCTGCGACATGAACAGCAGCAGCAGGATCACCAGCACGGCGATGGGGAGCAGGTTGAGCAGGAAGCTCAGCCAGACGCTGTCCCGGGTGTACTTGACGTCGAAGTCCTCGATGCGGCCGGAGCCCTCCAGATCCCGCAGCTCGCTGAGCAGATCGGCGTTGCCGTAACTCGGCACGTTGGCGTGGATGTGGTCGGTCTGGGTCCCCTCGACGTTGATCTGCTCTTTCAGCTCGAGTTGGAGGTTCTGCTCGCGGTCTTCGAGCACCGCCTTGCGGACGTTGCCGCTGGTGAGCTCGGCCAGGGCTCGTGACGTGTCGACCTTGGTGTACTCGGTTCCTCCGGTGAACATGCTCGAGAGCCCTATGGCCGCGATGATCACCAGGATGATCCACACAAAGGGACGG
This sequence comes from Micromonosporaceae bacterium, assembly GCA_052038195.1. Lineage (GTDB taxonomy): Bacteria > Actinomycetota > Actinomycetes > Mycobacteriales > Micromonosporaceae > DATBGZ01. The sequence goes on along the minus strand of JBQGBY010000056.1, from coordinate 21,607 downwards.
CGGAAGAAGCCTCGGGTACGTTCCATGCGATATCGAGCGCTGTGCGCCCAGCCTCCCGGTCAACTCAAAGCATCGGCCGCGATGAGCGGCGCCCCGTATCGGGCATTACCCGTACGGGCCGGACACCGCCGTGGCGTCCGGCCATTCGACGGTACACCGTAGGTTCGGTCCCACCGCCCACACGTAGCTGTCAAGACCGTGTGTAGACGGCCGGCTTGAGGACCCCGATGTAAGGCACCTCACGGTACCGCTCCGCATAGTCGAGGCCGTATCCGACCACGAAGTCGTTCGGTATGTCAAAACCGACATACTGGACAGGGACATCGACGGTGAGCGCGTCGGGCTTGCGGAGCAGTGCCACCACCCGTACGGACGCGGCCGACCGGCTCGCAAGGTAGCGCAGCAGCCAGGACAACGTGAGGCCGGAGTCCACGATGTCCTCCACCACGACCACGTGACGCCCGTCTATGTCCCTGTCGAGGTCCTTGAGGATGCGCACGACGCCCGACGAGGTGACGCCCTTCCCGTACGAGGAGATCGCCATGAACTCGACCTCGATGTTGTGGGCGTGCCGACCGAGTGCGCGGGCGAAGTCGGCCATGAACACGAATGCGCCCTTGAGTACGCCCACCAGCAGCACGTCCTGCTCGGGGTGGTCGGCCGCGACCATGACGGCGAGCTCCTCGACCCGCTCGCGCAGCCGGCGCTCGCCCACCACGACCCGTTCGATGTCGGCCGCGAACCAGCCCTCGGCCGGCACCTCGCCATCCTCTGGGGCCAGGCCGGCACGGGCGCCCGCACCTCCGTCGCTCGCTGCTGGCGCCTCCGGGGAGAAGTGCCCGTCGTCGCTCATGCCCGTCCTCGCAGACATACCTGCGCTTGCGATTGCGGGGCTCGCTGGCGCTCGCTCATGCGGGTAAGCGTGCCCTATCGCGGATCGGCGGTCAGCACACCCTCCCGTCGTGTGACCGAGATGCCGCCCGGCAGGCTGACCGGGCCCTGCCCGTGCCAGTCGGTGACGAACGCGTCCAGGGCGAGTACCTGCCGGTGCGACAGTGCCGACCCCGGTGCGCCGAGTGCGGCCGCCCACCGGTGCAGCACCCGGCTCCGGACCGCCTCGGGCAGCCGGGCCAGCGCGACCACGGACAGCCCACCGGAGACAAGCGCCCGGCGGTGGGCGCGGCGGGCCAGCGCATCCAGCGCGGTCGCGTCGGCGGCCGCGAGCCGGGCCGTCCGGGCCAGGTTCCCCACCACCGCGGGTCCCAGGTGCTCGGTGAGCATGGCGAGCAGCGCGCGCGCGTGAGTGCGCCGGTAGGCGGGGTCGGCGTTGTGCGGGTCGTGCCAGACCGGCAGTTCCTCGGCCGCGCAGGCGGCCAGGGTCTGCGCCCGCGACACCGAGAGCAGCGAGCGCAGGAACTCGACACCGTGCTTGACGTGCCGTACGGGCATTCCCGCCAGCCCGCGCGGCCCGGAGCCGCGCACCACCGCCAGCAGCACCGTCTCGGCCTGGTCGTCCCGGGTGTGCCCGAGCAGGACCGCCGAGGCGCCGTGACCGCGGGCCGCCGCGGCGAGCGCCTCATAACGGACGTCGCGGGCCGCCGCCTCTGGACCACCGGTCCGACCAACCGACACCCTCGGCACCGTCACGGGCGCGAAGCCGGCCTCGGTGGCCCAGGCAGCGAGGCGGTCGGCCCGCTCTCCCGAGCCCTCCTGGAGCTGGTGATCGACCGTCACCAGCCCCACCCGCACGCCTAGTCGGGGGAGCACGAACCGGGCCGCCGAGGCGAGCGCCATCGAGTCAGCGCCGCCGGAGCACGCGATCAGCACCAACGGGTCAACCACACCGACGAGGGGTGCCGTGCGTCGCGGCGCAAGTTGTGCGTCCTGCAGGCTGCGCTGCAGGGCCGACCGTACGGCCGCGACCGCCGGGTCGAGCGCGGCCATATCCTAAGCGCCGGTCGAATGGGCGGCGCCCACGCGAGAGATCCAGGCCTGCGGATCGGTGAGCTCGGGCAGCAGCGGCAGGGTGAGCGGGGATTCCCATACCCTGTTGAAGCCGGACATGCCGACCCGGTCGACCACCGCGTGGACGAACCGGCGCCCCTCGGAGTACTGCCGCAGCTTCGCCTCCACCCCCAGGAGACGACGCAGGAGCTTCTCCGCCGGGTGACCGGACTCGCGCCGCTTGTTGAACCGGGCCCGGATCTCGGCCACGGTCGGCACGACCTGCGGGCCGACACCGTCCATGACGAACTCGGCGTGACCCTCGAGCAGGGTCATGATCGCGGTGATCCGGTCCAGCACGACCCGCTGGGCCGGCGACTGCACGAGGTCGAGCACGGAGCGGCGGCTCTCCGGGTCGCGCACCGCCTCTACCATGTCCCGCAGAGCGCGGCGAACGCGGTCAGCGACCTGCTCGCTCGTCCCGCCGGCGTCGACGAACGCGGCCACCTCGCCGAGGAAGTGGGCCCGCAGCCAGGGCACGGCGGTGAACTGGGTCCGGTGGGTCACTTCGTGCAGGCACACCCAGAGCCGGAAGTCGCGCGGGTTCGCCTCGATCCGGCGCTCCACCTCGACGATGTTCGGCGCGACCAGGAGCAACTGCCCCGGGTCGCTGGCGAAGACCTCGTACTGCCCCAGCACACGTCCGGAGAGGTAGGCCAGCACCGTTCCGGCCTGCACACCGGTAACCCGCGAACCGACCGCATCGGCCAGCGGCCCCGGCTCCCGGCCGCCGGTGGCCCGCACCAGCAGCGGCGACACGACCGATCGCAACCCGTCGATGTTGGCGGCCGTCCATGCCCGGCGGTCGACCACCCGGACCGGGGCCGGCGACCCGGCCGGACGCATCGCCGTATAGGACTCGACGTGGTCGGCGGCTTCGGTCGCCAGCCGGCGCAGGTCGGCGACCACCTCGTTCGCCTCGTCCAGGGTCACCCGGGGTCCCGACTTCCCCAGCGCCCCGGCCGTCGCCTCAGCCAGGTCCCAGTCGACAAACTGCGCCATGCGCCCAACCGTACCCCGCCGCGCACGCCGCCCTGACCGGTCAGAACGCCCTGTCGCGCGGCCCCTCAACCAGCTACCGGCAGCCGCACGCGCCGATCGCGGCGGCCATGCCGTCGAGGGCGAGCTCGGCACCGAACTGGTTGCTGGTCGCGTCGGCCACCAACGCGAAGACAAGCATCCGGCCGTCGGCATCGACCACGTAGCCGGCGAGGGCGTTCACGTGGTTGAGCGTGCCGGTCTTCGCCCGCACCAGTCCGAGGCCGGCGCGACCGCGGCGGTCGAGCGTGCCGGAGTAGCCGGCGACCGGCAGCCCCGACAGCAGGGTGCTCAGCGCCGGGTGATCCGGCGACGCGGCCTGGTGCAGAACGGCGACGAGGTGGTTCGTGCTCACCCGGTTGAAGTCCGACAGCCCGCTGCCGTCGACCAGGCCGGTGCCGGCCGGTGCGGGCACGCCCAGCTCGGCTAGCGCCGCGTTGACGGCCTGCGCCGCGCCCTCGAAGCTCGCCGGCAGACCCTTGGCGAGCGCCACCTGGCGGGCCATCATCTCGGCCACGACGTTGTCGCTGTCGACCAGCATCCGCTCGACGATGCGGGCGATCGGTGGCGAGAGCACCTCCCCGAGCACCCGGGCGCCGTCGACGGCTCTGCCCGGCACGACCTCGGCGGCCGGGACACCGAGCAACTGGGCGAAGGCCTGCGCCGCGGCGATGTCCGGCTGGGCGTGGTGCTGCGGGTTGGTGCGGGTGTCGGTCGGGTCCACCCGGGCGCCGTCGGTCATCAGCGCCGTGACGCTGGAGATGACGCCACCGTTGATGTCCGCGGCCGCCCAGGTGGAGTGGACCGTCGGCCCGGAGAAGAGGTTGGAGTCCACGATGACCCGGCCGGGGGTTGCGCCGCCCAGCGCGGTCCGCACCTGCTCCGCGAGCTTGTCCAGCCGGGCGGCCCCGCGGTACGCGGCGGTCTCGCCGACCGCGAGCGTGGGGTCACCGCCGCCGACGAGCACCACATCGCCCGGGTTCGCCCCGGCCACCGCGCGGGTGGGGATGCGGTAGTTGGGTCCTCGGGTGCTGAGCACCGCGGCCGCGGTGAGCAGCTTCGCCGACGAGGCCGGGGTCATCGCCACGTCGCCGCCGCGGTCCCACAGCACCTCGCCTGTCTGCGCGTCCGCCACCGAGCCGGCCACGTTCGGCCCCAGCGCCCCGTTGGCGAACAGTGGCCCGAGGACCGCCTCGAGACCGGCCCGGCTCGGTGATACCGCGCCGGAATCGATCACCGCCAGGATCGGCGCCCGCCCGCCCGTATCGAGACCGGTGTGGTAGGCGACCGTTCCCTCGGGCGCGACGGCGCCGCTGACGGCGGCCGTCCCGGCGCCGAGCGCCGCCATCGCGACGGCGGCCGCCGCCCAGTGCCACCACGGACGGCGGGTCGGACCGTCGTCGTACCGGTCGTACCGGCGCTCGCTCCTGCGCACCGGCCGGCCGGGTAGCGGCTGCGGGCGGGGCGGCAGTTCCTGACCTCCGCCGGGCCAGCCGGACGGACCAGGGCGTACGCCCGGGCGCGGCGGGGCCGCGGGCACCATGGGTGGCGGCGGCCCCGGGCGAGGCGGCGGCGGTGGTCCGGGGGGCGGAGCGGGCCGGAGTGGCGGGGCTTCCTCGACCGGGCGCAGCCGGGGCGGGGCGGCGGGACCGGCAAGACCGCGCGCCGGCGGCTCGTAGTCGTCGTAGTCCTCGTCCTCGTCGAGGTCGTCTTCTTCCTCGCGCGCCTTCTGCAGCGCCCTCTCCTGCGCGCGGCGGACCTTCTCCTCGGCCTTCTCCTGCTCGCGACGAGCCTTGTCGGCCTGGCTGCGGGCCTTCTCCTCCGCCCGGGCCCGGGCCTTCTCCTCCGCCTCGGCCTCGGCCCGGCGGGTCTTCTCCGCCTCCTTTTGAGCCTTCTCCTCGGCCTTGCGCCGTTCCTCCTCGGCCCTGCGGTGGCTCTCCAGCGCCTCCTTGTGGGCCTTCTCGTCGGCTTTGCGGCGCTCCTCTTCGGCCTTGCGCCGGGCCTCGTCCTCCTTGCGAGCTTCGTCGGCGGCCCGCTCGGCGTCGGACTTGCCGGCCACGAGCCGGTCGAGGAAGCCCTGCTTGGCCGGCATGACGGGGATCACGGGCAGGACGATGTGGATGGGCTCGGGCGGCTGCTCGGGCGCCTCGGGAACCGCCGCGACGGCCTTCGCGGCGCCCTCGACCGACGCCGAGCCCGGGCGCACCACGCCCGTGCCGGGCCGCACGACGCCGGTGCCCGGCCGGACCACGCCGGTGCCGGGACGGACCGGGCCGGGGCGGGCGACGTCCTCCGCCGGCCCGTAGCCGGGCGCCGTCGGGGATGAGCCCTGGGTGCCCTCCTGGTCGCCTTCGGTCCCGGGTTGCGCCACGGAGCCTCCTCATCAATACCGGACTGCCAACACGCCGGGGCCGACTGCGGGCTCACGCCAACCGCCGGGACTCCGGTCAAGTCCGGCCACGCATCGCCGAGCCGGACAAACGCAAGCTCTGTCGAGCAGCGTAGGCGAGACTAGCCGGTAGGCGAGGCCGAGACCGCCGAGGGAGTGAGAGCGATGGGCCAATCCCGCAGCCTACGCGGCGAGTCAGCGAACAACCCGAGCCCAGCGCCGCCACCGGCCGGGGCGGTCTTCGACGTCACGGTCGAGATCCCGAAAGGTCAGCGCAACAAGTACGAGGTCGACCACACCACCGGGCGGATCCGGCTCGACCGGACCCTGTTCACCGCCACGCAGTACCCGGCCGACTACGGCTTCATCGAAGACACCCTGGGCGACGATGGCGATCCGCTCGACGCGCTGGTCCTGGTGCAGGAGCCGACATTTCCCGGCTGCCTCATCCTCAGCCGGGCGATCGGGATGTTCCGGATGCGCGACGAGAAGGGCGGAGACGACAAGGTCCTCTGCGTGCCCGCGGACGACCCGCGCCTGGCTCACCTTCGAGACATCGACAACCTTTCCCACTTCGATCTGTCAGAGATCCAGCACTTCTTCACGGTGTACAAGGACCTCGAACCAGGTAAGAGCGTGGAGGGTGCGACGTGGGTGGGGCGCGAGGCCGCCGAGGCCGAGATCGCCGCGTCGCGCGAGCGCTATGCCCGCGCCCTCGCGGCCGGCGAACGGCGTGGGCCCATTGCGTGACGGCGCTACCCATCGGGTGACGGCACCGGACCGCCGCCCTACCCGGCCAGGCCGCGCACCCAGGTGAACAGGTCGAGCACGCCGCAGGCGACCGGGGCGAGCGCGACCACCGTGACCACGTCCAGAATGTCGGCGAGCCGGCCGAGGTAGGGCGAGCTACCCCCGCGCCGGCGGTGGGCCGTGGCGGCGGTGGCCAGCAGCGCCACCACCGCGCCGAAGGCGAGGGCGACGCCGAGTAGCCGGGTGGCCGAACCCGAGGCAGCGGCCGCCGCGGTGGCGGTCAGGGCGAGGCTGACGAGTCCGCTGACCAGCAACGGCAGCCGGGCCGCGACCGCTGGGAAGAGCCGGGCACGCAGCAGCAGCGCGCCACCGACAAGACCGCCCAGCAGCGGACCGGCGATCCCGCCCGCCGCGGTGAGGATGGCGACACAACCGGCCGACGCGAGCGAGATTCCGGTCAGCGACCCGATGAGGATCTCGTCGCCCCGGACCACGGCGGCCAGCACCTCCGGCCGAGCCGGACGCCGCTCACTCGCCAGCACCTGGGGCGATGCGGTGACCACCGGCAAGGGCAGCCGGCCGAGCCGCACCGACAGCAGCGGGGCGAGGCCGATGCCGGCGACCAGGATGACGACGACGATGGCGGCCGACCGGGGTCCGGTCAGCGGGATCCGCAGCAGCGCGCCGATGAGTCCCGCGAACCCGAGCGTGCCGCCGGCTACGAAGACCCGCAGGCCGTGCCCGACCGCGACCGCTCCGACCGCCGAGACGAACAGCAGCGCGCAGGCGCCCACGAGCAGCGCGTCGGCGCCGAAGCCGAGGCCGGCCGTGTCGCCGGTGGCGAAGAGCAGACCGGCGACGGCGGAGTACGGGAGGGCCATGCCTCCGGCGGCGGCGCCGGCTATCCCGTCGCCCAGCGCCCGGGAAAGCAGCGCGCCGACGGCGAGCAGGACGACGGCGACGCCCGCGGCGGCGAGCGCCGGGATCGCACGCGGCGGTGCCACCGCGAGCAGCATGCCGAGGCCGGTCAGCAGCACCAGACCGGCGGCAACGAGCGAGAACACCCGCGTCGCCCTGGCGTCCCAGATCGCGCCGTGGGCCCGGGCGGTGGAGGCGATCTCCTCGATCACGTCGTCGTACTCGGGCTCGGGCCAGGTCAGGTTCCGTGGCACCAGGTAGAGCACGTCTCCGTCGCGGACACCCTGGTGGGCCAGCGCCACGTCGCCGCGCAGCGAGGCACCGTCGCCCCGGCGCAGCACCCAGCCGCCGGCCGGCGACGCCCCGGGGTCGAGTCCGCCCCCCGCCTCGCCGGCACGCCGCAGCACCTCCGGCAGCAGCTCGGCCAGCGGGACCTGATATGGCATGGCGAGGTCGAGGCTGCGGCGGGGGGCGCGGACGGTCAGGCGGGCGAGACCACTCGTCGGTGCGGGCACAGTGACACTCTCCTCTCCGGAGATCTGTACCACGACACGGTGTCCCCGCGCCGCCCCGGTACCCCTCCGAGCCGGGTGCGGGGCGGCGGCGCCGGCGCCCACCACATAACATCGGGCACCGTGAGCACGAGGAGTGAGCTTGCGAGGTCCAGCCGCGAGCGTGAGGAGCGAGCGCAGCGAGCCCCGCAATCGCGAGCAGACGCACGCTCCGTTGCGAACGAAATGCGGGCACCGTGAGCACGGAGGTGATCCGGCGCCCGGCCCGACGGGCGGCGCCCCCGCTGCCGACCGGCGAGCTGCCGCTCGAGCCGCCGCCGGCCATCCCGCAACCCACCGGCGCGCAGTGGCAGCGGTACCTCATGGTGCTCCCCATGCTCGCCGGAACGGTCGCGACGGCGCTGATGTTCGGCGGGCGCGACGGCGGAGGCCCCTACACCTATGTGGTGGGAGGCATCTTCGGACTCTCCACATTGGGCATGCTCGTGATGAACTTCGGCAGCGCGAGCGGCCCTCGCAAGGCCGAGCTGATGACGGCCCGGCGCGACTACCTGCGCTACATCGCCGGCGTACGCAAGCAGGTGCGGACGACGATCGTCGAGCAGCGCGACGCGCTCAACTATCGCAACCCCGACCCGCAGGTGCTGTGGGGCGAGGCGATGAGCCGGCGGGTCTGGGAGCGGCGGTCCACCGACGCCGACTTCGGCGTGGTCCGGGTGGGCCTTGGCCCGCAGGCGCTGGCCACGCAGCTCGTCGCGCCGGCGATCGACCCGACCACCGATCTGGAGCCGGTGACCGCGGGCGCCCTGCATCGGTTCATCACCACCTACTCGGTTGTGCCCGACCTGCCCATCTCCATCGCGATCCGCTTCTTCAGCCGGCTGCTCATCACCGACCGGGCCGGCGGCGACGCCGGTGGACGGGCCCTGGCCCGATCGATCATCGGCCAGCTCGCGACGTTCCACGCGCCGGACGACCTGGTGGTGGCCGCATGCGTGCCGGTGGACCGTCGCCGGGAGTGGGAGTGGCTCAAGTGGCTGCCGCACGCGCTGCACCCGATGGAGTTCGACGCGTTGGGGCAGCGCCGGCTCGTGGTCTCGGCACTGTCCGAGCTGGACGACCTGCTCGCCGAGCTGGTCGCCAAGCGACCCCGGTTCCACGCCGCCGTCAGCGGCCGGGGTGCCGAGGCGGTGACCAACCCCCACATCCTGATCGTTGTCGATGGTGGCGAGACCGGAGGATCGGCCCACTTCGGCATCGACGGCGGACTGGCCGGCGTGACGCTCATGCACATCGGTGGTGTGCTGCCCCGCACGCTCGACCGGGCAACGATCGCCTTCACCGTCGCCGAGGGCGGCGTCCTGACCAGCGCCACGATGGAGGGCGATCAGGAGGTGGGGCGGGCCGACGGCCTCTCGCTGCCTGAGGTGGACAGCTTGGCCCGCCGGCTGGCGCCGCTGCGGCTCTCCGCGGCCCGGGCCGGCGAGGACGCCTCGCTCACGGCCGACCGCGACCTGACGGAGCTGCTCGGCATCGCCGATATCGCGGACGTGGACCTGGGCACCCTGTGGGCGCCCCGTCCCACGCGAGAGATGCTGCGCATCCCCATCGGCACCGGACAGGCCGGCGGCGCGGTCCACCTGGACCTCAAGGAGGCGGCCCAGGACGGCATGGGCCCGCACGGGATGATCGTCGGCGCGACCGGGTCCGGCAAGTCCGAGTTGCTGCGCACGCTGGTGCTCGGGCTCGCGGCCACGCACTCGTCCGAGGCGCTCAACTTCGTACTGGTCGACTTCAAGGGCGGCGCCACCTTCGCGAGTCTGGACCGCCTGCCCCACACCAGCGCCGTGATCACCAACCTCGCCGACGAGCTGCCACTCGTGGACCGCATGCAGGAGGCCCTCAGCGGCGAGTTGACCCGGCGGCAGGAGCTGCTGCGCCGCGCCGGCAACTACGCCTCCTTGCGCGACTACGACCGGGCCCGGGCCGCCGGCACACCATTGCCCCCGCTACCGTCGCTGCTGCTCATCTGCGACGAGTTCACCGAGCTGCTCACCGCCAAGCCGGAGTTCATCGACATCTTCGTCCAGATCGGACGGATCGGGCGATCAATCGGTGTGCATCTGCTGCTGGCCACTCAGCGGCTCGAGGAGGGGCGCCTGCGGGGCCTCGACGCCAACCTCTCGTACCGGATCGCGCTGCGCACGTTCAGCGCCCTGGAGTCGCGGGCGATGATCGGCGACGACAGCGCCTCCAAGCTGCCCTCGACGCCCGGCCACGGCTACCTCGCGGTCGCCTCCGAGTCGCCGCAGCGGTTCAAGGCGGCGTACGTGTCGGGGCCGTACCAGCGCCGGGGCCACATGAGCGCGGCACCGGTGGTACTGCGCATGTACGAGTACGGCACCGCCCACGTGCCCGCCCCGCGGGCCGAGGTGGCGGCCGCCCCGGTCGTTCCCGTAGACGACCAGGCACCGTCCCTGATGGACGTGATCGTCGACCGGCTCGCCGGCCAGGGTCTGCCGGCCCACCAGGTCTGGTTGCCGCCGCTGCGCGAGTCGTCGACGCTGGACGAGATCCTCGGCGGTCTCATCACCGACCCGACCCGGGGTATCACCACGGCGAACCCGAGCCTGCGCGGCACGCTGGCGGTGCCGGTGGCCATTGTGGACAAGCCGCTGGACCAGCGACGCGATGTGGCCTGGCTCGAGCTGTCCGGGGCGAGCGGGCACCTCGCAGTCGCGGGCGGCCCGCAGAGCGGCAAGTCGACGCTGGCTCGGACCATCGTCACCGCGCTCGCCCTGACCCACACGCCCGCCGAGGTCCAGGTGTACTGCCTGGACTTCGGTGGCGGGTCGCTCGCCGCGCTACGTGAGCTGCCGCACGTCGGCGGGGTGGCCGGCCGGTTGGACCCGGCGCAGGTGCGGCGGACGATCGGCGAGATGGCCACGCTGCTGGCCGACCGGGAACGCCGCTTCACCGCCCTTGGCATCGACTCGATGGGCACCTTCCGCCGACTCCGCAGACCGTCCGAAATGGACGCTACGTTGGCGGTACCCGAGGACGGCTTTGGCGACGTCTTCCTTCTCGTCGATGGCTGGGCCACGATCCGGTCGGAGTTCGAGGAGCTCGAGCCGGTCCTGGTGGACATCGCGACCCGTGGTCTGAGCTACGGGGTGCACCTCATCGTCACCGCGACGCGGTGGAACGACATCCGGATGAACATCCGCGACCTGTTCGGCTCCAAGATGGAGCTCCGCCTCGGCGACCCGAGTGAGTCCGTCATCAGCCGCAAGGTCGCACTGAACGTGCCCCAGGGCGCGCCCGGCCGGGGCCTGACCCCCGATGGCCTGCACCTGCTCGCCGCCCTACCGCAGGTCGCCGGCCATCCGGCGTCCGCGCTGACCAGGGCGATCGCCGACGCGTGGCGCGGCCCGACCGCCCCGCCGGTCCGGATGCTGCCGACCCTGCTGCCCTACTCGGCGCTGCTGGCCACCACCGAGTCCGGCACCCAGGTGCCGATCGGCACGGGTCTGGAGCTGCCGATCGGTATCGCCGAGTCGGACCTGCGGCCGGTCACGATCGACTTCGGCGCCGATCCGCATCTGCTCGTCTTCGGCGACGAGTCGGGCAAGTCGTCCCTGCTGCGCAGCCTGGCCGAGTCGATCGTGCGCCGGTACGCGCCCGACCAGGCCCGGATCATCCTGGTCGACTACCGGCGCAGCCTGCTGGGCGCGGTCAGCACCGAGCACCTCATCGGGTACGGGATGGAGTACGAGCACACCTCCCAGCTCATCACGTCCGCCTCTGCCTATATGGAGAAGCGTCGACCTGGGCCCGAGGTGACGGCCGAGCAGTTGCGCACCCGCTCCTGGTGGGACGGCCCGGAGCTGTTCGTGCTCGTCGACGACTACGACATGGTCGCCCAGGGCGGGAAGAACCCGCTGCAGCCGCTCATGGACTACCTGTCCCAGGCCCGCGACGTCGGACTGCACCTGGTGCTGGCCCGGCGGGCCGGTGGCGCGGGCCGGGCGCTGTTCGACCCGCTCATCCAGCGCCTGCGCGAGCTCGGCTCGCCCGGCATCGTCATGTCCGGCGAACGGGACGAGGGTGCGCTCGTCGGCAACGTCCGTCCGTCGTCGCAGCCGCCGGGCCGGGGCTACCTGGTCACCCGTCGTCAGGGCAGCCGCCTGATCCAGATCGCCTACCTCGAGCCGGTGACCGCCGGCTGATCCACAACCCGGCTACGTGCAGGGGCCCGTCCCGACGGGGTCACGCCGCGAGGCGGCAGCGTCGGCGACCGGGAGGACCTCGGTCGGCGTGAGCGCGAAACCGGTCTCCTCGTCGTCCAGCGCGGCCGCGAAGATCACGCCGAGCACCCGCCCGGTGGTGTCCAGCAGCGGGCCGCCCGAGTTGCCACTGACCACCCTCGTCCGCAGCACGTAGACCTCTCGCACCACATCATTATTTTCGTAGATATTCGGACCCATCACCCGATTGACGTCCCGTACCCGGGCCGAGACGGGGGTGTACGGGCCGTCGAGCGGGTAACCGACCACGATCGCGTCGGTGCCGCTCGCGGCGATCTGCGGAGCCCAGGGCAGCGGGGGCGAGCCGAGGCCCGGTGCGTAGATCACCGCGAGGTCGCGATCCGGGTCGTAGTAGACGACCTGGCCCGGCCGGGACTCGCCGACCGTCTCGACCGTGACCGGACCCTCGGTCCCGGCGACCACGTGGGCATTGGTCATCACGTGCTCCGGGGCGTAGACGAACCCGGTTCCCTCGATGCGCCGGCGGCACGACGGCGCCGTACCGCTGACCTTGACCACCGAGGGGTGGACCTGCTCGACCACTGGCAGGGCGAGCAACGCAGGGTCGGGCTCCGGCACGTCGCGGATCTGTGTCGGCGTGAGGTCCCCGAACACCTTGGGGAAGTCGGCGCCGGCGATGGTGTCCTGCAGGCGGTTGTAGAGCACCCGGGCCGCGTCCGGCACCACCGCGTCGATGCCGTGCAGGATCACGCTGTTGCGCACCGAGCGGGACAGCGCCGGCAAGGGCGACGAGGCCAGCGGAACGGCCACCATCCAGGCCACCACGAGCAGCGCGAGCACCGAGACGATGATGCCGCCGATGTCGTCGACCTTCCGGCCGCTCGCGTTGGAGATCGCACCGCGCAGCCGACCACCGGCCCAGGCGGCCGCCGCCTGTCCGAGCAGCGCGAGCCCGAAGACCAGGGCCAGCGACACCAGCACCCGGGCGAAGGCGCCGGTCAGGGCCTGCACCACCCATGGGGCGGTCTGCAGGCCGACGAGCGCGCCACCGAAGAAGCCGCAGAACGACAGCGCCCCGACCAGAAACCCCTGCCGGTAGCCATTGATGGCGAACATGATGATCAGTGCGATAAGGACGAGATCCACCACGCTGCCGGGCATCCCGCCAAGGTATCCGTCCGCGTCCACGCTCGCAGCGCCACCCTGCTGGGCAACGACCAGAAGATCATCGGGATACGGTCGGCAGGTCCCGGACGCGAGTGTGGTCCCAGGGTCGGCTCCATCCGCCGAGGTCGAGCAGCGTGTCGAGCACGCCGGCGGTGAAGCCCCAGACGAGCATGCCGCGCACCTCGAAGCCCGGCCCGACGTAGCCCCGGGGATGGCGCACGCGGACCCGGTTCGCGGGATCGACCAACTCCGCGACCGGGACCCGTTGCACGCCCGCCACCTCCCGCGGCGAGGCCGGGTGGACCGGGTGCGGAGCGTGCCACCAGGAGAGCACCGGCGTCACCACGAAGCCGCTGACCGGGATCCACAACCTCGGCAGTAGCGCCACTGTCGTGGTGCTGGCCGGATCGAGCCCGACCTCCTCGGCCGCCTCACGCAGCGCTGTCGCCTCCGCGTCCGCGTCGCCGGGGTCGGCCGCTCCACCGGGGAACGCCGGCTGGCCCGCGTGGCTGCGCATCGTCGCCGCACGCTGCATGATCAGCACGTCGGGTCCGTCCCCCGGCTGCTCGCCCAGCAGGATCAGCACGGCGGAGCGACGGCCGCCGGCGGGTGGGGTCGGCCACCGCGTGAAGTCGGCCCGGCGAGCGGTCGCCGCCCGGCCGGCCAGGGGATCCCACCATCCGGGCAGCGGCACTCCGGCCGCGGACCGCGGCCCGGACGTTTCCCCGGGGGGCGCCGGGGGGTCGGGGGTCACGGAGCGAGACCGAGGTGCGATGTCGCCAGAGCGCGCAGCTTCTCCAGGGTGAGGGCGCCGCTGACGTCGGTGGCCACCACAGCACCGTCGGCGGCAACGAACACCGTGATCGGCAGGCCGGTGCGCCCCAACTCCGCCTGCAGCCGGCCGTCCTCGTCGAACACGTTCGGGTAGCGCACGCCGAACCCGATCGCCGCCCATGCCGCCGCGTCCCGCCCGTCGCCGGTGGCGACGCCGAGCACCAGTAGCCGGTCGCCCACCTCGTCGGCGAACGCCTGCAGCGCCGGCAACTCCTCCCGGCACGGTTCGCACCACGAGGCCCACAGGTTGATCACCGCGGGCCGCCCGAGCTGGCCCAAGGCCACCGGCTCGCCGGTGGTGAAACAGGGCAGGGTCGATGTCAGCACCAGCGCACCACGGGGCGGCGCGGCCGGGGACTCGCTCGGCGGGCAGACCGCGAACGGCGGGTCCGGCGGCGGCGGCGCCGGTGGGGCGGGATCGGCGGACCCGGTGCAGCCCACCGCCAGCGCGAGGACGGCGAGTGCCGCGGCGGCGGCGACCGCCCGTACGACCGCGGGCCGGCAGATCCGTACGAGGACCATCAGCCAGCCTTGGCCCGGGCCTTGGGCGCGGGCAAGCCCGCCGCCATCTCCGCGAGCTCGGCCACCCGAGGACCCTTGAGGAGCTTCGTGGCGGCGGCGAGGTCAGTCGGACCGGTGCCGTAGGCCGGGCAGTCACGGGCCAGCGTGCAGGCGCCACAGGCCGGCTTGCGCGCGTGGCACACCCGACGACCGTGGAAGATCATCCGGTGGGAAAGCATTGTCCAATCGCGACGGTCGATGAGCTTACCGACCGCGTGCTCGATCTTCACCGGCTCCTTGGCGGCGGTCCATCGGAATCGGTCCACCAGGCGCGCGACGTGCGTGTCGACGGCGATACCGGGGACGCCGAACGCGTCGCCGAGGACGACGTTCGCGGTCTTGCGCCCGATGCCGGGCAAGCCATCGAGATCCTTCATCGTGCCGGGCAGCTCGCCGCCGTACTGGGCGACCAGCACCTGGCCGAGCCGCATGAGCGAGGTGGCCTTGTTGCGGAAGAAACCGGTCGGCTTGAGCATCTCCTCGAGCTCGGCCCGGTCGGCGGCGGCGTAGTCGGCCGCGCTCGGGTACTTCGCGAACAGGGCCGGGGTGACCCGGTTGACCGTCTGGTCGGTGCACTGCGCCGAGAGGATCGTCGCGACCGCAAGCTCCAGCGGGGTGGAGAAGTCCAGCTCGCAGTGGGCATCGGGATGGGTGTCAGCCAGCGTGCGGGCCATCCGCATGGCTCGCCGCTTCAGTCCGAGCTCTGTCTCCGCCACGCCGTCAACCTACTCCGACCCGCCGACGACCCTGGGCGTGCTTCCGCTCAGAGCGGGACGGTGATCGTCCCGGTGGTGCGGTCGATGCGCGCCGCCGCGCCGCCGAAGTCCTGCACCGACAGGTCGTCCACGAAGCCGAGCGCCCGAAGCTCGGCATCGATCGCGGGCGTGCCGGGGCCGACCATCTCCGAGGCGATGAGCTGGCCACCGGCCCAGGTGCCGTCCCGGTTCAGGGTCACCTTGAGGATGCCGCCGACGCCCGACCAACCACCCGAGGCCAGCACGCGGTAGCCGCAGAAGTTGCCCAGGCTGTAGGCGATCAGGCGACCCTGGTAGAACTCCATGCCCCGCATGACGTGCGGACCGTGGCCGAAGACCACGTCCGCTCCGGCGTCGATGACCGCGTGGGCGAACCCGCGGAGGTCGCCGCGGTCCTCACCGAAGAAGTCCTCGTGCGTCCCGGCCGGCGGGACGCTGGTCTTGTCGGTGCCCTCGGCGCCGCCCTGCATCTGGACCACGACCAGATCGGCCTGGGAGGTCGCCTGCTGGACCAGGCTGACGGCCCGCGGGATGTCGTTGAGGTTGGCCGTGTAGCTGTAGACCGAGAAGCCCAGCACGGCCACATTGGTGTCCTTCACGGTGACGTAGGTGATCTGGTCGACCCCGCCGGTGTGCTGGATGCCGGCGGCCTCCAGTGCCCCCTGCGTGTTGGCGTACCCCTGCGCCCCTTGGTCCTGGGTGTGGTTGTTCGCGAGGCTCATGAGCTGGAAACCGCCGTCGCGCAGGACGTTCGCGTACGACGGCGGCAGCGAGAGCTGGAAGCAGTCCGTGGCCCCCGGGCTGCACTTGGCGAACCCGGTCGGGTCGGACAGCGCCATGTCGAGGTTGCCCATGACCAGATCGGCCGCGAGCGCGTCCCGGACGGGGTCGAAGAACCCGGCTCCACCATCCGGGGGCACGCCCAGGTTCTCGCTGCCCATGATCACGTCGCCGACGCTCGAGAAGGTGACGGTCGAGTCGCCCCCCGGCGGCGGCGCGGCGGGGTCGGTCGGTGACGTCGCGGGGTCGGGCGTGGGCTGCGAGCCCGGGGCGCGCCACGTCGCGGCCGGGGTCGACGCGACGGCCGCGCTCACCACGCCGGAGACGATGCCGATCAGCACCAGCACCGCGACCGAGGCGATCACGATGAGCAACGGCTTGCTGTCCCACGGCGGGATCGCGGGCGCGTCGGTCAACGGCACCGGAATCGGCACGTCGTGCTTGGGGATCGAGACCGGCAGGGTCGGTCCCGGGTCCTCGGCCGGCTGGCCCCAGGCAAGACCGGCCACGGAGGACGCTCCAGCCAGGTCGGCAGCCGCGGTGACCGTACGGTCGGTCGGTTCCGTATGGTCCGGAGCCGCCATCGCCGGGTCTTCACCCAGCGCACGGTCGGCGAACTCCAACGGAGCGGCATCAGCGGGCCATTCCGGCGACGCCTGCGGAGCGGAATCGGCTGGCCATTCCGGCGCCCCGGCTTCAGCTGGTACCACCGCTGCGTCCGGGGAGGCGGTGGGCAGCCCGAACGCCACGGCCGGCTGACCCATGCTCGGCGACGGGCCGAACCCAGCCCGGTGCCCGGGCCCCTGACCCCGGGACTGGGCGTCGGGCCCTAGCGACGACTCCGCCAGGCCGGACCCCGTGGGCACCGCCGGCTGACCGGCGCTCGGCGAGGGACCGAACACCGCTCGGCTGGCCGTGGTCGGGAAACGGCGCGGCAGACCGGAGTCGGTCGTGGCGGCGCCGGGGCCGCCGCGAGCCATGCTCTCGGTGGCCGTCCGCTCGTCGCGGGCCGTGTACTCGTCCTGGGCCGAGTTCTGGTCGAGCGGTGGATCCCATGCGGGGGCAGGAGCCCACTGCGATCCGCCCTGGTCGGCCGGCGCATGGTCGGCCGGCGCATAGTCGGCCGGCGCCTGACCGGCGGGCGTCTGGTCGGCCGAAGTGGCGGGCCGCAACCACCCGAACCCGCCAGCCGGTTCGCCCTGGCCAGCCGGGCTATGCCAGCCGGTGTCGGGCGAGGCTGGCGGGCCGGCCGGCGGGGTGGCCACCGGCGCCCAGTCGGGCACCTGGACCCGGCCCGAGGGTTGACGCTGTGGCGGGATTCGGCCGGACATGTCCGGGTGCGGATCCGCGGATGGCGTGGGATAGGCGGGTGGGTGGGTCCTGGGCGGATCGGCCGGGAATGGCGTCGTGCCGTAGGCAAACCCCGGCGGGTCAGGCGGCAGCAGAGGCGCTGGCGGTGGAGCGGGCGGCACGGACACGGGTCGGGAGACCACCCGATCATGCGATGCCTCGGTCGGCGCGGTCTCGCCGCCCGTCTCCGGCTCGCGGGGGTAGCCGTACACACTCACCAGTCGGCGTCCATTGCGTCATGGGTGGCGTCCGGCAGCGCCGGGGGGATGGCGCGGTGCCGGGGCCGGGTCCCGGGTCCAGGTTCGTGGAGAGGCTAACGGATCCCCGTGGGGCGGCGAAACCGCCGTGGGCAGCCCCACGTCACCAACCGCCAGATTTCGGACAGTCCTCAACTGCTCCAACCAGCGACGGGTGCCCTCACCCACCGCCGAGTGCACCGCGCGGGCCAGCCGGGACCCCCACGTCGAGCGTGGACCGCCGTACGGCTCCAGACGGGTCTCCGCAAGTGGGCACCCGATGAAGAGCGCGTCGGTCGCCGTTCCGGTCGCCTCGAAGCCGGCCTCGGCCAGGGCCTGGACCTTCGCCTCGGTGGCCGTCGCGACCGCGTTGACCAGCGCCGCGTCCGACAGCGCGACCGGCACGAAGCCCGCGATGTTGATCGTCCCGGCGACGTTCGTCGGCTCGGCGGTGGGATCGGGCGCAGCGGCCCACGTGGGATGGCCCAGACCAACGGTGACGACGACGTGGACCCCGCCGTCGGCGGCGGCGGCCGCGTCGTTGACGTCCACCGCGGTCAGCATGCCGGCTCCCGGCCCGCTCAGGCCCAGGCCGCCTGCGAGCTCGGCCACGTGCGCGTCCGGGTCGTGGCGGCCGTAGTCCCGGTCGACGGTCGCGTTGAGCAGCCAGTGCCGCTGGCCCAGGCCGCCGCCGTATGGGCCGCATGCGATGGCCCGCACCGGCTGGGCGAACCGCCACACATGCACCGGTAGCCGCCGGTCGGCCTCGACCCGGAACATCAGGTCGGGGACGGCAGCGGCGAGCGTACGCGGCGAGCGCCCGCGAGCCCCGCGGCCGCCAGCACTGCTGATGGGGTCGGGGAGCATGAGGTCACAGCCTATTCGCCGGTCCCTGGGCCGATGTGCATAGACTGCTGGTGACGTCCCGAGAACATGAGGTCCGGTCGGGACGAGATAGAGGGTGGGCGATGGACGAGACACTGGCCCGGAGCGGGATCTTCCAGGGTGTCGACCCCGATGCCGCGGAGGCGCTCGTCAAGGAGTTGGAGACGGTCGAGATTCGTAAGGGCGAGATCCTCTTCAACGAGGGCGAGCCGGGCGACAGCCTCTACATCGTGCTCAGCGGCAAGCTCAAGATCGGTCGCCGGGCCGGTGACGGGCGCCAGAACCTCATCGCGCTGATGGGCCCCTCCGACATGCTCGGCGAGCTGTCTCTGTTCGATCCCGGCCCGCGGACGGCCACCGCGACCGCTGTCGTCGACTCCCGCCTCTCCCGGCTGCGCAAGCAGGCGCTACGGCCGTGGCTGTCCAACCGGCCCGAGATCGCCGAACAGCTGCTGCGGGTCCTCGCCCGGCGGCTGCGCCGCACCAACGACGCCCTCGCCGACCTGATCTCCACCGACGTCCCGGGTCGCGTGGCGAAGAACCTGCTGCAGATGGCGGGGCGCTTCGGCACCCGCGACGGCGGCGTCCTGCGGGTGACCCACGACCTCACCCAGGAGGAGTTGGCCCAGCTCGTCGGCGCCTCCCGCGAGACAGTCAACAAGGCTCTCGCCGACTTCGCCTCCCGCGGCTGGCTCCGCCTCGACGGCAAGTCCGTGATCATCCTCGACCCGGAGCGGCTCGCCCGCCGGGCCCGCTGACCCCGAACCTCGGCCCGGCCTCCGGGTCGCGCAGGTGTGGTCGTTAAACAAGCAGGCTTGACTGTTTGTTGGCCGCGCGCGAGGCTGTGCGCTATGAGCGGCGAGCGCGCGAGGCGGCGGGCCAATGAGGGGCGAGCGCCCGAGGTTGCGTGCCGTGAGCGGCGAGCGCCCGAGGTGCGTGCCGTGAGCGGAGAGCGCGCATGACCGTGCCCGTACGGTCGGCGGAGCAGCAGCGGACGGCTCGGCGGTCGCAGCAGGATCGGAGCCTGGCGACCCGGCGACGGCTGCTCGATGCCACCGTCGACTGCCTGGTCGACGTCGGGTGGAGTGGCACCACCACGACGCTCGTCGCCGAGCGGGCCGGGGTCTCGCGGGGCGCGCAGCTGCACCACTACCCGACGAAGGCGGCACTGGTGCTGGCCGCGATCGCCCACCTCATCGACCGGCGTGGCCGGGAGCTGGCGGCCGAAGCGGCGTCCCTGCCGGCGCTGCCCGTGCAGCAGCGGGTGAACCGGGTCGTCGACCTGCTCGCCGCGACGTTCACCGGCCCGCTGTTCGTCGCGGCGCTCGAGCTGTGGGTCGCCGCCCGCACCGACCCGGCACTACGGGAGGCGCTGGTCCCGGTGGAGGCGCAGTTCGGCCGCGAGCTGCACCGGCTCGCGGTGCGCCTGCTCGCGGCCGACGAGTCGCGACCCGGCGTCCGGCAGAGCGTCCAGGCGACGCTTGACCTGCTGCGCGGCCTGGGCGTCGCCAATCTGCTCACCGACGACACCGCCCGCCGGGACGCGCTCCTGGCGACCTGGAAGGACCATCTCGTCACCGAACTTGGCCGTTAGGAGAGTCCGTGGACGTTACCGAGCTTCTTGTCGACCTTGCGAACGAGTCGCTCAGCCTCGACGCGATCGTGGCCGCTCTGGACGATCCGGACTGGCGCCGCCCGACCCCGGCCGTCGGCTGGACGGTCGCGCATCAGATCGCCCATCTCGCCTGGACCGACCGCGCGGCGCTGCTCGCGATCGACGACCCCGACGCGTTCGCCGCCCACCTGGCGGCCGCCTTCGTCGCAGCGGACTCCTTTGTGGACGCCGGTGCCGAGGAACTCCTGGCCTCGGTGGCGGGACCGCCGGCGCTGCTCGCGACATGGCGGGCCGGGCGGGCCGAGCTCGCCACGGCGCTGGGGCAGGTGCCGGCCGGGCGGAAGATCCCGTGGTACGGCGTGTCGATGTCATCAGCATCGATGGCAACGGCCC
Source organism: Micromonosporaceae bacterium (assembly GCA_052038195.1). Lineage (GTDB taxonomy): Bacteria > Actinomycetota > Actinomycetes > Mycobacteriales > Micromonosporaceae > DATBGZ01. The sequence goes on along the minus strand of JBQGBY010000056.1, from coordinate 1,152 downwards.
GGATCATGGAGACGTGGGCGCACGGGCTGGATGTCGCCGACACCCTGGGGATCACGCGCGAACCGACCGACCGGCTGCGGCACATCGCGTTCCTCGGCCACCGTACGTTGGGGTACAGCTTCGCCGCCCACGGTCGGCCGATCCCCGACCAGCCCGTCCGGCTGGAGCTGTCCGCCCCGGACGGTACACAATGGACATTCGGCCCCGCCGACGCCACGAACCGCGTGACGGGCGGCGCGCTGGACTTCTGCCTCCTCGTCACCCAGCGGCGCAACCGCGCCGACCTCGACCTGCGGGCCGACGGGCCGGTCGCGCACGAGTGGCTCGACATCGCCCAGACCTTCGCCGGCCCGCCCGGGCCCGGCCGACCACCGGGGGCCCACGGCCGGGACGACGCTTCGGGCGGGGGCCGGGACGACGCTTCTGGTAGGGGCCGGAACGACGTGACGGCGGGCCCGTGACCGGCGGCGGGGACGGCCTGTCCGTGGGCGACTCGGGTGGCTGGGCGGGGGCGGAGGGCCGGAACGGCTCTTCGGGTGGCTGGGCGGGGGCGGAGGGCCGGAACGGCTCTTCGGGTGGCTGGGCGGGGGCGGAGGGCCGGAACGGCTCTTCGGGTGGCTGGGCGGGGGCGGAGGGCCGGAACGGCTCTAGAGTTCCGCCGCTGCGGATCGGCAACGCCTCCGGGTTCTACGGCGACCGGGCCAGCGCGTGGGTGGAGATGCTGACCGGTGGGCCGCTCGACGTCCTCACCGGCGACTACCTGGCCGAGCTGACCTTGCTCATCCTGGGGCGGGACCGGCTCAAGGACCCGTCGCTGGGCTACGCCCGGGGGTTCCTGCGGCAGATGGAGCAGGCCCTGGGGCTGGCCCAGGAGCGGGGCGTCACGATCGTCACCAACGCCGGTGGCCTCAACCCGGCCGGGCTCGCCGACGCCCTACGCGCCCTGGCCGGCCGGCTCGGCCTACGGGTGCAGGTGTCCCATGTGGAGGGTGACGCCCTCCCCGTCGAGGGTGCCGTGACCGCCAACGCCTATCTCGGCGCGTTCGGCATCGCGGAGTGCCTGCGCGCCGGCGCCGACGTCGTGGTGACCGGGCGGGTCACCGACGCCTCGCTGGTGGTCGGTCCGGCGATCGCCCGGTACGGCTGGGTGCG
>JBQGBY010000055.1:0-1827 GCA_052038195.1 Micromonosporaceae bacterium | reverse complement strand
GGCTCGACGCCGAGGTCGTCGTCGTCCACGCCCTGGGCCCGGCCGGCACCGTCGCCCGCGCCGAGGTGCCCGCGCCCTCGATCGCCGCCGAGGTCGCCGCCACCCTCGACCGCGACTGGTGCGCACCCCTCCGGGAGGCGGCCATCCCCTACCGGCTGCTCGTGCGAGGGGGCACGCCGGTCGAGGTCCTGCACCACGCCGTCGACAAGGAAGAACCCGACCTGTTCGTGGTTGGCCGCCACAGCCGCGCACCCGAGTTGGGTCAGCTCAGCACCAGCCTCGGCGTCCCCGCCGAGCCCCAGGTACCCACGGTGGCCGTTCCGGAGGCGGCCCCCGAGCCGCGCGCGCCCGCACCGGCCGGGGAGCCAGGGGTCGCCGCTTGGCGCGCGCTGGTCGGCATCGACGGCTCTAGACCATCGCTGCGTGCCCTCGACCTGGCAGTCGACCTCACCGAGATCCTCGGCGGTGACATCGTGGCGGTCACCGCCGTCGAAGACGTGCCGGTCTTCCCCCTCGGGCCGGCCACGACGGTGACCAGCGAAGGCGAGACGGACGCCCCGGCCCGGGCCGCAGCAATGCTGGGCGCCGCCTGCACCCCGGCACGGGCCCGGGGACTCCACGTGTACACCATCTGCCAGCGAGGCGCCCCGGCAGCGGTCCTGTTGCGGCTGGCCACCACGCTCGACGTCGACCTCATCGCCGTCGGCACCCGCGGCGTCGGCGCCCCCGACCACCCCATGCTCAGCAGCGTCAGCCGCCGCCTCGTATGCGACAGCCCCCGACCCGTGCTGGTTGCGCCCGCGACCCCGACGACGGCCGAGCCTCCCAGGGCCGCGACCAGCCAATTCGCCCGCCGCTCGCCGATGTGAGCCGAAGCCACGACCCGATGGGTGGTCGCCTATTTCGGTGACGCGATCCGTTGGTATCCGACGAATCGCGTCACCAAGACCCCGAATCAGGTTGCGAGGCCGGTGATGACCTCGGCTGCGGCCTGGTGCTCCAGGCAGAAGCGGGCGGCGGGCATGGCCACCAGCCGTTCGTCGGGGATCTGCGTGCCGCAGGCCTCGCAGCGGCCGTACGTGCCCTGGTCGAGCCGGACGAACGCCCGCCGAACGTCTGCGATCTCCTGCTCGATGTCTTCGAGTAGGGATTGGTCGCGTTCGCGTTCGAAGGTCTCGGTGCCTAGATCGGCCTGGTGCTGGTCGATCGTGGACGTCTCCGCGACGCTGACGGCCTCGCTCTCCTCCGCGAACCCCTCGCCGATCAGCGCGTCCCGCACGGCTTGGAGGCGGGCCAGCTCGTCGCGCAGCCGCCGGCGCGCGGTCGAGGGTTCGGCCGGCGGGGCCGGCTCGTCCGCCGGCGTGATGAGCCCATAGTGGCCGTCGTAGCGGCGGTAGACGATGTTCGCTCGACCCGTCTCCTGGTTGCGGAAGAACACGAACGGCTCACCGGCCAGGTCGACCCATTCGACCGCGTCGTCCAGCGTCAAGGTCGGAGCCGGCTCGGGTTCGAGCACGACCGCGACCGCCTCGGCCACGGCTGGCAGGTCGACGGGATGGAGCCGGCGCAGGCCAAGGCGGCCGTCGGGCCGCCGGTGCAGCACGGCGTCCACGCCAGTCGCCAGCTCGAAGAATAGGTAGAAGTCGAGGTCGAGCAGCTCCATGTCGAAGGCGGCCTCGTCGAGCGTCACCTCGTCGAGGGCGAGGGTCTTGCGGCGGACAACCTCCCGTTCCTCCGCGGGCCGGTCGTACCACGAGGGTCGACTGGTGGGCGCCTCCGCGTGCTGCCACTCTCCCGGTGGGGTCGCCGGGGGTCGCAGGTGGAGCG
>JBQGBY010000054.1:0-46414 GCA_052038195.1 Micromonosporaceae bacterium | reverse complement strand
GACCGTAACCCGGCGAACCGTACGAGGGAGCACCCGCAGGCGGCGCGCCCGGACCGTAACCCGGCGAACCGTACGAGGGAGCACCCGCAGGCGGCGCAGCCGGGCCGTAACCCGACCTACCGTACGAGGGGCTGCCGTGCCTCGGCGCGCCGGGAGCAGGACCGTACTCCGGCGGACCGTAACCGGCTCCGGCGCCACCGGGCCAGCGCTGTCCCGATGGTGGGTTGCCCGGCCCGTACTCCCGAAACTCGGGCCCGTACTCGGGAAGCTCTGACCCGTACTCCGGAACTGGGGTGGCCGGCCCGGCGTCGGCAGGATCGCTGCCAGCCGGAGGGCCGTACGGGCGCCGTGCCGGCGGCGGGTAGCCGCCCTGCGCGCCCCAGGAGTCGCTCACCGACACTCCTCCTAGTTGCAGCATGTCGTCCGTTTGTGCCGGCGGCGCCCGACAAACAGCCACCCGCATCGCAAGGAGACATCTAATCCGTTAGGCCCGGTTCCTGGCAACCGGCGTTGGTCCTGCCCGGTGTCGGCCGCGCTACCGCATTGCGCTAGGAAACCAGCGCGGGGTAAACCATCTGGCGCAGTTGGGGACGAAGCGGATGGGTGCTCGCCGGCATCAGCTGCGTGAAGAGCATCACGGTCAGCTCCTCGGCCGGGTCCACCCAGAACGCCGTGCTCGCCGCCCCACCCCAGTAGTACTGGCCGGGCGAGCCCGGCACCCGCCACGGCACCGGGTCGCGCACGACGGCGAAGCCGAGCCCGAACCCGATGCCCTCGAAGTTGGTCTCGGCGAACCCGCCCGTGGTCAGCGCCTGCAGGTCCACGTCGCCGGGCAGGTGGTTGCGCGTCATGTACCGCACGGTGCGGCTGCCGAGCAACCGCCCACGGTCGGCGCCGCCAGGAGCCGGGTCGTAGGCACCCTCGCGCAGCAGCATCTGGGTGAACCGGTGGTAGTCGGCCGCGGTCGAGACGAGGCCGCCACCGCCGGAGAGCATGGACGGTTGGGCCAGCGCCTCCTGGCCGAGGTGGTCGTAGCGCAGCAGCCCACCGGTGGCGCGGTCCGGCGAGCTTGCCGGCACGTTCGGCACGTACAGCGCGGCGAGGCGGTCGGCGTCGTCACCCTGCACCCACCAGTGGGTGTCGGTCATGCCCAGCGGCGCGAAGATCCGCTCGGCGAAGAACTCGTCGAGGCGCTGCCCCGACACGACCTCGACCAGGCGGCCGAGCACGTCGGTCGCCACGGAGTAGCCCCACCGGGTGCCGGGCTGGAACAGCAGCGGCAGGTTCGCCCACGCCTGGCAGGCCTCGGCGAGGTCCACACCGGGCGGGGGCAGCACGTCGTAGCCCGCGGCCCGGTAGAGCGAGTCGACGACCGATGTCTGCACGAACCCGTAGGTCAGGCCGCTGGTGTGGGTGAGCAGGTGCCAGATCCGGATCGGCTCGACCGCCGGCACCGTGTATGGCTTGAGGCTGGACCCCTTGTCGTAGACGCGGGGATGGGCGAACTCGGGCAGCCACCGGCTGATCTCGTCGGTGAGCTCGAACCGGCCCTCTTCCCACAGCATCATGGCCGCGACCGAGGTGATCGGCTTCGTCATCGAGTAGAGGCGCCACAGGGTGTCCGACGTGACGGGCGCGCCCGACTCGAGGTCGCGCCGACCGTAGACGGAGGAGTGGGCCACCTGGCCGCGCCGGGTCACGACGATCTGCCAGCCGGCGAGCTTGCCGCCGTCGACGTAGCGCGCGAAGTGCGCGTCCAGGCGCTGCAACTGCCGGGCGTCGAGACCGACCTCGGCCGGATCGATGGTGGCGGCGACGGGCGGGCTCACGGGCCGCCGCGGCGCGGGAGGGGCCGGCGTTGTGGTCACCGCCGCACAATAACGCGAAGGCCGCAGCCGGTCCTCATCCAGCAAGAGCCCCCGTACGAGCGGTGGATCACCGCTCGTACGGGGGCTCGAGGCCGTTACCGGATGGCGGCTACAGACCGCCGCCCTCCTGGACCACGCCGTTGACCGTCAGCTTGTACGGCGCGTACTGCCTGACCTGCTCGGTGGGCTCGTCGTAGGCGACGATCACGACGACCTCGGGGAACAGCTTCAGCACGAGCGTCTGCAGCAGTCCGAGCGAGAACGAGGACTTGCCGTTGAGGTCGGCCACCTGCACCGCGACGTTCAGATCGCGGTTGATGCCCCAGACCTGCACGTTGAAGTTGTTCACCGGGGTCGGTGAGACCTCCGACGGCGAGGAGAACGGCTCCAGGTTCCCGTCGCTGATCAGCGTGCCGCCGACGGTGACGTCGTCGATGAGCAGACCGCCCTCATTGACCAACGGGTCGGTGACGTAGCGGAAGGCGAGCAGGATCTCCTGCCCGGCGTACGCCGACAGGTCGAACTCGTGCGGCTCGAACCCGTCCGTGGTCCCGCTGATGCCCGGCCCGAAGCCGATGGTGCTCTCCGAGACCCGCGGGTTGTCCACGGCCGTGCCGGTGATGTTCGTGTAGCTGGCACCACCGTCGGTCGACGCATAGACGAACCAGTAGTCGAAGTCGAGCTCGGCGCCGTACTTGGCATCGAACCGCAGCGTCGGGTCGGCCGCCGGCACCGTCACCGAGGTGACCGCCATCGAGTCGGTGTTGGGCGTGTCGCCCGACCACAGCACCGCGTCACCGGGGCTGTCGGGATCGTCGGTGACGACGCTCCACAGCAGCGGCAGCGGTGGCAGGGTCGTGGCGCCCTGGAACTTGATGGACTTGACATCCTTGCCCTTCAACGGTTGGCCGCCGGCGTTTCGCAGCAGGACGTAGTCGGCGCCGTTGGGGGCGGCCCCCGGGGCGGCGTAGGACATCGGGTTGTCCAGGTTGACCGTCGAGTTGAGGTTCTCCGAGGTCACGTCGCCCTTGGACTCACCGATGACGATCCCCAGCGGCTTGTCGACGAGCCGGTCGAGCAAGGTGGCCGACTGGAAGTCGTGCATCGCCGTGTAGAGGTCGACGCCCTCGTCGGCCAGTGCGGCCTGCAGGCTCGCCAGGCCCTGCAACGCGGCGTCGTTGTGCAGCCTCGAGATGAAGTCGACGCCGTACCGGTCGAAGAGGAACAGCAGGAACGCGTAGGTGTGGCCGTAGTCGGCCAGCACCGCCGCCCCGTTCGTCTCCGCCTCGAACTCGTCCCAGAGGTTGAGCGAGTTCTGTGGGCCGCCGGCATTACGTGGGTTCGGGTTGGCCGGCGTCTGGACCGTACTCCAGCCCAGATAACTGTTGATGTGGCTATCGTTGCCTATCTGATCGATGGTCAGCGTTGCGTCGACGTACCCGACCAGGGTCTGCGCGACGTCTGAGAGGCCCTCGTTCATGAAGGTGTGCTCGGACGGGTCCGCGTAGCTCATCAGCAGGTGCTGCCACTCGTGGGCGAACACGCCCTCGTAGAGCAGCGGGCGGGCCGGTCGGCTGGTCGCCGGATCGCCGGTCGGGTCGTTCGGCGGGTTCGTCCCGGTGCGGTGCAGCCAGTCGAAGCCGTCGATCGTCATGATGTTGCGGTCGGCCAGCAGGTTGAAGGTCGGGTGGAAGAAGCCCGCGATGTACGTCGGGTTGTTGGCCAGGTCGAAGAAGTTACCATCCTGGACGTTGTCGACCAGGACGACCGTGTTGTCGCCCTCGCCGGTGAAGTCGAGCTGGATCCCGAAGATCTCGAAGAGCAGCTCGTTGGTGCCGTCCCGGTCCGGCGGGGTGCTGAACGCCGCGGTCTCGATCGGGAACATGGTGTTGTCGAACTCGTTGACCATGCTCTGCACCTGCGCGTCGGTGACCTCGACCGAGCCCGGCACGGCATTACGCGGGTCACCCGTGGGGAAGGCGAGGTTGTTCGCGACCCAGATCTCGACCTTGTTGCCGACGCCGCGCAGCGTGTACGGCTTGAGCAGCAGTTGGTTCGTGGTCGCCCGCAGGCCGAGCCAGGTCCGCACGGTGCCGACCGGCGGCGTCTGCACGGCCTCGGCCGCGAAGCTCTGCACCGCGACCGGCGCGTCGAACGTCCTCGGCACCGGCTGGCCCTCGAAGCTCAGCTGCTGGCTGGTGTCGAGCTCGTAGGTGTCCTTCAGTGGAGGATCGGCGGCGGCGACCTGTGCGCTCGCCCCCGGAAGTGGGATGAGAAGCAACAACGGCAGCGAGAGGACAGCTGCCGCGGCGCCAACGATGCGTCGGCGAGACACGTGGGTACCCCCTCTTGTGAGCAAGACAGCTCTCCCGGCACGGCACGCATACGTGGGTGGCGATGATCCGGGAATCAATAGATGCCTACCGGTAAGGAGTGACCCCCGCAACTGGGTCGAGGGGTTTCCCGCTATCAAATGTCCCTATTCCGGACAGTCGTCGATCCGACGATTGCGCGGGTGAACCGACCGGTCGAGCGGGCCGTTCCATTGCGAGCTGATTGCCGCAGGCGTCGTCAAGAATGCACTAAAGGAGTGCGCTAAAGGAGTGCACTAATCGATGCGGCGGCGCAGCGAGTAGGTGACCGCGTTGAGCCGCTGCGGCTGGCCGATCAGCCGGGCGTGCCGGTCGTACGACTGCCAGCCGTCGGCACCGGCCCGGTTCAGATGACGGAGATCATCGAAGCGTTCGTCCACGCCCCAGTGCTGGGGCCCGTCGGGATGGTGGAAGGTGGCGCTCCAGTCGACGTGCTGGTCGGCACCGAACGAGGCCGTGGCCCGGTACTCCAGCCGTGCGTACTCCCATCGAATCACGTCGGCCATCCTGCCGGACTGTCGCAACCCGCCGCCATCCCGCAGACCGGTTCCATCCATAGCGGTCACTGGTCGATGGGTTTGGCGCGGATCAGTCAGGGAGGTCGAGGCGGATGACCTGCGGTCCCTGGCCGGTCGGGTTGGCGACGCGCTGGACGGGCAGCTTCTCGTCCTCGGAGCGGCCGACCGTGTCGCCGGTAGGCAGGTACTTGTCCGGGTCGGCGAGTAGCCATCGAGCCATGTCGAAGACGAAGCTGAGCGCCCCGCGCCCCTCGACCGGGCAGGTGACGTAGAGCTCCTCCCGGCCGTAGCGCGCCAGGCCATGGGTCAGGAACGACATCCGGGTCGCCGACTCCTGGGCAGCGGTCACGTCGACGGCGACCTCGACGGCCAGCGGCTGATGCTCGTCGGCTGCCAGCCGGGCCGCGTCGGCGAACAGAATCGCCCGGTGGAAGGCGACGCCGTGACCGAGCATGGCCCCGGCCGCGTCGACCGCGTTGATCACCGCACCCGCGAGGGCGGCCATCGTCGTGTCCCGCTCGCGATCCGGCCCGGTCAGTCCGAGCGCGGCGACGACCAGATGGGCCGGCGCGGCCAGGTCCTCGGGCGGCGGCGAGGTAACCCCGAGCATGCTCGGCGCGTCCGGGTGCGGGAAGGGCATCAGCATCACGGTCAGGCTCGCCCCGCTGGCCAGGCGGAAGCCCACGCCAGCCCCGCCCGCCGAGGCGGTGTCGTGGACCAGCTCGAGGCCGTACCGGCGGGCTGCGTCGATCACCGACCCCGGCTCGGGAAGCACGACCTGCCTGACCAGGATGAACGCGACGTCGGCCACGCCTGGCACCCTACGGGGCGACGGGGACTTGCGCGGTACATACGGGGTATGCATACTGCGTAGTCATGAGCGAACGAACCATGGAACCGAGTCTGCTCGGAGCCGGCGGCCCGCGCGGAGCGAAGCGAGCACGGGCATGAGCGTTCGACACGGGTTGCTGGCCCTGCTGGAACGAGGGGCCCGGTACGGGTACCAGTTACGCACCGAGTTCGAGCAGACCACGGGCGGGACGTGGCCGCTGAACATCGGGCAGGTCTACACGACCCTGTCCCGGCTCGAACGCGACGGTCTGGTGCGGGCGCTGCCGTGCAACGACGGGGGGCAGCGGCCGTACGAGATCACCGCCGGCGGGCGCGCCGAGCTGGCGCTGTGGTTCGCCAGCCCGCTCCAGCGGGGTGACCGGCCCCGCGACGAGCTGGCCATCAAGCTGGCGCTGGCGATCACCACCCCGGGGGTCGACGTCCGCGCCGTGGTGCAGACCCAGCGCACCGCCACCATCCGCACGCTGCAGGAGCTCACCCGGCTGAAAGCGGCCGTCGAGGATCCCGTCGGCGCCGACCTGGCCTGGCGGATGGTGCTGGAGTCGATGGTCTTCCAGGGCGAGGCCGAGGTGCGCTGGCTCGACCACTGCGAGGCGAGCCTGACCCGGTTCACCCCGGTCCACGGTCCATCCACAGTGGAGCCGTCCACGGTGGACGACGAGCGCACATGGGAGCAGACGCGATGACAACAATGTCCGTGCCGCCCAGGCCTACGGCCCGCCCGACCAACACCACCGTTCTGGAGCTGCGCGACGTCACCCGCGTGCACGGTAAGGGCGACGTCGCCGTGCACGCCCTGCGCGGCGTCTCGCTGTCCGTGACCGCCGGCGAGCTGGTGGCCGTCATGGGGCCCTCCGGCTCCGGCAAGTCGACGCTGCTCAACCTCGCCGGCGGGCTCGACGCGCCGACCGCCGGCCAGGTCGTGGTCGAGGGCGTCGTCCTCGGCGGGCTGACCCGGCGGGAGCTCGCCGCCGTCCGCCGTCGGCGCGTCGGGTACGTCTTCCAGGACCTCAACCTGCTGGCCAGCCTCACCGCGGTCGAGAACGTCGGCCTGCCGCTGGAGCTGGACGGCGTACGGCTGCGCCGCACCCGGGCCACCGCCATGGCCGCCCTCGAGGAGGTCGGCCTGGCCGACCTCGCCACGCGCTTCCCCGACGAGATGTCCGGCGGTCAGCAGCAGCGGGTGGCGATCGCGCGCGCCCTGGTCGGCGACCGGCGGCTGATCCTCGCCGACGAGCCCACCGGGGCCCTGGACTCGCAGACCGGCGAGTCGGTGCTCAAGCTCATGCGGGCCCGGGTCGACGCGGGGGCGGCCGGGGTGCTGGTGACGCATGAGGCCCGCCACGCCGCCTGGGCGGACCGGGTCATCTTCCTCCGCGATGGGTCCATTGTGGATACTTCCGGCCCGCTGCCCGAGGCGGAGTCCCTGCTGGCCAGGGATCTGACATGAGCTTCCTCGCCAGCTGGCGCAGCGCGCTGCGCATCGCCCGGCGCGAGGCGCGGCGGTCGAAGGGGCGCTCCACGCTGGTCGTCGCGATGATCGCGATGCCGGTGCTGGCACTGGCCTTCGCCGCGGCCACCTCCGACATGCTGAACCTGACCGGCGCCGAGAAGGCCGACCGGACCATGGGCACGAGCGACGCGCGCATCTCGTGGCCCACCCACCAACCGACGCTGCAGATGCCCGACCCCAACGACGGCTCCACCATCGACCCCGAGGCGGTGGAGGTGCAGCCCGGCGACGAGGCCCCGGCGGCGCCGGAGCGCCTGTTCGTGCCCGGCACCGAGGAGGAGCTGCTCGAGGAGCTGCCCGGAAGTACCGTGCTGCCGCTGCGGCGCGGCGTCACGCGGGTCGAGACGCCCGACGGGGTCGGGCAGCCGGACGCGGTGATGGTCGACGCGAGCAGCCCGCTCAGCCGCGGCTACGTCGAGGTGCTCGACGGGCGGGCGCCAGCCACGGCGACCGAGGCGGGGCTCACCAAGCAGGCCATGGCGTGGCTCCAGGCCGGCATCGGCGACACGGTCACCGTGCTCCACCCCGACGGCAGCCGGGTATTCACCGTGGTCGGTGAGGTGGAGTTCCCCTCGCTGCTCGACCGCGTGCTGCTGTTCGCCTACGAGGCGGACGAGGAGGCGATCGGACAGTACTTCGAGGACCGGGGCAGCTCCTGGCTCGTCGACACGCCGCAGCCACTGACCTGGGACCGGGTCGTGAACCTCAACGAGCAGGGAATGATCGTGTCGTCCCGGGCGGTCTTCGAGGACCCGCCGGCGGACGAAGACGTGCCGCTCATCCAGCGCTGGCAGCAGGAGCAGGTCTTCGTCGATGCCGACGACCTCGCCCTCGGGGTGATCGTGGCCGGGCTCGCGCTGCTCGAGGTGGTGCTGCTCGCCGGCCCCGCCTTCGCGGTCGGGGCCCGGCGCCGGTCCCGCCAACTGGCACTCGTCGCCGCCAACGGCGGCACCCCGGCGCACGTGCGGCGGATCGTGCTCGCCGACGGGGTGGTCCTCGGCCTGCTCGGCGCCGGCGCTGGTATCGCTCTCGGGGTCGCGGGCGCGTTCATGGCCCGGCCGTGGATCGAGGAGCTCTTCGCACACGCCCGGGCCGGCGGCTACCGGGTCTACCCCGAGGCCCTCGTGGCCATCGCCGTGCTCGCCATGCTGACCGGCATGCTCGCCGCGCTGGTGCCGGCGTTCGTCACCGCCCGGCAGAGCGTCATCGCCGCCCTGGCCGGCCGCCGGGGCACGACCAGGTCCCGCAAGCGCTGGATCGCCGTGGGCATCGCGATGATCGGTCTCGGCGTCTCCGTCACCGTCGCCGGCACCTGGTCGGCCGACACCACGGTCATGCTGGCCGGGCTGGTCGTCGGCGAGCTGGGGCTGGTGCTGTGCACCCCGGCCCTGGTCGGGCTCATCGCCCGCATCGGCCGGCTCCTGCCGCTCGCGCCCCGGATCGCCCTGCGCGATGCCGCTCGCAACCGGGCCGCCGCCGCGCCGGCCATCTCGGCCGTGATGGCCGCCGTCGCCGGCAGCGTCGCGCTCGGCATGTTCCTCGACAGCCGGGCCGAGCACGCGCAGGCCACGCACTGGCAGGAGCGCCCGACCGGCACCGTCCAGGTGGACTTCGGCTACGGCGGTGGCGGCTCGGCGGACCGGGAGACCGAGCTCGCCGCCATCGAGCAGGCCATACGCTCGACGCTGCCCGTCGGCGACCTGCACCGGGTCGGCGCCGCGATCTGTCCACCCGGGATCCCGGCCGATCAGGGCTGCCAGATCGAGGTCGCGCTCACCGACGCCTGCCCGCAGCTCCTTGCCTTGCGGACCGGACAGGACCTGTCCGACCACGAGCGTCGGGCCGCCGCGCAGAACCCGGCCTGCGACCCGCGCGGCACCTACGGCGGCACCATGGTGTACGTCGTCGATGGGACGGCCGTCGCCGCGCTCACCGGCGCGTCCGGCGACGACCTGCGTCGCGCGCAGGAGGTGCTGGCCGCCGGCGGGGTGGTTGTCCGGTCCCCGCTCTACATCGACGACGGCGAAGTGACCCTCGCGGTCAGCACGCCCACTGAGCCCGATGATCGGCTCGCAAGCAGCGCCGATGTCGACGCGGCGGCCGACGCCGACCGGCCGCAGGAGCCCACCCAGGGTCCCGGCGGCGTGTGGGTCATCCCCGGCTACACCCTCGACCTGGTCACGGTCCCGGGGTACCAGCTGACCACGGCGATCGGGCCCGGGCCGGCGCTGCTGTCGGCCGGGGCGCTCGCGGCCACCGGCCTCGACAGCGACACATCTACGATCGTCGCCACGACGACGCGGATGCCGGACCAGGCCGAGATGGAGCGCGCGGGCGCCGCGCTGCAGCCACTGGAGGCCTTCCCGTCGGTCGAGTCCGGCTTCACCGACGAAGTCGAGCCGATCCTGCTCATCCTGCTCGGGGCGGCCGTGGTCATCACCATCGGGGCGGCGTCGGTGGGCACCGCGCTCGCGGCCGCCGACGGCCGGGCCGATCTGTCCACATTGGCCGCCGTCGGCGCGTCGCCGACCGTCCGACGTGGACTGTCCGTGAGCCAGTCCGGCGTCATCGCCGGACTCGGCTCCCTGCTCGGTTCGCTCGCCGGCATCGGGGCCGCGCTCGCCGTGCTCGCGGCGATCGCTCAGGACTACGGCGACGTGCTCTGGCCGTCGGACGGCCCACCCATGCCGGTGATGCCGTGGTCGACCCTGCTGGTGACGCTGGTCGCGACGCCGCTGCTCGCGGTCCTCGGCGCCGGACTGCTCACCCGCTCCCGCCTGCCCATCGAGCGACGCCTGTGACGTGCCTCTTCCGACGTCGTTGATCTAGGGATTCGCATGGTGAGTCGATCTCCAATCACCATGCGAATCCCTAGATCGACTCGTTGTCGGCCGGCACTGCGGCAGCGCGAGGAACGGGAAGGTTCAGTCGGACGGACCGGCCCCCGGCGGCGTACCGAAGTCGGCCGGTGCGTAGGTGACCAGGACGTACGCGCCGGCGACCCACAGGAGCACCAGGGCCGCGAGGACCACGCCGAGCACGAGCACCGCACCCGACTGCGGCCGGGCCGGCGGCGGCTGGTACCCCGGCGGGTACTGCGCCGCGGACGGGTACTGCGCCGCGGACGGGTACTGCGGCTGGTGCTGCGGCGACGGGTACGGACCCATGGGCAGAGCCTATCGGCCGGCCAGCCGGTGCAGGGGCCCGCGCGGGGCCGCGGTGACGGCGTGGCTCACGAGCCATACGCCCACCGCCATCACCCCGAGCGCGAGCAGCTCGACCGCGAGCGCCGCCGGGGTGGTCCGGATGCGCTCGCCGTAGGCCAGCACGGCGATGGCCACACTGCCCAGCGGATCGGTGAGCACGATGCCGGTCAGCGGACCCGAGAGGCTGCCGGCCTGGTAGGCGTTCTGGTTGAGCACCACGGCGCACAGTCCGACCGCCGCCAGGGCCGGCAGGCGCCAGTCGAGCAGTACGGCGCCGAACCCGTCGGTGGCCAGCCGGTCCAGGCACGCCTTGGCGAGCGCGGCGGCCAGGGCGAACCCGGCCCCGGTCGCCACGCCGAGCGCGGTCGCCCGTACCGCGCCCGCGCTCCGTACGGCGAACACCACGAGCCCGGCCACGACCACGCCGGTCAGCGCGACGACCCCGGTCAGGTTCGCCTCGGCGGGGGGGACCGGCCCGGGCCGCGGGTCGGCGACGACCACGAAGGTGGCCAGCCCGACCGCCGCCGCTACCACGCCCACGAGCTCGCGCCGGCCGGGGCGGTGGTGGTCCAGGGCCGACGACAGCGGCACGGCCACGACCAGCCCGGTGACGAGCAGCGGCTGCACCAGCGCCAGCGGCCCCAGCGCCAGGCCCAGGCCGTGCAGGCCGGTGCCGGCCGCGTCCGCACCCACCCCGGCCATCCACAGTGGACGGCGAACGAGTCGCACCAGCAACCGCGGGTCGAGCGTGTGGCTCACCGGCTCCCGGCCGGCAGCGCGGTGCTGGAGGGTCGCCGCGACCGCGTAACAGCACGCCGCGGCCAGCGCACAGCCCGCGGCGGCGACGATCACCGCGTCGGGACCGCGCCGACCCGCCCGATCACCGCGACTCCCTCTCCGCGATCTTGGGCTTGGCAAGGTCGATGGATCTCCAATCACGCGGATAGCCCCACGATCGCGGAAAGTCAGGCGTCGATGGAAGGGCGAGCCGCGCGACGAGCTCGGCCGGGTCGGACCGCAGCATCGGCGCGGCCGCCGCCCGCTGCCGCACCCCGAGGTCGCCGTCGACCAGCCGTACGAGCGCCGTCCGCAACGATCCCGGGTCGCGGATCCAGGTACTCACGCCGGCCTGGGCGAGCGTGGCCGCGCTGCGCCGGCCGTGGCCGGGGATGGGCCGGTACGTCGCTACCGGCAGCCCGGTGGCCATACCCTCCAGCGCCATGAGCCCGCCCGCGTTCTCCACCAGCAGGTCGACGGCCCGCATGAGCTGTGGCATGTCGTCGACCCAGCCCAGGGCGGGCACCCCGGCCCGGTCGAGACGCGCGCGCAGGCGGTCGTTGTGACCGCAGACGACGACCGGGGTGGCCACGCCCGAGGTCGCGAGGTCCGCCGCGGTCGCCTCGACCCGGCCCACTCCCCAGGACCCGGCCGCGACGAGCGCCAGGCGCCCCGGCGGTAGCCCGAACGTCCCCCGGGCCGCGGCCCGCTCACCCGGCTGGGGCGGGCGGAACCCGGGCGCCACCAGGGCACCGGCGGCGAGCGCGGACCCGGTGCGGGCACCCAGCACCCGGGCCTGCACGGCGCCGACCGGGTGTGGGGTCAGCAGCGCGTCGACCCCGGGCACGACCCAGTGCCGGTGCACGGCGAAGTCGGTGACGTAGGTCGCCGCGGGCACGCGCAGGTGCCCCGAACGGCGCAACGGACCCAGCAGTTGGCTCGCCAGCGAGTAGGTGGAGACGACCGCCCGTACGTCGGGCTGCAGCAGGGCGCGAAGGCGGGTCCGCGCGGGCGCGAGCAGGGTACGGGTGACGGCCGCCGTGGCCGACCAGGTGCCGACCTGGAACAGCCCCGCGTAGACCCATGGGGCGCTGTTGAGGGTCCGGTTGTACAGGCGCACCGAGTTCACCCCGGTTGGTCCGGGCAACAGGTCCATGAAGTCGTGCTGGTCGACGGCGAAGCCGCGCTCGGCCAGCCGGCGCGCCAGCTCGGCCGTGTACCCGTGATGGCCCTGGCCTACTCCCGCGGACACGATGACGACCCGACCCGGCCCACCGCCCATCGGCTGCGCCACCCCCGCGTGCCTCGGGCACGCGCGAGGACGCGTGCCGGTTTGCGCACCATTCTCGGTTGCGATTGCCTGCCCGCGCACACGAACGCGAAAACCCACCGCGGGGGTGGGTCGCCGGGGGCTGTGTCAGGAGAGGCACCGTGCTGACATCTGGTGTTCAGCAAGGTGTCCTTCCTGACAGAGAAAGACCACCGGGTCCCGCGGTGGAGACGGGACCCGGTGGGAGCGGTATTCAGTTGTCGTCTATCTGTGCCGCGGGAGCGGTCAGGCGCTGGCCGACTCGCGCTCGCGACGTCCGGCCACCTCGGGAACCCCGAAGCCAACCGAGGCGGGGGTCCGGGCGCCGTGCCAGAAGCCGAGCGCCGAGAGGGCGAACATCAGGCCGGCACCGATGTAGGCGACCGTGGCACCCTGCCCGGCCTTGACACCGAGCTCGCTGAAGCCGTACGAGGTGAGCAGCAGGCCGCGCAGGGACTCACCCTTGAAGACCGTGTCGCGCCGCTGGGTCGCCGCCGCCAGTTCGTCCTGCAGCTCCTCCAGGTTGGGCGAGTTGTTCTGCTGCGCCGCGGCAACCTGCGCCCGCAGGTCGGACTGCACATCACCGAGGTCCGCGTAGGTCAGGCCGGCGAGGTCGCCGCCGCCCGTGCGCAGGTGCAGGCCGATGTAGTTGTTGGCGTAGCACTCCGCCTGCTCGCCCGTGGTCAGCGGCTGGCCGGCGTACTCACGCAGGCAGGCGATCTCCGACTCTTCGTCGCTGAGGTCCTCGAGCGCGGTGAAGGTGATGTGCTGCGCGCCAAGCTGGTCGGCCACGTAGTTCTTCGCGAAGTTGGCGTTGCTGGTGAGCACGAGGCCGCCAACCAGCAGGATGGCAGCGATGATCAGGCCACCCGCGCTGACCATCAGGTCAACGGTGCGACGCTTCATGGATTTCTCCATCCTTTGTGGAGCCAAGCCGGGGCTTCCGGGGCTCTCTCCTGTTCTGGGGACGCCTTAAGCCTGCCAGTGCGGCTTCCGGGGCCTCAGTGCCGCAGGGTCCGCCCTTTCGGGACCTTCGGCCTGAACCATCGTTAGGCCTTTCGCCACCCCTCAGGCATCGACGACGTCGGCCGGCGAGCGCCGCGCCGCGTGCGTGCCCGGGTCGCCGTAACCGATCCGCAACACCATCTGCGGCGTCCCGAACCGGCCCAGCGCCAGCCGCAGCTGCTCCCGGGCGGAGGGCACCTCGATGGGCTGGGAGAACATCGAGCTTGACAGTCCGAGATCGGTGATCGTCAGCAGCACCCGCTGGAGCGCGTACCCGGCCCGCAGGTGGTCGATGGCGAGATCCCCGGCGGTGCCGAGGACCGCGACCAGCGGGTCGGTCTCGTAGTCGTGCCCCTCCATGCGCGGTCGGTCGCCGAAGGGCCGCTGCGGGAACAGGTCCTGCGGCGCGGTGACGGGGCCGGCCGACGAGAGCGGCACGCCGTCCCGTGACTGTCCATTGTGGCGGGTCCAGGAACGCAGCTCCTCCCGGTACCCCGGCTCCGCGTCGAGCACCTGCTGCGCCATCTGGGTGATCTCCGCCACGGCGGCCACCGGTGCCACACCGGTCACGAGCTCCACCCACGCGAGTTCGTCGCGGGCGGCGCGGAGGATCTCGGTCCGCGCGGAGAGCGGAACCGGCTCGGGGCGGAAGGGCTGGCGGTTGCTGTGCCGGCGCGGGATCGCCCGGTACAGCCGCTCCTGCTCGGGCGTGGGCGGTCGGGCCGGCCCTGGGGTGAGCACCGCATGCAGGTCGGGGTCGGTGTTCGCCGGCAGCCAGGTCACGTCGACCGGCGCTCCCGCGGCCGCGAACGCGAGCGCCAGGTTGTACGTCGCCGCGCCGAGGGCCAGCCGCATGCCCCAGCCGACCGGATCGGAGATCGGCAATGCCCGGGCGCGGTCGGCGCGGACCTGTACCGTGTCCGTCTCCCGGTCGTAGCGGAACCGCCACGGCTGGGTGTTGTGCAGCGACGGCGCCGCTACAGCGGCCGCGACCGCCTCGGTGAACATCACGTCTGTCACGAAGGTGTGCGTCGTCACCGGACTCACCCCGCGACCTGGCCGGGCGTCGGGGCAACCGTCCCGTCCATCGGCTCGAACAGCACCTCCGCGAGGCTGCGGCGCGGCGACGCCGGGACGGGCTCGTCGACCGAGTACCCGCAGCGGATGAGCACGTACGGGCACGACAGCCCCGGCAGCAGACCTTGCACGAGGTCGCGCGGATGGCTGACCTCCAGCACGTCGCTGAACGGTGCGACGGCCAGGCCCAGGCTCACCGCGGTCAGCAGGACGGCCGACAACGCCTCCCCCGCGCGCAGCCAGTCCAACCGTTCCTCGCCCGGGCCGTGCAGCACGAGATACGACGCACCACGGTCGCCGCCGGGCGTCACCGGCATGCCCTGCTCCGGGAAGAGCGCGAACTCGCGCACCCCGACGCGGCGGGGGGCACGCCGCACCGCCGTCTCCACCGGCACACCGTCGTTGCTCCACTCTGGACGGTTGGTCCACTGGATCAGTTCGATCCGGTACCGGGAGTCGGCGAGCTCCTCGGTCGCCGCGGCGGCGACCGCCACGGCGAGCATCGGCATCTGGTCCAGGCGGACCCGGTGCAGGCTCGTGCCCTCCTCGCTCGCGGCGGCGCTCAGGGCCGCCAGTACGTCGGGCGGGACCGTCTCGTCGCTGAACGGACGGCGGTCGGTGCGCCGGCGGGCGATCGCCTCGCGCAGCGCCACCGCGCCCCGCTCCGGGTCGCTGCGGCCCAGGAGCCGCATCCGGGCCAACGCCTGCTCCTCCCCATCGGCCGGCACGCGCGTCACGTCGGCCGACCAGCCCCGAGCCGCGAGCGACACCCGGGCGTGGTGCAGGGCGGCACCGCAGCTCTGCACCAGCATGTGGCCGTCGGGATCGACCACGCCCAGCCGCCGCGTCGGGTCGGCCAACAGCTCGAGCGTGTGGCCCTGCCGGCGCCACTGCCATGGTTGGGTATTGAAGATTGACGGTGCCTGTACCGCGTCGGCGACAGCGGCGCGCAACGCCTCTCGCTCGCTGTCCTGGTCCATGGGGTTCATTGCGCTACACCGCCTCATCCACTCGGCCCGGTGCTCGTTCCGCACGCTGCGCGAGCTGGCCGCGTGGGTCTTGGTTACGCACGGTGTGTTCGGATCACCCCACGGTGCATCCGGGGTCTGGCCACCGCCAGGGTCGTTGGACCCGTACGCGCAAGTAGCGCCGGCCCCTCACCCCATCGAGCGACGGTGCGGACGGTCGGCGGGCAGAGTCGCACGAGCGCCGCCGCGCCGCGTGCCCGCTTGGCGCGGTGGCGCCCATTTGGGTCCAAGGTCCTGATGCGGATCAGCCGCCCAATGAGGTAGACATAGGCGCATGATCCGGGTTTTCCTGCTCGACGACCACGAGGTTGTCCGCACCGGGCTGCGTGAGCTACTCGAGCACGACGGCGACATCGAGATCGTCGGCGAGTCCGGGTCAGCGCTCGAGGCCATCCGGCGCATCCCCGCCCTGCGCCCCAACGTGGCGGTCCTCGACGCCCGCCTGCCCGACGGCAACGGCATCGACGTGTGCCGCGAGGTCCGCTCGGTCGACCCGTCGATCCACGGCCTGATCCTCACCTCCTACGAGGACGACGAAGCCCTGTTCGCCGCGATCATGGCGGGCGCCTCCGGGTACGTGCTCAAGCAGATCCGGGGGACCGACCTCGTCGACGCCGTCCGCCGGGTCGCCTCCGGCCAGTCGTTGCTGGACCCCGCGGTCACCCAGCGGGTGCTGGAGCGCATCCGCAGTGGGGTGGAGCCACCGAGCGAGCTGCGCTCGCTGACCGAGCAGGAGCGTCGCATCCTCGTGCTCGTCGCCGAGGGCCTCACGAACCGCGAGATCGCGGCGAAGATGTTCCTCGCCGAGAAGACGGTGAAGAACTACGTCTCCAGCCTGCTCGCCAAGCTCGGCCTCGAGCGGCGCACCCAGGCCGCCGTCCTCGCCACCAAGCTCCTCGGCGAGCACCCCGGCCGCTGACGGCGACGCCCGCACGGGCCTCCAGCGTCAGACGGGGACGGTCCACTCGACGACGGTGCCGCGCGGGGTGTTCGGACGCAGGTCGAAGGTGCCACCCGCCTTGTCGGCCCGGGTGCGCATGTTCTCGATGCCGGACCGGCGGCCACCCTCGGGGACGCCGCGCCCGTCGTCGGACACCCGCAGCCGCAGCCAGCCGGCGAGGACCCGGACGCCCACGTGCACCGAGTGCGCCCCCGCGTGACGCACCACATTGGACAGCGCCTCCCGCAACACCGCCAGCAGGTCGGTGCGCACCTCGTTGGGCACCACGCTGTCCAGCGGTCCGTCGAGCTCGAGGCCGACCCGGAAGCCGAGCTGGTCCCCCGCCGTCGCCACCATCTCGCGGATCTCGGCGCGCAGCTGCGCGGTCATCGGGGTACGCAGCTCGAAGATCGCCGAGCGGATCTCGCGGATCGTGGTGTCCAGGTCGTCGACGGAGGAGTTGATCCGTTCCATCACCTCGGGCTTGACCGCGAGCCGGGCGGCGGTCTGCAGCTGCATCCCGGTGGCGAACAGGCGCTGGATCACGACGTCGTGCAGGTCCCGGGCGATGCGCTCCCGGTCTTCGAGAATCATGTACATCTCTCGCTCCTCCTGGGCCAGTGCGCGCTCGAAGGCGAGCGCCGCCTGGCCGGCGAAGGTGGAGAGCATCGCCATCTCGTCGGCCTGCCGGTCGCCCGAGACATCGGGAGCGACCATGACCAGTAGCCCGTGCAGGGCTTCGGCGGTGGCCAGCGGTACGACGGTCGCGGGTCGCTCGGGCAGCAGCACCGGCCACGGCGCGGCCGCTCGCAGGTTCTCCACCACCAGGTGCTCCCGGGTGATCAGCGCCGGGCCGAAGTGGGACTGGTCCACCGCGACCGTGGCGCCGGTGAGGCCGGCCGGGGTGGTGTCGCGCACCTGGGCCACCTCGACGGTGAGCACCCCGGTGTCCTCGTCGTGCCCGAGGAGCAGGACCAGGTCCGCGTCGGCGACCTCGCGCACCCGGGCGGCGATCACCTCCAGCGCCTCGGTGCGGCGCACCCGTCCCACGAGCAGCTCGGTGATCTCGGTCGCGGCGGCGAGCCACCGTTGGCGCCGCTGCCCAACCAGGTAGAGCCGGGCGTTCTCGACCGCCACGCCCGCCGCGGCCGCCAGCGCCACCACGATCTGCTCGTCGTCGTCGGTGAACTCCGCCCCGTCCAGCTTCTCGGCCAGGTACAGGTTTCCGTAGACGCGGTCCCGTATCCGGATCGGTACACCGAGAAAGCTGTGCATCGGTGGATGGTTGGGGGGGAAGCCGAACGAGCGGGGGTGCTGGGTGATGTCGGGCATCCGCACCGGCTTGGGCTCGTCGATCAGCAGGCCGAGCACGCCCTGGCCGGTCGGCAGTTCACCGATGGCCGCCACCTGGTGCGGACTCATTCCCTCGGTGACGAACTCGACCAGGCCGACCCCGCCCGCGCCCCGCCCGCCGGCGACCACCCGGCGGTCACCAACCACGCCCAGCGCGCCGTACCGGGCACCCACCAGCTCACAGGCGGCGCTGACGATGCGCTCCAGCGTCGGGCGCAGCTCCAGGTCCGAGCTGATCGCCACAACCGCCCCGAGCAGCGAACGCAGCCGCTCCCGGCTGGCGATGACCTCGCCTACCCGGTCGAGCAGCTCCTGTAACAGCGCGTCCAACTGCACCCGGGACAGTTCCGTCAGTCCCAGTGCCGATACCGCCGCGGCGGCGTCGCCAGCCGCGTCCCCGGCAGGAGGGTCGGCCGAGGTCGGCCCGTCGGGTCGAGGAGTCACTCTCGGAGCCTATCCGTGGGGTGATCCCCCATGGCTGTGAGGCGGGGCTCACCCGGCGCCGACCGGCGCGGCGGCCGGCCGGCCCGATACCCGTTTCGCCGCCAGGAGCCCGAGACCCGGCAGGAGCGCCGCGCCGACGCACCAGGCCCAGTCGGTGAAGGACAGCGGGCCGGTGCCCAGCAGGTCACGCAGCACCGGCACGGTCACGCCGGCGACCATGAGCCCGGCCGAGAGCGCCACCGCCCACCCCAGCATCGGGTTGCGGTCGCCGCCGGGGGTGCGGGGAGCCCGTACGGCCAGCGCGACGCCCAGCTGACCGAGACCCAGGACGAGGAAGAGCATCGACTGCCAGGGCCGGCCATAGGCCGACGCCAGGAGGCCGACCCCGAGCGCGACGACCGCGATGCCGAGCCCGGTCCAGCCGACCGCTTTGGCCAGGCCGGCGCCGAGCACCGACTCCTGGGGCGGGCGGGGCGGCCGGCGCATCGTGCCCTCCGAGGCGGGTTCGGCCCCCAGTGCGACGCCGGGGATGCCGTGCGTGAGCAGGTTGATCCACAGGATCTGTGCCGGCAACAGCGGCAGGGGCAGGCCCACGAACGGACCGGCCAGCATCACGAGCAGTTCAGCGAAGCCACCGGAGAGGCCGTAATGCAGGAAGCGGCGGATGTTGTCGTAGATGCGCCGCCCCTCGCTTACCGCGTGGGCCATCGTGGCGAGGTTCTCGTCCACCAGCACCAGGTCGGAGGCCTGCCGGGCCACCTCGGTCCCGTTGCCCATGGCGACACCGATGTCCGCCCGGCGCAGGGCCGGGGCATCGTTGACCCCGTCACCGGTCATCGCGACGACGTGCCCGCGCTGCCGCAGCGCCGAGATGATCTCCAATTTGCGCTCGGGGGCGATCCGCGCGAACACGCGGACGCGCTCGACACCGTGGTCAGACCCTTCTCGAGCGGACCGGGCCTCAGCGGACACATCCTCGGACCCGGCTGCACCGCCGACCGGGGGGCCCTCGGTCCGGATCCCGTCGCCGGTGTGGAACGGTTCACCCGGGCGCCAGATGCCGACCTGAGCACCGACCGCGGTCGCCGTGCCGGGGTGGTCCCCGGTGATCAGCAACAACCGGATGCCGGCCTGCTCGAACTCGTCGGCCGTCGCCGCCGCCTGCTCGCGCACCCGGTCACCGATGCCGACCAGACCGAGGTACCGCAGCCCGGCCGGCTCCGCGCCGCGTGCCCGCTGCCCACTCGCGTCCGCGGCGGGGTACTCGCGGGCGGCGACGGCAATCACCCGCAGCCCGCGCTCGGCCAGTCCGGCCGCGGCCTCGCGCACACCCCCCGGCACCTCGTCCACGACGGACGTCACGAGCACCGCCTCGGGCGCACCCTTGCACGCGACCAGCACGCGCCCGTCCGGGCCCGCGTGCAGCGTGCTCATCCGCCGGGTCTCTGAGTCGAACGGGATCTCATCGATGCGCGCCCATTGCTTGCGCTCCTTGTCGGGCGTGAGCCCGACCCTGGCAGCGAACGCGTACAGGGCGGCCTCCATCGGGTCGCCGGCCGGGCGCCAGTCGGGATGCTCCGGCGTCGGCGGTAGCACCGTGGCGTCGGCGCAGAGCACGGCCGCCCGCGCCAGGTCGAGCACCGAGTCGGGCACGCCGCCTCCGCCGGGCGCGCTGATCGTCCCCTCCGGCTCGTACCCACGCCCGTCGATGTCGAACGTCTCGCCGGAGGCATCGATAGCCCTCTGTACGACCATCCGCCCCTCGGTGAGCGTGCCGGTTTTGTCCGAGGCCACCACGGTGACGGACCCCAGGGTCTCGACCGCGTGTAGGCGACGCGGGATCGCCTTGTGCGCGGCCATACGCCGGGCGCCCAGCGCCAGCGCGACCGTCACCACCGCCGGCAGCGACTCGGGCACCGCGGCCACCACGAGGCTCACCGCCGCGATCGCCATCGCAACCGCGGGCGTGCCCTGCACCACGCCGATGGCGAAGACCACCGCCGACAGGGCAACAACAACCAGTCCGAGCACCCGGCTCAGCCCGGCGAGGCGGCGCTGCAGCGGGGTGGGTCCGGGCCGGGTGCGCGCGACGGCGGCGGCGATCCGCCCCAACGCGCTGCGTTTGCCCGTCCGGCTGACGACACCGGCGGCGCGCCCCGTCACGACGACGGTGCCCGCCAACGCCTCCTCCCCGGGGTTCTTGCCCACGGGGACGGACTCCCCGGTAAGGGCGGCCTCGTCGAAGGCGAGCCGGTGCGCGATGTGCAGGTCCAGGTCGGCGGGCACGACATCACCCGCCTCCAGCCGGACCAGGTCACCCACGACGAGGTCGGTCGCGGGCACGATCTCGTCGACGCCGTCCCGGACGACCCGCGCGGTCGGTGCCGCCATCGCGTCGAGCGCGGCGATCGCCTTGTCCGCCCGCGCTTCCTGGGTCACCCCGATCGCCGTGTTCACCGCGATGACGAGGCCGATGATGGTGGCGTCGGCGACGTCGCCGATGACCAGGGTGACGGCGAGCGCGACGAGCAGCAGCAGCACGAGCGGGTCGGTGAGCTGGTGCGCGATGCGGGATGCGAACGAGGGTGGTTTCGCCTTCGGTACCGAGTTGGGCCCGTCGTGCGCGAGTCGCGCGGCGGCCTGTTCGGCGGTCAGGCCACGCACGTCAGTCCCGGCGACGCCTGCGGATCGGAATCGGCTGGTACTTCCCGACGGGCTCCGGGCAACGCTGCCGGCCGGGCCCCACGGGTGTTCGTCCATCTGCGCCTCCCACATCCACCGTGATCGGCCGCCCACTCGGCCGCACAGGGCACAAGGTCCCATCCCAGCCTGCATGGTTTGGCTCGGCGGGATAGGGCGTACGGGTCGAAGATGGAGGTCGGTATGGAGGCGCACTGTGCATGTGCGAGAGGAGGCTTGCCATGTCGTCACTGGTACCGCGCCTGTGGAACGAGCTGAGCGAGTGGTTCGACCAGGACACCCCGCTGCATGGCAGCGGCATGATCCGGCTCGAGGACCGGGTCACCGACACCGAGTACGTGGTCCGCGCCGAGCTGCCCGGGCTCGACCCCGAAAAGGACGTCCAGATCAGCGTCGCCAACGGTGTGCTGACGATCCACGCCGAGCGACGTGAGCAGACCGAGACCCGCAACCGTAGCGAGTTCCGCTACGGCTCGTTCTCCCGTTCCGTGCGCCTGCCCGGCAACGCGGACGCCGAGGGCGTGACGGCGCGTTACAGCAACGGGATCCTGGAGATCACCGTCCCCCTCACCGGTCGACCCGAACCCAAGCGCGTCCCCATCATCACGGTCTGACGCCCCCATGATCCAGTCGATCTAGGGATTCGCATGGTGCTTGGAGATCGAGTCACCATGCCAAGCCCTAGATCAACTGGATCATGGCGTGTTCAGGGCCGGCGGAGCTGGCGCAGGACGGCGTCGGGCTCACCGGAGACGGGCGTCAGGCGCAGCTTCGTGTCGACGGCTACCGCCCCGTCGGGGCTGACGAGGACCGGGTTGAGGTCGAGCTCGGCGACCTCGGGCAGGTCCTCGGCGAGGCGCCCCAGCCGCAGCAGGAGGTCCTCGACCGCGGCGACGTTCACCGGCGGGCTGCCCCGGTAGCCGGTCAACAGCGGTGCGGCGCGCAGCGACTTCCACATCCGCGTCGCGTCGAGGTCGGTCATCGGTACGAGGGAGAACGCCCGGTCGCCGAACAGGTCGGTGTGCACGCCGCCGAGGCCGAGCATCACGAGCGACCCGAAGTTGCGGTCGTGCACGATGCCGGCGACGAGCTCGACCTGCCCGCTGGCCATGGGCTGGACCAGCACCAGCGGGTGCTGCTGGCCCGTCGCCTGGGCGATCGTGGCGTAGGCGGCGCGCACCGCGTCGGCGTCGGCCAGGCGGAGCTTGACCGCGCCGATGTCGCTCTTGTGCACCAGGTCGGGGTCGGCGGCTTTGAGCGCCACGGGGTAACCCAGCGCTACGGCCGCCTCGACCGCATCGTCGGCACTGCTCACGGTCTGCGTGGGGACGACCGGGATGCCGTAGCGGCCGAGCAGGTCCGCCGTCGTGCCGTGGTCCTGCCACCCGTCGCCGCGCACCAGGGTCGCCGCGACAGTCTCCCGCGCGCCGGATCTGTCCACATCGGACAGTATCGGCTCGGCGCCGGCCGGCAGCGCCCGCCACTGCGCGTACCGGGCGGCCTTGGCGAGGGCCGCGACCGCGCGCTCGGGCAGGTCGAAGACGGGGGCCTTGCGGTCACCGATGGTCGCGGGCGGCTGGGTGCCGAGCACCACCACGGCGAGCGGCACGTCCCGGTGCCGGTCGGCCACCTCGCCCAACGCGGCCAGCAGGGTGGGTACGTCGTTGGCCCGCGTGGCGGTGACCACGGCGATCATGGCGTCCACCTCACCGCTGCCCGACAACATGTCGAGGGTGGTGGCGAACGCCTCCTGGCTGGCGGCCGCACCGAGGTCGAGCGGGTTGCCGGCCCCGGGGAGCACAGTGGACAGTCGGTCCGCGAGCTCGTCACTGGCCGGCGGCACCACCAGACCGGCCGCCTCGGCGGCGTCGGCGAGCAGCACGTTGACCCCGCCGGCGTTGCCCACGACGCCCAGCCGCATGCCCGCCGGCAAGGGCTGGTCGGTCACCATCCGCGCGGTGTCGAGCATCTCGCCGAGGTGGTCGACGCGGATGATGCCCGCCTGAGCGCACAGCGTGTCGACGGCCACGGCCGGCGAGGCGGCGGCGGCGGTGTGGGAGGCGCCAGCCCGGGCCCCGGCGGCCGACCGTCCACTCACGACGGCGATGACCGGCTTGCGCCGGGCCAGGGCGCGGGCGATGCGGGCGAACCGGCGGGGGTTGCCGAAGGACTCCAGGTAGATGGCGACCGCCGAGGTGGCCGGGTCGTCGTACCAGTACGCCAGCAGGTCGTTGCCGCTCACGTCGGCCTTGTTGCCCAGGGAGACGAAGTCGGAGATGCCCACACCCGTACGAGCCGCGTAGTCGAGCACCGCGATACCGATGGCCCCGGACTGCGACGCGAGCGAGAGGCCACCCGCCGGTGGCAGCACCGGCGAGAACGTGGCCGCGAGCCGGACGGCGGGTTCGGTGTTGAGCACGCCGAGGCAGTTCGGGCCGACGATGCGCATGCTGTGCCGGCGGGCGAGGGCGACGACATCGCTCTGGCTGGCGCCGGCGCCGACCTCGCTGAACCCGGAGGAGAGGATCACGGCGGCCCGGACGCCAGCGTCACCGCAGTCGGCGATCACGCCGGCGACGGCCGAAGCCGGAACCGAGACCACGACGAGGTCGACGGGCTGGCCGATGGCCGAGACGGACGGGTAGGAGCGGACTCCGGCGATCTCAGTGGCGTTCGGGTTCACCACGTAGACCTCGCCCGCGTAGCCGTACTCGACGAGCGCCTGCAGCGTGGAGTGGCCGATGCCGCCCGGCGTCCGGCCCGCGCCGACCACGGCGACAGCCCGCGGCCGCAGCATGGGGCGCAGTGAGGCGGCCGCCGCCGACCGGTCGCGGGCATCGGCCAGCGCGAGCGCCGATGCGTCGGGCATCGTGTGGAACCGGACATCGATGATCCCCGAGTCGAAGACCGTCGACGTCTTCTCGTCCAGATCGCGGGCGACCTTGAGCATGTCGACGTTCGTGGGCAGCACCTCGCCCGCGAGCTCGGTGACACCGGCCCGCCGGGCCATCGCGGCCAGGTGCTCGAGCAGCAGCGTGCCGATGCCCCGTCCGTGGTACTTGTCGTGGACAAAGACCGCGAACTCGGCCGTGGACGAGCCGGCCGGCCGCCGCTCGTACGAGGCGACCCCGACGATCCGGCCGCTCTCCTCCGCCACGACCGCGTCGTGGTCGTCGGCCAGCGCGCGCACCAGCCGGGCGACCTCGCCATCGATGACGTGCTCCCCCGGGCTGCCGAAGAAACGCAGCCGCAGGCTGTCGGCCGACCCCTGCTGGTAGAGATCTGTAAGCCCGTTCACGTCCGACTCGGCCACCGGCCGCAACCGGACGATCGCCCCGTCCGCCGTAAGCGCGTCCGCGCTCCACTCCCTCACCGCAGTCACAGCATGCTCCCCTGTCTCGGCTCCTGGCCCCTACGGATCCTTACCGCCGCCTCACGGCGCGATTCAGGGACGGAAGGCCCGGGTTTTGGTGGGCCAGGACCTAGGTCCCGACTGTCATGCGACCTGTGGCACTGAAACCCGGGATATGTGTCACCTTAGCCTCGCTGGGCATGGACGCGCTCGACCTCGCCCGGTGGCAGTTCGCGATCACCACGGTCTACCATTTCCTCTTCGTCCCCATCACGATCGGGCTGTCGATACTGGTCGCCGTGCTGCAGACCATGTGGTACCGGACCGGCAAGCCACATTACCTGCGCGCCACCAAGTTCTGGGGCAAGTTGTTCCTGATCAACTTCGCCATGGGCGTGGTCACGGGGATCGTCCAGGAGTTCCAGTTCGGCATGAACTGGAGTGACTACTCGCGCTTCGTCGGGGACATCTTCGGCGCGCCGCTCGCGATCGAGGGTCTGCTCGCGTTCTTCCTTGAATCGACGTTCCTCGGTCTGTGGATATTTGGATGGGACCGGCTGTCCAAGCGGCTGCACCTCGCCACCATCTGGCTCGCATCGATCGGTACCGTGCTGTCGGCCTATTTCATCCTGGCCGCCAACTCGTGGATGCAGCACCCGGTCGGCTACACCATCAACCCGGAGACGAACCGGGCTGAGCTCACCGACTTCCTCGCGGTGCTGACGAACTCGACCACCCTGGTCACCTTCCCGCACACGCTGACGGCCTGCCTGCTCACCGCGGGCGCGTTCATGATCGCCATCTCCGCCTGGCATCTTGCCCGCAAACGTGACCTCGATGTCTTTAAGCCCAGCCTGCGCATGGCGCTGTGGGTCACGCTGGTCGCCGGCGTTCTGGTGGTCGTGACCGGCGACGTGCAGGCGCGCATCATGACCGAGCAGCAGCCGATGAAGATGGCGGCCGCGGAGGCCCTTTACGACTCCGCCGGCCCGGCATCGTTCTCCCTGTTCACCTGGGGCACTCTCGACGGCAGCGAGGAGCTGTGGAGCGTGCGCGTCCCCGGGGTGCTCTCGTTCATGGCGACCGGCACCACCGACGGCGTGGTCGAGGGCATCAACGACCTGCAGGGGCAGTACGAGCAGACGTACGGTCCGGGCGACTACGCGCCGAACATCCCGGTCAGCTACTGGAGTTTCCGGCTCATGATCGGGCTCGGCGCCGTCCTCACGGCTCTCGCGCTGGTCGGGCTGTGGCTCACCCGCCGCCGTCGAGCCGGCGCGGCAGAATCCACTGTGGATGCTGACGGGAAGGTGCTGCGCTGGTTCTGGCGCCTGGCCCCGTGGGCCATCGCGCTACCGCTGCTCGCGAACAGCTTCGGCTGGATCTTCACTGAGATGGGCCGCCAGCCGTGGACCGTCTTCGGCGTGCTCAAGACGGACGCCAGCGTCTCCCCCACCGTCTCCGCCCCCTCGGTGATGACCTCGCTGGCCGTCTTCACGGCGCTCTACGGCGCACTCGCCGTGGTGGAGCTCTTCCTCACGATCCGCTACGCCAAGGCCGGCCCGCCCCCGGCCCCGAACGCCGCCGATTCGTCCGATGTGGACGAAGAGGCCGACAAGCCGTTGACCTTCGCCTACTGACGCCCGGAACCGGAGGAAGGTACGCCATGTCGCTCGCGGACGTCTGGTTCATTCTCATCGCCGTGCTGTGGATCGGCTACTTCGTCCTCGAGGGCTTCGACTTCGGCGTCGGCATGCTGCTGCCGGTCCTCGGGGGCGACGAGTCGCGGCGGCGGGTGCTCGTCAACACGATCGGCCCGGTCTGGGACGGCAACGAGGTGTGGCTGCTGGTGGCCGGCGGCGCCACGTTCGCGGCGTTCCCCGAGTGGTACGCGAGCCTGTTCTCCGGCTTCTACCTTGCGTTGCTGGTCATCCTCGTGGCCCTGATCATCCGCGGCGTGGCGTTCGAGTACCGGGGCAAGGTCGACTCGCCGGTCTGGCGGCGGCGCTGGGATCTCGCCATCATCGTGGGCAGCGCGATCCCGGCCCTGCTGTGGGGTGTGGCGTTCGGCAACATCGTGCGCGGCGTCAAGCTCGACGCCCAGCACCTGTACGTCGGGTCGTTCTTCGACCTGCTCAACCCCTACGCCCTGCTCGCGGGTCTGGTGACCCTGACCCTGTTCCTCACCCACGGCGCCATCTTCGTGGCGCTCAAGACCGACGGCCCGATCCGGGCCGACGCCCGCCGGGTGGCGTCGCGGGTCGGCCTGGCCGGCGTCGTGCTGGCGGCGGCCTTCCTGGTCTGGACGCAGGCCGCGTACGGGCGCGGCGTCACCTGGGCGACGGCGGCCCTGGCCGCGGTGGCGCTCATCGGCGCCCTGTACGCCAACTGGCGTGGGCGCGAGGGCTGGGGGTTCCTGGCCACCGCGGTGACGATCGTGGCGGCAACGGTCACCCTGTTCGCCAACCTCTACCCGAGTGTGCTTCCGTCCACAGTGGACGAGGCCTTCTCGCTGACAGTGGACAACGCCTCCTCCACGCCGTACACCTTGAAGATCATGACGTGGGTGGCGGTCGTCTTCACCCCGGTCGTGCTGGCCTACCAGGGCTGGACGTACTGGGTGTTCCGCAAGCGTCTGACCGTCGGGCACCTCCCACCCGCCGAGGGCCTGCCGGTGCGGTCAAAGGCCGGTAGCGGAGTGGGCCCCGCGTGAGGCCGTACGACCCGCGGCTGGCCCAGTACGCTCGCGCGACCCGCAGCTACCTGGGCCTGTCCGTCGGGGTCGGACTGTCCACTGTGGTGCTCATCATCGTCCAGGCGGTCCTGCTGGCCACCGCCATAGCGCACTTCGTGCCCTCCTCCCCCGCCCAGCCACCCGAGACCCGGGCCGTCGGCGCAGCTTGCGAGCCGAGCAGCGGGCAATGCCTGGACGGCTGGGGCCTCGCGGACCTGAAGGGGATCCTGCTCGCACTGACCGCGGTGGTCGCCGGCCGGGCCCTGCTCGCCTACGCCCAAGCGGTGGCGGCGCACCGCGCGTCGGCGGCGGTGAAGTCCGAGCTCCGCGAACGCCTGCTGACCCACGTGATGGCGCTCGGGCCTGCCTACCTGCATCGGGAGCGGGCCGGCGAGCTCGCGACGCTCACCACCCGCGGCCTCGACGCGCTGGACGCGTACTTCGCCCGCTACCTGCCGCAGCTCGTCCTCGCCGCCCTCGTCCCCGTGGTGGTGCTCGCATTCATCGCGCCGGCGGACCTCGTGGCGGGAGTGACGATCGCGGTCACGCTCCCGCTGATCCCGATCTTCATGGCGCTCGTGGGGCTGTCGACGGAACGGCTCAACCGGCGCCAGTTCGCGGCGCTGGCCCGGCTGGGGCACCACCTCCTGGAGCTCATCGCAGGGTTGCCGACGCTGAAGGTGTTCGGCCGGGCGAAGAGCCAGGCGCGCGCGATCCGCGAGCTGACCGACCGGCAGCGAGCGCTGACGATGCGCACGCTGCGCCTGGCCTTCCTCTCCTCGCTCGTGCTGGAGCTGCTCGCCACCATTTCCGTGGCGCTGGTTGCCGTCGGCATCGGGCTGCGGGTCGTCGGCGGTTCGCTCGACCTGAAGACCGCCCTGCTGGTGCTCATCCTGGCGCCCGAGGCGTACCTGCCGTTGCGGGCGCTGGGCACGCAGTACCACGCCAGCGGGGAGGGCCTGGCCGCGGCCCAGCAGGTCTTCGAGGTGATCCAGACCAAGCCCGTACGGCCGGCGGGTACCCGGCCCGCGCCGCCGCACGGCCCGGTGGTGGTCTCCGGGGTGAGCGTGACCTACCCGGACCGGACGACGCCGGCCCTGGCCCCGGTGAGCCTGCGCCTCGACCCGGGCGAGACCGTCGCGATCATCGGGCCCAGCGGCGCCGGCAAGACCACGCTGGCCGGAGTGCTCGCCGGGCTTATTGCCCCGACCACGGGCGCCGTGCTGCTGGGCAGTGAGTCCACTGTGAACAGTGACCCGCCCACGCTCGGCCCGCCCGTCGACCTCGCCGACGTCGAACCCAGCCAGTGGCGGCGGCGGGTCGCCTACGTGCCCCAGCACCCGTACCTGTTCGCCGGGACGGTCGCGGCGAACATCGACCTCGCCGGCACGCACACCGCCGACGAGATCCGGCGGGCGGCGCAGCTCGCCCAGCTCGACCTGTCCGAGGGCGTGTCCACAGTGGTGGGTGAGCACGGTGCCGGCCTCTCGGCCGGGCAGCGCCGCCGGGTCGCGCTGGCCCGGGCCTTCCTGCACGGGGGTGAGCTGGTCATCCTCGATGAGCCGACCGCGAACCTGGACCCGCAGACCGAGGCCGAGCTGGTCGGCGCGATCGGCCGGCTCGCGGCCGGTGACGGTGCCACGGCGGGTCGCGGCCGTACGGTCGTCGTCATCGCCCACCGGCCGGCGCTGCTCGCCGCCGCCGACCGGGTGGTCGCCATCGAGCCCACCAGCACCGTGCCGCTGCAGCATGATCCAGTTGATCTAGGGGTTCGCATGGTGCTTGAAGATCAACTCACGCTGCAAAGCCCTAGATCGACTGGCCCGGCGTGACCGACGTCGACGCTCCACTGTGGAGGACGCTCCGAGCCAGCGGGCCGGCCGGGCCCGGGCTGGCGCTGTCGGTGCTCGCCGGCACCGGTGCGGCGCTGTGCGGCATCGGGCTCATGGCCGCCTCGGCCTGGCTCATCTCCCGCGCATCGCAGCACCCACCGATCCTGCACCTGACGGTGGCGATCGTGGCGGTCCGCGCGTTCGGCATCGGCCGAGCGGTGTTGCGCTACACCGAACGGCTCGCCGGCCACGACGCGGCGTTCCGTGCCCTCGGGGCGATCCGGGTCGGCGCGTACGAGAGCCTCGAGCGGGTAGCCCCGGTCGGGCTGCGCAACCTGCGCTCGGGTGACCTGGTCGCGCGCTTCGTCACGGACATGGACGCCGCCATGGACGTGCTCACCCGGGTCGTCGCGCCCTACCTCGTGGCCGCGCTGGCCGGGGCGGCGACAGTGGCGTTCGTGGGCGCGCTGCTGCCTGCGGCCGGCGCCGTGCTGTTGGTGGCGCTGCTGCTGGCGGGCGTGGCCGTGCCGTACCTGCAGAGCCGGCTGGCCCGGCGGGCCGACGCCGCGGGCGCGCCGCTGCGGGGCGAGCTGTCAGCGCAGGTGGTCGAGCTGCTGCACGGCGCGCCGGACCTGCTCATGGCGGGGGCGGCCACGCACCGCCTCGCCGCCATTGACCGGACAGACGCCCGCCTGCGCCGGGCCGCGGCATCCTCCGCCACCACCGTGGGGGTCGGCAGCGCGCTCGCCACGCTCGTGTCCGGCGGGTGCGTGCTGGCCGCCCTCTGGCTGGGCAGCGCCGCCGTACGCGCGGCCACCCTCGACGGGGTACTGCTCGCGGTGGTGGTGCTGACCCCCCTCGCCGCGTTCGAACTCGTCGCCGGAGTCCCAGCGGCCACCGCCGCCGCCGGTGCCGCCCGAGCCGCCCTGACTCGCGCCTTCGGCCTCATCGGCCCGACCCCCCTCACCCTCACCGGTCAGAGTTCCGAGGAAACTCGGAATCCTGACCGCGGAGTTGGATCATGTCGGAACAAGATCCAACAGAGCGGTGAGATTTCCGAGAAAACTCGGAAATCTGACCGGTCAGGGTCAGGGCCAGGGTCGGGGCACCTGCGGTTCGACGGGGTGAGCGCGCGCTGGGCGGAGGATGAGCCGGAGGCGTTGACCGGCCTCACCCTGAACCTGCCGCCGGGCGGCCGGGTCGCGCTCGTCGGGCCGAGTGGCAGCGGCAAGAGCACAGCCGCGGCGCTGGCCGTGCGGTTCCTCGACCCGGGCCGAGGCCGCGTCACCCTCGACGGGGTCGATCTGCGCGCGATCGCGCCCGAGGAGGTACGACGGGTGGTGGGGCTCGTGGCCGAGGACGCGCACGTCTTCGACACCACGGTCGAGGAGAACCTGCGCCTGGCCCGGCCCGACGCCACCGCCGAGCAGATGCGCGCCGCCCTCGGCCGGGTGCGGCTGCTCGACTGGGTCGACGACCTACCCGACGGCATGCGCACACGCGTCGGCGAACGAGGTGCGCGGATGTCGGGCGGGCAGCGGCGCCGGCTGGTGCTCGCCCGCGCCCTGCTGGCCGACTTCCCCGTGCTCGTGCTCGACGAGCCGACCGAGCACCTCGACGGCGAGCTCGCCGAGCAGATCATGGCCGATCTCCTGGCCAGCCTCGGCCAACGCAGCCTGCTGCTCCTGACGCACCGCATCCACGGACTCGACGCGATGGATGAGGTGGTCCGGCTGGCGCCCGCGCGAGCATGATTCGATGAGGCCGTACGGTCAGTACTCGACGAACACGGAGGGGACCGGAATGGGGAGCCATGCGCAGGGCACGGCGCTGCTGGCCGCGGCGCGCGTGGGCGGGTTCGCCCCGTCCATCCACAACACCCAGCCCTGGCGGTGGCGGATCTCCGGAGCCGTCCTCGAGCTGCGAATGGCCCGGGAGCGACAACTGGCCATCACCGACCCGCTGGGGCGCATGCTGACGGTCAGCTGCGGGGCCGCGCTGCACCACGCCCGGGTGGCACTGGCGGCCGAGGGCTGGCAGTACACAGTGGAGCGCATACCGGACGGGCAGGACCCCGACCTGCTCGCCCGAGTGACCGCGACCGGTCGGGCCGAGTTCACCCACGAGGCGATCCGGTCACTGCAGACCATCCGGATCCGGCGTACCGACCGGCGACCGGTTTCAGCGACACCAGTCGATGCAAAGGCGCTAGACGCGCTGCGGCAGGTGGCCGAAGCCGAGGGTGCGCACCTGCACGTGCTGCGGCCCGAGGATGTCGTCGAGGTCGCCTCCGCCGCGGCCCGGGCCCAGCGCGTCGAGGACCTCGACCCGGAGTGGGTGGAGGAGATGGCCTACTGGGCGGGCAGCAGCCATCCGGAGGGAGTTGGCCTCATCGATGAGGTGATCCCGAGCCGGCCGCCGCGGACCTCGGTGCCGGGGCGCGACTTCGGTCACGGCGGCACGCTGCCGGTCGGCGAGGGCCATGACAGCGCCGCGGTATACGGGATCCTCTACGGCGACGAGGACGCGCCGCTGGGTTGGCTGCGCGGTGGCGAGGCGCTGTCGGCTCTCTGGCTGGAGGCCATCGAACGCGACCTGTCGGTGCTACCGCTGTCCGCGGTGGTGGAGGTGGCCCAGACCCGGCAGACGTTGCGCCGGCTGCTCGCGGAGCTGGGCGAGCCGTTCCTCGTGCTGCGCCTGGGCATGCCCGATCCCGACCACGCGGGCCCCCCGCACACACCCCGCCTACCCGCCAACCAGTTCATCGACGTCGAGGGCGTCGACCTGTCCCGGTGACGCCCGGTCCAGGAGCGGTCAGGCAGTCAGAGCCGGTCAGCGGCAGTCAGAGCCGGTCAGCGGCGGCCGAAGTCGGCGAGGGCGGTCGCCATCGCGATGACGCTGAAGAGTGCGAACGTCACCAGGTGCACCACCAGGCACCACAGGCAGTACGCCTCGATGATGAAGATCTCCGCGAAGACCAGGTAGATGACGAACGCCAATCCCAGCCCGGCGACCGCGAGCCGCCCCTTCCACACCCAGGGCGTGCGCACGGGCCACACCTGGGGCAGACACAGCGCGATCATGGCAGCGAAGAAGAGCGCCCCGAGCAGGGCGACCGGGATGCCGAGGAGCTTCGACTGGGCGCTGGTCGTGACCTGGGCACAGTTGACGCCGCCGCCGGCCGGGCAGGCGAGTGTGCCCGGCGCGGTGAAGTGCTCGATCGTCAGGTAGATCGACAAGCCGAGCCCGAGCAGCGCCAGTCCGAGTGACGCGGGCACCGCCCACCTCGGGAGTCCTACTCTGCGTGCCGCCTCTCCGGCGGCACGTAAAGCTCCCGGAGTCACACCTGCCCCGCCACCTCGTCCAGCCCCTGCATCAGGCACCGCCTACCTCCTGCTGGTACGCCGTGGCCGCCTGGCTGGTGCACACGTCGCCGGGCTCGCCGCCGGTCATTTCGCAGATCATCGCGGTGAACGCGTTCGCCGACCCCAGTATGGCCTGGGCGACCGGGCCGGTGGGGTTGTCGGTGATCTCAGCGGCGATCTGGTCATGGGTCAGGTCGGCGAGCAGTTCCGCGCCGTAGGCCGACCCCGTCTGGATGAACCGGTTGCCGAAGTCCACGAACGGTATCGAGCCCGCCTGTTCCTGGTAGGGCGGCGCGTTGTAGACCCGCATCACCGCCTCCTGCTCCGGTGTGAGCTCCTGCAGCGGCGCGTACGAGCGGCCCTGGCGCTCGTTGGTGTTGAGCTCGACCCCTTGGAAGGACAGGTACTGGCTGGTGTAGGTCGACCCGTAGAAGCTCACCGTCGAGGTGTCGGGGAACACGTCGTCGCTGGCGGAGTGCGAGGCCGTCAGGCCGGTAAAGGTGCCGAAGCGGCTGAGCGCGATGACCAGCGGCCACCGCTGCGACGCGCAGAACGGGCAGTACTCAGCCCCGACGTAGAGCACCAGCGGCTTCTCGCCGTCGGTCAGGGCGGGCTGACCCTCGAGTGCATCCGGCGGTCGTACGCCCTCACCCCGACCGACCAGGTCCAGAATGGACGGATCGGGGGTCAGGGCCGCCACGGCCGCGGGCGACAGGGCGGTCGGAGCCGAGTCACCGTCACCACCGGAGTCCGGGATCGACATCATGATCACCAGCAGCAGCACGATGATCACGGGTGCGGCCGCGATCACCCACCAGGCGGTGCGAACCCGTCGCGCGCGGCGGGCGGCCCGTTCCCGGGCCTGGCGGCTCTGCTCGGCCCGCTGCCGCGCGGTCAACTTGGCCGCCTTCGCCGGGCCGGTCCGGGCCGTGGTCACCCTCGCCGGCGTCGCCTTGGCCGGCGTCGCCTTCGCCGGGGTGGGCCGTGCCGGCGTTTCCTTCGCCGGCACCTCGGTCGGCTCGGTCGGCTCGGTCGGCACCGACTCGATCGCCTCGACCTCTTCCGCGGCCTCTTCTGCGACGGCTTCCTTGGCCGCTGCCGCTTTGGCCGCCGTTGCCTTCGCCGCGGTCGCCTTCCTGGCGGCGACCGACTTGGCCCGGGCCGCGCTGCTCCTCGGCTTCCCGGTCATGCTAGGCAACATCTCCTCGGTCGCAGCGGTACGTGAACGAGTTCGCCGACCGTGACGAGCGAACAGGAAGGTAGAGCGGCGGGCGGGGCATCAGCGCTTCCTCACAAGGTCATGTGGACGGCCACTCGGTCAGTGTATGACCGCCACGGGGCAGTCAGCGCTGGCCACCAGGAACCGGCAGGTACCGCTCAGGGGGTGCAGGGCGGTACCACCGGCTCCGATGACCAGCAGCGCGGCCTGCGCGCTGGCTCGGCACAGGGCATCGACCGGTCGCCCGGTCAACACGGCCCGGGTCACCGGCACGTGTGGGTACTTGTGGTGCCACGGCTCGATCTCGGCCGCGAGTTCCGCCGCCGTCGGCGGTTCCTTCGCCAGCGTGGACAGCTGCCACCGGCCATCGAACCAGATATCTTCGTCGGCACGTGGCGCGGCCCGGACCACCGCGATCGGCAGACCGTGGCTGTCGGCGAAGGCGAAGCCGTACGCGAGCAGACCCTGGGACCACGTCCCGTCGAGCCCGACCACCACCTGGCCGCGCAGCTTTTTTCCGATCTCCCCCGCGCCGGTCGGCGGGTCCGATGGGTGCTCCGCCGGGGCGTACGGCCTGCTCACCGCGACGCCGTACGGCTCGCGCACCACGATGACGGGGCAGCGCGCCCGGGTGACGACCTCGTACGTCGTGCCGCCGCGCACCCACCAACCGGAACGCTGCGGGGCACCGATGACCACCATGTCGTGCGGGCCCGCCGCGCGTCCCAGCACCTCGCCGGGCGCGCCGGCCTCCACGTCGATGCGTACCCAGTCCTCGCCGAGCCGGGCCCGCGCCGCGGCCACCGCGCTCGCGGCCCACCGGTCGACCGTCTCCAGCGCACCCATGCTGCCGCCGAAGCTCGCCGTTAGCCCACCGCGCGGCGCTCGGCCCGCGGGCCGCTTTCCCGTCGCGTGCACCACCACGAGCTCCGCACCGCTCGCCTGCGCCTCGGCGATCGCCCACCCCAGGGTCCGCGCGCTCTCCGCGTTGCCCGCCGCCAGCCCGACGACGACGCGGTGCTCCCGGGTTCGGAACTGGGCCTCGTGGATGCCGGCGCGGCGGCTACGGTCGTAGGTGTTCACGGCACGACCGCCGGCGGGACCGCGCCGCTGGGGGCCTGCCATCCGGTCGGGATGACGACCACCGGGCACTGGGCCGACTCGACGCACTCCTGGGCCGTGGAGCCGAGCACCGTGTGGTAGACGCGGCCGTGGCCGTGGCTGCCCAGCACCAGAAGATCCGCGTGGCGTGCTGCCTGTACCAGCACCTCGGCCGCCCGACCCTCCACCGCCTCCGCCGCGACCGTGACCGTGGCACGGGCCGGAACGGCGGCGATCTGCTCGGCGATCTCCTCGCGCAGGACGCGGTCGGCCTTCTGGGCCGCCGGCTCCATACCCGGTTCGGCCGGTTCTTCGGTGTCCCAGCGCCACGACATCACGGCCTGGACGGTGCCACCGCGGGTCGCGGCTTCGTGCAGCGCCCAGCTGAGCGCGCGCCGACCTCCCTCGGAGCCGTCCACTCCAACGACGATCCGGTGGTCCCCCATGACACACCTCCCCGCCTCGAGCGGTTCCTTGACCAAGCCGGTAGGTCCGGCTGGGTCAAGCCTGGCCGGAATGCGAGGACCCGGCGGGTGGGCGCCCCGGGCCCACCCGCCGGGTCGACGGCCCGCGTCGCTAAAGGCCGCCTGCAACCATCCCACCGGAGATCGACGCGTTCGGCGAGGGCCAATGGTCCCGCGGCCACCGGTCACGACGGCCCTGACCGGGCATGCCATGACGCAGTCCACTGGAACCAGGAAAGTTCCCTGTGTGATTGCGCTCCGAGGCCAGTCCGCAGACGGGTGCGGAGCGGAATCAGCTGGCAGTTCCGGCGAGGCCCGCGGAGCGGGAATCACCTGGCACTTCCAGCGACGTCAAGGCGATGCCACACGGGGCGCGGCCCGACCAAGGAGGCCGTCATGGCGCAGTTGCTCCTGAATGAGGCCTTCCCAGGCATCCGCTGGGGTCGCGCCGTCCTGATGGACGAGCAACTGTCCACCCTGGACGCGAAGCTGCGTGGCGATGCGCGTCGACATCTGCCAGACCGGGGCCAGCGGCTCGCCCGCGCTGAACCTCGCCCGAGGGCGTCCGGTGGCCGGAGCGGACGGGGTGGCGGTGCTGGCGGGCCGTACCGACGCCGCAGTGCCGTTCGGGCAGCGTGCGGGCTCCCGGCGGTACCGATCGACCGCACGAGCGTCGCTGGTCACCGCCGTGTCCGTACGTCCGGCGAGGCGCTTACGGACGACCCGGCCACGGCACCGGGCCAATCAGGGCAGGATCGGAGTAGAACCACTCCCCTCGGGGGTAGGGAGGCAGTGTGACGAGAAGGCCTGTCGTGGTCGGCGTCGATGGCTCGGACGCCTCACTCGGCGCGTTCGCGCACGGGGCCTGGCAGGCACAGCGCCGGGGCAAGCCCCTGCGCCTGGTCTTCTGCCAGCACCCGGCGCCGGGGCTCGGGTTGCTCGGGCTCGGCCCGGGGGTGGGGTTGGCGGAGGAGCTGTCCACGGCGGCGGCCGACCTACTGGCCGACCTGGCCGAGCAGGCGCGCCTGGCCTACCCCGGCCTGGCCGTCATCACTGAGGTGGTCCCCGCGCCAGCGGGCGCCACGTTGGTCGCGGCCAGCCGGGAAGCCGCGCTGGTGGTGGTCGGCTCGCGTGGCCTGGGCGGGTTCGCGGGTCTGCTGCTCGGGTCGGTGGGCACCCAGCTCTCCGCGCACAGCGCGTGCCCGGTCATCGTCATGCGCCCGGCCGACGGCGAGAACGACCTCGGAGCCCCGCCGGCACCGAAGCCGGTGGTCGTCGGCGTCGACGGCGTCCCGGACAGCGATGCCGCGCTCGAGTTCGCCTTCGCCGAAGCGGCGGCCCGCGGCGCTCCGGTGATCGCCCTCTATGCTTGGTGGATGCTGCCGGTGTCCCAGCTCGGCCCGTCGGACCCGCGGCAGTACCGGCCTCCCTGGCCCGAGTCGGATCGCGCGGCGGTGGACGAGGAGGCGCGGCGGATGCTCGCCGAAGCGACGGTCGGCGTACGCGAGCGTTACCCGGGCGTACCAGTGACGCTGCAGCCCGCCCACGCGATGAATCCGGTCATGGTGCTGCTCGAGGCCAGCGCTGATGCCGGACTGCTCGTGGTCAGCCGACACGGCGGCAACGCGTTCACCCGGCTGATCTTCTCTTCGGTCGGCGACATCGCGGTGCGGGAGGCGTCGTGCCCCGTGGCGGTCGTACCGGAACACTCCACAACGGACTGACATCATCTAGTACGGACCAGCAACCATCAACGGACCAAGGGAGTGCATATGCTGACGGTGGCCGGTGCCCCGCTCGGTGACGCCGAACTGGCACGAGTCGACGCCCATTGGCGGGCAGCGAACTACCTGTCAGTGGGCCAGATCTATCTGATGGGAAACCCGCTGCTGCGGGAGCCGCTGCTGCCCGAGCACATCAAGCCTCGGCTGCTCGGCCACTGGGGCACGGCGCCGGGCCTCAACATCCTGTACTCGCACCTGTGCCGGGTGATCACCCGCGGCGAGAGCGCGGGCGGGAACGTGGGCGACGCCCGCCGGCGTGAGGTGCTCTACATCGCCGGGCCCGGCCACGGCGGCCCGGCTCTGCTCGCCAACGTCTGGCTTGAAGGCACCTACAGCGACGTGTACCCGGCGGTGAGCCGCGACGAGACCGGCATGGCCCGGCTGTTCAAGCAGTTCTCGTTCCCCGGCGGGGTGCCCAGCCACGTGGCGCCGGAGACCCCGGGCTCCATCCACGAGGGCGGCGAACTCGGCTACTCGCTGTCCCACGCGTACGGCGCGGCGCTGGACAACCCCAACCTGCTGGTCGCCTGCGTCATCGGTGACGGCGAGGCCGAGACCGGGCCACTGGCCGCCGCCTGGCACTCGAACAAGTTCCTCGACCCGGTCAGCGACGGGGCGGTGCTGCCGATCCTGCACCTCAACGGGTATAAGATCGCCAACCCCACCCTGCTCGCCCGCATCGACGACGAAGAGCTGTCCGCCCTGCTGTCCGGCTACGGCTACCGGCCGTACCTGGTCTCAGGCGAGGACCCGGTGGCGGTGCACCAGCAGCTCGCGGCCACACTGGACGCGGTGGTCGAGGAGATCGACGGCATCCAGGCCCGCGCCCGCATGGGCGGCGGCGCCGACGGCGGCCGACCCCAGTGGCCGATGATCGTGCTGCGCACGCCGAAGGGATGGACCGGACCGTCCCAGGTGGACGGACGCCAGGTCGAGGGGACGTGGCGCTCCCACCAGGTGCCGTTGTCGGCGGCCCGCGACGACGAGAAGCACCTTGCCCTGCTCGAGGAGTGGCTGCGCTCGTACCGGCCGGAGGAGCTCTTCGACGACAACGGCGCACCGCGACCCGACGTCGTCGGATGGTTGCCGACGGGTGACCTGCGCATGGGGGCGACCCCGTACGCCAACGGCGGCCGCCTGACGCGCCCGCTGGAGCTGCCCGACTACCGGGACTATGCCGTGAAAGTCATCACGCCCGGCGCGCCCCTGGCCGAACCGACCCGCGTGGTGGGCGCCTTCCTGCGCGACACGATGGCCGCCAACGCCCCGTACCGGAACTTCCGTATCGTCGGTCCCGACGAGACCGAGTCCAACCGCATCGGTGCCGTGCTTGAGGTGACCAACAAGGTGTGGCGGGCGGCGATGTCCGATATGGACGAGCACCTCGGCGCGTCCGGCCGGGTCATGGAGATCCTGTCCGAGCACACCTGCCAGGGCTGGTTGGAGGGCTACCTGCTCACTGGCCGCCACGGGCTCTTCTCCTGCTACGAAGCATTCGTGCACATCGTTGACTCGATGGTCAACCAGCACGCCAAGTGGCTGAAGACCGCCCGGGAGTTGCCGTGGCGGGCGCCCATCCCGTCGCTGAACTACCTGCTCACCTCGCACGTATGGCGGCAGGACCACAACGGCTTCTCCCACCAGGACCCCGGCTTCATCGACTTCCTGGTGAACAAGAAGGGCGACGTGGTACGGGTGTACCTGCCCCCGGACGCCAACACCCTGCTGTCGGTGACCGACCACTGCCTGCGCTCCCGTAACTACATCAACGTGATCGTGGCGGGCAAGCAGCCGGCACCGTCCTATCTGGACATGGAGGCGGCCGCGCTGCACTGCGCCCGCGGCCTGGGGATCTGGGAGTGGGCGTCGACCGGTCACCACGAGCCGGACGTCGTGCTGGCCTGCGCCGGCGACATACCGACGATGGAGGTCCTGGCCGCGGCGGACCTGCTCCGGACGCACCTGCCCGACCTGCGCGTACGCGTGGTCAACATCGTCAACCTGATGCGGCTGCAGCCTCAGATCGAGCACCCGCACGGCCTGTCGGACGCCGAGTTCGACGCGATCTTCACTCCGGACCGCCCGATCGTGTTCGCCTACCACGGCTACCCGTGGCTCATCCACCGGCTGACCTACCGGCGGACCGGGCACCGCAACCTGCACGTGCGCGGCTACAAGGAGGAGGGCACCACCACGACCCCGTTCGACTTGGTCGTCCGAAACGACATGGACCGTTATCACCTTTTTATGGACGTCATCGACCGGGTGCCGGGGCTGGCCCTGCGGGCCGCGTCCGTGCGCCAGACGATGATCGACCAGCGCACCCGCCACCAGGACTACATCCGTCGCACGGGTGAGGACATACCCGAGGTCCGCGACTGGACATGGACGGCCGCGGCCGCCCGGACGACGGAAGGACGATAGATGGGAGGAAGTTGATGAGTGAGCAGGGACTTCCCGGCGGGCCGCCCGTCGTGGTCGGGGTCGACGGTTCCCCTTCGAGCTGGCAGGCGGTGCATGCCGCGGCCTGGGAGTCCCGGGCCCGGCACGCGCCCATGGTGCTCGCGCACGGCTTCCCGGCCGACCCCTACACCTGGTACGGCTGGGCGCCGCTGTACGTCGGACCGGCGTACGACCCGCGCGCCGCGGCGCAGGCCATGGTCGACGAGACTGCCAACGAGGTCCGAGCAACCTACCCCGACCTGACCGTCACCACGGACCTGCGGGCGGGCACCGGCGCGCACGCGCTCGTCGCGGCCTCCGAGGGCGCGGCCCTGGTCGTCGTCGGATCCCGCGGCCGGGGCGGGTTCGCCGGTCTGTCCATCGGGTCGGTCGCCGCCCAGACCGCGGCCCACGCGGCCTGCCCGGTGGTGGTGATCCGGCCCCCGGCCGGAACCACCGAGCCGCTGACCGACGTGGGTGACCAGGCCGCGGTTTCGACCAAGCCCGTGGTCGTGGGCGTGGATGGGGAGTCCACATCGGACGCCGCCATCCAGTTCGCGTTCGAGGAGGCGGCGCTGCGGCGGGTGCGGCTGGTGGCGGTCTACGTCTGGTGGCAACTGCCGACGCACAACCTCGGCCCGGACCTGCCGGGGCGCTACGACCTGGATGACGCGCGGGAGGAGGCCCGGCGCCTGCTCGCCGAGATCATGGCCGGCTGGTCCGCCAAGTTCGCGGACGTGCCGGTCGAGCTCCGGCCGGTCCACGGCATGAACCCGTCGCACGAACTGATCGAGGCCAGCCGCGATGCCGGCCTGGTCGTCGTCGGCAGCCGGGGCCGGGGCGGCTTCACCGGCCTGCTGCTCGGCTCCGTCGGCCGCGACCTCGTCGGCCACGCCCTCTCACCGGTCGCCGTCGTACACCCCGAACGCCCCCGCTGACGCCTTGTCACGCCCCGCTGACGCCTGGTCAGGAAAGGCACCTTGCTGACACCTGTGACGCGTTGCTCGCGACTGTGGGGCTCGCAAGCTCGCTCCTCGCGCTCGCGGTTGCGTACAGCACGGTGCCCTTGCTGACACGCCGGCTACCGTGAGGCCATGGTGACCGATGAGGGGCGCGAGGCGCGGGCATGGCGGATCGAGCGGCCCGGACCGATCGCCACCACGCCCCTACAGCTGGGCCGGCGGTTGGTAGGACCGCCGGGCGACGACGAGCTGCTCGTCCGGGTGATCACCTCCGGCGTGTGCCGCACCGACCTGCATCTGGCCGAGGGTGACCTGCGACCACGCCACCCCGGGATGACGCCCGGGCACGAGGTCGTCGGCGAGGTGGTCGAGGTCGGCCCCGTGGCCTACGGCTGGCAACCGGGCGACCGCGTCGGCATCGCGTGGCTACGCCGCACCTGCGGCTCGTGTGTCTACTGCCGACGCGGCGCCGAGAACCTGTGCCCCGCATCCACCTACACGGGCTGGGACGCCCCCGGCGGCTACGCGGAGTTCGCGACCGTCCCATCGGACTTCGCCTACCACCTGCCGGGCGGATACTCCGACCTCGAGCTCGCCCCGCTGCTGTGCGCCGGCATCATCGGCTTCCGGGCACTGCGCCGGGCGGAGCTGCCGCCCGGTGGCCGGTTGGGCATCTACGGCTTCGGCGGCTCGGCCCACCTGACGGCCCAGGTCGCCATCGCGCAGGGGGCGCGGGTGCACGTCCTGACCCGGGCCGTGGAGGCCCGCGAACGGGCGCTGGACCTCGGGGCCGCGTCGGCCCGCGACGCCGACGACAACCCGCCCGAACCCTTGGACGCGGCCATCATCTTCGCGCCGGCGGGGAACCTGGTGCCGCTGGCCCTGGCGGCCCTGAACCGGGGCGGTACGCTGGCCATCGCCGGCATCCACCTCACCGACGTGCCCACATTGGACTATCGGCGGCATCTGTTCCAGGAGCGGACGCTACGCAGCGTCACGGCCAACACCCGCCGCGACGGCCGTGACTTCCTCGACTTCGCGGGCCGGCACCACCTCGAGGTGCATGCGGTTCCCTACCCGTTCGAGGAGGCGGACCAGGCACTGGCCGACCTCGCCGCCGATCGGGTGCGCGGCGCCGCCGTCCTCACCGTCGGCTGACCCGCTCCGTGTCAGGAAGGTGCCCCTCCCTACACCGGACCGCACACCCAACCGCAGCACCCAACCGCAGCACCCAAGCGCAGCGCCCGTGGCGTCACAGCGCGGCGAGGTGCAGCGCGTGCCAGACGGGCGCGGAGTAGTCGCCGGCGAGCCACCAGGCCCACCCGTCGCGCACGGCGACCTGCGACCGGGACCCAGTCTCGACGAGGGTCGTGCGGCGCGCGGGCATGTCGTAGATCAG
Organism: Micromonosporaceae bacterium; assembly: GCA_052038195.1. Lineage (GTDB taxonomy): Bacteria > Actinomycetota > Actinomycetes > Mycobacteriales > Micromonosporaceae > DATBGZ01. Next base: position 4,798 of record JBQGBY010000054.1, on the reverse strand, counting down.
TAGCCGGTGCTGGCCCGGCTCCAGGCCGGCGGTCTCGCTCAGCAGCTCGTACCGCCCGAGGGTCGCGGCATCCACGGTGGCGAACGTCGTCCGAGGGCCGGCCAGGCGGGTGCGGTCCGTGCCGTCCGGTGCGACGGTCTCCAGCCGTACGGCCTCGTCGCCGCTGGTCAGGGTCAGCCGGCACCACGCGTCGGGCGTGCAGTTCGCTCGGGCCACGTCCGAGCCGGGCACGGTGAGCTGCGCGCCCGTGTCCTGGTCGAGCAGGCTCGTCGGACCACCGCCGGTCGACTGCAGCCAGGGGCGGGCGATCTGCCGCCAGGCGCCGGGGTAGGTGCGCCCGGTAACGGGCCCGAAGGCCACGGGCATGCTCCGGACGACCGTGCCGGGCTCGCCCGCGCCGGCGACCGCGGCCCAGCTGATGGTGCCGTCCTCGACGATGACGTCGTACGCGGAGCCCGACAGCTGGGCGAAGCCCATGTCCGCCACGACGAGCCGGGGCGAGTCCCCGTCGAGCGGGGCGGCCCACAGGGAACTGGCGTCGGTCCCGTCCTCCCGCAGCGTCGTCTCGGTCCAGTAGATCGAGTCTTCGTACATCACAAATGCGTCGAAGAGCGGGCCGTCCGAGATCGGCACCTCCCGCATCCGCGCCACGATCTGGTCTCCGGAGACCACCACGACCGAGGAGACGGAGTCCGCGGTCGCGACACCGATCGTCCACTGTGGGTCGACGACGTAGCGCAGCGAGTAGCTCGATCCGTCGGCGAGCACGGTGGGGATCGTGACCACCGATCCCGAGGGCAGGGCCGGCAGTGGCGCCGGTGACCCGTCACCCGTCGGCGAACGACCCGGCGCCAGCGGAACCGTGACCAGCACCACCGCCGCGATCAGGGCCGCCGCCAGGCCGACGGGAGCGGGCCAGAGACCCAGCCTGCGCGGCACCCGAACCTCCCGAGGACGACGACTGGCCAGCTTACCCACCGGTCACCGATAGGCTCACCACCACGAACGGATCGGGGGATCATGAGTTCGCACAGCGTGCAGAGCGAATCGCCGACGACGGTCCGGCCCCACCACGAGCCGCCGGTCCGGGAACGGCGCCGGCTCGGCCCGGTCGAGCTGCTCGCCGGGGCGCTGATCGTACTTATCCTCGCCCGGGGACCGATCGCCGATCTGTTCAGCGCGGCCCGGGCCCAGACCTTCACCACGGTTTTCGTCGCGATCCTCGTCCAGTCCACGCCGTTCCTCGTCCTCGGCGTTGTGCTCTCGGCCGTGATCGCCGTCTTCGTGCCGGCCTCCTTCTTCGAGCGGGCCCTGCCGCGACGACCTGCCCTGGCGGTCCCCGCGGCGAGCGCGGCGGGCGTGATCCTGCCCGGCTGCGAGTGCGGCTCGGTGCCCATCGCCGGCGCCCTCGTTCGGCGCGGCGTCACCCCGGCGGCGGCACTGGCGTTCCTGCTCTCCGCGCCGGCGATCAACCCGGTCGTCCTCGCCTCGACCGCACTCGCCTTCCCCGGGCAGCCGGGCATGGTCGCCGCCCGGGCCGGCGCGAGCCTCGTCGCGGCCTCGGCCATGGGTTGGCTGTGGCTGCGGCTGGGCCAGTCGGAGTGGCTTCGGCTGCCCCGGCGACCTGACCCGGCCCACGGCAAAGCCCGGGCGTTCTGGGCCTCGTGCCGGCATGACATCGCCCACGCGGGGGGCTTCCTCGTGGTCGGGGCGGGGGTCGCGGCGGCGATCAATGTGTTCGTGCCCGGCACCTGGCTGGAGCGCGTCGCCGATCAGCCGGTCCTGTCGATCCTCGCGCTCGCCATGCTCGCCGTGCTGCTGTCGATCTGCTCCGAGGCCGACGCGTTCGTCGCCGCCTCACTGACCCAGTTCTCACTCACCTCGCGGCTGGTATTCCTCGTCGTCGGGCCGATGGTCGACCTCAAGCTCGCCGCGATGCAGACCGGTGTCTTCGGGCGCGCGTTCGCCGTCCGTTTCGCCCCGGCCACCCTGCTCGTGGCGGCCGCGGTCGCCACCGGCGTCGGCACCCTCGCGTGGGGGTGGTGAGCGTGGGGTGGTGAGCGTGGGCGGAGATCAGACGACCCGCCGGCGGGGCGGCCTGATGAACGACGCGGCTCTCGGAGTGCTGCTGCTGCTTCTGGGCGGCATCACGTTTCGGATATGCGTGACGGGCGACTACCGCAACTACGTCCGGCCCGCTCTGTTGCCGTTGCTGCTCATCGCGGCGGTGGCGCTGCTCGCCATCGGTGGGGTCACCGTCTGGCACGAGTTCAGCCGGGAGCGCGCGCTCCGACTCAGCGACGAGGTCGGCGAGGACCATGCGGAAGGGGAGAGTCAAGCCCGTACGGGCGGGGCCACACCCGACGGTTCGGCCCACGACGACGCCCCTGACCATCACGCGCATGCGCCGGCGGTCGGCTGGTTGCTCCTGCTCCCGGTCATAGCGCTGGCCCTGCTCGCGCCCCCGGCTCTCGGCGCCGACGCCGCCACCCATGCCGGGACGGCCCTGGCGGAGCCGGCGGGCGACTTCCCCCCGCTGCCGGAGACGGACCCGGTCGACCTGCGACTGCTCGACTACGCCGCTCGGGCCGTTTTCGACGAAGGGTCGCTCGCGGGGCGCGAGGTGGCGCTGACGGGGTTCGTGACCGTCGGGCCAGCCGGCGAGACCTTCCTGACCCGGATGGTCGCGAACTGTTGCGCCGCCGACGCCAGGCCGGTCAAGGTCGGTCTGGAGGGTGACGTGCCGCCCGACCTGGGCGCCGATACGTGGCTCCGGGTGACCGGGCACTACACGCCGACCCGCGGCACCGACGCGGTCAACGGCGGCACCATCCCGTACGTGGAGGTGGTCACCGCGACGCCGATCCCGACGCCCGCCGACCCGTACGCGTTCTGAGGGATTGCCAAGCTGACTCCGCTCCGGCGGCGCGACCGTCAGTGGTCTGGCGTCACCAGACGATCTCAGCCATCGCGCAGTTGAGGCCAGACCCGATGCCGAGCAGACCGACCCGTGCACCCCGGGCGAGCCGGCCGGCCTGGTCGAGCTTCGACAGGGTCAGCGGCACCGCCGCCGGTCCGACGTTGCCATACTCATCGAAGGTGGTCAGCACTCGCTTCGGGTCGATGCGCAGCAACTGGAGCAGCGCGTCGGTGTGCACCCGGCTGACCTGGTGCAGCACGTACTCATCGAGGGTCACGTCTGCCCAACCCAGGGCGGTCCCGGCCGCCTCGTACGTACTCGCGGCGAGCTTGAGGCCCTCGGCCAACAGGGTCGAGGTGTCGGTCACCATCCGGTCCATCGTTCCCCGGCACAGGTGGGAGTGCGCAGTCGCGGCCCGGGTCACGCTTCCGCGATACCGGTGGCCGTCCGGCAGGAGGTCGCCGCGGCCCAGGATCATCGCCACCGATCCCGAGCCCAGGGTCAGCGACGCGAACTCCGCCCGGAACTGCTCCGCTGTGGTCTCCGGCCGGTTGAGGCGCTCCACGGTGGCGTCGGTGATCTGATCGCTCGCCTCGCCATCGACGATGAGGGCATACTCGATGTCACCCCGCTCGATCAGCAGCGCCGCCAGGTCCATGCCGTTGATGAAGGCCAGGCACGCGTTGCCGACATCGAAGTTCTGACAGGTCGCGGGCAGGCCGAGCGACCCATGCACCACCGACGCGATCGACGGCTCGATGTAGTCACGTGACACGGATGTGCTGATGAGCAGGCCGATGCGGTCGCGGGGCACGCCGGAGACGGCCAATGCCCGCTCGCCGGCCAACGCCGCGACGTCGGCGACCTCGGTGGGCTGGCCCCAGACCCGCCGCTCGCGGATACCCGAGACCTCCTCGAGCAGGCCAGGACGCACCTGAAGACGCTCCAATGTGGACGCCAGCCGACCGACGAGGTCCGCCGAGCGCAGGCGGACCGGCGCATCGACGTGGACCACCGTCGCCACGTTCACTTTCTCGTACCGCATGCGCCGATCATGGCGGCGCCACCCCGGCCGGTCAACCGGGGCGGTCGCACTCCGGGACGTTACGCCCCGACCTTGGCGGACACCTGGGCTCGTGACCAGATGTCGCTGCACTCCGCGCAGACCTCCGCGGGGATCATGCCGATCCGCATCAGACCCTGGAAGATCTTGCAGCCGAGGCAGTACGCGACGATCGACTCGAGACCGGCGGCGACCGACAGGCCCGCCAGGACGACGACCGCGGCGGTGTACTGCTGGAAGCCGAGCGCGAGCACGGCGGCTGAGCCGGAGAACGCCACACCGAGGCCCTGGGCGAACCGCTTCGGCGGTCCCGGCACCGGCTTGGCGGGCCGGTTGAGCGCAGGCGTGATCACCTTGGTGACGAGCAGGCCGAGTGGGCTCAGCTTCGGTCCGGTGAGGACCCGGGCAACGAAGCCGTACGCGAGAACGTTCGACAACCACCAAACCTCGTGGTATCCGAGGCGGTCGAGCACGATGATGAGCAACGCCTGCGCCAGCACACCGGCGGCCACCAGTCGGGCTGAGACCTCGTTCACCGGGTTCGGGAAGCTGAACAGCGTGCGCACGGCCGACTCCTCTGAGATTGCCTGCCTCATTCGCCCGGCGCTGCGCGAATTCGTTACGGGTGGCTGGGTGGGGGTGGAGGGCATGGAATTCGTTACGGGTGGCTGGGTGGGGTGGAGGGCATGGAATTCGTTGCGGGTGGCTGGGTGGGGGTGGAGGGCATGGAATTCGGTACGGGTGGCTGGGTGGGGGTGCAGGGCATGGAATTCAAAACGGGTGGAAGGGTGGGGGGGCGGGCATGGAAATCATAC
>JBQGBY010000053.1:0-2680 GCA_052038195.1 Micromonosporaceae bacterium | reverse complement strand
CGGCGTCCCCAACTCGTGCTCGCAGCGGCTGTCGCTCAGGGACCACATCCGGATGCACCCGTCCTTGTCCCCGGTGATCGCCACCCGACCGCTGTCATCGATGGCGACGGCGGTCACCGGGGCGCGGTGGCCGGGCAGGCGCTCGGGTTCCGGCAACGTGTGGCGACGCGCCAGCGCGCCGGCTGCGGTATCCGCGTCGGCGCTTCCGGAGGCGGCGGCCAGCAGTTGCCGGGCCGCTTCGTCGTCTCCGCGTTCGGCGTGCACGAACCCGAGCAGCTGGTCCGCCTGCCAGCGCTCCCCCGCGATCGCCTGCGCCGTCCGCAACTCCGACAGGACCTGTTCGTCGGTGATCGCCCCGCGTCGCCATCGGTACAGGGCCCAGTTGTAGACGGCGGAGGGGTGGTGCGGGTCGATGTCGATGGCCGTGGACCACAGCTCTTCCGATTCCTCCGTGCGGCCGAGGTCGAGGAGGGAGAGCGCCTGGTTGGAGAGGCTGCCGGCGAGCAGGCCCGCCGCCTGTGGCGGCACTCGGGGGTACGGTGCGCCGACGGTGTCCGCGTATATCTCGACGACTGCCGCGGCCAGTTCCGCGAGGCTGTGCGGCCGCGTCGCCGGGTTGACGTCAAAACACCGCCACAGGAGGTCGGCGAGCCCCGGCGGCATCGGCTGGGCCCCCGGCCAGGTCTCCCCCGATGCAAGGAAGTCGGCGAAGACCTCCCGCGCTGTCTGTCCGTGGCGGCAGGGCCGGCGGCCGGCGAACATTTCCAGTACGCAGAGCGCCCATGACCAGACGTCCGTGGCGCGGGTGAGCGTGACCTGCGCGCCGGCCGCGGCCTGAGCCTGCTCGGGCGAGCAGTAGGCGGGGGTCATCCCACCGAAACTGGCCCCCAGACTGGCCTCCGCCGGCGTGCCGGCGCTCTCCTCGGCCGTTGCCCGGGCACCCGCCAACCCGAAGTCGGTGACCTTCGCGGTCCAGTCCTCGTCGAGGTCCACCATGATGTTCGCGGGTTTGATGTCCTGATGGATGAGGCCCTGCTGATGGGCGTGGTCGATGCCCCAGGCGGACTGCACGGCGAGGTCGAGCGCGCGGGCGAGGAAACCGGCACCGGGGTCGTCCGGATCTCCGTACAGCCGCCCGGTCCGTACGACGTGCTCGAGTGACCCACCGGCAATCCATTCGGCGAACACGCAGGGAAGCCCATCGACCCGGCGCACATACGCGCAGCTCACCACGTGGGGATGTAGTCCGACCCCGACCCAGGTGCCCGCCTCGGTCTCGAACCGGCTGCGCCTCACCTCGGTGGCCAGTTGTTCGGGGCGCGGCACCTTGACGGCGAGGTCGGTGCCCCAGCCGCGGTGACGGACCCGGTAGACCAGGCCCATGCCGCCTTCGAGGGGCTGGTCGAGCACCTCGTACAGGTCCAAGATCAGATCCCCGGGGCGCCACGGCATGGCAGAAGCCTGGCACCCTTCCGGAGCGCGGGACAACTGACAATTTGCGGCGCACCCGATCCAGTCGCTGATCACGTCGCGCCTGCGAAGTTGTCGTGGATCGTTTCCCTGACGGTAGTCTCGTCTCGCGGACCGGGCCGGCGAGGGAGTGACATTGGGTTTCCGTTACTACCTCTACATCAGCGACGCCAAGGTCGACATGTTGTTGTCGCAGATCGATCCGGGTTATCACCGCAAACGTGCCACCGAGTTCAGTGTGAACCTGACGTTCATCGGAGCGAAGCGCAGTGTCGACAGCCCCGCGGCGGATCAGGTGGCCCGGCTGGAACGGGTGACGCGCTATCTGGACGATCATGCCGACGTCGGGGCCGTGGATACGCCCGGGCAGTTCTTCCGCGGGCTGCTGCCGATGCAGTGGGGGATCGTCCCGACCACGGGTGGCCTGCCGCTGGTGTACTTCGGCGGCCGCACCGAGGACACGATCGTCGGCCTCGGCGGGTCAGCCGTTCACGTCATCGGCTCGTCGCCGGGCGCCGAGCCCGCCCCGCACGCGCTCGCATCGTCCACAATGCCCGCGCTGCTCGCCGGGCTCGTCGACGCGGACGGCGCCGATCCGGTCCCGAGGGTGGTGCACGACGGCACTGTGGGCCCGGACGCGGCTGACGCGGAGGCGTTGGCCTCGGTGCACCAGGCCGGTACCCGCCTGCGAGGGCCCGCGCAGAACGTCGAGTTCCTCGCCAAACGACTGCTGTCCGGGCCCAGCCCGTACCCCGAGCTCGACGGCCGACCCGGCATGACCGTGCTGCTGGGCAGCCCGCTGTACGTGGCGCTGGTCGACTGACCGCCGGGCAGGGTGGCGTGGTGGGCACCAACGACCCGCGGATCCGTCGGCCCGGCGAGACGGCCCTCGGCCGGCACGAAGCGCAAGCTCCCCCGCCCGTCACGGTGACCGTCCAGGTGGGGTCCACCACCGAGGCGTACGTGTTCAACGACCGCACGACCGCCGTGGTGGGGCGCGGCCCCGGCTGCGGGATCCGCTTCGACGACGAGCGGCGGCGGATCTCCCGCTACCACTGCCTGCTCGACCTCAACCCGCCGACGGTACGGGTGAGGGACCTCGGCAGCCGTAACGGCACCTACGTGAACGGTCAACCGATCCACGGCGAGCAGGATCTGTCGCACGGCGACGAGGTCCGCATCGGACGTGCGACGCTGCGAATCACCCTCC
>JBQGBY010000052.1:0-1846 GCA_052038195.1 Micromonosporaceae bacterium | reverse complement strand
GACCGCCCTTGCCGACGGGCGGGCGCGATTGTTGCTGCTGGGGGTCCCGCCGGAGGTCGCCGACGCCTTGGGCGACGGCGTCGAGGTGATCCCGATGGCGTGTGGAAGCGAGGGAGCGCTTGCGGTGTATCTAGAACCCGTCGTGCCGGCGCCGCTGGTGGTGGCCGTCGGCGACTCCCCGGCGGTGTCCACCCTCGCCGGCCTGGCCCGCGAGCTGGGCTGGCGAGTCGCCACGGCGTCCGGTGCGGACGACATCGACACCGCGGCGGTCGACTCGGGCACCGCTGTCGTGATCGCGACCCAGGGGCACGACGACGAAGCCGCGCTGTTGGCCGCGCTGCGGACACCCGCCGGCTACATCGGACTGGTCGCGTCCCGCCAGCGGGCGGAGGTGACCTTCGGCTACCTTCGTGACCGTGGGCTCGCCGCCGCCGACCTCGATCGCGTCCAGGCACCGGCCGGACTCGATCTCGGTTCGACGGACCACCGCGAGATCGCAGTCGCCGTGCTGGCCGAGCTGGTGGCGCGCCGGGCTAGGGGAGATCTGCGGGCTCCCGTCGCGGCGCCCACGGCTCCGGCGACCGCGGTCGACCCGATCTGCGGCATGACCGTCGAGATCGCCACCGCCCGGTGGACTCTCGAGCGCGACGGCCAGACCTGGTACTTCTGCAATCCAGGCTGCCTCGAGGCGTTCAAGTCCTCCATCCCGCGTTGATCATGCAAGAACGGGAACCGCGACACGCCGACGTGCTCTGCGTCAATGGTGGGGTTCCAGCCAACCGGCGTGTCGCGGTTCCCGTTCTTGCATGATCAACGCGGGTGAGGCATGCGCTGACGTACCGTAGGGGCCGTGGAGATACCGGCAAGTCCAGCTGAGCTCGCCGACCGGCTCGACGCTGTCGACTACCTGGCCGACGATGGTGTCGCGACGGCGGCCTTCCTTGCGCTGCGCATGGGCCGGCCGCTGTTCGTCGAGGGCGAAGCGGGGGTCGGCAAGACCGCGCTCGCGCATGCCCTCGCCGAGGTGCTGGACGCGCCGCTGATCCGGCTCCAGTGCTACGAAGGGCTGGACGCCGCGCAGGCGTTGTACGACTGGGACTTCCCGCGGCAGTTGCTGCACCTGCGTACCGCCGAAGCCGCGGGCATCACCGATCCCGAGCGGCTGGAGCACGAACTGTACGACCGGCGGTTCCTGGTGGCCCGTCCGCTGCTCCAGGCCATCGAGACGGTCCCGTCCGTGCTGTTGGTGGACGAGATCGACCGGGCTGACGACGAGTTCGAAGCGTTCCTGCTCGAGGTGTTGAGCGATTTCACTATCTCGATTCCGGAGATCGGCACGGTGCGGGCCGAGCAGCCACCGGTTGTCGTCGTGACGAGCAATCGCACGCGCGAAGTGCACGACGCGCTCAAGCGCCGCTGCCTGTACCAGTGGCTGGACTACCCGGACTTCGACCGCGAGGTCGCCGTGATCCGCCGCCGGATTCCAGGCGCAGACCAGACCCTGGTAGCCGATGTGGCGCGGGCCACCCAGCGGCTGCGCGAGATGGACCTGCTCAAACCCCCGGGCCTGGCCGAAGCCATCGACTGGACCGCCGCACTCGACGCCCTGGGCGCCAAGAGCCTTGATCTTGACCTGGCGGCCCGTACGCTCGGCGCCGCCGTGAAGTATCACGAGGACCAGCAACGCGTTCTCGAGGTCGCTGCAGAGGGCGGGCTGACGTGACCGCCGTGGCCGCGATGGTGGGCTTCGCCCGGACATTGCGCGCGGCCGGGATAGCCGCCGGGCCGGAGCGGGTGCACGCCTGGGTCGATGCCCTGAATCACCTGGACGCTGGGCAGACGGCCC
>JBQGBY010000051.1:0-3435 GCA_052038195.1 Micromonosporaceae bacterium | reverse complement strand
CCCTGACCGGTCGCCCGCCGGCCCGGGACCGCACGATCGCGCCACCGCGGGCCCGGCCGCGCGACGGAGGCCCCGGCTGCGGGTGACGCCGGGGCCCCCACGGCCACCGGCCGATGCGGGAAGCCGGCAGCCGGCGCCACGCCGGGACAGGTGACCGGCAGGCGCTGTCGCTCAGTGCGCGCCCCGTCACCGCCCGTCACCGGTGAGCGGGACGCTCAACCACCAGTACGGAGCCGGTCGGCATCGGGTTCGAAGTTCTCCCAGTAGCGGCTGGGGGTCGGGCCCCGCTGACCCTGGTACTTCGAGCCCACCTTGGCCGAGCCGTACGGCACGTCGGCCGGCGTGGTCATCTGCAGGAAGCTCACCTGGCCGATCTTCATGCCCGGGTACAGGGTGATCGGCAGGTTGGCGACGTTGGACAGCTCGAGCGTGATGTGACCCGAGAACCCGGCGTCGATGAAGCCCGCTGTGCTGTGGATCAGCAGGCCCAGGCGGCCCAGCGAGCTCTTGCCCTCGATGCGGGCCACGATGTCGTCGGGTACGGAGACCCGCTCGGAGGTCGAGCCGAGCACGAACTCGCCGGGGTGGAGGATGAACGCGTCGCCGTCCGCGATCTGGACCTCCTGCGTGAGCTCGGACAGGTCCTTGCGCACGTCGATGACCGACATCGTGTGGTTGAGGAAGACCCGGAACAGCCTGTCGAGCCGCAGGTCGACGGACGAGGGCTGGATGCACGACTCGTCGAGCGGCTCGATGCCGATGCGCCCGGCGGCGAGCTGCTCGCGGATGGTGCGGTCCGACAGGATCATCGCCCGCCGACCCTAGTGGCCGGCCGCGACGCCTTCCGCCGACCCCGTCGCCCCATCCACCTCACGGGTCGTCCCGGTCAGGGCCGCTCCGCTGTCGGCCGCCCCGCTTTCGGCCGCCCCGGTCTCGGCCGCCCCGGTGCCGGTCGTCCTGCCCGACTCGGCCGCCGCTGCCTCGCTGGCCTCCTCCACCGCCGGTCCGGCTGCGGCGTCGCGGGCGGTCCGCCGGGCGGACACCCGCTCGGCCAGCGCCACGGCCAGCACGCCGGCGGACAACGCCATCAGCGGCACGAGGGGTTGATGGAACCGTGGGTGGCCCCACAGCAGCAGCGGGATCGCCAGCAGGGCACCGAAGGTGGTGAACACGATGCGGCGCTCGGGGCGCGGCGAGCGCCGGTGCAGCAGCGGCAGGCCCACCACCGCCAACACGAGGACGCCGCGGAAGTACCAGTCCGCCGTCGCGTTGCCGATCCGGCGCCCGGTGTCGGAGAGGACCGGACCGCTGCCCATGGTCTCGGTGGTCTGGATGCCGTCGTGGTCGTGGGCGAACATGTGGCGGGCGCGCCGCCCGATCTGCACCAGCTCGCGTTCGGGGTTGTGCACCACCCACTCGATCGCCTTGCGGGTGTTGCCCCGGTTGCGGGCGACCTCGGGCAGGTTGATGTCGACGCAGCCGTCGTGGACGGTCCACCGGAACGAGCCCGTCGCGTCGCTGTTGCGGTCGATGCAGAGCGTGTCGCCCATGTTGGTGGACGACGGCACGAACGCGTCGAGGGCGATGGCGTTGCGGATGGTCCACGGCGTGAAGGCCGCGACCAGGACGAGCAGCGGCACCGACGTCAGCACGATCGCCCGGCGCCAGCCGAGCCCCACGGCCAGCAACGCCAGGAAGAGGCCGAGCAGGAGCGGGACCGAGAACGGCCGCACGAGCGCCGAGACCGCGAGGACGGCCCCGAAGGCCAGCAGGCGATTGCGGCCGGGTGGGCCGGACGACCAGTCGTGGTCGACGATGATCGCCAGCGCCGCGACGGCGAGGAAGATGAACGTGGTCTCGACCTGTATGGCGGTGAGCTCGTGGATCAGGTTGGGGAACAGGGCCATGATCCCCGCCGCCACCAGCCCGGCCCGCGCCCCGGCCAGGCGGCGACCGATCACGAAGGTCAGCGCCACGGTGGCCACCGAGACGACCACCTGGAAGCCGCCCGTGACCAGCATGAGGTCGGGGTCGACGACCGGCACGTGCCCGGCTAACCAGTACAGGCCGCCGAGGATGGCCGGGAACCCGATCGGGTAGTAGGCCGTGGCCCGGCCGTCGACGTAGCTGACGTAGCCGCGCCCGTCGGCGATCGAGTTGCCGTAGTACCAGTACGAGTAGGTGTCGCCGAGCGCGGTGGGCGGGTCGACGTTGGCGAAGGCGAGCCAGGCGATGCGCAGGACCGCGGCGACGACGACGATGCCGAGGAGCCAGCGGCGCTCCGCCCGCGTCAGGGCGGCTCGCCGCGGGTCCTCTCCGCCCCGCAGCCCTGCGACGTCTGGCGCTCCGGACCCGTCAGCCTCACCCATCACCATCCCCACTGCCCAGGACGCCCCCATCGTCGAACGGCGCGGACCCTACCGCGCCCGGCGCGGGGCCTTCCCCTCGAGTCCGCCGCCGCCACCGGGGCTCCGGTCCCGGATCGCCGGGCGGGGTGAGGTTCGGCTAACCTCGGCGATCCACTCGCGGGTGTAGTTCAATGGCAGAACATCAGCTTCCCAAGCTGACAATGCGGGTTCGATTCCCGTCACCCGCTCCAAGCGCCCCGGCCCCAGGTCAGGGGCGCTTTCGCCGTTTCGGGGCGTCAGTTGGCCTCGGGCACCGGTCCCCCGTCCGTGCCAGATCCGTGCCAGATCAGTCACGATCGTCCTCCTCGTCCTGGCCTTCGACCTCTGCCGATCCGGCGAGGTGCCGGTCGATCCCGGCGGCGATCGCGTGGTCGCTGTCCTTCGCCGCGTGGAGGTAGATGAGCGCCGCGCGGGTGCTGCTGTGGCCCATCCGCTCCATGAGTTCCCGCAGGTTCGCGCCCGTGGCGGCCGCCCACGTGTTCCCGGTGTGGCGCAGGTCGTGGAATCGGAAGCCAGCGGGTAGGCCCGCCGCCTCGATCCCCTTCCGCCAGTACGGCTGGAAATTCGTCCGCCGCAGGGTCCGGCCCCTCGCGCCGACGAAGATGCGCCCGCGCGCGCCGGACTCCGAGAACGACTCGACGTGAGCGCGAAGAACCGGCAGCACCGAGGCGGGCACTGCGACCGTTCGCCGCCCGGCCGCGGACTTCGGCGAGCCGACCACGATCTTGCCGCTCACCTCGGAGACGGCGTTCACCACGCGCACCGTTCCACGTTCGAGATCGAGGTCGGCTCGAGTCAACGCCATCAGCTCACCCCACCGCAGACTCGTCGTCGCCGCCAGGAGCACGAGAGCACGCCACCGCTTCGGCACTGCCGCCGCGAGAGCGAGCACCTGATCGGGCGTCGCAACCGGTCGCTCGCCGCTCTTCTCCGCCCCGGCGCCCTTGATTCGACACGGGTTGCGCCGGATCAGCTCGTCGTCGACCGCCGTGTTCAGCACCGACCGAAGCAGTCGGTAGCACTTTGC
>JBQGBY010000050.1:0-15860 GCA_052038195.1 Micromonosporaceae bacterium | reverse complement strand
GTCCACGATCGCCACACAGTGATCTTCGACCATGGTCACCGGGTGGCATCGGTGCCGGCCACGTCCATGATCGCCACACAGTGATCAGCCGCGGGTGGGGTCCTCGCCGCGTTCCAGGGCGTCCCAGATCTCCGCGGCGGGAGCCGGCCGATCGGATGACGGCCGGGTGGATGACGGCCGGTCGGATGCCGGCCGATTGGATGGCACCGCCGACGGGTGCTCCGACGTCTGCGCCGGCGACGCGAGTACTGGGCCGGCGGGTGTGTGGGCGCGCTCGTACCGGCGGCCCATCACCGGCCACCGACCGCCGTCGGCTACGGCGAAGGCGCCGGCAAGGGCCACAGCGACCCCGCCGAGCAGGCAGACGGCCGGCCACGCGGCCCCGACCCCGCCATCGGCCAGCGCCCCGGCCACGAGCACGACCACGGCCACGCCGACGGCACAGACCAGTGCCCCTACCAGCCGCCGGGCGGTGCCGCGGGTCGCGAGCAGCCCACCGGCCCCGGCCAGGGCGACGAGGCCGAGCGCCGGCAAGGCCGGAGCGAGCGTCGCACCGGTGTGGGCGATGACCTGGGGGCTCAGTGGGGCGGGCCGCGCCACGACCTCGGTCGACCACACCCGCGTCGCCCCGAGCAGCACCAGACCACCGCCGGACGCGATCGGCAGGACCGCCGCCGCGAGCGCCCACCCCTTCGATCGAGGGCGAGATCCACCCGTCTCGCTACGTCCTGGACCACCGCTGTCCGGGGTGCTCACCGGGCCGGCTTGAGCGTCTCGGCGGCGGCGATAGCGGCGAGCACGGCGGCGGCCTTGTTGCGGGTCTCCTGCTCCTCCGCACCCGCGTCGGAGTCGGCCACGATCCCACCGCCGGCCTGCACGTAGGCAATCCCGTCCCGCAGGAGCGCGGTCCGGATCGTGATGGCGGTGTCCATGTCGCCGCCGAATCCGAAGTAGCCCACGATGCCGCCGTAGACGCCGCGCCGGGTCGGCTCCAGCTCCTCGATGATCTCCATCGCCCGCACCTTCGGGGCGCCGGTGAGCGTGCCGGCCGGATAGGTGGCGACGAGCGCGTCGAAGGCGGTCTGGTCGTCTCGCAGCTCACCGACCACAGTGGACACGATGTGCATGACGTGGCTGTACCGCTCGATGGTGGCGAACTCAGGCACCTCCACCGTGCCGGGCTTGCAGACCCGGCCAAGGTCGTTGCGACCGAGGTCGACGAGCATCACGTGCTCGGCGCGTTCCTTCGGGTCGGTGAGCAGCTCGGCCGCCAGCCGCGCATCCTCCTCGGGAGTGGCGCCCCGCCAGCGGGTGCCGGCGATCGGGTGCAGCAGGGCGCGGCGGCCCGTGACCTTGAGGTGCGCCTCCGGGGAGGAGCCGACCACGTCGAACCCGTCGAAGCGAAGCAGGTACATGTAGGGCGAGGGGTTGGTGGAGCGCAGCACCCGGTAGATGTCCAGCGGGTCCGCTTCGGTCGGTCGCTCGAACCGTTGCGCCACCACGATCTGGAAGCACTCGCCGTCCCGGATCGCCTCCTTGGCGGCCTCGACCGCCTTCGGGTGCAGCCCTTCGGGGGTGCGGGAGGCGAACCGCCCCACGCCCGGGCTCTCCACAGTGGACACCATCGGCGGCGTTGGCCGCGACAGCGCCGTGGTCATCGCGTCGAGCCGCCCGATCGCCTGATGGTAGGCGGCGACGGCGGCGGCCTTCGTCACCCTCGGCGGCAGGATCGCGTTGGCGACAAGCAGCGCGGAGCCCTCGAAGTGGTCGAGCACCACGAGGTCGGTGGCGAGCACCATGCCGAGCTCGGGCATCCGCAGGTCGTCGGTGGAGAGCACCGGCAGCCGCTCGAACCGGCGCACGATGTCGTAGGAGAGGAACCCGACCAGACCGCCGGTGAGCGGCGGCAACGCGACGCCCGTGCTGGGCTCACCGCCGGTCGTCAGCGCCCGTACGGTCTCGCGCAGCACGGTCACCGGGTCGCCGTTGCCGGGCACGCCCGCGGGCGGGGTGCCGAGCCACACCGCCTGCCCGTCCCGCTCGGTCAGGGTCGCCAGCGAACGCACGCCGATGAAGGAGTACCGGCTCCACGCCGTACCCCCGGAAGCGGCACCGTGCTCGGCGGACTCGAGCAGGAAGGTGCCCGGGCCACCCGCGAGCTTGCGGTACACGCCGACGGGTGTCTCCCCGTCGGCGAGCAACCGTCGGGTGATCGGAACCACCCGGTGCGTGCGGGCGAGGCTGAGGAACGTCCGCTCGTCCGGAGCGACGACTCCCGTTGTCACGACTGGCCTCCGTTGCTGGCGGGTACCTCCAGCGGTAGCTCGGTGGCGAAGCACGTACGGGTACCCGTGTGGCACGCCGCGCCGACCTGCTCGACCCGCACCAGCAGTGTGTCGCCGTCGCAGTCGAGTGCTACCGACCGTACGTACTGATGATGCCCGGAGGTGGCGCCCTTGACCCAGATCGTGCCACGGCTGCGGGAGTAGTAGGTGGCCCGGCCGGTGGTGAGCGTACGGTGCAGCGCTTCGTCATTCATCCAGGCGAGCATGAGGACCTCGCCGGTGTCGTGCGCCTGCACCACCGCCGGCACGAGACCGGCCGCATCCCGCGTCAGCCGGGCCGCGATCGTGGGGTCGAGGTCGCTCACGACCGTTGATTCTTCCTCACTGGCTTGTCCACCGGTAACCCGGCCGGTGGTAGTGGGGCGGTGAGGTACCGCTGCACGGTCGGCCCGATGAGGGAGACGAGCGTGGACGCGGGCAGGCTGGCCACCGGTTCGATCCGGAGGATGTACCGGGTCATGATCAGACCCGCCATCTGGGTAGCGACCAGGCCGGTGCGCAGCGGCGCCTCGGCCGGGTCGAGGTCGAGACCCTTCGCGATCCGGCGCAGGATCACGTGGGCGATGAACTCGCGAAACATCCGCGCGAAGAGCTCGTTGCTGACCGCGCTGCGGATGACGGCCGCCACTCTGGTGCCCACCGGCGAGTCCCAGACGCCGAGCAGCGCACGGACCAGCCGCTCCCCCACACCGTCCGTGCCGGGCGCGAGCGCGTCGGCGACCACCGCCCCGGGGTCGACCTGCACCCGCATCGACTCGAGGAAGAGCTGTTCCTTGGTGCCGAAGTAGTGGTGCACCAGTGCTGGATCGACCCCGGCGGCGGTCGCGATGGCCCGGATCGAGGCGCCGTCGAAACCACGCTCGGCGAACGCCTCCCGCGCGGCATCAAGGATCGACTCGCGAGTGTCCGGATTGCCCGGCCGTCGCCCCGCCCGTGCCCCGCCCCCCCGCTACCCCCCACCGGTCAGATTTCCGATTTTCCTCGTAAATCTGACCGCGGAGTTGGATCTTGGAGCCGCCACGCTCAGTCCGTACGGCGGCGCAGCGTCGCAGCCGCGAGCGTGAGGGCCACGACGACGGAGCCGACCACGATGCCCAGGTCCTTCCAGAGCGTGGTGGTCGGGTCGGCGTACTTGCCGACCTCGGTCAGCGCCTCGACGGAGTACGTCATCGGCAGGGCGTTGCTGATCGCCTGCAGCCAGCCCGCCATCAGAGAACGCTCGACGAACAGTCCACAGAGGAGCAACTGCGGGATCACGATCACGGGCATGAACTGCACGGCCTGGAACTCGGTGCGGGCGAACGCGCTGGCCAGCAGTCCGAGGGCCACGCCCAGCACCGCGTTGGCGACGGCGATCAGGATGACGAGCCCCACGCTCCCCCTCGTCTGCAGATCCAGGAAGAGGTAGGCGATGCCACAGGCGATGCTCGCCTGGATCGTGGCCGCCACGCCGAACGCCGTGCCATAGCCGAAGAGCAGGTCGAGCTTGCCCATCGGGGTGGTGAGCAGGCGCTCGAGGGTGCCGGACGTACGTTCGCGCAGCATCGCGATGCTCGTGATGAGAAACATGATCACGAATGGGAAGATGCCGAGCATGGTGAGGGCGACGCTCTGGAAGATGAGCGGGCTGTCCTTGAACATGTAGTACAGCAGCGTGAGGAGCAGCGGTGGCACGAAGGTCATCAGCGCGATCGTGCGACGGTCATGGCGCAGCTGACCCAGAATCCGCCGGATCGTGCTCGCGTAGATGGCGAAGCTCATGACGCCATCACCGTCTGTCCACTTCGGATGAGGTGCAGGAACGCGGCCTCGAGATCGTGGCTGTCAGTCGCGGCCCGGACAGCGTCGGGGGAAGCGTCGGCGACGAGCTTGCCGTCCCGCAGCAGCAGCAGCCGGTCGCAGCGCCCCGCCTCGTCCATGACGTGGCTGGACACGAGGACGGTCGTGCCGGCCGCCGCCGCGGCCCGGAACTGCTGCCACAACTCGTCGCGCAGAACGGGATCCTGACCCACTGTCGGCTCGTCGAGGATCAGAATCTGCGGGCGGCTGACCAGCGTGCAGGCGAGGTTGGCCCGGGCCCACTGTCCGCCGGAAAGGTCGCGCACCAGCTGGTGCGCCTGCTCGCTGAGACCGACCGATGTCACGACCTCGTCGGCATCCGACGTGGACACTCCCTTGTAGAGGGAGGCGAAGTAGCGGGCGTTCTCGCGGACGGTCAGGTCCGCGTAGATGCTCGGCGCCTGGGTCATGTAACCCACCACCGACCGCAGCGCCGGCGAACCCGCCGGCTGGCCCAGCACGGTCACCGCGCCGGACACGACCTTCTGCACGCCGACGATGGCGCGCATCAGCGTTGTCTTGCCGCTGCCACTGGGCCCCAGCAGCCCGGTCACGCTGCCTTTGGGGATGGTGCAGCTCAACTTGTGCAGCACCTCGCGCTTGCCCCGCCGGACAACGAGGTCGCGCACCTCGATCGCCGTCACGGCCGCAGCCGCCGTACGAATGTGATCGTCATGAAACTCAACGCTAGATGAAATACGGGTGGCGCGCAAGGGGCCGGGCGCCCGCGGATCACGAACGGCGGCGCCGGACGTCCCGGGTGCCGGTGACCGCGGCCACCAGCGTGTCCACGAGCCGACTCGCCTGGGATTCGATCACGGCGCGCGGACTGCTTCGCAGTGGCCCGCGGGTGGCGAGCAGGGCGAACCCGTGCACACCCGACCAGCACGTGATCGCCGCGTCGGTCACGTCGTCGGCGGCTAGCCCGCCCTCCCGTACCAGCGCGGCCAGGGCGCCGGCGAGCAGGCGGTAGGGCGAGCGCCCCGCCGGGCCGTACGTGCTCTCGCCGAGGGTCCCGGCGGCGTCGGGGACCGAGACGGCGCCGGTGAGCATGTCCGGCATGGCCAGCACCGCGACGTCGAACCAGCCCGGCTCGTCCAGGGCGAACCCGATGTACCCCAGACCGACCCCGCGCAGCAGGTCGGCCCCGCCGGCCGCACCCCGCTGGCGGTGTTCTGTGCGGGCGGCCATCTCGGCGAGCGCCGCCCGCCCGACTGCGTGCACCAGCGCGCCCCGGTCGGCGAAGTGGCGATAGGCGGCCCGGGCGGTCACCCCGGCCATCCGGGTCGCCTCGCGCACCATGATGGCGTCGGCCCCTGCGGTTCGCGACAACTCGAGGCCCGCCTGCACCAGCGCCTCACGCAGCGCGCCGTGGTGGTAACGGGTACGGTCGCTGCCGCTCGCGGGCGGACGAGTGGTTGCCTCGGCCACGCGCGAAGTCTACGGTGTGGACATTGTGTCCAGGCTGGAGACGTCACGGGAGCCGCACATGACCGAGACCGAGGAGGCGGCGGTCGCCCCGCGCGACCCGCTCGCCGGGGATATGACGGTCACGGCGATCACGGTATTCGTCGATGACCTGGAGGGCTGCCGCACCTTTTATGCCGATGTGTTCGGCCAGACCCCGATCTACGAGGACGAGGGCTCGACGGCCTACCGGTTCGGCGCCACGGTGGTGAACCTGCTGCGGGTGGAGCTGGCCGATGAGTTGGTGGCACCGGCGACGCCCGCCGCGCCGGGCGACGCGCGGTATGTGCTCACGATCGGGGTGGACGACGTCGACGCCACGTGCACGCGGCTCGTCGATCGGGGGGTGAGGCTGCTCAACGGTCCCATGGACCGGCCGTGGGGAATCCGGACGGCGTCCTTTGTGGACCCGGCCGGGCAGGTGTGGGAGATCGCCCGGTAGCACCCGGGCCCGGACCTGAAGGATCTTGTCGAATTGGGTGGCGCGTAATCGTCGTAGCCACAGGGTAGGACTGGCCTGACCGATGAGTTGTGGGGCGGTCCACGGTCCTACCAGGGAGAACCGACGCGAGGAGGGGATGATCATGACCGGTGTTCGGGTGCTGGTCGGCACACGCAAGGGCGGCTTCACGCTGACCTCCGACGAAACCCGCAAGAAGTGGAAGGTGGACGGCCCGCACTTCGGCGGGTGGGAGGTCTACCACATGGCCGGCTCGCCGGCGGATCCTGACCGCGTGTACGCGGCGCCGTCGGGCGGCTGGTTCGGGCAGGTGATCCAGCGCTCCGACGACGGGGGGGCGACGTGGAACCCCGTGGGCAACGACTTCGCCTACCAGACCCCGACCACCGACCACCTCTGGTACGACGGGACTCCCCGGCCGTGGGAGTTCAAGCGCATCTGGCACATCGAGCCGACCCGCGACGACCCCGACACCGTCTACGCGGGCGGTGAGGACGCTGCGCTGTACCGGTCCACCGACGGCGGCCAGAGCTGGACCGAGCTCACCGCCCTGCGCCAGCACCCGAGCGGGCCGTCGTGGCAGCCCGGGGCGGGCGGGCTGTGCCTGCACACGATCATCCTCGACCCGGTGCAGAAGGACAGGATGTTCATCGCGATCTCGGCCGCCGGCGCGTTCCGCAGCGACGACGCCGGCGCCACCTGGCTGCCCATCAACAAGGGCCTCCGTTCGGGCGAGATCCCCGACGACGACGCTGAGACCGGCCACTGCGTGCACCGCATCGCGCAGCACCCCAGTCGGCCGGACACGCTGTTCATGCAGAAGCACTGGGACGTCATGCGCAGCGACGATGCCGGCGGTAAGTGGTTCGAGGTCAGCGGCAACCTGCCCACCGACTTCGGCTTCCCCATCGCCGTGCACGCCCACGAACCGGAAACCATCTACGTCGTGCCGATCACCAGTGACTCGCTGCACTACCCGCCCGACGGCAAGCTGCGCGTCTACCGCAGCCGCACCGGCGGCAACGAATGGCAGCCGCTGACCAGGGGCCTGCCGCAGAGGGACTGCTACGTCAACATCTACCGGGACGCGATGGCGGTCGACTCGCTCGACGAGTCCGGCGTCTACTTCGGCACCACCGGGGGCCAGGTCTACTGCTCCCCCGACGGTGGCGACTCCTGGGCGCCGATCGCACGCAACCTGCCCGCCGTGCTCTCGGTGGAAGTCCAAACCCTGCCATGACAGCCGTACGGTCGGAGGTTCCCGTCGTCCGGGTGGTCCTCCCGGCGCACCTGAAGACGCTGGCCAAGGTCGGCGGCGAGGTGCGCCTGGAGGTGCCGGCGCCGGTCACCCAGCGGGCCGTGCTCGACGCCGTCGAGCTGCGCTTCCCCGTGCTGCTCGGCACGATCCGGGACCGGCATACCGGTCAGCGCCGGGCATTCGTGCGCTTCTACGCCTGCGAGGAGG
Source organism: Micromonosporaceae bacterium (assembly GCA_052038195.1). Classification (GTDB taxonomy): domain Bacteria; phylum Actinomycetota; class Actinomycetes; order Mycobacteriales; family Micromonosporaceae; genus DATBGZ01. The sequence continues at coordinate 8,284 of JBQGBY010000050.1, read as the reverse complement.
ACCTGTCCAACGAGTCGCCGGACACCCCGCTGCCCGACCGCGTGGTCGCGGGCGAGGAGCCGTTCATCGTCCTCGGCGCCATGGCCGGAGGGTGAGAGGGTCGCCGGCAGCTGCGCCGTGACCTGACCTTGAGATATGTCGATAGGCCGACCTCGCGAGCCGGCGCCCGTACCTTCGGGCGCCGGCTCGTCCCCGCACTGGTGGCGGTGGTCCATCACCGGACGAACCGCCCGATTCTCGCCCGACTTCGGTGTTTTGTCGGGTTCGACGGCATAGACCACACAACCGGGCGGAAGCGGCGCCACGCCGACGTGAAATCATCTCTCGGGCGGCCCGACCGGGGCCGTCGTGCGAGCCTCGGGTCGCCTGACGCCGGCTCGTCAGCACCACCGAACTGCTTGCGGGACACGCTCCGCGGGCTGTTGTGAAATGAGGCGGAACGGTGACTCCGATGGCTGCGGACCTCGACACGGCCCTGGCACGTTTCGCAGGCCGCGTGCCCGGGGTCCGGCACGCGATCGCGGTCGGCCACGACGGGCTGCTGTGCGCGGCCTCGCCAAACCTGCCGCGCGACCGGGCGGACGCGATGGCGGCGATCACCTCCGGGTTCGTCAGCCTGACCACCCGCTCGGCGCGGCTCTTCGAAGGCGGCCGCGTCTCGCTCACCATGATGGAGACCCGAGCCGGGTACATGTTCCTGATGCCCGGGACCGCTTCCTCGCTCGTCGTCTGGGCAGACCACTCCTGTGATGTCGGCCAGGTGGGTTACGAGCTCGCCATCCTCGCCGACTCGATCGGGAACGGCGTCCCCCGCTGAACCACCTGCCTGAGGCGCTCGTCCCCGGGGGGAGCAGCTAGCCGGCGTCGGCGGCGATGTCGCCGATCACGGCGGCCAGCTCGCGCGGACGCGAGAACATGGGCCAGTGACTTGTGGGCAGATCGACATTCGTCTTTACGCCATGCACCGAGCCAGAACCCAGGATCCAGGACGACCGGTGCTGAAGGCATGCCCGGACCGTACGGACAGGCACCGACAATCTCGTCGAGCGGGGCTCAGGCTTGGAGGAGGGCGCCGAGCTGCGCGATGCTGGCCGGGACGGGGCGGTAGTAGATCCAGGTACCACGGCGCTCGCCCTCGATCAGGCCCGCCTCCCGCAGCACCCGCAAGTGGTGCGACACGGTCGGGCCGGAGACGTCGACGTCGTCGGCCGTGATGTCGCAGACGCAGATCTCGCCCTTCTCGGCGGAGGTGATGCGGGACAGGATCCGCAACCGCACCGGGTCACCGAGCGCCTTGAACATGCGGGCGAGGTCGGCGGCCTGGGCGATGGACAGGGACGCCTCCCCGATCGGCGCGCAGCACGCGGCGTCCGGATCGGTCGCGATCGCCCCGGTCGGACGGATCGGACGGTGAGGCACGGTTGCCATGCACCCATTCTTGACAGATGTCAAACCAGGCGGCAACCTTCGGGCGGCGTCCTACGCTCGGACGGAGGGTCCGGCGAGCCCGTGTGAACAGGGCACGGGTGTCTGATTGACCCAGACCGCCCTGACAGGACGGGACCGGGGCATTCGCCCGCTGATTCATCCGTCACCCCGCCAGAGCAGAAGCTCTCGATCGACGGAGTGAGCACCCGAAGGGGAGGGAGCCCGCATGTCTGCCACGACCTTGCCGGCCGGTGTCCGGCCGTTTGCGATCGACATACCCGAGGCGGAGCTCAAGGGACTGCGCGAGCGCATCCTGGCCACGCGCTGGCCCGAACAGGAGACGACCGCTGATCAGTCCCAAGGCGTGCAGTTGGGGACGATCCGGGAACTGGCGCACTTCTGGCTAAGCAACTACGACTGGCGCAACTGCGAGGCGAAACTGAACGCGCTGCCCCAGTTCCTCACCGAGATCGATGGGCTCGACATTCATTTCATCCACGTACGGTCACCCCATGACGATGCCCTGCCACTCATTCTCACGCATGGATGGCCTGGCTCGATCATCGAATTCCTGAAGATCGTCGACCCCCTTGCCAACCCTACGGCCCACGGCGCCAGCGCATCGGATGCCTTCCATGTGGTGATCCCGTCGATGCCGGGCTACGGGTTCTCCGGCAAGCCGACCACGACCGGCTGGGACCCGGAGCACATGGCTCGGGCCTGGGTCGAGCTGATGCGGCGCCTCGGGTACACGCAGTTCGCCGCGCAGGGCGGCGACTGGGGTGCGGTCGTCACGGATCTGATGGGTGCCCAGGCCCCTGAGGAGCTGATCGGCATTCACTCCAACATGCCCGCCGTCCTCCCGCCCGCCATCGCGAAGGCGATCACGTCGAATGTGCTCGGCACCGGCGACCCGCAGCCGTCTGGACTCTCGGCGGAGGAGGAGCGGGCGTACCAGCAGTTGCTCTTCTTCTACACGAAGGGCATCGGCTACGCACTGGAGATGGGGCTGCGCCCGCAGACGCTGTTCGCACTGGCGGACTCGCCCATCGGCCTGGCCGCCTGGCTGCTGGACCACGACGCGAAGAGCCTGGAGCTCATCTCCAAGGCCTTTGCCGGACAGCCATCGGGCCTGACCCGCGACGACGTCCTTGACAACGTCACGCTCTACTGGTTGACGAACACCGGGGTCTCTTCATCGCGCCTGTACCGGGAGAACAGGTTCGGGTTCTTCGACGTGAAGGGCGTCACCGTGCCGACGGCGGTAAGCGTCTTTCCGGACGAGCTCTACCAGGCCCCGCGGAGCTGGGCCGAGCAGGCGTACCCGAACCTCGTCTACTACAACCAGGTCGACAAGGGCGGGCACTTCGCGGCCTGGGAGCAGCCACAGCTCTTCGCAGAAGAGGTCCGCGCGGGCTTCCGGCCGATGCGCTAGGCGACCGTGGCCGGACCAGTGCACCTGCCATCGCTGGACGGGGCGACCGAGTGGCTCAACTCCGGGCCACTCGGCCCCGCCGATTCGCCATACCGGCCCTCCTCCCCCACCCAGCCACCCGACCTGCGCGGCCATGTGCTCGTCGTGAACTTCTGGACCTTGACATGCATCAATTGGCTCCGCCAGGAGCCGTACGTCCGGGCCTGGTCCCGGGCCTACCGGGACGACGGGTTGGTCGTGATCGGCGTCCACACACCCGAGTTCTCGTTCGAGCACGAGATCGACTGGGTGCGGCGGGCCATAGCAGACCGCGGGATCGACTACCCGGTCGCCATCGACAACGACTACGAGATCTGGAGCGCCTTCGACAACCACTACTGGCCGGCCCTCTACTTCGTGGACCCGGACGGCGTCATCCGCGACCACCATTTCGGCGAAGGTCGGTACGAGGAGTCGGAGCGCGTCGTCCAGGGGCTGCTCGGGATCGAGCGCGAGCCCGTCGCGGTCCAGGGGCTCGGGGTGGAGGCGGAGGCCGACTGGGACCACCTGCGGACCGCCGAGACATACCTGGGGTACGGCCGCAACCGGCACTTCGCGTCCCGGCCTGGCGGCACGCTCGACCAACCCCACGCCTACAAGTTCCCGGAGTACCTGCGCCTCAACCAGTGGGCCCTCGCGGGCGAGTGGACGATCGGGCGTGAGAAGGCCATGCTCGACGCGGCCGGCGGAAGCATCGCTTACCGGTTCCAGGCACGCGACGCGCACCTCGTGCTCTCGCCCGGAGCGCGGGAGTCGATCCCCTTCCGCGTCTTCGTCGACGGCCAGCCTCCGGGCCCGTCACACGGCGTAGATGTCGACGAGGAGGGGAACGGCGTGCTCCGGGATGGCCGCCTCTATCACCTCGTACGCGAGAGCGACACCGTGCAGGAACGGATCGTGGAGATTACGTTCCGCCAGCCCGGCGTCGAGGCGTACGCGTTCACCTTCGGGTAGGTCGGCGGGTCACTTCACCGCCCGCGCTCCGAAGAACAGCGCCGCGGCCACCACGACCGCCGCCACCCCGACCTGCGCGAGCGCCACCCAGAGCTGGATCCACATGGTGGTCATTCTGGCGTGTGCCCTCGCCGGAGAACGAAGCGACTCGCCGAAATGAACTCCGTACCCTCCACCCCCACCCAGCCACCCGAATTGCCTGCTGGTTCCGCTCCGCAGGCGTCGCTGGAATTGCGGTGGAGGGCCGGGAAAAATGCCGGTCGGAAGCCGCAAAGCTCACAACCCACGCGTCCGGTCACGACACGACCACGGCCCGCATCGGAGACGGTCGTCCACACCGGCCGCCGCCGTACAGTGGCGTCGTGAGTGTGGCGCACACCGAGCCTCTGGCTCGGCCCGCGAGCGTCGCCGTGGCCGAGGCGGCGCTGGTCCGGCTCCTGGCGGGCGACCTGTCCGATGGGGAGCGGACCGCGCTGGTCGAGACCGTACGAGCAGTGCTGGGAGTATCCACATCGGACCGTGTCCGGGCGACCGGGCGCGCGGGTTGGGCGGGCAGTCGTGAGGTGCTGCCGTTCGTGCGGGCGATGGCGGAGCTGGTGATCGACGTCGAGGAGCTCGCGGCCAACGGCGCGTCGAGTCGTGCGGTGATCCACCGCGTGCGGGCGCAGGCGCGGCAGGTGGGGCTCGACCCGATCGACCGTACGGGCGAGCGGTCGGCCATGGACCGCAGCCGCCACCGCAGCGTCGGCGCGGCGATCGGCGACGGCACGCCGGTAGTCGTGGTGCGGCCCGGCTACGTGTGGCGGTCGCGGACGGGGACCGTGGTGGTGGCGAAGGCCGTCGTGCAGGACAGGAGCTGACGTGTCCGACGGGCCCGGTCAGTTCGGTCTCGACTTCGGCACCACGACCACCCTGCTCGCCACACACGACCAGCTGCTCCCGCTCGGCGAGCTGACCGAGTGGATGCCGTCGCTGGTAGGCCTCGATGACGATGGATCGCTCATCGTGGGCGAGCAGGCCGAGTCCGCCGGGCCGGGCCTGACCATCCGGTCCGTCAAGCGCGCCATCACGAAACGCTGGAACGACATCCGGGAGAGCCGGCTCGCGCAGGTCCGCCGCATCTCGGCCGACGAAGTCATCGTCGAGCTACTACGGGAGGTCGTGGCGCGGGCCTGGGTCCGCGGCGTCGACATCGGCGCGCCGGTACCCGTCACCGTCGGGTGCCCCGCGATCTGGGACAGCGGGCAACGTCAGCGGTTCCTGCGCCTGCTCGAGCGCGCGGGGGTTCCGGCGCGCGCGGGCGACCTGGTCGACGAGCCGGTCGCCGCGGGGATCGCCTGGCTCGCGCGGCAGCCGCGCACCGGGAACCCGATGCGCCTCGTGGTCTTCGACATGGGTGGCGGCACGCTCGACATCGCCGTCATCGATGTCCGGGGCCCCGACGACAGCGACATCCACCTGCTCGCGGCGGTGGGCCGCGCGGAGGCGGGTGACTCGCTTGACCAGACGATCGCCGACGACATCGCCGCTGACCTCGGGCTCGCCGACGGCGGGGACCCGTGGCAACGCGAGCTGCTCCTGGACGCGGCCCGGCGCCTGAAGGTCTGGCTCACCACCGAGGCGGAGTCGGTCGTGGTCCTCGACCGCGAGCTGTTCGGCGCCATCAATGAGGTGTGGTTCGGCCGCGACCGCCTCGAGGAGCTCTTCGCCCCGCAAATGGACCGGGCGATCGAACTCGTGCTCGTGGCGCTGCGCGCGGCGCACCTGACCGACCTGCCGCCGGACGTGACCCCCGTCGGATGGCCGTCGCCGGGTCAGCTGCTGAGCGGCGTCGACGTCATGCTGCTCTCCGGTGGCATGAGCCGTGTTCCCTTCGTCGCCCGGCGCCTGCGCGAGGTCCTCGGACCGGCCGCGCTCGTCACCCCGGCCGCCGACCCACCGGAGGCCGCGGTCGTGGCGGGACTGACGCGAGCGGCCCGCTACCGGCGCAACACCCGGTACGCGCTGGGATACCACATCGTGCTCGAGTGGGACGGCGACCAGCGTACGATCTATGAAGCACATATGCCCATCCTTGAATCATGGTGGATCGAGCGGAACTGGGGTGGCGAGCTGCGGTTCCTGTGCACCGGCCGGGGTCTGGACCTGCCCGGCCACGGCCACGGGGTGCTGCGGGCGGTGCCGGACTCGGGCCCGCCCCCCGGGGCGAGCCTCAACGGGGCGAGCCTGGACGGCTACCCGGTCGCCCTCAACGGCGACCAGTTCGAGCTGGCCATCTACCCCTCCGGCCGGCTCCGAATGATCGATGCGACCGGCGTCCACGAAGGTCGCACGAGGGCCTGACGAGAGTACGGAGGCGAGGCGTGGGCAACCCGGCACTACCTTCGGATTCCGCTGCGCCGGCGTCGCCGGAGCTGCCGGCTGATTCCGCTGCGCCGGCGTCGCTGGAGTTCGGCCGGGTAGTGGTCATCGGCAACAGCTTCGCGGGGCTGCTCACGGCGAAGGTTCTCAGCGCGTACGCCGAGAGCGTGACCATCGTCGACCGCGACCGCATCCCCGATGGCCCGGTGCATCGGGCCGGCGCGCCCCAGGGCCGGCAGATCCACGTCGTGCTCGCCTCCGGCCAGCGGACGCTGGAGGCGATGCTGCCGGGCGTGCTCGACGAGCTGGCGGCGCTGGGGGTTCCCGCCGTCGAGCTGCCCACCGACGTCATCCAGATGAACAAGGGTCGATGGACACGGCGCCGCCCGGGCGGTCTGCCGTTCCTCACCGGTACGCGTCCCCTGGTCGAGCACGTGGTGCGCCGGCGGGTGCTGGCCGACGAGCGCATCGATGTCGTCGAGGCCACTGAAGCGGTCGGCCTCGACGGCGACGCGCGCCGGGTGCACGGTGTCCTCGTTCGGCCCCGGGGATCGGCTGCCGCCGAGCCTTCGGTGCTGCCCGCCGACCTTGTCGTTGACGCCTCGGGGCGCGGCTCCCGTACGCCGCACTGGCTGAGATCGATCGGTGCCCGGTCGCCGGCCGAGGAGAGGGTCGAGACCGGCGTCGCCTACGCCACCCGCGTCTACCGGGCCCGGCTCGACCCCGCCGTCGCCGACTACCGGGGCATCTACCTGCTGCCCCACCCGTCGGTGGCCCGCGGGGCCGTCGTCATGCCGATCGAGGAACCCGACCACTACCTGGTCACGTTGACCGGCCCGGCCGGCGACGAGCCACCCACCGACCCGGCGGGGTTCGAGGCGTTCGCGGCCCGGCTTGAGCACCCGATCGTCAGCGAGTGGCTGGCCGCGGCCCAGGCCCAGGGCCCGGCGATGGGCTTCCGCAGCACCGCCACCGTGCGGCGCCGCTACGACCGACTCGACGGACCCGAGGGGCTGCTCGTCGTCGGTGACGCGAGCGCCTCGTTCAACCCCGTGTACGGACAGGGGGTCTCGGTCGCGGCGCTCGGGGCCGACGCGGTGCGCCGAACGCTGGCCAAGGGTCGGCGGTCGACCCGGGATCTGCAGAAGGCCGTCGTCGACGCCGGCGAACAGGCGTGGGCCGTCTCGTCCGGCGTCGACAAGACGCTGCCGGGCGCCACGAGCGTCGGCATCCGCACCACGCCCGCGGACCGGGTCGCCGGGTGGTACCTGAACCGGGTCGAGGCACACTCGCTGAGCAACCCGGTCGTCGGCGACGCCTTCCTCGAGGTCATCCATCTGGTCGCCCCGGCCACCAGCCTCTTCGCCTGGCCCGTCCTGCGGTCCGTCCTCTTTGGACGGCTGCCACCACCGCTCGCCGGCCCGACACTGCTGGCCGGAGCCGCGCCGACCCCGGACCCACCGGCCCCGAGGCCGCGCTGATCGAGGGGTCCACGCGCATGCGTCTTTGCCGGCCGGGCACCGACGCATCCTCCGGCTAGCGCGGTTGGCCAAGCCGGGTTGCAGCAAGCGGCATCCGTGGGACCGCAGCGATGGCCCGCCGCCGGCCGGGAGCCCGCTACGGACTACTCCTCGATCGCCGGAACTGGCACGGGGTCAGGCTGGCCCGGGAGCGGGCCCCGGCGGGCCCGACCAAGCAGGCGGGTGACGAGTGCGACGAAGGCCAGACCGAGGCCGACGATGGCGGAAGTGATCGCGCCCATCCCGAGCCAGTCGTCCTGGAACGCCTGCGGGACCAGGCGGGTCGGTACCGCGACGACCCCGACGAAGGCACCGAGAAGTCCGAGGTAGGTGCCGATCATGTTGCCGGCGTGGGCAGCGACCCGTCCCCGGCGCGCGTTCCACAGTCCGAGCGTCAGGGTGACGATCGTCAGCACGCTCAGCGCGTGGATCCACGAGAACTGGCCTGGGCGCAGGTCCTGGATCCAGAACGAACTGAACGCGGTGAAGTACATCGCGCCGATCCAGGTCCGGCCGATAACTCGGTGCGGCCGGTCGCCGCGCCGCC
>JBQGBY010000049.1:0-1959 GCA_052038195.1 Micromonosporaceae bacterium | reverse complement strand
AGGGCGATGGCGGGCATGGCCATGCGGCGGAGGTGCTCGACCAGGTCGTCGCTGGGTTTGACGTAGCCGCTGACCGGCAGCCACCCGAACCGCACGCCCACGTAGTAGGCGAGCACCAGCGCGACGGCGAAGTTGGGGATGGCCAGGAGCCCGAAGGCCGTGGCATTGGCCCCCTTGTCGAAGCGCGACCCCGCCCGGTAGGCGGTGAAGACCCCGAGCGGGATCGCGACGACCAGCGCGAGCACCTGCGCCTCGACCATGAGCTGGAGCGACACCGGCAGGGCATCCTTGACCCGGTCCATGACCGGCCGGCCTCCGGTGACGCTGTAGTAGTTGCCGAGGTCACCGGTGACGAAGTTGCCGACCCAGCGGCCGTACTGCACGTAGATCGGGTCATCGAGCTGCAGGTGCTCGCGCAGGGCCTCCTTCTGCTCGGGGCTGGCGAACCCGGCGATCGCGTCCACCGGGTCGCCGGGCAGCATCGCCGTCAGGGTCGCCACGAACAGCGTGACGAAGAACAGGACGATGACCAGGTGCGCCAGGCGGCGCAGGATCATTCCCAATGCGAGGCCCCGCTATCTACTGCTCAACCCACATGTAGGCCACCGGATGCCCGACGGCGAGGCCGGGGAAGGGGTCGGCGCTGCTGGGACCCTCGCCCGGGACCCCGTGCACGTCGGGAGCGGTCGCGACCGTCCACGGCGTGTAGTAGATCCACAGGTTCCAGACCTCCTCGGCGAAGCGCCTGTTGAGGTCCTCGTAGATCTGCTGGCGGGCGGAGTCGTCGGCGGTCGTGCGCCCCTCCTCGAGCAAGCGGTCGATCTCACGATCGTCGAACCGGGCGAAGTTGATCGGGTTCGGCGGGTTGCCGTCGAAGGACTTCCACCACACGTACTGGGTGTCGGGATCGCCGCCCGGGTGGTTCCGCCAGCCGATGGCCTCGAAGTCGCCGCTGATGGCGTTGTCGATCTGGGTCGACTGGTCGACGGTGACGATGTCGACGCTCATCCCTACGGCCTCGGCCTGCTCCTTGAGGAACTGTGCCCCCTCGATCTGCACCTGGGCCTGCGTGGTCGTGTAGGTGAACGACAGCGGCTGGCCGGTCTCGTCCTCGTACTCCTGCACGAGCTTCTCTGCTTGGTCCTTGTCGTATTGCGGGAATCCGGTGTCGTCGAGGTTCCCCACGTTGCCCGGCGCGAAGGGCCCCGTGGCCTGGGTGAGGATGCCGTCGCCAAGGATGGCGTTGTAGTCCTCGAAGTTGTACGCGTAGGCGACCGCCTGCCGGGCCTTGATGTTGTCGAACGGCGGCTTCGACGAGTTGAGCATGACGTAGGACACCTCGCCGAAGTCCGACGACTCGTAGCCGTTGACCTCGCCCGACTCGGTGCGGTCCCGGAGGTCCGAGACCATCTCGGGGTCGCTCGTGTGCATGGCGTTGATCTCGCCCGAGAGCAGCGCGTTCTCGCGCTGCTCCACCTCGACGATCGGTCGGAACTCGATCTCGTCGAGGTACGGCAGCTGGTTGCCCGCGGCGTCGGTGGCCCAGTAGTTGGGGTTCTTCTCGGCCTGGAAGTGCTGGTTGGACACCCAGTCCTTCATCATGAACGGCCCGGTGCCGATGAGGTTGCGGTCGCATGACTGGGTGTCGTCGAGCTGTGCCTGCGCCTTGATCCCGACGCGCCCGCTGCCGTAGAGGTAGGCGTCGAAGGCGACCCAGGGTTCGTGCATGGTCACCGTGACCGTCATCGGGTCGGCGACGTCGACGCTGGCGATGTTGGCGAAGTTGAAGGTGAACAGCAGGGGGCTGCGGGTCGGGTACTGCCCCCGGTAGGCGTCGAGGTTGTTCTTGACCACCTCGGCCGTGAGGTCGCTGCCGTCGTGGAACTTGACGCCCTCGCGCAGCTTGATCGTCCACTGCGTGTAGTCGTCGTTGGGCTCGACGGACTCGGCCAGCCAGGG
>JBQGBY010000048.1:0-41743 GCA_052038195.1 Micromonosporaceae bacterium | reverse complement strand
CCCGCGCACCACTCACCCCCCGGGGTCCACCCCCGCCCCGGGCCGCGGTTTTATTTTGCCGTGTTACCGCTAAAAACCCACCGCGGAGTTGGATCTTGCCTTACGGGCGCAGCGATCGATTGATCTACACGTTCCATTGTTGAGATCGCGCTAGCGGCGTCACGGGACACTAGGCCAGCCGGTACCGCAGCAGCGTCGCCGGCTGCCCCGACCGCAGCGACCAGCCCGCGGCTCGGCTCGACTCCAGGCGCCACCCGGACGCCTCGTAGAGTGCGACCGCGGGCGTGCCGGCCACCGTCTCCAGCACCAGGTCCAGCCCGTCCGCAGCCGCCCACTCGCGGCAGGCGGCTATCAGCCGTACGGCCACGCCGTGCCGGCGCGCGGACGGGCGCACGTAGAGCCGACCCAGCTCCACCGCCGACCCGTCACCGTCCCGGTCGTCGCGCAGCACCACGTGCCCCGCGATCCCGTCCGCGTCCTGTGCCACCCATGCCTCGAGCAGGCCGCGCGGGGAGAGCCAGCCGTTCGGGTCGGGCGGCCAGAGCACCGGATACCCGTCGGCGAGGTGCACGGTATGCAGCAGCGCCACACACTCTTCGACGTCCTCCGGTGTGCGCGGCCGGATCGTTACCGGCGCCCGGCTCACTGGCCGGGAAGGGCGAACTCGAGGCTGGTGACGCCCCGCAGGTCGAGCCACGCCCGGTCGGGGGCCCGGACCAGCCGCATGAGCACCGACTCGCAGCCGGCGCAGCGGGCCACCAGCCCGGGCGCCCGGTTGTAGACGTGCGCCTCGGCCAGCATGTCCTCCCGGCCACAGGCGGCGCACCGTCCACGGGCGACGGTCAGGTCGGCGGCGAACAGCTCCTGGACGGCGCCCGCGAGGTCGTTGCCGTCCACCCACTCCGGTGCCAGTTGGATACTCATCCACCTCTCCTTTGACATACCAAGACAGTCAGCCGGTCGGGCCGAAGCGTTCGGTCCTGATCCGGGTCGGGTCGTGGCCGGCGGCGACGAGCAGGTTGGCCGCCGTCTCCACGAAGCCGGTCGGACCGCAGACGAAGCACGCGGGTTCGAACGCCGCCGGCCAGCCGGCCTCCGCGAGCACGTCGCTGGTCAGCCGCCCCGGCGGCTGGGCCCATCCGTCCGGCGTCTCTCGGGTGTAGACGATGGAGACGTCGAGCCCTTGGTCGTCGCGGACGCGCCGCCGAAGCTCCTCGCCGTAGACGAGCGCGTCCGGGTCGCGCACCGAGTAGACCAGCCGGAACGGCACCCGACTGTCGGCCGCCGCGCGGGTGCGGATCATCGCCATGAGCGGGGCGATGCCCGACCCGCCCGCGACGAGCAGCACGGGGTCGGCGCGGCCCGGGTCCCAGACGAAGTAGCCGCCGACCGGCCCCCTGATCTCGAACTCGTCCCCGATCTCGGCGATGTCGCACAGCCACGGCGAGACCTCCCCGCGCGACACCCGCTGCACCATGAGCTCCACTGTGGAGGGTGCGGAGGCGAGTGAGTAGGAACGCTGGGCGGTGTAGCCGTCCTCGGCGGTGAGCCGTACGTCGACGTGCTGCCCGGCCAGGTGGCCCGCCCACCCGGGCACGTCGAGCACGAGAGACCGGGCCGAGACCGACTCCTCGCGGGTCCCGGCGACGGTGGCCATCCGCCAGACCAGCGGACGGGCGGCGGTGGGGTCGGCGGTCGGCGCCGCGGTCCTAGTCACCCCAGTACCGCTGTTCCTGCCAGGGGTCGCCGTAGTTGTGGTAACCCGCGGTCTCCCAGAAGCCGGGCTGGTCGGCCGGCAGCAGCTCCAGCTCCCGTACCCACTTCGCGCTCTTCCACAGGTACAGATGAGGCACCAGCAAGCGGGCGGGCCCGCCGTGCTCCGGCGCCAGCGGCGCACCCTCGTACTCGTACGCCACCCACGCCCGGCCCTCCCGCAGGTCGGCCAGCGGCATGTTCGTCGTGTACCCGCCGTACGAGCGGGCGAGCGCGTGTGTGGCGGCGGCCGTGTCGGCACCGGCGAGCAGCGCGTCGATGGGCACGCCCCGCCAGCGCGTGCCCAGCTTCGACCACTTCGTGACGCAGTGCAGGTCGACGGTGACCTCCTCCGCGGGCAGGGCCAGCAAGGACCGCCAGTCCCAGGTACGGCGCTCCCCCGACTCCGTGGTTAGGCCGAACTCCCAGGTGTCGAGATCGATCCGTGGCGTCGGCCCGGCCGAGAGGACGGGGAAGTCCTCCGTCAGATACTGGCCCGGCGGTAGCTTGACGTCGCGCCGCCCCCGACCGGTGAACCCCCGTGTGATGACCGCCATCGCGCCCCCTCCGCTGCTCCCCGTTGCCCGGCCGTTCGCCAGGCCTGGCCGCTCCGTTCAGCTTGCGCTGTGCGCGTCCACGAAGGCGAGCATTTCGCGCCACGCGCGGTCACAGGCTTCGGCGTGGTCGGCGAAGGTCCGGTCGAAGAAGCTGTGGGGCATGCCGTCGAAAACGGACATCTGAGCCGAGCCGCCGGCCGCGCGTACCTTGTCGGCGAACGCGGCGACGGCCTCGACCGGCGTGAAGTCCTCGCCGGCCGCGAGGATCAGCAGGGGCACGGTCATCCGCGGCACCACACCCTCCACGCGCGAGGGGATGCCGTAGAAGCCGATGCACCCGTTCAGGCCGTGGCCGGCGGCCGACTGTCCCCAGGACTGGGCGCCGCCGAAGCAGAAGCCGACCGTGAAGATGGACGCCACGCTCGGGTGCTCGCGCAGCCGCGCCACCGCCGCGGCGACGTCCTCCGCAATGGCCGTCGGGTCGGTCCGGTCGACGTGCTCGCGGTACGCGAAGTCCTCGTCCCGGGGACCCGTGCCGGCCGTCCGTCCAAAGTAGTCGATCGCGACCGCGTGCAGCCCGGCCTCGGCGAAGCGGAGCGCCAGGTCCTTGTAGAACTGGTGCAGCCCGCGGACGTCGGGCAGGATCACGACCCCTCGCGCTGTCGGTGTCGCTGGGCTCGCATGGTACGCCGCGAACTGGGTGCCGTCCGCCGAAGTGAGCACAAGGTCGCCATGGTCGCCGATCTCACCCTGCACCGGAGGGGCCGGGGGACGGGCCTCGTCGCCGTAGCACATGCGCGGAGTCTCTCACGTCCACTGTCCGATCTCGCGCTGGAGCAGGATGGGGGGTTCGGACCTGTCTGTCCGCACGCGCGGCACCCGCTGCCCCACGAGTCACGCCGACCGCGCCATACGCATGTGGATGTGGGGATCATTGCTCCGCCGCCCGTGGGCCTGTCGAGAATTGGGCGTTGAGGCCTGGGGACCCAGCTTCGGCGAGCTTACGAGCCGAACCGGGACGGGGAAAGAAACACGGGGAGGAACGACTATGCCGGAACATCCAACACGCGGGCGGGGTCGGCGCGGTCTGGCCATAGCGCTCATGGTGCCCGCGGCGGCGGTCGCCGCCATATTCACGGCAGCTAGTGTCGCGACGGGCACGACCGGGTCACCGGCCGCGCAGCCAGGGCCAACGGACAACGTCGGAGGGGTGCCCAGTCAGATCGCGCCTCCCACCGGCGGCACGACCGGCGCCCCGGGTACGGCGGCACCGACCGGCACCGCGACCAGGTCGCCGACGGCGACCCGCACGACCACTCCGGGAGTGGCCCCAGCCGTGCCGACCGGGACCACCGGAACCGCGGCGACGTGTGTGAGCGGGACGGCCACGGCCTCGCCGACCCGTACCGGTACGGGCGTCGCCCCCGGCACCACGGGTGCCACGGGCACGCGAACCGCAACCGGCACTCCGACCGCGCCCGCGCCGACGCGCACACCGACCGGTGGCGCGACCGTCGACGTGCCCGGTGCCGCCGAGCAGCCGGCGACGGGTACACCGACCGCCACGCGGACGAGCCCGACCGCGACCTCGCCCAGCGTCGCGCACACGACCATCAAGCTGGGTACGGCCGGCGGCAAGTCCAACGTGCTGGTCGACCACAACGGCTGCGCGCTGTACCTGAACACCAATGACACGAGCAGCCAGACCGATGTCAACCAGGACGCCGAGAAGACCTGGATCCCGGTCCCTGCACCGGCACAGGTCAGCGGAACCGGCCTGGACCAGGCGAAGGTCGGTACCTTCACGCGTCCGGACGGTGAGCGCCAGGCGACGTACAACGGCCACCAGCTGTACCGCTTCGCCGGTGACCGGGCGCCCGGCGAGGCCAAGGGCCAGGGCGTCGATGGAGAGTTCTTCCTGGTCGGTCAGAACGGCGAAGCCGTCCGCTGACCCTGACCAGCAGCACACCCACCGGTGAGCGGCGCCGTCTGTCGCCCGTCGGTGGGTGTGCTGTGTCAGCCTGGGCGTCATGACCGCGCCCTCGACCCAACCCGCTGGGACCGCCCACGACCAGCTGCCCGTCACGCTCGACTGGACGAGCAAAGGGCTCTGGCTGCCCGACACCCCGATGACCGGTACCGAGCTGGGCGCCGCCGGGTACGACCTGTTCGACGGCCCGTTCACCTGGCCGGTGATGGTGGCCCGGCTCAGCGCAGTCGAGGCGAACATCGCCCAGATGGCCCGGTACTGCGCCACCCACGACGTGGACTTCGCCCCGCACGGCAAGACCACGATGTCCCCCCGGCTGTTCGCGGCGCAACTCGCGGCCGGGGCCTGGGGCATTACGGTCGCCACCACCAACCAGGCGCTGGCCGCCTACCGGTTCGGCGTCCCCCGCGTCCTGATCGCCAACGAGGTGCTGGACCCGCGCCCGCTGGGCTGGCTGGCCCGGCAGAGCCGCGATCTGCTGTGCTATGTGGACTCACTGACCGGGGTGGATGTCCTCGGGACGGCGTTGCGCGATGGCGGAAAGGCGCGGGTGCTGGTCGAGATGGGCTACGCCGGCGGCCGTACGGGCTGCCGTACCGTGGCGCAGGCCGAGCAGGTCGCGCGGGCGGCCGCGGCCACCCCCGGTGTCGAGGTGGCCGGCGTCGCGGGCTTCGAGGGCATGCTGCCTGACCCGGCGAGCGTCGAGGCGTTCCTCGCGACGATGGCGCCGGCCGCGGCCCGCATCGCGCCACTGTGCCCGTACCCGGTCCTCCTGTCCGCCGGTGGCAGCGCCTACTTCGACCTGGTCGTCGAGATCCTCGGCCCGGTCGCCCGCGCGCACGGTGGGCGCCTGGTGTTGCGCAGCGGCGCCGTGGTGACCCACGACGACGGCACGTACAAGGCGACGACCCCATTCAGCCGGGTCCCCGACGAGGGATCGCTGACCGCCGCGCTGGAGGTCTGGGCGCAGGTACTGTCCACACCGGAGTCCGACCTCGCGATCATCGGTGCCGGCAAGCGGGACGTCTCCTACGACATCGGGCTGCCCGTGCCGCTGTCCGTGCGCCGCGCCGACGGCGGCCTGCGGTCCCTGGCAGGCTCCACAGTGGAGCGCCTCAACGACCAGCACGCGTTCCTGCGCGGCGCCACCGTCGAACCCGGCGAGCTCGTACGGCTGGGGATATCCCATCCCTGTACCGCCTTCGACAAGTGGCGGGTGATCCCCGTCGTCGACGACGCCTACCGGGTCGTCGATGTCATCGACACCTATTTCTAGTCGCCCCGCGATCACGAGTCGACGAACAGCAGGCAGGTGGGGCTGGGCGAGGCGAAGACGTCGCCCGCCGGCGTCGGCAGGCCCGTGTCCGCGTCGATGTGGAAGACGGTGACCGTGTGCGACCGCTGGTTGGCGACGTAGAGGTGCTCCCCGGCCAGGGCGAAGTGCCGCGGCCAGGACCCGCCGGTCGGCACCTCGCCCACGAGCCGGGGTAGCTCGCTGTCGAGGGCGAACACGGCGATCGTGTCCGGTCCCCGGTTGGCGACGTAGAGCCATCGCCCGTCAGCGGAGATCGCGACCTCGGACGGCAGGTTATGCGCCCCCGCCGAGGTCCGCGACGGCACCGTGCCGAGCTCGTCCCACGCGCCCGGCCCGGGACGCAGCACCGTCACCGTGCCGCTGTCCTCGCCGACGACATAGACGGTGCTCCCCGATGGCGACCGGGCGGCGTGCCGCGGTCCCGTGCCGGGCGGGAACCGCACGGCGACGTCGTGGGCCGTGAGCGTGCCGGTCTCCTCGTCGAGGCGGTACCGGACGATCGCGTCCAGGCCCAGATCGACCACGAGCACCTCCGCGCCATTGACGGTGACGTGATGCGGGCGGGAGGCCGGCGAGGCGGCGCCGAGGTCGGTCCGGCCGGTGGGAATGCCCTGCGTATCCAGTCCGAGCACCGCGACGGTGCCCCCGTGGTGGTTGGCCACCACGACCCACCGGCCGTCCGGACTCGCCGCCAGGTGGCAGGGGTCCGCCCCACCGGTCGCCCAGCTCGGCAGGGCCGCACCGTGGGCCGGCGTGTAGTCACCCAGCGGCTTGACGTTGCCGCCCCGGTCGAGCGCGACGGCGGACAGGGCGCCGTCGGCCTGCTCGTTGACGGCGTACAGCACCGGCAGGGAGGGGTGACGCACCACAAAGGACGGTGACGGGACCGCCAGGGTCGGGCCGGCGAGCCACAGCTCACCGGTGTCGGGATCCCGTTCGGTGACGACCAGCCCGGCACCACTGCCACGCTCGCCGAGCGTGTAGCACCCGATCACCATGTACTGCGCCACACGCGGACCGTACCGGCCTTTGACCGGCGGGTGGGGGCGGTGGCACAGTGGCCGGGTGCTGCTCGCCGCTCCCGACGACCCGCGCCCGTGGGACGAGATCCCCGGCGTCGCCCTGATCGGCATCGCCATCGGTCTCTTCATCGTCGTCGTCGCCATCCGCTACATGATCAAGAAGAAGTAGCCGCCAAGATCCGGGCGTCGCGAGGCGAGGACCCAGGCCCGCATAGGATGCCGGGCGTGACCGACGTGGATCAGGGAGTCAACCCGTACACCGGCGAACCGGTCGGCGACCCGGTGCCGCACACCACCACCGAGGAGCTGGACCGGATCGCCACCGCCGCGGCCGGCGCGGCCAGCGACCTGGCCAGGCTCGACGGCCGGGCGGCTCGGCTGCGCGCCGTCGCCGCGGCGCTGGAGGCGGCCCGCGACGAGTTGGTCACCATCACCGACGCGGAGACCGGCCTCGGTCCGGCCCGGCTCAACAGCGAGCTCACCCGGGCCACGGTGCAGTTCGAGATGTTCGCCGACGAGGTCGACGATGGCACGTTTCTCGATATAAGCATCGATCGGCCCGACCCGGCGGCGCGGCCGGCGCCCAGACCCGACCTGCGCCGCATGATGGTGCCGGTCGGCCCGGTCGCGGTCTACGCCGCCGGCAACGTCCCGTTCGGCTTCTCGGTGGCCGGCGGGGACACCGCGAGCGCGCTGGCGGCCGGGTGCCCCGTGATCGTCAAGGCGCACCCGGGACATCCACAGTCGTCGGTACTACAGGGACGGGTGATCGCCGCGACCCTGGCGACGCACGGCGCCTTCGCCGTCGTCCACGGACTCGAGGCGGGCCGGAATCTGGTGCGGCACCCCGCGATCCGGGCCGCCGGGTTCACCGGCTCCGTCGCCGGCGGGCGGGCCCTGTTCGACCTCGCGCAGTCCCGGCCCGACCCGATCCCGTTCTACGGCGAGCTCGGGTCGCTCAACCCGGCCGTGGTCACCCCCGGCGCGCTGGCGGACCGGGCGCCGGAGATCGTCGCTGGCTTCGTCGGCTCGTACCTGCTCGGCGCCGGCCAGTTCTGCACCAAACCGGGCCTGCTCTTCCTGCCCGCGGACCACGGCCTGGAGCCCGCACTGGCCGACGCGGTGACCGGCGCGAGCATCCATCCGCTGCTCAACCAGCGCATCCGCGACGGCTATGCCCGCGGGGTGGGCGTGCTGGCCGGCGAGCCGGACGTACGGATGGTGGTGCCGCCCCCGTCGTCGGCCGGCGGCGAGCAGCGGACCGCGACCGCGAGCGAAGGCTTCCGGGTCGCGCCTGCCCTGTTCACGGTGAGCGCCGCGGCATTCGAACGGCGGCGAGGGCCGCTGCTCGAGGAGTGTTTCGGGCCGGCCGCGCTGATCGTGGAGTACGCCTCGACCGACGAGCTGCTCGCGGCGCTCGACGCGGTGCCGGGCAGCCTCACCACGACCGTGCACGCCGAGCCGGCCGCCGAGCCGGACCTGGTCGCGGCCCTGCTGGACCGGGCGGCCGCGGGCGCGGGGCGGGTCGTCTGGGGCGGCTGGCCAACCGGGGTTGCGGTCACCGCCGCGCAGCACCACGGGGGACCCTGGCCGGCGACGACGGCGATCCTGCACACGTCGGTGGGCACGGCCGCGATCCGGCGCTTCCTGCGCCCGGTCGCCTACCAAGGGGTTCCCGACGCGCTGCTGCCCACGGCCCTGCGCGAGGCCAACCCGCTGGGCCTGCCGCGCCGGGTCAGCGCGCCCTGATCGGCCCGGATCGGTCTCTGCGACGGGAGCACGACACGCCGAGATGTGGGCCTAGCGGAGTTGTCAACACCGCGTTATGCTTCGTCTCGCTGGAGCTCGAACGACTTCCCCCGTGGTCGCTCGAGCTCCTGCCTTTGTGACACTGGGTGACTCTCTGCAGAATGTGTCTATGTGCAGAAGGTGCCTATGTGCACCGCGTGACGCCCAAATTGCCGTACGGGCCTCCACCCCCACCCAGCCGCCCCAATCGCCGTACCGACCCCGCCACCCCCACCCAGCCGCCCCAAAATCACCGGTTTCCGGACCCGGCCGTGCTGCGGGCGCCGGTCGTGCGCAGGATCACCCGTGCGACCAGGGCCGGATCGTCGCTCATCGGCACGTGCCCGCACCGCGGCAACGTCACGTGCACGGCCAGCGGCAGCTGCACCCGCGCCCGGTCCGCCTGCCACGGACGCAGGATCCGGTCGCGCGACCCCCAGGCGACCGTGACCGGCACGTCCGGTCGGCCGTCGAACTCCAGCGACGCCTGCGGAGCGGAGTCAGCTGGCAATGCCATGCCCGCGAAGCTGTACGAGCGCAACGCCATGCCGATCGGCCAGTACCCCTTGCCCTGGCGCAGCGCCAGGCAGTCGCCGAGCAGCCGATCCCGGTCGAGCCGGTCCGGATTGCAGACGAGCTCGCCGAACGTGAGATGCCGCACCCAGCGCCGGGCGACGGCTCGGCGCAGCATCGATTCGGGTACGAAGGTCGATGCCCGGAGCAGGCCGAGGATCGTCATCGCGTGGCGCCCCTCGCCGTGGGTGTAGAAACCGGCCGGTGCGAGCGCCGTGACCGACGCCGCCGCGCCCGCCGCCGCGAGCTCCAGCGCCACCGCGCCGCCGAGGCTGTTGCCGGCCATGTGCGGCCGGTCCAGCCCCAGGTCCGCAAGCTCCGACCGTACGAGCGCCACCAGCCCGGCCATGTCCCGCGGCATGCCACCGGTCGGCACCGGTGAGCCGCCGAAGCCGGGCAGGTCGATCGCGATCACCTCGTGGTGGCGGGCGAGCCGGGGTAGCACCGGCAACCAGGCCTGCCACCGGTGCCCGATGCCGTGCAACAGCACCAGGGCTTCGCCGGACCCGCGACGGTCATAGTTGATCGACATGGTCAGCTACCACCGTGCCGGCGCTCCAGCCCGGCGAGGAAGACCCGGGCGCCGCGGGGGGACCGCCCGCCTGGCGCGCCACCGCCTCGCCGATGCCGCGGGCCGCGCCCGTGACGAGCATCGTCTGTCCCTTGAGGACGCTGGCGCCGCTCATGCCGGCACCGAGGCCGATCGGCGGGCCGGCGTGCGGTACTCGGTCGGGCGGAAGCGGCGCAGCCGCAGCCGGAACCCGGTGGCGTAGCCGGGCCAGATGGTCGAGTTGCGGCCGGTCGCGTCGAGGTACCAGCTGGCGCAGCCGCCCGTGACCCAGACCGTACGGCGCATCCGCTCGTCGACGAGCGCGGTCCACCGGCGCTGGGCTTCGGGGGTGGGCTCAAGGGCGTCGATACCGTGCCGTCGCTGGTAGTCCAGCGCGCCGAGCAGATAGCGGATCTGGCTCTCGATCATGAGCACCACCGAGGTGTGGCCCAGTCCGGTGTTCGGGCCGAGCAGCACGAACAGGTTCGGGAACCCGGCGACGGTGGTCCCGCGGTGGGCGCGCATCGTCGGATTCCAGGCATTCGACAGCGTAACCCCGTTCCGACCGACGACGTGTCGCGCGAGCGACGGGTCGGTGACGCGGAACCCGGTGCCCAGGATGATCGTGTCGGCGGGGTGCACCGTGCCACCGGCGGTCACCACGCCCAGAGCGCTCACCTCGCGGATCGGTTCGGTCACCACATCAACATGCGACCGGGTCAGCGCCGGCCAGTAGTCGTTGCTGACGAGCACCCGCTTGCACCCCATGGCGTACGAAGGGGTGAGCTGGGCGCGCAGCACCGGGTCGCTGATCTGCCGGTGCAGGTGCCGGCGCGCGAGCCGCTGCCCGTATGTGGTCACCGCCGGGTGCAGGAACCCGAACCCGAGCAGCTCGCGGGTCCAGTAGACGAGGGCCCGGTTCAGACGCCGGACGACGGGCACGTGGCGGTAGGCCCAGCGCTCCCACCGGGTGATCGGGCGGGCGGTGCGCGGGATGATCCACGGCGGGGTGCGCTGGAACAGGGTGAGGTGCCCGACCGCCGGCGTGATCGCCGGAACGAACTGGATCGCCGACGCGCCAGTGCCGATCACCGCCACGCGTCGCCCGGTCAGGTCGTGCTCGTGGTTCCACCGCGCGGAGTGGAAGACCGTACCCGGGAAGGCTTCCATCCCGGGAATGTCCGGAATGGACGGTTCGCTCAACGGGCCGGTCGCCAGCACCAGCACGCGCGCCACGTGCTCCCCGGCGCTCGTGGTCAGGTGCCAGCGCCGGTCCACCTCGTCCCACCGGGCGCCGAGCGCCGTGCACCCGAGCCGCAGGTGCGGCCGGATTCCGAACCGGTCGGCGCACCGCTCGAGGTAGTCCCAGATCTCGGCTTGCCCGGAGTACGTGGAGGACCAGTCGGGGTTCGGCGCGAAGGCGTACGAGTACAGGTGCGAAGGGACGTCGCAGGCGCATCCGGGGTAGGAGTTGTCCCGCCACGTGCCACCGAGACGGGTGTCGCGCTCGAAGACGACGAAGTCGCGCCGGCCGTGGCGGGCGAGCTGGATCGCGGTGCCGAGGCCGCCGAAGCCGGCCCCGATGATCGCCACGTCATTGACGTGCTCCATGCCGTCCGGACCGTAACAGCTGCCGCCCGGCCTGGCAAAGGACGCGGCGACCGGTTGGCCTGGAGGGGTCAGTCGATCCCCAGCCACCCAGGCACGCCCTAGATCAACGAGGGGCCGCACCGGCGAGCAACCGCCGAGGTAACCTCGCCCGTCTGGTGGCCGAGGACGGGAGGACCCATGCGGGCTGAGGACGAGGACGCCTACCGCGAGTTCGTGACCGCGCGACTGCCGCGCCTGCGCCGCGTCGCGTACCTGGTCTGCGGCGACTGGCACCTCGCGGAGGACGCGGTCTCGACCGCCCTCGCCAAGCTCTACCTGAACTGGCACCGGGTCCGCGACACCGAGAAGATCGACGCGTACGCGCGGACGATGGTGCTGCGCTGCGTCGTCGACGAGCGCCGCCGCCCGTGGTCGCGGGAGAAGGCCCACACCGCCCTGCCCGTCGCCGAACCCGCGGAGCCCGACCGGACCGCCCAGGTCGACGACCGCATCGTCCTGCAGCGGGCGCTGGCCACCCTGCCCCGGGGCCGGCGCGCGGTCCTGGTGCTGCGCTTCTACGAGGGCCTGTCCGTGGAGGAGACGGCGGCCGCCCTCGGCTGCAGCACCGGCAACGTCAAGAGCCAGACCGCACGCGGGCTCGCCAACTTACGCGAGGCCCTGCCGGCCGAGTACGTCAGCCTGCACGGAGGGTTCGATGACTGAGCGGCTGCGCGAACTCTTCGACGACCTGATCGCCGACGAGCCACCACTGAGCACGACCGCCGAGAGCGCGCTGGCGGCCGGCCGGCGCTTCCAGCGGCGCAACCGAGCACTGTGGACGGCCGCCGGCGCGGCGCTGACCGTCGCGGCGGTGACGGTGCTGCCCCAGGTGTGGGGGCCCACGCCGCGGCCGGGCCAGCCGGCGGTCAGCCTGAGCATCGAGTCGACGCCCGCCCCGGCGCCCACCACCGGGTCGGTGCCCACGGCCTCCCCCGCCCCGTCGGAGCCGGCCGCGCTCGTGCTCGCGACGGAGACGTTCTGCCCGTCGAACGCCGTGCCGGCGCAGCCCGACGGCTCGGTGCTCCCCGAGACCGAGGCGGCCACCGCGGCGGCGTTGGCCGAGGGCGCCCGCGTCGCGCCCCGGATGGAGTTCGCCGTCTACCACGCCAGCACCAGCACCGGGCCGAACCTCAACGGCGCGCCCCGGCTCACCATCATCTTCGACGTCGGCGACGCCGCGGGCTGGGGCTCGGTCAGCTTCCAGATCTACCCCGAGTACGACGCGCCGGCGGCGGAACGGGCGCTCCGGGGCGCCAACGTATCGTCCTGTGTGGAGGGTTCGCGGCACGACTTCGAGGACGGCTCGGTCGCCGTCCACTACCCGTACGGGCCGCCCGAGCAGGAGGCGACGGCAACCCAGCTCTGGTACTACGCCGTCGGCGGGTTCGACATGAACATCGGCATGTTCTCCAACGCCTGGCCCACCGACGACGACGGCATCCCCGAGACGCCGCCGATGGCGTCGTCGCTGCCGGCCCGCGGAGCGATGCCGTTGACCATCGACCAGGTGATGCAGATCGCCCACGCCATCGCTCAGTCCGCCTGAGCCCTCGTACGGAGGACGGCATGACCGACCCGTTGCGCAAGCTCTTCGATGACCTCGTCGCCGACGAGCCGCCGCTGCAAACCACCGCCGACAGTGCGGTGGCGGCTGGCCGGCGCCAGCAGCGGCGTAACCGTACATTGTGGACAGCCACCGGTGCGGCGCTGACCGTCGCGGCCGTAGCGGTTCTGCCGCAGCTGTTCCGGCTCTCGCCGCTGTCCAACCAGCCGGCCGATCCGTCGGCCGCCGCGTCGGCGTCGGTCCCGGTCGACCCGTCGCGCACCCCGGAGCCGAACCCGTCCACCGACCCGGTCCCGCCCCCCGACCTGGTGCTCACGCCGTACGAGGTCTGCCCGTCGGCCGCCGTGCCGGCGCAACCCGACGGCTCGGTGCTCCCCGAGACCGGAGCGGCCACCGCGGCGGCGTTGGCCGAGGGCGCCCGCGTCGCCCCCGGGATGGAGTTCGCCGTCTACCACGCCAGCACCAGCACCGGGCCCAACCTCAACGGCGCGCCCCGGCTCACCATCATCCTCGACGTCGGCGACGCCACGGGCTGGGGCTCGGTCAACTTCCAGATCTTCCCCGAGTACGACGCGCCGGCGGCGGAACGGGCGCTCCGGGGCGCCAACGTATCGTCCTGTGTGGAGGGTTCGCGGTACGACTTCGAGGACGGCTCGGTCGCCGTCCACTACCCGTACGGGCCGCCCGAGCAGGAGGCGACGGTCACCCACGTCTGGTACTACGCCACCGGTGGGTTCACGATGAATATCGGCCTGTTCCCACAGGCCTGGCCCACCGACGACGACAGCAACCCCGACACCCCGGCCGTACCATCGCCCCGGCCGGCCCGCGGAGCGATGCCGTTGACCATCGACCAGGTGATGCAGATCGCCCACGCCGTCGCCCAGGCCACCTGACGCGTCCGGGGACAGTCCCGGTCAACTTGACCATTCAGTTTCGACGTACGCCGGGTACGGTCGTGATCGTGACGAGGTCGTCGGCGTGAGCAGGTCGTTGGCCCGCCATTACACGGTGGTGGTCTTCATCGTGCTGGCCTCGTTGGACAACGTGGCCATCGGGCTGGTGCCGCCGCTCTACTCGCCCATCGCGACCGAGCTCGGCGTGCGCGAGTCGGCCATCGGCGCGGTCACGGCGGTGTCCTTCCTCGTGATGGCCTTCGCGGCGGTTGGCTGGGCCTACCTCGGTGACCGGATGGACCGCAAGCCCTTGCTGATGATCGGCACGCTGGCCTGGTCGGTCGGGACGCTGTCGACCGCGCTCGCCCCCACGTTCGGGGTGTTTCTCGCCGCTCAGGTGGTCGGTGCGCTCGGGCTGGGCGCGGTCGGCTCCGTCGGTTTCTCCGTGGTCAGCGACCTCATCACCCCCCGGCGGCGCGGGCTGGCCATGAGCTTCTGGGGGCTCTCGCAGGGGGTGGGCACCCTCATCGGCGGACTGGTCGGCGGGCTGCTGGGTGCCTACGACTGGCGGCGGCCGTTCTTCGCCGTCACGGTGGTCGGGGTGGCCGCCACCGTGGCGTACCTTTTCACCCAGAACATCCGCCGCGGCCAGAGCGAGCCACAGCTGGCCGCGGTCTTCGAGGCCGGCGACGAGTACGACTATCAGATCCGGCACGAGGACCTGCCGGTGATCGTGCGCCGGCGCACCAACTTCTGGCTCATCCTGCAGGGGCTGAGCGCGCAGATGGTCTTCGGCTCGTTGGTCTTCCTGCCGCGCCTGTTCCAGGCCAAGGCCGAGCAGCTCGGCTACCCGGAGCCCGTCGCGATCCAGGTCGGCAGCGTCTATGCCACGCTCTTCGCCCTCGGCGGCGCCCTGTCCATCGTCGGTGGCATCGTCGGCGACCGGCTGCAGCGACGCACCCCGCGGGGCCGGGCGCTCGTCGCGGCGGTCGGTATCTTCGGCGGCATCCCGTTCTACCTGGGTCTGCTGTTCGTGCCGCTGCGGCTGGACCTTCAGGACGGCAGGGAGAGCGTCGTCGGTGCCGTCCTGCGCAGCATCGTCACCGAGCCGGTGATGGCGATGAGCTTCCTGACCGCCATCGTGGCGCTGGCGCTGACCTCGGCGAACTCTCCCAACTGGTTCGCGCTGATCACCGACGTGAACCCGCCCGAGCACCGGGGCACGGTCTACAGCCTCGGCAACCTGTCCAACGGGATCGGCCGGGCGGCGGGCAACTATCTCGCGGCCCGCACCTTCGAGATCCTGGCGCGCACCATGCCACCGCCCATGAACTTCGTCGTGGGACTAGCGGCGTTCCAGGTGTTCTACATCCCGACCGGCGTCATGTACCTGCTCGCGGCCCGGTCGTCGCCCCGGGACATCGACGATATTCAGCATCTCCTCGCAGACCGGGCCGAACATCCCCACCCGGACAACGTCACCCGACCCGACGTCACCCGGCCCGACGTCGCCTGACCCGACGTCGCCTGACCCGACGTCACCCGACCCTGCACCTCACCGCGGGATGGTGAACGTGTCGACGAGGCGGTACCGCAGACGCTTGCGCGGGGTGAACCAGGGCTCCCACGGCGCCCCGTTGGGCTTCGCCCTCCAGTGCAGCCAGCGGAACGCGGGCAGTAGCCGGCGCGTCCGGGCCAGCCCGACCACGTAGGCGGTGAGGTCGCCGGTGGGTGTGATATGCAGGCGTACGAAGGACTTGTGACCCTCGATGCGCTGGCTGGAGAAGAGCTCGTTGACGTTCAGCCGGAACAGGCTCGCCACCACGAAGTAGATGCCCACCACGGTGGCCGAGACGAGACCGGCGGCCAGGCCGTAGACGACGAACCAGCCGGCCCACTCCCCGTAGTACCGGCTGTACTCCCCGATCCGCGTCCAGTCCCAGGTCAGGGCATCGGTGGGCCGGGTGACGGTCGGCTCCCACGACTCGTCGACGAGCGGCACCATCACCGCCCGTACCCCGAGCAGCTGGGCGGCGGCATGGACCAGGCCGAACAACCCGATCCCGAGCTTGTTGCGCCCCGGCGCGGCGAGACCGGCGGCCAGGAACATGGTGCCGGCCAGCACCAGGAGGGCCAGGGCGACCACGCTGAAGCTCGGCCGACCGCCTGCGCGTTCCCAGGCGTACCAGAGCAGACCCTGCACAAGGCCGAGCAGCAGTACGAACGTCGGGTTACGCCACGGCAGCCGGACCGGTGCGCCGAGCCCGAGCCAGAAGGAGCGCAGCAGCGACGGGTAGCGGGCCCGGCGCTTGTGCTCGAGCACCGCCTCGACCTTCGGCGGGCGCAAGCCCGCCGGCGGGGTGGTGATCGTGCGCGGGAGGTACGGCGTGCCCAGCAGGTAGGCGCCACCTCCGCCGGCGGTCACGAGTTGGCTACGGTCCAGGCCCGAGTCCGTACTCTCGTAGCGCGAGTAGTGGTGCCAGTCGCCGGCGAGCATGAGCGGCACCGTCACCTGCTTCGGCGCGGGCGCGCGGTGGCCCCGGTACGCCGTCTCCAGCCACAGCTCCTGTCCGGCCGGGTGCACCACCCGGCGTAGAAAGAAGTCGACGGCGCGGTACGCCTCGCAGTCGCCCCTGGCCTGCACCCACGACGGCTCCGGCGTGCAGAGGATGATCCGGTCGCCGTCGGCGAGCGACTCGTTGATGACGCGGTGGAAGTACTCCAGCTGCGGTTCGTCGATGTAGGAGCCCTCCTGAGCGTCGAGGGCGAACAGCCACCACCCGTGCGGCAGCTTGAGCGCGAAGTAGCTGCGCCGCTGCCGGGTCTGCCACGCCCCGACCGTGGTGCCCACGCCGAAGACCCGCAGGAAGGAGGTCAGGCCGTCGTACCAGTCGTGGTTGCCGGGCAGCGCGTAGAGGGTGGGCGGGGTCTGCCCGGGGACCACATCCGGCAGCGCGGCGTGGAACGGACCCTTGAACCGGTTGTCGTAGTTGACCGGGCTCGGCGTCGGGTAGACCTGGTCGCCGCCGAGGACGAGCACCTGCCCCCGGGGCAGCTGGCCGGCCACCCCCTTGACCGGCAGGTAGTCACGCCCCAGCGTGTACGCGACGGCATAAGTCGAGTTGAATCCGTCCCCGGTGTCGCCGACGTAGTCCAGCCACAGCTCCTGCCGCCCCTCGTCTTCGCGGTACGCCGCGTCGGAGAAGACGGCCTGTTGCTCCCGCTTGTCCAGGTACGCGCCAATGCCCTCGGCGAGAGCGACCTTGATGGCGGTACGGCCGAGTTCCCCGGGAGCGAGCCACTGGACGGGCGGCTGGGGGGTGAAGAAATCGAAGCGCAGCTTACGGGTCGACAAGCCACGGGGGCGCGATGGGGTCACAGCGACGCAACCTAACGTGACCAGAGCCCCGGCGCAGCCCCCTCGACGACAACGCGACTCAACCTCGCCGCCGCCTTGTGGGTGGAAAGGGTGTAAACAACAGCCCGGTCGAAGGGATGTCGTGGGTACAGACTTCCAGGAGTTCGTGCGGAGCCGGTACGCCGGGCTGCTTCGCATGGCCGTCCTGCTCAGCGGGTCCTCCCACGAGGCGGAGGATCTGCTGCAGACGGCGCTGCTGCGGGTGATGCGGCACTGGGACGGGATCGAGGACCCACTGCCGTACGTCCGCCGCGCGATCGTGAACCTCTACCTCAACGGCCTGCGCCGCCGTACGCGCGAACTGCTCACCGGCCGACTCCCCGACCGTCCCGAGTTCCCGACCGCCGACCGGGTCTCGGAACGCAGCGTGCTGTGGCCGGCGCTGCAGGCGCTGCCGCCCCGGACCCGGGCCGTCATCGTGCTGCGCTACTGGCTGGACATGTCCGAATGGGAGACGGCTGGGGTGCTCGGCTGCTCGGTCGGCACGGTGAAGAGCACCGCGTCCCGTGGGCTGGCCCGCCTGCGGGAGCTGGTGCCATCCGCAGTGGACACTCAGGGTACGGATCGGGGTGGGTCGAAGTGATCACTGACTCCGACTTCGAGGCGTGGGTACGGGCCGAGCTGGCCGTGATCGCCGAGGGCGTCACGCCGCGCCCCGACCCCTACGGCCGCCTTGTGCGCCGGCGCCGCGTCGGGTGGTTCCGCCGCGGGTTCGTCGCCGGCGTGGCGGCGCTCGCCGCTGGCGCGGGTGGGGTGCTCGTCGTCGCTGGCCCAGGCGGATCGCCGGAGCCGCCACCGGGAGTCGACCTCGCCGGCGAGCTGCGCTGGGTGGCGAGCCTCGTCGAGGCAGCCCCGCGCGGGCTCGTCGCGGCGGACGGATCGTTCATCAGTGACCTCGCCGCCCGGATCCAGAAGCTCTCGGACACCAGCGGCAGCCCGGCCTTCGACGGCGCCCGCGGCCAGCCAAGTGACGAGTTGGCCGCGCGGGTGCTGTTCGTCGATGACGTCGACGACCGTCGGGTCGCCCTCGTCGCCCTGGAGCGTGCCGAAGTGCTCGACGCCCGCCGCCGCTACCCGTTGACCCGGCTGCTCTGGCTCGCCGGACCCCGGGGTGGCTCGCCGGGCGTGCTGGCCGGCGCTGTCGAGTCCGCCGCGCCGGCGGACGGCACCGACTACCGCGTCACGCAGGTCGAGCCCTTCGCCCACGTCGGCTTCGAGGGCGGGACCGGACCGATCCGAGTCGCGCTGGCCCCGCCAGAGTGCGAGGTCGCCGCCACCCCCGCCACGGACCACACCGAGTGGCGGCCCGAGCCGACCGGCTCCTACCTCGTCCGTACCGCGGCGCAGTACGTGCCGGAGTACTGGCGGGTGACCTGCGTCGGTGCAACGCGCGTACAGATGCCCGCGCCACGCGTCGTGACGGCCGACGGTGACGACGGGGCGCTGCCCGGGCCGGTCCCCATCGGACCTCAACTCGTGCGGGAGCGGCCGGACGTTGGAGCGCAGTCGCTCCAGGCCACGCTCTACGAGCAATTCGGCTTCGAGCTCCTTGAGCCGGCACGAGTGCTCTGGTCGGGCCCGATCGCCCAACCTCCCGCGGCCGACGCCCAGGGGGCCACCGCCACGGCCACCGTGACCGTCGTCGCCGCGCCGGCGGCCCGCGGAGGCTGGATCGCCGGCCTCGACTTCGCCGTCGAGGTCGGACCCGGCCAGTTCACGGGCGTCTGGCCGACGCCGATCCTCAGTGCGGCCATCGACCTCGGCGCGCCCGATGGGGTGCTCGCGTTCCGGGTTCCCGGCTTCAGCCGGCTGGTACTGGTACTGCCACCGGCGGCGGCGACCTGGGTTCGCCTGCTCGACCGAGACGGACGAGTGGTCGCGGAGTCGGCCGTCACCGACCCCGCGCTGCTGCTGTACGCCGACGTGACCATCGACCTCGCTCAGATCCAGGCGCTCGACGGGACCAGAGAACCAATCGTGACCACCGATCTCGCCACCGCCGCCGAGCCGACCGGATTCATGGACTGGTCCTGATGCGGCCTCGATCGCCGTGACGCTGCGTGAGGCTGACCCAGGGCGGGCGGACGCACGCGGGAAGGGTCAGACTCACGCGGAAGGCTCAACCTCGGCCGCTGTCACCGTGTCGGAGACGGTAGACAACAGGACAGAGGAGTGCCGTGGCTACGGATGAGGACTTCCGGGAGTTCGTGGAGAGCAGGTACACCGACCTGCTCCGAACGGCCTTCCTGCTGACCGGCTCCTCGCATGCGGCCGAGGACCTGGTGCAGGACGCGCTGCTGCTGGTGATGCGCAGCTGGGCCCGGGTCGAGAATCCCATCGCGTACGCCCGCCGCACCATCATGAACCTCTATCTGAACAGCCTGCGCCGGCGTACGCGCGAGGTGCTCACCGCGATGGTGCCCGAGAAGACCGCCGGCGAGCCGGACCGCGTCGCCGACCGCAGCGCCCTGTGGCCGGCACTGCGCGCACTGCCGCCCCGGACCCGGGCCGTGATCGTCATGCGGTACTGGCTGGATATGTCCGAACACGACACCGCTCTTGTGCTCGGCTGCTCGCCCGGCACGGTGAAGAGCACCGCGTCCCGTGGCCTCGCCCGGCTGCGCGAAGGTCTTCCATCCACAGTGGACATGGTTGGGGAGGCGAGATGAGTACGGACACCGGGCTCGAGGCGCAGGTCCGGGCGCACCTTGCCATGACCGTCGAGCCGGTCACGCCCCGCCCCGACCCGTACGGCCGCCTCATGCGGCGACGCCACCAGGGTTGGCTACGACGGGCAGTGCTCGCCGGCGTCACGACGCTCGCCGCCACCGCGGCGGGGACCTTCGTCGCTCTGGCACCGGCCGGATCGCCCCCACCCACACCGCGACCGGAGCGACCCGACGGGTACCAGGGCTGGGTCGAGGATCTGGCCTACGCCCCGCCGCGGGGGGGCCTGGCCGGCGACGAGGCATTCACCCAGGAGCTGACCGACCGGGTCATCGAGGCCGTCCGGACGAATCCGTATCACCCCGACCTGCTTGACGCCGACCGCACGGTCAACCCGGAGCAGGAGGTGCGCCTGCTCTTCGCCGACGACATCGACGACCAACGGATCGCCCTGCTTGCCCTGCTCGCGCCGACGGCGGTTGACCCGTCGGTCGGGCGCGTGCGGGTGGCCTGGATCGCCGGTCCCCGCGGCGCACCGGCGAGCCTGCTCGCCCAGGAGCTCACGAGCCGCCCCGGGCCGGACGTGGAGTCGGGATCGGACTCGGCCCGGCCGTTCCATGTCGCCGTGCTCGGGGAGGACGGGGCTGTGACGACGATGATCGGCATCGCCCCACCCGGGTGCTCGGTCTCGACCGCGCCGGCGACCGAGCCGACCGGACTGCGGCCCGAGCCGACCGGGTCCTACATCGTGCGCACGTCCGGGGCGGACAGGCTGGAGTACTGGCAGGTGACCTGCGACGGGGTCGTGCGCGAGCGGACACTGCCGCCGTGGCACCTGAGCGAACCGTCGCCTGAGGTGGTCGACGCCGCGCTCGAGGGGGCCGCCGGGCTCTCGGCCACCGACCGTGCCAGCGACGACGTCCGGCGCAAGGTCAGCCGGATGATCCAGCATTTCTCCCTCGGCGCTGACGCGCTGCCGACCGGAGCGCCCCGTGTGCTGTGGGCCGGCCGTCCTCCCGGCATCGTCCCGGCCGGTGCGTGGGTGACGGTGGCGGTAGCGCCCGCACCTGGTCAGAGCTGGATCGGCGTCGTGGAGGTCATAGTAGGAAGCGGTGCCGGCGGCACCCGGTTCCACCTCCGCACGGACCCCACCGCCGAGGGCTTCCTGCTCGCCGTCAGCATCGGCTCGAGCGGGACGGACCCACCTGCCCTGATCATGGTGGTGACCCCACCGGCGGTGGCGACCGTACGGCTACTCGCCGCCGACGAGACGCCCCTCGCCGAGTCGGTGGTCGTGGACCGGGGCACGACCCTCGCGGTCCCGCTGGAAAGCCTGCTCGAGGATCACGAGATTCCCGAGGGGCTGCACGTGGTTGCCTACGACGCGGGCGGTGCACCCGTCGCCACGACCGCACTCGCCGGCTACGACACCGCGTTGGAGGGCGAAGGCCAGGTCTTCGACTGGAGCTGACCGTACGGGACCGCGCGCAGCGGATCGACCTGCGAGACTGCGTTGTGGTCATCGAACTGACCGTGCAGCCGCAGCCGGGACCGGTCCCAGCGAGGCGGCCGAGGCGGCGGCGCTGGATCATCGCCGGGATCGTGCTGCTCTCCGTGGCCGGAGTCCTCGTCGCGCTCGCGGCGACGGACGAGCCGCGCCGGGCCGAGGGGCCCGAGGGTTGGGTCGATGCGCTGGTGGACGGCCCTCCGCGGGGCGCGCTGGGCGCCGACGGGTCGTTCGCCGGGGCTCTGACCGACGGTGTCACCGAGATCCTGCGGGCGGATGGCTACATCCCGGTCCCGCTGCTCGCTGTCGACCAGCGCGAGCACCCGGAGCAGGAGGTCAGGCTGCTCTTCGCCGACGACGTCGAGGACCAGCGGATCGCCCTGCTGGCGCTGCGCCTGCCGTCCGAGCCCGATCCGGCCAGCAGCCACGCCGGCCGTACCAAGGTGATCTGGCTCGCCGGGCCGCGCGCTGCGACGGCACACGCCCTCCTGAGCGTCCTGACGGCGCGGCCCATGCCCGGCGTCTTCGCCGGGTCCGTGCCCGCGGCGCCGGTGCCCGTCGCCGTGGTCGGCCCCGACCGGGCTGGCGCGGACATCTACCCATCTGGATGCCTGCGGGGGTCGGCCTGCGCCCTGGTCGCGGTCACTCCGCCTGGGTGCGCCATCTCGACCGCACCCGTCACGGACCTTTCCGAGTTCCGGGCCGAGCCGACCGGGTCGTTCCTCGTCCGTACGGCCGTAACCTACCGAGCCGAGTACTGGCGGGTGACGTGCGACGGCGTGGTACGGCAGGAGCGGCCGGCGCCCCCGCTGTGGCAGCGGTCGCCGCCCTCGGGCGAGGAGGTCGACGCCGCTCTCGCCGGTGCCGGGTTCCTGGTTCCCGCCGAGCTGGTGACGGAGGAGGTCTACGAAGGCATGTCGTTATGCCTCAATGCTTTGGAGTCGACGTTCGGTGGCGGGTTGCTCGGCCCGGCCCGGCTCGTGTGGGCCGGGAGTCCCACCGGCCTGGGGACCGCCGGCCTGGACGGCCCGCCGCTGGCCATGGTGATGGTCGCGCCGTCGGTGCGCTCGACCTGGGTCGGCGTGCTCTCGGTGCGGCGGCGCTTGCCCAACGGGCCCGATGTCGGCGAGTCGGTGGTCTTCCGCGTCGGGACTGACCCGACCGCCACGGACGCGCTGCTCGCCGTCGCGGTCACCGTGCCCAGGACCATGCAGGAAGTCGCTGCTGGCGACAACTGGGAGTTCGTCCGGTGGGTGGTGCTCGTCGTGGCGCCGGCGGCGACGACGGTACGGCTGGTGGACCCCGACGGTCCGACCAGCATGGAGTCGGTGGTGGTCGGCGGCGCCGCAGTGCTCAGCGTGCCGGACGGTGCCGAACCCGCGACCCTGCACGTGGCGGCCGACGATGCGGACGGTTCACTTCTCGGCACCACCGTGATCGCTACCGCCGGCAGCCGTTCGTTCGAGATCGACAACTGGAACTGAGCCCCCGGGATCGCGCATGGTTCCGTGTCGGGGCAACGAATGTCAGACTTCGACCGTGACCAGGTCCCACCCACCGTCGGCTCGCCCGTGACCATCGAGCTGGTCCGGGGCGCTCCCGAGCAGCACCCCCACCCTCGCCTTCCCCGCTGGGCCGTCGTCGGGGTGGCGGTGCTGGTCGCGGTGACGGCGCTCGCCGCGGTGATCATCGGCGCAACGATGCCGCCGCCACGGCAGGCGCCAACGGAGCGTGGCTGGCTCGGCTGGGTCGCGACCCTGGTCGACGCCCCGCCGCGGGGGGAGGTGGCCACCGAGTCCTTCAGTCGCGATCTCGCCGCGCAGATCGAGGAACTCTCCCGCACCACGCAAAGCCGGGCGTTCGAGGGCCCGGGCGGTCAGGACCTGGGTGAGCAGGAGGCGCGGGTGCTCTTCGCCGACGACGTCGCGGACCGCCGGATCGCGCTGGTCGCGCTGCACACCGTCTCCATTGTGGTGGCACAGCGGTACGCATCGACCCGGCTGCTCTGGTTGGCCGGGCCGCGCAACGCCTCGCCGGAGGCGTTGGCCGATGTCGTCACCGAGCCGACCGCCGGTAATGGCTACCAGGTCAAGCCGGTCAACCCGTTCACCAATGCCGAGTTCGTCGGCCGGGACGGTCCCGTCCGGGTCGCCGTCGCGCCGCCGGACTGCACGGTGATGGCGGCGCCGGGCGAGGACCTCACCAGCTTCCAGCCGGAGCCGACCGGGTCCTACCTCGTCCGGACCCCGACGACCTACCTTCCCGAGTTCTGGCGGGTGACCTGCGACGGCGTGGTCCGTGAGGAGCGGCCGGCGCCGCGCCCGGCAGTGACCAGCGAGGCGGTGGACGAGGTGCTGGCCGGCGCCGCGGGCAGCCCCGACCGCCTCACGGTCGAGAACGAGCTGCGCCAGCTCTACCGGACCTTCGGGTTCGAGTTGCTACACGCGCCCGAGGTGCTGTGGGCCGGGACGCTTCGCCACGTCCCCGCCCACGCCGAAGAACCGGTCGTGAACGTTCTGGATGGCCCGAGCCCCACGGTTCTCGCCTCCCCGGCCGCCCGCGGGGGGTGGATCGGGATGGTCTGGATGTCCGTTGAGGCGCAGCCTGACCGGGTGACCGGCCTGACGCCCTACTTCGTCACCAACACCGACCTCGCTGCCGCCGACGCGGTGCTGGGCGTTCCCCTTGGCCTCAACCGCCTGGTGCTGGTGCTCGCGCCGGCGTCGGCGGCCACGGTGCGGCTCGTGGACCGGGAGGGAACCGTACTCGCCGGCGCCGCCGTGACCGAGCGGGCGTTCCTGCTGTCACTGCCGGAGGACGGGCCACCGCTCGGCGGCGTCCAGGTCCAGGCCGTGGACGCGGCCGATGGGGTCTTCGCGACCGCCGACCTCGCCGTCACCTCCGTCGAGCCGTACCACCAGACCAACTGGCGCTGATCCATGCCGCTGAATGGCACAGTTCCAGCGACGCCTGCGGAGCGGAACCAGCCGGCAACTCCAGCGACGCCTGCGGAGCGGAACCAGCCGGCAGTTCGGCGAGCGCGACGGCCGCGGTGGGTCGTGACGCTTGTCGCGGTGCTGGTGGCGGGTGCAGTGCTCGTCGCCGTGGACCGGGACGACCCGCGCGTTGCCCCGGCTCCGGCGCCCGCTGGGTTTCTCGGCTGGGTCGATGCCCTGGTGGCGGCGCCGCCGCGTGGCACCCTGGCCGCCGACGCGTCCTTCACCCGCGACGTGGTCGGCCGGGTGACCGTGATCGTCCGGACCGGCGCGTTCCACGCCGACCTCGTTGCCGTCGACGGGCAGCTGCACCGCGAGCAGGAGGTGCATCTGCTCTTCGCCGAAGACGTCCGGGATCGTCGGGTAGTTGTGCTGGCACTGCGCCTGCCGGTCGGTCGCGAGGCCGCGTCGGGGCCGCCGGGCCGAACCCGCGTGCTCTGGCTCGCCGGCCCTCGCGGCGCCAGCGCGAACGCCCTCGCAAGCGTCCTGACCGCGCGGCCCGTGCCCGGCGTGCTGTCCGGGTCCGGCGATGCCGAGCCCCTGCTCGTCGCCGCGGTGGGTCATGCCGGCACTGGCGTTATCTACGTCGGGCTCACCCCACCCGGGTGCACCCTGTCGACGGCCCCGATCACCGAACCCGATGAGTTCCGGCCCGTCGGATCCTGGCTCGTGCGTACCCCGGGCACATCCCGGCCCGAGTTCTGGCGGGCAACGTGCGACGGAGTCGTCCGCGCCGAGCGGCCGGCCCCGAACGTGACCGGTCAGTTCCTCACCGAGCTCCCGGACGAGGTGGTGGACGCGGCGCTCGCCGGCCTCTCGTGCGAGGACAGCCGTGACGGAGTCCATGCCCTCCTCCCCCACCCAGCCACCCGAGACGAACTCCATGCCCTCCTCCCCCACCCAGCCACCCGAGACGAACTCCATGCCCTCCTCCCCCACCCAGCCACCCGTAACGAATTCCATGCCCTCCTCCCCCACCCAGCCACCCGTAACGAACTCCATGCCCTCCTCCCCCACCCAGCCACCCGTGACGAGCTTGTCCGTGGCCAGGTCCAGTACACGCTGGCCGAGCTGTTGACCAACTTCGCACTGCTTGGTGAGCCCCGGATCCTGTGGTGCGGGCTGCCCGACGGCATGGCCGCCGCACCCGTACCCACCGGCAGCACGGTGCGGGTCATGCTGGCGGTCGCACCGACCGTACGGCCGCCCTGGGCCGGGGCCATCTCGACGTTCGTCAACACCCCGGGCGGCGCGAGCTACGGCTCGGGCTCGACGTTCCGGCTGGGCGCCGACCCCACCGGTCCGACATCGACGCTCGCCGTTCACCTGCCCGGTGTGGACGCAGCGACCCAGGTGCTGGTGCTGGCCCGACCACCGGCCGCGACCGTGCGGCTGCTCCCCTCCGACGGAGGCGTCGGCGAGCCGGTGGCGCTCGTCGACGGAGCCGCGGCGCTGTCCGTGCGGCCGGGCACCGTCGTCGACGGCCTACGGGTCGAGGCGATCGACGAGACCGGCGCACCCGTCGCCGCGGTCACCGTGGCCGCCGACGGAGGCCACGACGTGATCAGCAACTGGACCTGATCCAACCTGGCCGGCGGGACTTGCGTCCGGACCAGGAACCGTCCACTGTGGGGAGATGATCGCGACCGCAGACCGTGCGGCTTCAGCGACTCTGGTTGAGGTGACCATCGACCTCGACGCACCTGCCAGCGCGCCCACCGAGCAGAAACCGGCCGGCCGGCGCTGGCTCGTTGGCGGAGCCGCCCTCCTGGTCGTGGCGGCGGTGCTGGTCGCGGTGCGGCTCGGTGGTTCGCCGCTGCCATCGGTCGTGCCGCCGTCGGGCGATCTTCCCGGCCGGGCAGAGTGGATCGCGAGCCTTGTCGATGCGCCACCGCGCGGAGCCGTCGCCGCCGACGCCTCGTTCGCCCGGGAGCTCGCCGCCCGGGTGGAGGAGCTCTCCCGCACCAGCCTGAGCCTTGCCTTCGGCGACCCGGCCAACCGGCCACCGCTCGGCTACCGGGCCCGGGTGCTCTTCGCCGACGACGTCGACGACCGGCGCATCGCCCTGCTCGCGCTGCAGCAGACCACGATCCAGGATGCGCTGCGCCGGTACGCCTTGACTGACGTGTTGTGGCTCGCCGGTCCCCGCGGCGCCACGGTGGAGGGGCTGACCGGTGCCGTTTCCTCCGCCAGCCCGGCCCTGGACAGCGAGTACCGCGTGGAGCCGGCCGCGCCCTTCGTCACCGCGGCCTTCGGCGATCCCGACAACCCGACCTGGGTCGGCGTCGCCCCACCCCAGTGCCAGGTCGCCATCGCGCCGGCCGCCGACCTCACCGCCTGGCGGGACGAACCGGCGGGGTCCTACCTCGTCTGGCGGCCGTGGGAGGGCGGGCCCGAGTACTGGCGGGTGACCTGCGACGGCGTGGTCCGGGAGGAGCGGCCGGCCCCCCGGGCCGCGGTGAGCCACGCCGATCTGGACGCGGTGCTCGCCACTGCGGCCGGTGAGCCCGACCGCGAGCAACTGGGGTACCAGCTCTCCATGCTGACGTCGATGTACGGCTCCGCGCTGATGACCCTGCCGCACGTGGTGTGGTCCGGTGGTCTGACCTTCTCTCCCATCGCGTACGACGCCCCCGGCATCTTCTACTACGGCGATGAGGAGGACCTCAGCCGCCCGGCCGACGGTCCTATCGAGGCAACGATGACCGTCGTTACCGCCCCGCGCGCCCGTGGTGGCTTCGTCAGCAGCGCCTGGACGATCCTGGAGGCCGGCCCCGATACGCGCTATGCCATCGAAAGTCCTGTGTTCTTTAGCATCGTCGACCCGGGCGCACCGGACGCGCTCGTCGCCGTCCGCATCGACCAGTGGCGCCGGCAGGTGCTCGTGCTCACGCCGGCGGCGGCCGCGACCGTACGGATCCTGAGTGACCAGGGGGCCGTCCTCGACCACGCCCCTGTCGGCGACGGACCGGTCATGCTGGCCCCCGAGGAGCGGGGCACGGTCCAGAACCTGCGGATCGAGGCCCTCGACTCGGCCGGCGTCACGATCGCCGCCGCGTCACTGGCGCGCACCGACGTCGGCCCGGAGCTCGCTACCGCCTGGGAGTGAACCCCGCGTCCGGCCAGGCTTCGTCACTTGCGGCGGGGCCACCGGCGGGGCTTGCGGGACCTGGCGCGGAGTAGCCGGTGCGGAGCCCAGCCGGAAGTGCCCCGCTTGGTGTGCAAGGTGATGATCATGTCGACGACCAGCGCCGTCCAGCCGGTCTGGTGCGAGGCGCCGAGGCCGGTGCCGTTGTCGCCGTGGAAGTACTCGTGGAACGGGATGAGGTCGCGCCACCGCTCGTCGCGCTGGAAGAGCTCGACCGACCCGTGCACCGGACGCCGGCCGGAGTCGTCGAGGAGGAACAGGCTCACCAGCCGCCGGGTGAGGTCGTCGGCGATCTCGCTGAAGGTGCGCTTCTGACCCGATCCGGTGGGGTACTCGACGACCAGGTCCTCGCCGAAGAAGTCCCCGAACCGACGGAGTCCGTCGATGATCAGGTAGTTCACCGGGAACCACACCGGCCCGCGCCAGTTGGAGTTGCCGCCGAACATGCCGGTCGCGGACTCCGCCGGCTCGTAGCCGACCGTGAAGTCGTTGCCCCCCAAGGTGACCGTGAAGGGTTGCTCCTGGTGCGCCCGCGACAGGGTGCGCAGACCGTACGGCGACAGGAACTCCCGCTCGTCGAGCATCCGGGCGAGGATGCGCATGAGCTGATCCGTCCCGACGACCGAGAGCAGCCGCTGCTGCTGCCCGTGCCGGATCCGCCGGGCCGACAGGGCGTCGCCGTACTCGGGCTTGTTGGTGAGGAACCAGCGCAGCCGGTCGGCCACCTCGGGCAGTCGGTTGAGGGTGACCGACGACAGGGTCGACGTGGCCGCCAGCGGGAGCAGGCCGACCACCGACCGTACCTTCATCGGGACCCGCTGCCCGTTCTCCTGGCGGATCACGTCGTAGAAGAACGCGTCCTCCTCGTTCCACAGGCCCTGGGTGTAGGTAGCCGAGGCGATGTAGGCGAAGTGCTCCAGGAACTTCGTGGACAGGTCCATATAGGACGGATTGCGGACGGCGAGCACCAGGCACGTCTCGAGCATGTTCAGCGCGTACATCGCCATCCACGCCGTGCCGTCGCTCTGTTCGAGCACGCCGGCGACCGGCAGGGCCGCGCCCCGGTCGAACGGGCCGACGTTGTCCAGGCCGAGGAAGCCGCCCTCGAAGACGTTGTTGCCACCCGAGTCCTTGCGGTTGACCCACCAGGTGAAGTTCATGACCAGCTTGTGCAGCACCCGCTCCAGGAAGTCGTAGTCCTGGGCCCCGTCGAGTTCGAAGACCTTCAACGCCGCCCAGCAGTGCACCGGTGGGTTGACGTCCTCCAATGCCCACTCGTACGCGGGCAGCTGTCCATTGGGGTGCATGTACCACTCCCGCAGCAGAAGGAGCAGCTGCTGCTTGGCGAAGCCCGGGTCGACGCGGGCGATCGCCACACACTGGAAGGCGAGGTCCCACGCCGCGTACCAGGGGTACTCCCACGGGTCGGGCATCGAGATGACGTCGAAGCTCGACATATGCCACCAGTGCCGGTTGCGCTGCCGCGACGCCGGTGGCGGGGCGCCGTGCGGGTCGCCGGCCAGCCACCGGGCGACGTCCCAGTGGTAGAACTGCTTGCCCCACATGAGCCCGGCCACGGCCTGGCGCAGCACCATCGCCTCG
Organism: Micromonosporaceae bacterium; assembly: GCA_052038195.1. Taxonomy (GTDB): domain Bacteria; phylum Actinomycetota; class Actinomycetes; order Mycobacteriales; family Micromonosporaceae; genus DATBGZ01. The sequence goes on along the minus strand of JBQGBY010000048.1, from coordinate 12,748 downwards.
TCCGCAGAGGCCCCGGCCGGGGTCACCGAGGCGAAGAACTCGTCCGCCTCCCGCTGGCGGTCGGCCAGTACGGCGTCGAAACCGCGCCGCAGGTCCAACCGGGCGTGGCTGCGCGCCGCCGCCTCGGGTGACCACTCGTCGGACGCGGTCGCCACCTGGGCCAGGCGCAGCCGCACCGTGCGGGTCTGTCCCGGCGGCACGGTCACCGTGTAGTGCAGCGAAGCCTTGGTGCCGACCCGGTCCGGGTTCACCGTGGGCTTACCGTCCACAATGTAGTCATTGATCGCGTCCTTGGGGTACGGCGACCGGCTGCCCAGCCCCCACAGACGCTGCGCGTTGTTCTCGTTGTCACAAACAAGGGCGTCGGGCGAGGCAATCCCTTCGCCCGCCCACCCTGACCCTTGTCCGGCGAGCACGATGCGGCCGAGGTTGCGGTGCTTGCCGACCAACGTCCCCTCGTCGGACCCGTGGATCTCCGGGATCTCATCGAAGCCGGGCAGTCCCCACGCCCAGGTGTTGCGGAACCACAGCGTCGGCAGCACGTGCAGCGTCTCCGTCTCCGGACCCCGGTTCTCGATGGAGACGAGGATGCACATGTCGGTGGGTGAGGCCTTCGCGTAGTCGACGGTGATCGCCCAGTACCGGCCGTCGTCGAAGACGCCCGTGTCGACGAGCTCGTACTCGGCGTCACCCTTGCCCCGCGCCGTGTTGGTGCGCACGATCTCGCCGTACGGGAAGCGCCGCTGCGGGTAGTGGTAGCGCCAGCGCATGTAGGAGTGGGTGGGCGTCGAGTCGAGGTACCACCAGTACTCCTTGGCATCCTCGCCGTGATTGCCCTCCGGGCCCGTGAGGCCGAAGATCCGCTCCTTGATGATCTGGTCCTTGCCGTTCCAGAACGCGAAGGCGAAGCAGTACGTCTGGCGGTCGTCGCAGATGCCGCCGAGGCCGTCCTCGTTCCACCGGTAGACGCGGGACCGCGCGTGGTCGTGGGGGAAGAAGTCCCACGCGGTGCCGTGGTCGCTGTAGTCCTCCCGGACTGTCCCCCAGGCCCGCTCCGCCAGGTACGGGCCCCACGCCCGCCACGCCGGGTCCCCCGCGTCCGCCTCGGCCAGCCGGGCGCGCTCGGCGCCGAAACCGTTCTCTTCACCCACGGTCCGCCATCCTAGGTAAGCAAGGGCACCTTCCTGTCACCGAGTCTCGCCTGCTCGCGACTGCGGGGCTGAACAGCTCGCGCCTCGCGCTCGCGGCTACGTGCAGCAACGTGCCCTTGCTGACACCTGGCTACACCGGCAGTGGCGCCAAGGTCGCTGACCGACACTGGCAGACTCGGGCTGTGTTCACCTACGGCACGGGAGTGTGCGGGCGCCTCGACACCGCGGCTGAGCTGGAGTGGCTTGTCACGGACGGCTTGGGCGGCTACGCCATGGGCACGGCCGCTGGCCTGCGTACCCGGCGGTACCACGGCCTGCTCGTGGTCTCGGGGGACACACCCGCGCGGCGGATGATGGGGCTGGCCAGCCTCGACCCGGTGCTGATCCGGCCCGGCGGCGGCCAGGTACGCCTGTACACGCATGAGTGGGCCTCGGGCGTGGTCGACCCCATGGGGCATGAGTTGCTGGCGAGCTTTGCGGTGATCGATGGCCTGCCGTGCTGGACGTGGCGTTTGGGCGAGATGGTGCTGGAGCGACGGGTGGCCATGCCTCACTACACACGGGTGGTGGCGGTCACCCACACGCTGCTCGCCGGCGGGCCGGTCGAGCTCGCCGTCGAGCCGCTGTGCACCTGGCGCGACGCGCACGGCGAGCGGCATGCCGGCGACGGCCTACGCGTCGACGCAACGGCGGACGGGTTCGTGGTCGAGGACGCCTACCGGGTTGCCGGCCCCGGGTTCGAGCGCGCCGACGAGTGGTACGCCGGCTTCTTCCATCGCCAGGAGGCGGCGCGACAGCTCACCCCGACCGAGGACCTGCTGCGGGTCGGCCGCTTCCGCCAGCGGCTGTCGGTGGGCGAGAGCCTCGACGTGGTGGCCTGGGCGGGCGACCTGAGTGCTGCGCCGCCGCCGGCCCGCGAGGTCGTGACCGTACGGGCGCGGCGCAACGCGGCGCTGCTCGCCGCCGGCGGCGCGCTGCATCTAGCCAGTGACGCATTTATCATCCGTACCGCTGCCGGCCCTGACGTCGTGGCCGGCTACCCGTGGTTCGGGGCGTGGTCGCGGGACACGATGATCGCCTACGAGGGCCTGTTCCTCGGGACGGGGCGGCCCGCGGAGGGTCGGGACCTCCTGCGCGCCTACGCGGCCGCGCTCTCCGACGGCATGCTCGCGAACACCGCCGATACCGGGAGAACCGAGTACAACACCGCCGACGCGACGCTGTGGTTCCTGCACGCCGTCGAACGGCACGTGGTGCGCACCGGCGACGACGATCTTGCGGCGGAGCTGGTCGACCCGCTCGACGAGGTGGTGCGCCGGCACCGGGCCGGAACCCGGTACGGCATCGGGATCGCCGACGACGGGTTGCTCAGCCAGGGCGTCGATGGTTATGGGCTCACATGGATGGATGCCGTTGTCGACGGCGTCCCGGTCACCCCCCGCCGTGGCAAGGCGGTAGAGCTCAACGCCCTGTGGATCAACGGCCTGGCCGCGCTCGGCGATCTGCACGACCGCGTCCACCGCGACCGTACGGAGCTTGACCACCTGCGCGCGCGGGCGACCGCCGCCTTCCGCGCCCGCTTCCCGTCCGCCCGCGGCTGGCTACTGGACACTGTGGACGGTCCGGCCGGGGACGACGCGAGCCTGCGGCCGAACCAGCTCCTGGCCTACGGTCTACCCCATGCGCCGCTGCGTTCGGAACCGGATGGGGCGGCGGTCGTACGGGCGGTGGCCCAGGCCCTGCTCACACCGCTCGGTCCGCGTAGCCTCGCGCCCGGCGAGCCCGGATACTGCGGCAGGCACCGGGGTGGAGTGTGGGACCGCGACCACGCCTACCACCAGGGCACGGTGTGGCCGTGGCTCATCGGCCCCTATGTGGACGCCGCCCGCGCCGTCGGTCTGCCGACGGACGGGGTCGGCGACGGCCTGCTCGCGCATCTGGGCGAGTGGGGCATCGGCTCGGTCAGCGAGACCGCCGACGCCGACGCGCCGCACGGCGCCACCGGCTGCCCGTTCCAGGCCTGGTCGGTGGCCGAGCTGTTGCGCACCACGACGCACGGCGACTAGGCCGCCGCTCGGGTGCGACAGCCGGCCCGACGCATTCCCAAGACCTCTCAACTGGTTCGATGTATTCTGCGGAGGATGAGTACCGCAACCGACCAGTACGCCAGCGTCCGTTACCTCGTCGATGACGTCGCGGCGGCCGTCGACTTCTACACGACCCACCTTGGCTTCACCCCCAAGACCAGTGCCGCACCGGCCTTCGCCGACGTGGTCCGCGGGCCGTTGCGGCTCCTGCTGTCGGGACCGGCCAGCTCGGGTGCCCGCGCGACTCCTGACGACGCCCACACGCCCGGTCAGAACCGCATCCACCTCGTCGTCGAGAGCCTGGACGCCGAGATCGACCGGCTCCGGGCCGCCGGGGTGCCGTTCCGCAGCGACCCGGTCTCCGGTCCCGGCGGACGGCAGATCCTCGTCGCCGATCCGGCCGGCAACCTGGTCGAGCTCTTCCAGCCCGCCGGCGACCGGTAGGGCCAGCGCCGGCGCCATCGCGCCGCCGGGACACCGTCCACAGAGGAATGATCCGGCTTCCTCAAGATCCAGTCGATCTAGGGCTTAGCATCGTGAGTTGATCTCCAATCACCATGCGAACCCCTAGATCGACCGGATCCCGGCGTCGCGCGATGCTCGGCGTCGTGGAGGTCTGACCAGGGCTGATCCCGCCGGCCCCGGTAATGTCGGACTGGCCATGGCCCCCTCGATCGCGGATGTCACGTTCCGGAACCCCCGGTACCCCTCGGTGGGCATCCACACGTTGCGCCTGAAGGACTTGTACCAGCGCTCCCCGAACGGAGCGCCGGAGCCGCACGCCCGCCATCGCGTGCCGGTGCACCTGCTGGCGCTGGTCACTGCCGGCCGGGCGAGCTTCAGCGTGGACTTCGAGACCTACCCGTGCCGTCCCGGCGGTCTGCTGTGGGTACGGCCGGGTCAGGTCGTCGGCTTCCCGCCACCGGGCGTCGATGCGACGCTGGTCATCTTCGAGCCCCCGTTCCCCTACGAGGCGGTCAACGCGCCCGCGATCACGTCTGTCAGCCGCGGCTCGGCCCGCCCGGGCGAGGCCGGCACCACCCGGGCCAAGGTCGTCGGAACCTACTGGCAGCCCGCCGGCGAGGACAGCGACGCGATCGTCGACGGGTTCAGCCAGCTCGAGATCGACTACCAGCGGCTGGTGGCCGGTGACGACATCCCCGTTGCGGTCCTGCGCCACCAGCTCGCGGCGCTGCTGCTGCGGGTGTCCCGCCTCGAGCCCGAGGGTGGGCCCGGCCAGGACGCGGCGGACAGCGAGATCCTGGCCCGGTTCCGGGCCGCGGTCGAGGAGCGGTTCGCGCTCACCCGCCAGGTCGAGGACTTCGCCCGCCTGCTCGGCTGCTCGGTGCGCACCCTCACCCGGGCGAGCCTCGCCGCCGCTGGGCGCACCGCCAAGCAGGTCGTCGACGACCGGGTGGCGCTGGAGGCCAAGCGCCTGCTCGCGGACAGCGACCTGCCGGTGGCCGAGGTGGGGACGCGGCTGGGGTTCTCCGAGGCGACCAACTTCGGCCGGTTCTTCGCCCGTACGGTCGGCTCCTCACCCGGCGCCTTCCGCGCCGCCAGCCGCGCCGCCCAGGCGGAGCTCGCGCCGGCGACCACCCCGCCCGCGCAACCCCTGGTCACGGCCCTGTCGAAGGCCGGCACGGCCCGGGGCGCACTGCCGCCCCCGCCGCCGGACCTGGCCGAGCGCGGGCTGACCACGCGGCTGCGCGGCCGGCGGCTGGGCGGGCGCGGGCGCCCCCGGGACGCGTAAGACACGGGCCCGATCGATGACGGGGTCCCGCCGGGTGTGGCAGTGCGGGCGTAGCCTGCGTGCCAGATGTGCCGGGTCGCCCGGATCCGGTCCGTTGACCCATCACCCACCACCGAGGACGCCATGGCCGACCCCACCGCCCCCAAGCCCAACCCGTACCCCCCGCCGGGCGGGGCGACCCCCAACCCGGGCCCGCAACCCGGCGCCTACCCACCGCCCCCCGGGCCGTACCCAGGCCAGCAACCCGCCTACCCGCCGCCGCCGGCCGGCCCACTGCCACCGCCGCCGAGCGCACCCCCGGCGCCCGGCCAGTACCCGCCGGGCGGTTACCAGCCTTACCAGCCCTACGGCGCTCCCGGCCCCTTCCCGCCGCCGGTGCCGCCACCGGCCAAGAAGAGCAACGCGCTCAAGATCACCCTCATCGTCGTCGCCGCGGTGGTGGTGCTCTGTGGCGGCGGCTTTGCTGGGCTCGTCGCGGTGGCTCGCACCCTTCAGGCGAACGCCTTCGAGGTCGACCGCTGCCTTGACTACTACCCGGAGGGTGTCTTCGAGACCGACGTCGACCCCAGCGTCGTGGACTGCGGCGACCCCGAGGCGAGGTCCCGGATCGTCGCCATTTTCGAGGACAGCACGACCGCGGACATGGAGGAGCTCTGCCCCCTCACCGCGACCGCGGGCCTCCAACGCGATACGACCCTCTACTGCCTCGTCGAGGTATGACCGTCCCACCCGTCGAATCGACATGACCGGCGCGGCGGGTCAGCGGAATTCGCCCGCGCCCACTAGCCTGTGCGGGCACTGGAAACCTCGACCCAAGGAATCGTCACCATGACCGACACCACTCCTCCGGCCAACCCCTACGGCGCTCCCCCGCCGCAGCCGGGCGCACCCGTCCCCGGCACGCCTGCCGAGCCAGCCAAGAAGAAGGGCGGCCCCGGAAGGCTTATCGGCATCATCGTCGCCGTGCTCGTCATCGGCGGCTTCGCAGTGTTCCAGTACGTGCTCCCCGCCATCGAGGACAGCCGCTTCAAGGTGGACGCCTGCCTCGACTACTTCCCGACCGGGATCTTCGAGACCGACATCGACCCCCAGGTCGTGGACTGCGGCTCCTCCGACGCCCAGTCCCGGATCGTGGCCGTGTTCGAGGACAGCTCGACCGCGGACATGGAAGAGCTCTGCCCGGCCAACGCGACCGCTGGCGTGCAGCGCGACACGACGCTGTACTGCATCGTCGAGGTCTGACCGACCCCCGATAACGATGCGTGCGCCCGCCGACGCCGGTGTCGGCGGGCGTACTGCGGTGCCTGCCCGTCCGCTGTGATGAGGGACCTCTTATGACCGACCCCGGAACATCGCCCTGGTCCAAGCCCGGCGCACCCCAACCCGGATCGGGCGCACCCCCGCCCGGCCCCGCCCCCCAACCGGGCTGGACCGGCGCGCCCCAATCAGGCCCTACCCCCCAACCAGGCTGGCCGGGCGCAGCCCAACCCGGCGCACCGCAACCCGCCGCCCAGCCGTGGCCGCAGCCCGGCCCGCCGGGAGCACCGCAGCCCGGCCCGCCGGGAGCACCGCAGCCCGCCCCTCCGGGAGCACCGCAGCCCGCCCCTCCGGGCGGACCCCAGACCGCCTGGACGGGCGCGGCTGGCCCTCCCCCGTCGTCCACGTCGAAGAAGAGTGGCCTGGGCTTCTTCGGCATCCTCGGGCTGCTTGCCGTCATCGGTGCCTGCGTCTTCTTCGCGTTCCAGTTCTTCGAGAACCGTCGGTTCGAGGAAGGCGCATGCCTCGACTATTACCCGGCCGGGATCTTCGACTACAACCCGGACGCCAACGTGGTCGATTGCGACTCCCCCGACGCTAGATCGAAGATCATCGCAGTTCACGACAGCGGTGAGGGCGAGTGCCCCGCCCGGGCAAGCGCCACGCTGACGCGCGGCGACACGGTCTTCTGCCTGGCCCGGGCCTAGTCCTGGCCCGGGCCGTAGGCGGAGCGTAGGCGGAGGGTCGACCGAGCGGTCAGGCCGCGTCCACGAGGGCGGCCCGCAGGCTGCCCAACGTCTGCGACAGCAGCCGGCTGACATGCATCTGGGAGATACCGAGCCGGTCGGCGATCTGCGACTGGGTCATGTCCCCGAAGAACCGCATGCGCAGGATGTCGCGTTCCCGGTCCGAGAGCGTCGCGAGCAGCGGCCGCACCGACTCGCGCTGCTCCACCACCGCGATCGCCGGGTCGTCCTCGCCGAGCGGGTCGACGAGGTCGACGTCGCTACCGGCCGCGCCGCCGGCGGACAGCGACAGTGGCTGGTAGAGCAGACCGGCCTCGACCGCCTCCTCGACCTCCGCCTCGGGGACGGAGAGGTGGTTGGCGATGTCGGCGAGTGTCGGTGTACCGGCCTGGGCCTGGCTCAGCTCGGCGCTGGCCTGGTTGACCCGCAGCCGCAGCTCCTGGACCCGGCGCGGCACGCGGATCCGCCAGCCCTTGTCCCGGAAGTAGCGGCGCAGCTCTCCCACGATGGTGGGCGTCGCGTACCCCGCGAACTCGCTGCCGCGCCCCGGGTCATAGCCGTCGACCGCGTTGACCAAGCCGACCATCGCGACCTGAACCAGGTCCTCGCCCGGTTCGCCCCGGTCCCGGAACCGGCGGGCGAGCCGCCGCGCCAGCGGCATGGCGTGCTCGATCGCCTGCCGGCGTAGCTCGATCCGGTCGGGCGAGTCGGGTGGCAGGTCGACGGTCGCAGACAGCAGGGCATGGACCGTGTTGTCGCGGCTTCCGGGCCACGGGGCGCCATCGGCCGGGTCCGTCTGCCCATCCACGTCGTGCGGCCCTTGGCCCGGCGGGTCAAGCGTCGCCAGCACAGCCGCCACGTCGTCGTACACCCGTAGGCCGCGGCCTCGGGCCCAGAGCGCGTCGCGGCACAACCCCGCCGGGGCGACCGCGCACATGGTTCCGCCCAGGGCCGCCGCGCGCCTCGCGATGGCGGCCAGCTCGCCGGCGATGCGGGCATCGAACATCCGCACCCCGGTCAGGTCGAGGACCAGTTGGAGCCGGCCGTCGGCCAGTCGCGCGTTCAAGACCGCGCGCAGTCGGGGTGACGTCGTCGGGTCGAGCATGCCGCGGACGCGAACCACATCCACCTCATCCATTCGCCGTACATCGATCCACACGTTCTCCACACCTCCCGGCGTTGCGATGGCTCGTCGTACGAAACTGATCGTGGTACGTCTGGCTATCGGAGGTCAACCGGTCGGTGTGTGCGAGTTGCGCGAACGGGCTGGGAGACATCCTCCAAATGAAGGAGTTTCCGCAGGTCACAGGGATGAGAACGAATCACGTTCCGGACGGCTTTGGTCTGGATCCTCCTCCCACAAGGTGGGACGGATCGGGTTTCGTCACCGCTGCTTGGGCCGCTGCCGGGTCACCCGGGCCGAACTCGCGGCGGGTTGGAGGATGCGGGAGCCCAACCGACGCTCCAGCCGAGAGACATCGACCAATCGCTCATCCCCGATGGTATCGCGCCATCCGGCGTCGCGCAGGCGGGCCCGTTCGGTCTCGGTGAACCCACCCCACACGCCGTACTCCTCGCCCACGGTCAGCGCGTGCGTGGCGCACTCGGCGCGGACCGGGCAGGACAGGCACAGCCGCTTCGCCGCGGCCTCGCGAAGCCGGCGGCTGATCCGACCCAGGTCGTCGTCGGGGTGGAAGAACTGGGCGGTGCGATCGCGGCACAGTCCGATGGCCTGCCACTGCCAGGCCTCAATGATGGGGCGCAGGGCCGTCGCGGCTCTCGCCACGCGACCACCTCCTCCGCTCGTGGTCATCGGGGCCCACCGGTCAACTGACCGGCCCACCCTCTGGCGCCTGCGATACCCACGCAGGCACCCCCGAAACGTCGCCTTCATCACGGTTGGCCGTGTACGCACGGCCCGACCCACGCGTGATCGAGCGACCACCGTCAGTCACCCTCGCCGCGAACGAGCGCATTCATGGTGATGATTCCTTCCGGGCTCACCGCGCATCGATCGTGATGAACCTCCGGCGACCTCCGCGGCCGTCCGGTCAGACCCGTTCGGCGACGCGCCGCACAACCTCGGCGTACTCCTCGCTCGGATGCATCGCCGCCGCCATCCGCAGGTGCGGCAAGGCCTCGCCGGGCCGGTTCTGCCGTTCGAGGGTCCGGCCCAGCACGAAGCGCACGTAGTGGTCGGCGGGGTTCGCTTCGACGAGCAGGCGCAACTGCTCCTCGGCGCGCCGGAGTTGGGCGGAGTGGAAGTACGACCGGGCCAGCAACAGCCGGACATCGAACCGCCCCGGCTCGGCCGCAACGATCGGCTCCAGGACCTTCGCCGCGCTGATGGGGTCACCGGCATCGAAGAAGGTCACGGCGCGGCGGTACTCGTCGAAGAGTTCGCCGTGCCGGCCATCCACCCCACCCAACCACCCGTCGTCCACCACCGGCAGCCTACCGGCGCCGGCCCCGTCCGGCGTTTCAGCGCGATCACCATGGTCCGGCTGGGGTACGGTCGGCCAACGATGAGAACTACATGCCCACCTCCCCCGCCCAGCCACTCGTGAAGGATCTCCTCGTGATGTGGCGGCTGCGCCGACGCGCAGCCGCCGTCTTCGGTTGGCGCACCCTGCGTCCCGCGCAGCTGACGGCGATGCGAGCGCTGCTGCGCGGCCGGGACGCGATGGTCATCCTGCCGACGGGCGCGGGCAAGTCGGCCGTGTACCAGGTGCCGGCGACGCTGCTGCGCGGCCCGACCGTCGTGATCTCCCCGCTGCTTGCCCTCCAACAGGACCAGATCGCGGGTCTGTCCGGCCGCGGGCACCACCTGGCCCACGCGGTGCGGGTCAGCAGCGCGGAGTCACCGAAGCAGCAGCAGGACAACCTCGAGGCCGTGCGGACGGGGGCCGCCCGGTTCCTGTTCATCACGCCCGAACAGCTGGCCACGCCCGAGCGGCGGTCGGCCGTCCGGGCGCTGCGTCCGGCGCTGGTGGCGGTCGACGAGGCGCACTGCCTGTCGTCGTGGGGGCACGACTTCCGCCCCGACTACCTCACGCTGGGCGACACGATCGCCGAGCTGGCGCCGGCCAAAGGGCGGCACAAGGGCCGGCGTCCGGTGATCGTGGCCCTCACCGCGACCGCGTCACCGCCGATGCGCGACGACATCCGGGCGCGGTTGCGGCTGCGCGACCCGGAGATCGTGGTCACCGGGCTGGATCGGCCCAACCTGTTCCTCGAGGCCGTCCACTGCCCGACCGAGGACCACCGGTGGCGACGCCTGACCGCCCTGCTGAATGAGATAGATGGATGCGGCATTGTCTACGTGCCGACGCGGCGGCAGTCGGAGGAGCTGGCCCGGCGGCTGCGGGAGGCGGGGCACCGGGCGCAGCACTACCACGGCGGGATGGGAGCGACCGTACGCACGCGCCGGCACGAGGACTTCCTGGCCGGGCGGGTTCCGGTCATGGTCGCGACCTCCGCGTTCGGTATGGGCATCGATAAGCCCGACATCCGTTGGGTGGTGCACTATGCCCTACCCGACTCGCCCGACAGCTACCTGCAGGAGATCGGCCGCGCGGGCCGCGATGGCGCGCCGGCCCGGGCGGTGCTGCTGCACCGGGCCGAGGATGTCGCGCTGCAGCGCTACTTCACCGGCGGCGCACCGGCCGAGGCGGAGATCCGCGACCTGGTGGCGGTGCTGCGCGAGCGCCCGCACGCCCGGGAGGAGCTGCGCGAGCGCAGTGGCTTCTCGGCGCGCAAGCTGACGCAGCTGCTCACGCTGCTCGCCGAGATCGATGTGGCGGCGACCGATGCGGACGGGCGGTGGCGCAGTCCCGACAGCGGTCCGGTCCCGGTCGACGCCGCCCGGCTAGCTCTGTCCGAAGTGGAGCGTCATCAGGCGGTGCAGCGCACCCGGGTCGACATGATGCGCCAGTTCGCGGAGAGCCGGGCCTGCCGCGGCCAGGCGCTGCTCGCCTACTTCGGTGACCGCCTCGACGGCCCGTGCGGGCACTGCGACGCCTGCGCCGCCGCCCGGCCGGAGCCGGAGGCGACGGGCCGGTCGAAGCGACGCCGGGTCCGGGGGTGGCTCGCCGGCTCCGGCTCGCACGTAGGCCGTACGCGACCGGCCACGGTACCGGCGCAGCCCACGGCGACTGCCCTCGGCACCTCCGCCCCGCCCGGGCGCCCCGACCGCTCACGCACCTCAGTGCGGACGCGGGGAACCACCCCGGTCACGGCCGCCCCCACGGCCGCGCCCCGCGGCGTGCCGGCGCAGCGGGCGGACGAGCCCTTTCCGGTGGGCGCTGCGGTGCGCCACCGAGCCTGGGGCAGCGGCACCGTGCTCGGCTACGAGAACGACCGGATGACGGTGCTCTTCGATTCGGTCGGCTACAAGACACTATCGATCGGTGTCGTGCAGGCGAAGGACCTCCTTATCGTCGAGTGACGCTTGTAGAGGTTTACCGGTGTATGTCCGAGATGGCGGAATGTGGACACTCGGATGATGTCGCAGTCACGATCAGTTGGTCTAGGTTACGGCCATGTCCAAGCGACCCATCCCCGTAGCTGGAGCTATCGTCTCCGCCGTACTGGTGCTGCTCTTCGGCAACCCACCCTTCGTCGATTGGATCCGCAACCCGAACAACGTGGACCCCGATGGCGCGATCGGCTTCCTGCTACGCCAGCTCACCTGGCCACAGTGGAAGTTCACGCCCGAAGGGGGGGACACGACTGGTTTCATCGCGTACGAACTGCGTGCGGTGCTGATCCCCGCACTCGTCTTCGCGATCCTGGCCACGCTCGCCAAGGGTGTCGGGTCGAGCGGCGTCGGCTTCCTCGTGGGCTGGGTCGCGGTCATCCTGGGCGCCGCGCTGGCGGCGTTCATCACCTACTTCATCCGGGACGTCGGCGGGGCCGGGTCGGCCCTCAACGCGCTTGCGCAAGGTGGTACGTACGGCCTGTTCATCGGCTGGATTGTCGGAATCGGTACCGGCATCGCCAAGCGCGGCTAACCACCGAGAAGGTCCCGTCCTTACGCTCCGCGTCGAGGATGGGACCTTCCGTGTCCACACTCATCGCTGAACCACAGTACTTGGATGGTTCGCTGGTTCCGCCCCGCCGGCATCGCCGGAAATGACTGCGAAGAGTGTTCTGTCGGATCTTGTATCAGCCGAACGGCCGCTACCCGAATGCCCGGAAAGGCCATACCGTACGGCCTCGTCACGCCGAGGTCGTGAGTGTGCCGGCTTAGCAGCTGTCAAGCCCACATCCGACGCTTGACACTCGGCCGAACGGTGGAGTTCCGCGCGACCTGCGGGCGAGTGACCGCGGCGATCGGGAACGCCAAGATGAAGGGTCGGCGCCTCGGGTATGCCGGAGGGCCGTCAAGCCCGGCGGCGGATTCCTTGGCGTTGCGATCACTGCGCCGAGATCGCCGAAGCAAGGCTGCGCCACAGTTCGGCGAGCTTGCGAGCCGAACCTGCAAGCACCGTCGTGAACTCAGGACTTGAAAGGGCTCCACGTGTCGGATCAGCAGAACCCGGGTCAGTCGGCAGAACCCCCCACGAACCCTCCGACCCCGGCTATCCCTCCGCCACCGGCGCAGCCAGCCACGCCGCCGCCGGCCGCACCACTGACCCCGCCACCGCCGCCCGCGGTACCTGCCGCGTCGCCCCCCCCCCCCGCCGGGGCGCCCGCCGCCCCCGCCCCCACCGACGCCCACGCGGCGCCGCCCCCGCGCACCCACGGGCTGGC
>JBQGBY010000047.1:0-63005 GCA_052038195.1 Micromonosporaceae bacterium | reverse complement strand
TCCTCCCCCACCCAGCCACCCGAGAAGCAGTACCTGCCCTCCTCCCCCACCCAGCCACCCGAGAAGCAGTACCTGCCCTCCTCCCCCACCCAGCCACCCGAGAAGCAGTACCTGCCCTCCTCCCCCACCCAGCCACCCATGACCACATTGCTGTCCACTCCGGAGGCCGACGAGACGCAGTCCCGCGCCTGGCGGCTCTACCGTCGCTTCGGGTTCGTCGACGTGGTGCGGCACTTCATGTTCCCCGGCGACGTTCGCCCCTTCGCCATCCTCGGCCGCACCCTCCCGCTCGACCGCTAGCGCGCTAGGCCAAGCGCGATAGGCACAGCGCAACAGACAGGGCGCGAAAGACCCTGCTCGAAGAAGGCCGGCGCGACACGCCAAGCGCGTAGGCCAAGCTCGACAGGCCGTACGGCCACGACGCCAGACCGTACGGGCACTACGGCGGTCAGCGCAGCCCGGCTCGGATCGCGGCCAGCAGGCGCGCGCCGCCGAGCAGGCCGAGCACCAGCCATACCGCCAGGGCCACAGTGACGATCCCGGCGGCCAGCCGGTCACTGACGACGGCGCCCGCCGCGCCGAGCACGATCGCCCCGACGACGGTCAGGACACGGGTCGGTCGCTCGGCCACGGCGAGGCTCGGGACGCCGGGCATACCGGCCAGCGCGGCGCGGGCGCGGACATACTCGTGCATGAGGGCGACTCCTCCGCAGGCCACAACGAGGGGCCCGGGTGCGCCGAGCAGCCACAGCGCGACCAGCCAGGCGATCTCGCTGCACCGGTCGGCCACCGAGTCGTAGAACGCGCCCCTCCCGGTCGTACGCCCGGAGACGACCGCTACGCCACTGTCGACCGAGTCGGCGAGCGCGGAGACGATCACCAGCCCCGCCGCCAGAAAGACAAACCACCCGCGGGGGGGCACGACGGCCGGTACCGCCAGCGCGCACACGAGACCGACCGTCGTAACGGCGCTCGGGGAGACGCCGAGCCGGGCGAGGCCGCGGGCCAGCACGAAGGCGAGCCGCTGCCAGATGCGCACGAGCAGTGGGGCTCGGCGGGGGTCGAAGCCGCCGTGCAGGGAGGACCAGCGGGCGCAGTACTCGTCCCAATCCTGGTCGGGCACGGCCTCCGTGCGTTGTCTGCGCCCGATCCCCAGCGCGGCTGCTCTCCCACCCATCGCGCTACCCACCCGGGCCGGTCAGACCCTGGCTCCCAGTGCGAGGCTCTGCCAGACCTCCCGGGTGGCCGTCGACTTGTTCATGGTGATGAAGTGGATCCCGGGCACCCCCTCGTCGAGCAGTTGGGAGCACAGGATCGTCGCCTGGTCGATGCCCAGCGCCCGCACGGCCGCGGGGTCGTCCGCGACCCGCTCGAACTGCCGGGCGAGCGCCTTCGGGAACGGTGCCCCGGAGAGTTGCTCGGAGCGCTCGATGGTGCTGATCCGGGTCACCGGCATCACGCCGGCCAGGATCGGCACCTCTCCGCCGGCCGCCGCCACCCGGTCACGCAGCCTCAGATAGTCATCGACGTCGAAGAACATCTGGGTGATTGCGAAGGAGGCACCGGCCCGGCACTTGCGGACGAAGTTGGCGGTGTCGGTGGCAACGTCGGGCGAACGGGGGTGCTTGAACGGGAACGCGGCCACCCCGACGCAGAAGTCGCCCGACTCGCGGATCAGGCGGACGAGATCCTCCGCATAGACAACACCGTGGGGATGCGGGATCCACTCACCCATCGGGTCGCCGGGCGGGTCCCCGCGCACAGCGAGGATGTTGCTGACCCCGACCGCGGCGAGTCGGCCGATGATGTTGCGCAGCTCAGCGACCGAGTGGTTGACCCCGGTCAGGTGAGCCATCGGCAGCAGCGTCGTGTCCGTCGCGAGCCGCTCGGTGAGAGCGACCGTTCTGTCACGGGTCGATCCGCCGGCGCCGTACGTGATCGAGACGAACGAGGGGCGCAACCGCTCCAGCTCGCGAATCACCTGCCACAGCTGCCGCTCCCCGTCCTCGGACTTGGGAGGGAAGAACTCGAACGAGAAGGTCGGGCCGGCATTGAGCAGATCCCCAATGCGCGGGAAGCGACCAGGCAGGGTGGAAGCGATACCGAGAGCCACGGCAGAAGTCTAGAGGCCTTCCGTCAGGCGGATGCCCGAAGGAGTCCCAACTCGGCCAGCCGCCGACCGGAGCACGGCCAGGGCTGTTGACAACTGACGCAGGCTCCGTCCCCCAGCCGATGGTCGCGATAGAGACGGGTCGCCAGCCGCCACAGCAGCTCCGACCGAACTGGTTCGGGTGGCTCGCCCGGCGGCGACTGCTCGCCGGCTCGTTCCGCCGTCACCGTGCCTACCACCGCCGTCATCACCGCGCTCCCGTCGGTTGATCTCGCCCATCAGCAAACCTGTCGGACCCGTGCGGTAGGAGGGGCCATGCAGGGGGCCATCGAGGGACGGGGGACGGCATGGGGTTCGGCGGTGCCGAGCGGGAAGTCTTCGGCGCGCTGCTGGCGCGCGTACGCACGGAGCTGGGCATCTCCCAGTTGCGCTTGGCGGAGCGGTTGTGCGCGGCATCGGGTCAGCCGACAGTGACCCGGCACGAGGTCAGCCGGTGGGAGCGGGAGGAGCGCATCCCCACCGGCTACTGGCTCGGCTGGCTCGCCGCGGTTCTCGAGGTGCCGTTGGCGGAGTTGGAGTGGGCCGCGGCGGCCGCCCGCCGCGCACGTGGTCCCCGGTCGCGGGCGACCCGACGGCTGGATGCGGCCGGCGGTCGCTGGGTAAAGCTGAGTCCGGGCGTATACCGCCGGGCGTCCGGACGGCCCGCGTGATCCACTAGCAGGCCATACGGTTTGTCAGCTTGTGACTTCTGCCGCATCGCTGCAGTCATCACACGACTACCGTGGGACAGGTGAGCCCGACCGACGCGGCCGACCTGAAGGAACGGGTCGACAAGGCCCTCGCCCACTTCCTCCTCGACCAACGAACGCTGCTGGCGGGCATCGATCCGGTGTTGGAGCCCATCGCGAACACGATCGAGCGGTTCGTGCTGCGGGGCGGCACGCGGCTCCGCCCCGCCTTTGCCTACTGGGGCTTCCGCGGCGCCGGCGGGGAGGACTCCGAGCAGGTGATCGCCGCCGTCGCGGCGCTGGAATTCGTACAAGCAAGTGCATTGATCCATGACGACGTCATGGACTCCTCCGACACGCGCCGGGGCGAGCCATCCGTGCACCGCCGGTTCGAGGTCCTGCATACAGGCAGCGAATGGGCCGGCGACGCGAGGTTGTTCGGCGCGGGTGCGGCGATCCTGCTGGGCGACCTGTGCCTCGCCTGGTCCGATGAGCTGCTGCGCCGGTCCGGCATCGATGTGGATGCGCTGCTGCGGATCAGGCCGATCTTCGATCTGATGCGCACAGAGCTGATCGCCGGTCAGTACCTCGACGTGCATGCGCAGGCCACGGCCGACGTCACCCTGCAGCGAGCCTCGACGGTGGCTCGCTACAAGTCAGGCAAGTACACGGTCGAGCGGCCCCTCCAACTCGGCGCGGCGATGGCGAACGCGCAGCCCGAGATCACCGAGGCCTACTCCGGGTACGGTCTGCCGCTCGGCGAGGCGTTCCAGCTCCGCGACGACATCCTCGGGGTGTTCGGCGACCCGTCGCAGACCGGCAAGCCGGCCGGCGACGACCTGCGGGAGGGCAAGCGCACGTACCTTGTCGCGTGCGCCTTCGCGGTGGCCGACGACGCCACCGCTGCCCGCCTTCGCGCCGGCCTCGGCAACCCGGATCTGGACGCCGCGGGCGTGGCCGAGCTACGGCAGATCATCGTCGAGACCGGCGCGCTCGCCCGGACCGAGGAGCGGATCGCCGGTCTCACCGAGGCGTCGCTGCGCGCGCTGAGCTCAGTCGATCTCGTCGGTGGTACGACGGACATGCTCGTGCGCCTGGCCCGGGCGGCCACCCGCCGCGCCCTCTGATTGCGACGGCGGCGACACGAACCCACGGACGGTCAGAGTGCGAGCGCCTGCGCGCGGCGCTTGACCTCGGTCGCCCCGGTCCCGGCCAGCGCCTCGGCCGGCGTGCCGGGCAACGTCTCGTCCGGGGAGTACAGCCACCGCAGCGCCTCCTCGTCGTTGAACCCCGCATCGCGGAGCAGGGTCAAGACGCCGGGAAGATGCTTGAGAACGTGCCGGGACGACACCAGTTCGGCGGGGATCCGCAGGACGCCCTCGGACCGGACGGCGAGGATGGCGCCCTCGCGGATCATCTGGTGCACCTTGGTGACGGGGACGTCGAGCCGCTCCGCCAGGTCGGGCACGGTGACCCAACCGGCGGGCGCTACCGGAAGATCCCGGATGCCCTGATCCACGATTCGCTCCACCACCACAGCCTGCCACGGCCAGTAGCATCCGGCACGCGTCGCAGCCCAGCCGGACCGGGGAACCGCCGGTAGACTGCCCCGCGATGGATACCAAGGTCGCCGATCCCCTCCGCGGAGCGCTTCTCGCCGGGCGCTACCGGATCATGGGGCGTCTTGCCCGTGGCCGCGCGACTGCGGTGTACCAGGCGCGTGACGAGCGTCTCGATCGCTCGGTCGCCATCAGGATCGTCAATCCCGAATACGTGCTCGACGCCGAGGTGCTCGAGCGGCTGGCCGCCGAGGCCGAGACGACCGCCCGCCTCGCCCATCCGAACATCGTCGCCATCTTCGACCAGGGTTCGCATGAGGGTGCCCCCTACCTGGTGATGGAGTACGTGCGCGGCCGCACCCTGCGCGACGTGGTCGACGACCGGGGTCGGCTCGACCCGGCCGAGTCGCTCGCGATCATCGAGCAGGTGCTTGCGGCGCTCGCGGTGGCGCACCGGACCGGTCTGGTCCACCGGGACGTCAGGCCTGAGAACATTCTCGTCGCGCCGCCGCCCAACGGCTCCGGCGACCTGGTCGACGCGGTGGTCAAGGTCGCCGACTTCGGCCTTGCCCGCGCCTCCGACGTCACCCGGAGCCAGGTGAGCCCGCTGCTCGGTACGGCGCCCTACCTGGCGCCCGAGCTGATCACCGACGGGCGCGGTGATGTCCGGGCCGACGTCTACGCCGCCGGAGTCGTGCTCTTCGAGATGCTCACCGGCCGTCTCCCGTTCCCCGGTGGCCCCGGTGACCGAGGCGTTGGTGACCGAGGCGTTGGTGACAGCGGGTCGGGCGAGGGCCCGGGCGCCCTCGCCTGGCGGCACGTGGACGAGGAGATCCCGCCGCCATCTCACGTCGTCGATGGCGTCCCCGCCCCACTGGACGATCTCATCCACCGGGCGACGCGCCGGGACCCGGCGGCCCGCCCGCGGGACGCGGCGACGCTGCTCGCGCAGATCCAGGCCGCCCGCGAGGACGTGGGCGCGCTCACCGGTCCCACCCGGTCGCTGGCTCATCCGACCGTGCTGGTGCCACCGGTCGCCGGACCGTACCGGCCCGGCTGGTCCCGCCTGCCCGCCCAGCGGCCCAGCGGTCGGGTGGCCGCCGGTGCGGGCGCCCGGGTCCAGGGCGCCGACGGCCCGCCGGGCGTCGGCGAGCGGCTCCGCCAGGTCGCACCGGCGGTCGCCGGATGGCTGCGGCTCACCGCGAACCGGCTGCGCTACACCGCGGCCGGCCGCCGGTGGCTTGTCATCGGGGTGGTCGTCCTCGGCCTGCTGCTGATGCTCGGTGGCTGGTGGGTCGGGGTCGGCCGGTACACCGCGGCGCCGAGCCTGCTGCAGCTGACCAAGGACGGCGCGATCAGTGAGGCGGAGCGGCAGGGATTCACCATCTCCTTCGGCGCACCTATGTATAGCGAGAACGTGCCCGCGGATACGGTGCTGGCCCAGCAGCCACCGCCGGGCGGGCGCATCGTTCGGGGCGGCACCGTCACCGTGTTCCTGTCGAGGGGACCGGAGCGGTACGCCGTGCCCGACATCACCGGCCAGGCGTTGGCCTTCGCGCTCACACGGATCCCCGACCAGTTCCTCGTGGAGCAGGTCGACGGCTTCTCCGACACGCTGCCGGCGGGCTACGTCGCCGGCACCGAGCCCGCGCCGGGCACCATCCTGGCGCCGGGCGGCATTGTCCGGGTCATCGTGGTGACGGGGCCGTTCCCGGTGCACGTGCCATCCGTGGTCGGGCAGCAGCTCGGTGCCGCCCAGAACCAGCTCCGGGCGGCCGGGTTCACGAACATCGTCGTCGAGCACCGCGACGACGACAAGCCGAAGGACCAGGTGCTCGAACAGATCCCGGAGGGTGGCAAGGGCATGACATCGGCGGAGGGCCAGCAGGTCACGCTGTGGGTCTCCAACGGTCCCAAACAGCCGATGCCGGATCTGGTCGGCCGAAACTGCCGGGATGCCGTCCAGCAGTTGTTGGCCATGACCGACCTGCACCTCAACGTCAGTACGCCGGGCGTCGCCGAGCCGCTGCGGGTAGCCACGAGCGTGAAGACGCAGAGCGTCCCCGCGGGCGATCCGCTCACCGTGGGACAGACCGTCGAGCTGGCGTGCGGGATCTGATCGGAGCACACACGCCGGTCGCGGGCGGTCTGGCGAAGGCCTCGCTGCCCTACCTCGATGCGACCGGCGCGCGTGTGGCGCAGATCTTCGTCTCCAATCCGCGCGGCTGGGCGCTCTCCGAAGGCGACCCCGCGCAGGACGACGCGTTCGTGGCCGGCCTGCGGGAGCGCGGCGGACTCGTCTTCGTGCACGCGTCGCTCCTCGTGAACCTCGGCTCGCCGACGCCAGCCACCGTCGCCCACTCCGTGGCGTCACTGGCCCACGGACTGCGCCGAGGGGCCGCGATCGGGGCACGGGCCGTGGTGTTCCACGCCGGCTCCGCCGTGGACGACCTGCACGTCCCCGCAGCCCTGGGGCAGGTCCGTCGGGAGCTGTTGCCGCTCCTCGACCGCGCCGCCGGGGCCGGTGCGCCGAAGCTGCTCGTGGAGCCGAGCGCTGGTGGCGGCCGCAGCCTCGCCGCCCGGGTCGAGGACCTCGCCGACTACTTCGCGGCCCTGGGCGGCCATCCCTGGCTCGGTGTCTGCCTCGATACCTGTCACGCCTGGGCGGCTGGTCACGACGTGGCCACTCCGGGCGGCATGGCCGCGACGATCGACGCCGTGGCGGCGACCGTCGGACCGGACCGGCTCGCGCTCGTGCACGCCAACGACTCGCGGGACCCGTGCGGCTCACGCCGCGACCGGCACGAGAACATCGGCGCCGGAGCGCTGGGCGAGGCGGCGTTCGCCGAGCTGATGGCCCACCCGGTGATGGCATCCGTCCCGGTCGTGGTGGAGACCCCGAGCACCGGTCCGGCGGGTCACGCAGCCGACATCGCTACGCTGCGCCGGCTCGGCTCCCGCCGCGGGCGTACGGTCCGCAAGGCCCGAGCCCGTACGGCCGCAAGCCCCGTGAGCCGGCTCACGCACCGGCTGGGTTGAGTCGATCGTTTGATTAGGCATACCTTACTGAGGCAAGCCTAAGCACAGTGAGGTTGCCCATGTACGTCTGCATCTGCGCCCGCGTCCGCGAGGGCGACGTGCGCCAGGCGATCCTGGCCGGCGCGCGTTGCGTCGACAGCGTCGGGAAGGCATGCGGCGCGGGCACCGGATGCGGCAGCTGCGTCGAGCGCATCGTCGACCTCATCGATGAGTTCCACGCCCTCCACCCCCACCCAACCACCCGGGACAAAGTCGCCGCCGAATCCGACAGCCTGGCCGTTTCCGCCGCGTAACGCCCGTACGGGCATTACGCTGTCCGGATTCGCGCGGTCCAGGGCGACGGAAGCGGGCATTCGCGCGGTCCACGGCGACGGAAGCGGGCATTCGCGCGGTGCACGGCGAGGGAGGCGGACAGAGCATGCGGGGCGACGAACGGGTCCTCGAGTTCCTCAACGAGCAGCTTACGGCCGAATTGACCGCCATCAATCAGTACTTCCTGCACGCGAAGATGCAGGAGAACTGGGGCTGGAGCGTGCTCGCGAAGTACACCCGGGCCGAGTCGTTCGACGAGATGCGCCACGCCGAGATCCTCACCGAGCGGATCCTGTTCCTTGAAGGGCTGCCGAACTACCAGAAGCTGTTCGCGCTGCGCATCGGCGAGAACGTCAAGGAGATCTTCGACTGCGATCTGAGGATCGAGGTCGAGGCGGTGGACCGACTGCGCCGCGGCATCGAGTACATGCGCTCGATCGGCGACGTCACCTCGGCCCGGCTCTTCGAGGAGATCCTCGCGGACGAAGAGCATCACATCGACTACCTCGAAACCCAGCTCGGCCTGATCGAGACCCTCGGAGTTGAGCGCTACATCCAGAACGTCACCGAGCACCCCAGGCCCGGCGGCGACAAGGACTAGTAGTCGTCGGGGTCGGGTGCCCGATGCCGGCCGACCACCCTGCCGTCGTAGTTGCGCAGGAACTCCAGGGCCAGGTCGGCGTGGGCGCCAAGGCGGATCTCAGAGCGGATGATGTCGAGAATCCGCCGGTCGGGCCCTATGACATACGTGTGGCGGCGGTACCTGATGTACTTGATCTTTATCCCGCGGTCCACGTCGAACCGGCGGCCGACGGCTCCGTCCACGTCGGAGAGGATCGGATAGCCCAGGTCGTGCTTGCGGGCGAAGGCGGCCTGACGGTCCACCGGGTCAGAGCTGATCCCGATGGGTTGGGCGCCGACCTTGGCGAACTCCTCCGTAGTGTCCCGGAACCGGCAGTGCTCGACCGTACACAGTGGAGCGAACGCGGCCGGGTAGAAGAAGAGGACCACAGGCCCGATCGATGCCACGGTACTCAGCCGGCGCAGCCTCCAGCTCTGGTCGGGTAGTTCGAAATCCTCGACCGTGTCCCCCACTCGCATGGTGGGACGATACGACCCGATCCAGCTACGCGCCCATCGGCCGGTCGGACGGCGACAGTTCGAGTAGGTTTTGCCGGCGAATCACCGGCGCAACTCTGGCGACGCTCGCGGAGCGGATCAGCGGGAAACGCTCCGTGATGTCCGAAGTGCTCGGATCGACCCGGTGCCGGTGCTGCTACCCCCGCAGGATTCCGCCGAGGACCTCGCCGGCGCGCTCGACATCGTCGTCATTGACATCGAGATGGGTGATGAGGCGACCCAGGTCGGGACCCAGCACCGACACCAGCACGCCCGCGTCCCTCGCCCGACCCGCGAGGGTGGCCGCGTCCACAGTGGACTTCGAGAGGTCGAGCAGGACGATGTTCGTCCGTACGGCCGCCGCGTCCACCACACCGTACGGGCTCAACGCATCGGCCAGGCGGCGCGCGCGGGCGTGGTCGTCGGCCAGCCGCTCGATGTGATGGGTCAGCGCGTACCGGCCGGCCGCGGCCAGGATCCCGGCCTGGCGCATGCCACCGCCCAGCCGCTTACGGATCACCCGACCGGCGGCGACGCGCTGCGCGGTCGAGACGAACACCGAGCCGACGGGCGCGCCCAAGCCCTTGGACAGGCAGACCGAGAGCGTGTCGAACAGCGCGCCGTAGGTCGCCAGCGGGACCTCGTCGGCGATGTGCGCGTGCCAGATGCGGGCGCCGTCGCAGTGCAGACCGAGCCCCGCCTCGTCGGCGATCGTCCGCAACTGCTCGAGTGTCGACAGTGGAATGACGGCGCCGCCGGCCCGGTTGTGGGTCTGCTCCACGGCGATCGCCCGGGTCGGTACCGCGTGGTACCCGTCGGGGCGCACCATCGCGGCCACCGCCGACGGGTCGATGCCGCCACCGACCGCGGGCCAGGTCCGGGTGGAGATCCCGCCGAGCGCGGCCGCCGCCCCGATCTCGTAGGTGACCACGTGCGCGTCGGCATCGCAGAGGAGCTCGTGCGCCGGCGGGACCAACGTCTGGATCGCGACCTGGTTGCCCATCGATCCGGTCGGCACGAAGAGCCCCGCCTCGTGCCCGAACAGCGCCGCGACCTCGGCCTCGAGCGCGTTGATCGTGGGGTCCTCGCCGTAGACGTCGTCCCCCACCTCGGCGGCCGCCATCGCCTCCCGCATCGCTGGCGTGGGCCTCGTGACCGTGTCGCTGCGCAGGTCGATCATCGTCTCTCCACAGTAGTCAGTCGCGCAGCATCTCCGCGACGAGGAAGGCGAGCTCCAGCGACTGCTGGGTGTTCAGCCGCGGGTCGCAGGCCGTCTCGTACCGGCACTCCAGGTCCGTCTCGTTGATGTCCTGGGCACCGCCGAGGCACTCGGTGACGTCCTCGCCGGTCAGTTCCACATGCAGCCCGCCGGGGTGGGTCTCGAGTTCCTTGTGCACCTCGAAGTACCCGAGCACCTCATCCACGATCCGGTCGAAGTGACGGGTCTTGAAGCCGTTGGACGACTCGATCGTGTTGCCGTGCATCGGGTCGCACTGCCACACCACGCGGTGCCCCGCAGCCGTGACCTTCTCGATGATCGGGGGCAGGGTGTCGCGGACCTTGTGGTTGCCCATGCGGGAGACCAGCGTGAGCCGGCCCGGGATGTTGTCCGGGTTCAGCCGCTCACACAGCTCGATGGCGATCTCCGGCGTGGCTGTCGGTCCGAGCTTGACTCCGATGGGGTTGGCGATGCGGGAGGCGAAGTCGACGTGGGCCCCATCCAGTTGGCGGGTCCGTTCACCGACCCAGAGGTAGTGGCCCGACAGCGCGTACGCCCGGCCATTGACCACGCGCGTGAGCGCGCGGTCGTACTCCAGGGCGAGGGCCTCGTGCGAGCAGTACAGGGTCACCGTGCGCAGCGCCTCGTCGTCGGTGAGCCCGCAGGCCCGGATGAACGCCAACGCCCGGTCGATCTCGCGGGCCAGCGCCTCGTACCGCTCGCCGAACTTCGAGGTACGGACGAAGTCGCGGTTCCAGTCGTGCACCGCGTGGAGGTCGGCCAGCCCGCCGCCGACGTAGGCGCGCAGCATGTTCATGGCCGACGACGAGTTGGCGTACGCGCGGATCATGCGACTGGGGTCGGCGACCCGGGCCTCCTCGTTCGGGGAGAGCGAGTTGATCAGGTCGCCCCGGTAGGCGGGCAAGCCCAGCACGTCGATGGCCTGCGACCGTGGCTTGGTGTACTGGCCGGCGACCCGGGCCACCTTCACCACCGGCAGGCTGGCCCCATAGGTCAGCACCACCGCCATCTGCAACAACGTGCGGGAGTTGGCCAGCAGGTGCGCCTCGGTGTTGTCGGCGAAGGTCTCGGCACAGTCGCCGCCCTGCAACAGGAACGCCTTGCCGTCCGCGACCTCCGCCAGGCGCTCGCGCAGGGCAACGACCTCGTACGGGGCGACGACCGACGGCACCGTGCTCAGGACGGCGCACACCTCGTCGACCTCGGCCTGGTCGGGCCACGGCGGGGTCTGCGCCCGGGGCAGGGTGCGCCAGCGGTCCAGCCCCATCGCCTCGATCTCGGCGGGGTCGTCGGCTGGGCGGCCGATCTCGAAGCCCGGATCCCGGAACCGGTGCCACTCCTGGCGCATGACGGGGCCCTTCGCACTCAGGTCTCGCTCGCGTATCGCCCCCAGCCTACGGCGGCGGTCGACCTTGATCGGCCGCGGCCGCCCCGTACCGCAGTGTGGGACAGGCCACCGCCGCGAACCGGCCCGACCACGGTCAGCGGCGGCGGAGGTGGGCGAGGACGAGGGGATCGATGCGACCGGGGACGATGCGCTCTTCGAGGTTCTCGATGCCCGCCCAGTCGGCCAGGGCCGCGTCGAGCCCGTCCGCGCCGCCGGCGGACCGGTGCCCGCGCTCAGTCAGGCGGGAGCGGACCTCCTCGGCCAGCTCGCCGGTGAGCTCCAGCAGGTCGGCCGGCTCCGGCTTGTCGAAGTAGAGCGAGTGCAGATCGAGCAGCCGGCCGAGCTCGACTGTCGGGTCGCCATGGTCGTCAACCCTCAGATCCGCCACGACGTCGCTCGTCCCGCCGTACCCCTGGCCCTTCGCCACCACCAGCAGCGCCGCGCTCTGCCGCCCCCGCCGGTCACCGCCGGCCCGATCACCGGCCAACAGCGCGGCGTGCAGCCGCCGGGCCAGCGGCAGTACGGGGTCGCTGCCCAGCCACGCCTGGCGCATCGCCTCGACGACCTCGGGGCCGGTGAGGATGTTGCCCTGGATGGCGAAGCCGTCCCCGGTCACGCCGCCCGCCCACGCGTGGCAGCCGCCTCCGGTGAACGTCGCCCCGTCGCCGGTGGCCGCGACGACGCCCAGCTGGCGCTGGTCGCGCCCGTCGTCGGCCGCCGTGAGACCCGCGACCACCCCGGGTGCGCTCACTCCCGTCCCCAGCAGCGCGAGCCCCTGCGGGCGGTAGGCGAGGTTGGCGTACGACTGGGTGGCGATCGCCCCGACCCCCGCCTGCGCGGCCGGCACGGCCGCCCCGACAGCGAGGAACTTGCTGGCGACGGCCACGCCGAGCGACGACCCGTCCGCGGAGCGCGCCACGATCGAAAACGTCATGCCGCCGATCCTGCGGGACAACCGCCGAGATGTCGACCGAGGGATCAGTCACTGCCGCCGAGAGCGTTCGTCACGGCCCGCAGCTCGTCCGGTGGCATCGCCGACGTGCGACGAGCGTGGTGCGCGTCGCACACGGTGAGTCCGTCCGGCGTCGTCGACCAACGCGCAGTTTCGAAGAACGCGTTCTCAGAAGCGATCAGGCCCGCCAGCGGCTCGACCTCGCGTAGGGCACCGCACGACCGCAACGCATCCGCGATCACATCGAGGTTCTGCTCGGCCTCGAGGTCCCCGAGGATCGGCGCGAGCAGCAGGAGCGTGCGAGCCTGCTCTTCCGGCGGTTGACGGCGGCTGACGCGGACGAGCTCCGGCCAGGAGATCCCCGGCCCACGGAAGTGCCCTTCGATATTCGCGATCTCAATCCAGGCGCCCTCGCGTCCAGTCGACAGTAGATAGTCGACCCCCAGCTCGTCCTCGAAGTTGCGGTAGATCGCGGCCAGGGCGGCGCCCCCACCGAGCTCGATCTCGAACAGCGGCCAGGCTCCGCGATCAGTCAGGAGATCCCCGGCTTCCTCGATGACGTCGGGACCGACCTGCCACACCTCGGCGAGCAGATCCTCGTCGTCGATGACGTCGTAGAAGTGTGCTGCCCAGAATCCGGGGCGATCCATCAGCGCCCACGCATCAAAGAGAAGCGCCTGTGTCGGCACGGGCTCACCGCCGGGCCGGAAGAAGGTCTCGAAGTAGCTGTCGTAGCGGCGCATGTCAGATCCGGCGGCGGCCCGCGAAGCCGGCGTCGCGGCGGTGATACCAGCCGATGTCCGCGTCGCCCTCCAGCCAGCACCACAAGACCTGCTCGCCGTTGTGCTCGCCGGGCAGGTCCAGCAGCAGCGGCGCGAACCCCTTCACCTGCGCGCCGGACTCGGCGAAGTGCTCCAGTTCGGCGTAGAGGCGTGCCTCGAGCGCCTTCGCCTCGGCCCGACCGCCGTGGCGGCTGGCACCTCCGTTGGCGAGATCGGCCTGCAGCTCGGCCAGGTCAGCCCGGGCGACGAGGAACTCGTCGATGCGAGCCCGCAGGGCGGCGACCACGGCACGCGCCTCGTCGAGATGCATGGCGCCCAGTATCCCGGACGCCGTACGGGCGGCGGGTCAGGCGTCGGCGGCGAGCTGGCGAGCGCGGTCCCGGGCGGCCTCGAGCGCGGAGAGCATCGCCGCGCGGACGCCGTGGTTCTCCATCTCCCGGATCGCGGCGATGGTGGTGCCGCCCGGCGAGGTGACCGCCTCGCGCAGCCGGACCGGGTGCTCCCCCGAGTCCCGCAGCATGATCGCCGAGCCGATCGCGGTCTGCACGATCAGGTCGTGGGCGACCTGTCGCGGCAGTCCGAGCAGGATGCCGGCGTCGGTCATCGCCTCGACGAGGTAGAAGAAGTACGCCGGCCCGGAGCCGGACAGTGCCGTCACGGCGTCCTGCTGTGACTCCGGCAGGCGGATCGTCTTGCCCAGGGGCGTGAACATCTCCTCGGCGAGGTCCAGGTGATCGTCTGTCGCGTGTGGACCAGCGGAGATCGCGGTCATGGCCTCGTCGACGAAGGCCGGCGTGTTTGTCATCACCCGGACCACGGGCGTCCCCGACGGCAGCCACTTCGCGAAGAACGAGATCGGCAGACCGGCACAGAGCGTCACCAACAGCTTGTCCGCGGGCACCAGCGGGCCGAGTTCGGTCATGAGCGCGGCGGCGTCCTGCGGCTTGACGGCGATCGCGAGGACATCGGCGACCTTCACCGCCTCCACGTTGTCGACCATGCGGATGCCGTACTTCTCGGTCAGCTCGGCCGCCCGCTCCACCCGGCGCTCGGTCGCCACGAGCTTCTCCGCCGACCAGCCGGACCGCAGCAGCCCGGCGAGTAGCGTCTCGCCGATCTGCCCGGCCCCGATCACCGCGATCGTGTGCATCGGTTCCTCCAAGATCCGACTCCGCGGTCAGATTTCCGAGTTTCCTCGGAAATCTGACCGGTCAGCAGGTCGGTGGTCAGGAGCCGAAGAAGACCTCGGCCTCGGTGTAGCGTTCGAGGGGTACGGTCTTGAGTTCCTTGGTTCCCTCCACCAGCGGTACCCGGACGATGTCCGTCCCCCGCAGTGCCATCATCTTGCCCCAGTCGCCGTCGTGCACAGCGTCGATGGCGTGCAGGCCGAACCGTGTGGCGAGCACCCGGTCGAACGCGGTCGGCGTGCCGCCGCGCTGGATGTGCCCGAGCACCACGGTGCGGGCCTCCTTCTTCGTCCTCGCCTCGACCTGCTCGGCCAGCCACTGGCCGATGCCACCGAGGCGGACGTGCCCGAAAGAGTCCAGCTCCTGGTTCTGCAGGACCATCTGACCCTCGAGCGGCTGGGCGCCCTCAGCGACCACGACGATCGGGGCGTACTGGTGCTGGAACCGCTTCTCGACGTAGGTGGCCACCTGCTCGACGTCGAAGTTCCGCTCCGGCAGCAGGATGACGTTCGCGCCGCCGGCAAGGCCCGCGTGCAGGGCGATCCAGCCCGCGTGGCGGCCCATGACCTCGACCACGAGGGTGCGGTGGTGCGACTCGGCCGTCGTATGCAGCCGGTCGATCGCCTCCATGGCGATGTTCACGGCCGTGTCGAAGCCGAACGTGAAGTCGGTAGCGGAAAGGTCATTGTCGATGGTCTTCGGCACGCCGACCACGTGGACGCCCAGGTCGTACAACTTGGTGGCCACACCGAGGGTGTCCTCACCGCCGATCGCGATCAGTGCGTCGACGCCCTGGTCGATCAGGTTCGTCTTGATGTTGTCGACCCCGCCCTCGATCTTGAACGGGTTCGTCCGCGAGGAGCCCAGGACCGTCCCGCCCCGCGGCAGGATCCCCCGCACCTCCTTGATGCCCAGCGGCATCGTCAAGCCCTCCAGCGGGCCGCGCCAGCCGTCTCGGAAGCCCACGAACTCGTAGCCGTAGGCGTCCACACCCTTGCGGACGACGGCCCGGATCACCGCGTTGAGACCGGGGCAGTCGCCGCCGCCGGTCAGCACTCCGATTCGCATGCTCTGCCGACCTCCAGTCAGTCAAGCCTCGATGCAGCCCCGTAGACATCGACGTTGATAGCCCGTAAGGCGTGTGGCAGCGTGGCACATGTGCGTCACTGCCGGACTGTAGTACCCCCGCTAGGCTAAACGGCCACTTACCCCTCGCGTGGGGCCGACCGGACCCCGTTAGGTGGTACGTGCGGCCCGCCCGGGCCGGCGGTGAGCACACGCCAGCGGGCCAGATTGTGCCGGGCGTCGACGAGCGCGTCGTGGCGCTGCTGCTCCGCGGCCGGCAGCGGCGGGCGGCCACGATCATCCCAGAGCTGGCGCAAGTCCTTGGTGAACCGGGGAATCTCCCGGGGCAGTTCGGGCATCCGCCCCCACAACTGGGCGAGCACGACGTGGTCGTAGGCCGCGTACCACGCCCACAGCTCGATCTCGCCGGTTCCGGCGCCGACCGTCCGCTCCTCGCTTGACGCCTCTTGTTCCGGCGCCGCGGGTTCGCTCCTCGCTCGCTGGCGCTCGCCGCGATGCTCCTGGCGCCGGCCCACGCTCCGCGGCGATGCTCCGGGCGCCGGCCGCTCGCCTCCGGCCAGCGGCTCGACCAGGAATGTGTAGAGATCGTCACGAATGCGATCCCGCGAGCGCCACGCCGGGTGCCCGGGCGAGGGCAGGCGGTCCAGGACGTTGCGCCGCACCCACGGGACGGCGGCGGCCGGGTCGAACTCCGTTGAGACCGCGTAGAACTCGCGGTGGTGTTCGTCCACCACACCGATCGAGACCAGGTCGATCGTGCGCCCGTCCTCGATGAACTCACAGTCGTAGAAATAGCGGTACGGCATTCACTCTCCTACCCACGGCTCTGCCCGCCGGGATGGGGACCATTCTTCCTGATGGCGAAGTCCGATCACCATGTGCCGTGATCAGCTCGCGGACGGTTACGACTCGGCGACGGAGACGCGTGCACGCGTGTGATGTGCTATGCGGCAGGCGCGCAGCGTAATAGCGTGACCGTCACGACGCGATGTCGCCAAGGCGACAGCGCGGGCGGCCGACGCCGTGAGCGGGACTCCGCTCGACGGTCTGGGGAGCGGAGGGATGACCACCGTGGATGTGCGGGTAACCGACACCGGCGACCTGCTCGCCGGCGTAGAGATGTTCGCGGGGCTCGAGCCCGAGGCGCGCCAGCGGGTCATGGCCGCCGCCGTACCGCGGACCTACCGCAAGGGCCAGCTGCTCTTCGTCGAGGGCGACCCCGGCGAGTCGCTGATCATCCTGCGACGCGGGGCGGTGCTCGTCTTCCGCACCGCGGCGACGGGTGAACGCGCCGTGCTCTCCGTCGTCCGCCCGCCTGACGTGCTGGGCGAGGTGTCGCTGCTCGACGGGTCGGCGCGATCGCTCTCCGCCGAGGCGGTCGAGGACTGCACCGCGCTGGCCCTCTCGCGCGGCGCCTTCATCGAACTGGTGCATGCCAGTCCCCGGATGCTCGACGCCGTGATGCGGTCACTCGGAGGCCTGATCCGCCGGCTCACCGAGCAGAACGCCGACCACGTCTTCCTCGACCTGCCCGGCCGCGTCGCGAAGACCCTGGTGCGACTCGCCGGTGACTCGGCCGCGCCGATGGTCACGATCGAGCTGAACCAGAGCCAGCTCGCCGAGATGGCCGGTGGGTCACGGCAGAGCGTGAACCAGGCGATCGGCTCCTTCGCCACCCGGGGCTGGCTGCGCACCGAGGGCCGCCGGATCGTGGTGACCGACCTGCCCGCGCTGCGGCGTCGGGCCGGGATGACCGACCGCACATAGCCCGTCCCGGGCAGTGGTGCGGGCGTGCCACGATGGCGCGCAACGCCAGGGATTCGGCCTCCGCCGGGTCCACCGCGGCGGCGCGACCTTCGGAGGACACCATCCTTCCCGCCCCCTGCCCGTCCTGCGGCCGTCCGGCCGGGCCGGACGACCGGTTCTGCGGGCGCTGCGGCGCCGCGCTGCCGGCGGCCTGCCCGCGGTGCGGCCGTACGGTCGCAGCCGACCTCGCCTACTGCACGGGCTGCGGCCACGCGCTGCGCGTCGAGCGCCCCGCAGCCGCGGGGAACGTCGCCGACGAGCCGGGCGACGGGCGGGCCCGGGAGGAGCGCCGCCGGGTCAGTGTCCTCTTCGTGGACGCGGTCGGCTCGACCCCGTTCGCCGAACGGGCCGACCCCGAGACCGTACGGTCGGTCCAGACGGACTTCTTCGCGACCGTGCGGCGGGTCGTGCGGCAGTACGGCGGCGTGGTCGAGAAGTACATCGGCGACGCCGTCATGGTGCTCTTCGGCGCGCCGGTCGCCACCGGGTCCGACGCCGTACGGGCGGTGCGCGCCGGGCTCGACATCCAGCGCGCGCTCGCGGGGCGGCCGCGGCCGGACGCTCCGGCCGAGCCGCAAACCGTCCCTGGCTGGACCTTTCGGGTCGGGGTCGCCACAGGCGAGGCCCTGGTGGACGTGGCCGCCGCGCACGACGGTGGGCAGGCGATCGTCTCCGGCGATGTGGTGAACACGGCCGCGCGGCTGCAGGCCGAGGCGCCGCCCGGTGGGGTGCTCGTCTGCGCCACGACGCACGCCGCCACCCGTACGGAGATCCGGTGCGCGGAGCATCCCCCCATCACGCTGCGTGGGCGGTCGACCCCCACCCAGGTATGGCTGGCCCTCGGCCCGGTGCCACCGCAGCTCGATGAGGACGACGGCGGGAGCCCGCTCGTCGGCCGCGAGCACGAGCTGGCCCTGCTGACCTCGGCCCTCCATCACGCGATCACCCAGCGGGAGCCCCGGCTGGTGACCGTGCTCGGGTCGGCCGGTATCGGCAAGAGCCGGCTGGTGCGCGAGCTCTACCAGCACGCGCGGGCGCTCGCCGGCACGGGTCATGAGCAGGGTGCGCCGAGCGAGACGCTGGGCGCGGACATCTGCTGGCGGGGCGGGCGCTGCCCGCCGTACGGCGAGAACACCGCGTACGCCGCCCTCGCCGACATCGTCAAGGCGCAGGCCGGCGTGCTGGCCACCGACGCCCCGTCCACGGCGCGGGTGCGGCTGGATAAGGCGTTGCGTGACCTGGTCCCTGAGGGCGAGGCGGCCCGCCTCTCCGACGCCCTGCGGCCGCTGGTCGGCCTGCCCGGCTCGCTACTGTCCACTGAGGACGCCGAGGCGGCCTGGCGGCGCTTCCTGCTCACGCTGGCCCGCCGGGGCCCGACGGTGCTGGTCTTCGAGGACCTGCAGTGGGCCGACGCCCGCATGATCCGGTTCGTGGAGCTGGTCGCCACGACCGTTCGCGACGTGCCACTGCTCATCGTCTGCACCGCCCGGCCGGAGCTCCTCGAACGGGAGCCGTCGTTCACGGCGGCCGTGCCGGGCATGCTGACGTTGTCGCTGACTCCGTTGCGCGACGAGGAGATCTCACGCCTCTATGCGGCCATGTTCGGTGGCTTCGCGCTGCCGGAGGACCTGCTGCGCCCGCTGGTGGAACGGGCCGACGGCATGCCGTTGTACGCCCAGGAGTACGGCCGGATGCTCGTCGAACGCGGCACCCTGCGCCAGTCGGCCGACGC
Source organism: Micromonosporaceae bacterium (assembly GCA_052038195.1). GTDB lineage: Bacteria > Actinomycetota > Actinomycetes > Mycobacteriales > Micromonosporaceae > DATBGZ01. The sequence goes on along the minus strand of JBQGBY010000047.1, from coordinate 43,966 downwards.
GTGGACGTTGGAGCCCAGCGGGGAGCTGCCCACCCCGGAGAGCGTGCATGCGGTCATCGCCAACCGGGTGGACCTGCTCGACGCCGGCGAGCAGGCCGTGCTGCAGGCCGCCGCCGTCGTGGGCGGCCGGTTCTGGCCCGGCGCGGTCGCGGCCGCCCTCGGCGCGAGTCCGGACACAGTGGATAGAGCCTTGCGGACGCTGACGCAACGGGATCTGGTCCGTGAGCAGCCGGAGTCGTCGATGGCCGGCGAGCCGGAGCTGCGGTTCCGGCACGCGCTGGTCGCCGATGTCTGCTATGAACGCCTGCCGCTGGGCGAACGGGTCGCCCGTCACGTCCGGACCGCCGACTGGCTCGAGGCGCGCCTGGACAACCGGGGCACCGACCTCACCGAGGTCGTGGCCCACCACCGGTTCACGGCCTACCAAACCTCGGTCGCGCTCGGCCTGGACACCCGGCCGTACGCCGGGCCCGCGCTCACCGCGCTGCGTCGCGCCGCCCGCCGGGCCGCGATGCTCAACGCCTTCGCCGCCGCCGCCGCGCACCTGGACCGCGCCGCCCAGCTCGTGGGTGGCTCGGCGGGATCGGATGGCCTTGATTCAGTCTCCCCATCGGACCCGGACGCCGGCCCCGACGCTCGGCCGGCAATCGTGGCCGAGGTCGACCGGCTGGGCATCGAGCTGCTCGGCATCGAGCTGTCGCTGCACACCGACGAGACGGCCTACCTCGCCGGCGCTGGCCCGGGGCGACTGGCCCAACTCGCCACCCTGCTCTATCGGGCGCGCGACCACGACGGTGCCGCGCGGGCGTGGACGCTGCTCGGTCAGACCGCATGGCTGCGGCAGGACCGGACCGAGGCGCTGCGCAGCCTCGACCGGGCGGTGGAGCTGTTCGACTCCTGCCCGGACACGCCGGAGAAGGCGCAGGCCTATGCGGAGCTGGGTCGGCTGCACATGCTCAACTACGAGCACGGTCCAGCGCTCGGCGCGGCCCAGGTCGCGGCGGACATCGCCGAGCGGCTCGGGCTGGTCGAGATGCGGGCCAACGCCCTGATCACCATCGGCATGTGTCGCTACCTTGGCGGCCAGCCGACCGGCCTGGTCGACCTGCGCGAGGCGCTGGAGTTCTGCCGGACGCAGCGACTGCCGAGCCTGCGCCGGGCCCGCAGCATGGTGGCCGACGCGCTCGCCGAGGAGGGCGACCTCGCCGCGGCGCGGGCATTGTTCGATGGTTCCGCCCCGCACGCGTCGCTGGAACCGCTCGACGCGGGCGGCCCCGGACCAGCCATCGAAGCGCTCTCCGCCGGCGACTGGGACCGGTTCCTCGCCGCGGCCGAGTCCTTCCTCGCCACGCCGGACGGCAGCCGCGACCTGCGGGTGCGCGCGGCGCGGGGCTGGTTGCGCGCGCTGCGCGGCGACGGCGCCGGCGCCGAGTCGGACGCGGCCACCGCACTGCGCACCGCCCGGTCCACCGGATTCTGGCGTCCGATGTGGACGGCGCTCGGGCACGGGGCCTTCTGCGAAGCGGTGCTGGGGCGGCCGGACGACGCGGAGCGACTGCTGCGCGAGCTCGGCGAGAGCTGGCGTCGCATGCGCACCATCGCGAGTGGCGCGTGGGTGGCCGCGGCGGCCCATGCGGCCGACCGGGTCGACCCGGATGCGGCGCTGGTGCTGCGGGACGCGCTCGGGGACGCGCCCCACCACACCGCGTGGTCCCGAGCGGCAATGTCCTGTGTGGACGGTACCCTCGCCGCGGCCAGGGGCGAGTACGTTCCGGCGGCGATGCGGTACCTCGACGGGGCACAGCGGTTCGCGGCCGCCGGCAGCACGACCGACCGGATGCTCGCGCTCGGCGGGGTCGTCCGGGCCCTGTCCGCCGCGGCCGACACCGCGGGCGCCCACCCCGGGGCGGGCGCGCGGGCAGCGCTGCCGGTCGCCCAGGTCCGCGAGGAACTGGCCGACTTCACCCGCCGCAACCGGATCACTTCACCGCTGTGACCCACCCGCGTCCCGGGCGCCGTTCCGGTAGCGTGTGGAGGTCGCTGCTGGGCTTGCGCCCGGCTCCCAGGCTCGCCGAGGGCGGGAGGCTTGAGTGGGCGGGTACGCGAACCGTGATGTCAACCGGGCTCTGAAGGAGCGGCTGGCCCAGGTCCAGAGCAACTACGAGCGGATCCGGGACGGTATGGCCGATCTCCGGGATCAGATGGGGTCGATGACCGCGACCGCCACCTCGGCCGGCGGGTTCATCCAGGCCACAGTGGACGCCCGCGGTCAGCTCGTCGGCCTGGCGATCACCCATCGGGCCATGCGGGAGATGGACCACGATCAGCTCGCGGCGACGGTCGTCGCGACCGCCGAAAAGGCGGCGACGCAGGTCGGCGAGCAGATCGCCCGCCTGCTCGAGCAGTTCTCCCCGATGGCGGGCGGCGTTGCGGCCTTCATCCGCTCGGGTAGCTACGACGATCTGCTCCGCCGCACCGACGAGGCCACCGGCTGGCAACCGCCCGACCAGCGGACCGGCGGCGACCAGGGCTGACGGCGGCTACCAGCTGCCGTCGTCGCGCTGGCGTGGCAGTGCGCGGCCGAGCAGGAGCGCGACCACGGCCTCGTCGATGGTGTTGCCCGCAAACCACTCCCCGGCCTGGTCGATGACGAACACCCGGCCGTGCTCGTCGCCCACGATGACCGACTCCGGCCCGGTCCGTCCGATGGGGTAGATCACCTGGGCGCCCAGCCGGGCGGTGTACGGGGCGACGGCCCGGTAGAGGTCGCCCACGACGCGAGGGGTCAGGCTGAACGGGTCACGGCGGTGGGCCTGCCCCGGCGCGCTGCCGGCATAGGCGAGGTGCTCGTACCGCTCGGCGATCATCCAGCGCGCCGGGACATCCGGGGCCGGGTCGCCCGGCAGGGGCCCGAACAGGAGCCGCCGGGCCGGGTCCTCGGGCGCGAACGCCGGCGTGTACTGCACGTCCGTGAGCGCGGCCCGCACCTCGGCCGGCAGCTCCGGTCGGCCGGTACCGATGTAGGTGAGTCCCTCGTCGCCTTGGCGTTCGGCCAGGAAGCTCGCCACGCCGGCCCGCGCGACTCCAAAGTGGACTTCGGCACTGTGGCACGAGAAGCAGGACGGCGCTGGCTGTCCCCCGCCGGCCGGCGTGACCGTCAGCACCTCGTACCGGACCGCGTTCGCGAACAGCTGCCGGGCCTCGTCGAGCGTCGTCGGCCGCCCCGTCGCCGCGTCGTGCGCGTGCAGGGCGTCGGACATGACGAGTAGCTCGGCGTGGCGTTCGGCCCCCCGGGTGAGGTGGTTGCGCGGCACAGCAGCCAGCCAGTCGCGCACCAGCGCATGATGGTCGAGGCCCTGATCGCCCTTGGCGCCGTACGCGATGTGCAGCACACGTTCGGAGGGCAGCATCAGATGCGAAGCGATCGTCGGGCCGAGCCCGAGTGCGGCGGAGCGACGGATCATGGCGACCGGGTCCGCCGTCACCGGTGGCGGTCCCTGCGGTGGACGTCCGCGCCGGTACGCATCGGCCACCATCGCCGCTGGGATCGAGCCCCATGGAATGATCTTTCCGGAGACCCGGTCGATGACGTGGCAGGGGTTCGCGTCCGGCTCCAGCGACGCTCCTGGTGGCGGGGCTACCCAGGCGACGAACCCGAAATCGAACTCCTCCAGCATCGGCGAGCACTGGCCCCCCAGCCGCTCGGACGCGCTGCGGGCCCACCGGTCAACCAGGTGCTGCACGTCGATGCGCTGAAGCGTCGCGTGGACCATGTCACCGCCCTCTCTGGTGCTGTGCAGACGGTACCGCGCGCGCGGCGCTCGCGGTGCCCCCCGGCGCGGGCAGCGATCCGTTACGGTGTTTCGTACCGTCTGCGGTACGGGCGGCCGTGTCGATGTTTCGGTGGACGGGGAGCCGGGAGTCAGATGTCCAGTCGGGACCTGCAGTCGCGGGCAATGGTCGTCCGCCAGAGCGGGTAGGGCGCGCGGTCGATGTTCGCCTCCCCTCTTCCGCATCCGTTGGCGTGGTGGTCGAGCGCGCCCGACTTCGTGATCGAGGCCTTGGACTGGGCGGTCGGGGTCGAGTGGCCGGACGGCAACGAGAAGGAGACGTGGGACCTCTCGGATGCCTGGCATGGCGCCTCGGCCGCGCTGAGGGCTCCGATCGAGGCGCTGAACCAGGGCGGACCGATGGTGACCGCCGGGTTCGGCGCCCTCGACTCTGATACGGGTTCACAGCTCGATGCGATCTGGCAGGCGTACGCGGCCGACCCGGAGGGTGGCCTGCTCCTGCTGGAGACGGTGCTGCGCGAGATCGGCACCGTGGTCGATGGCGCCGCCTGCGACATCGAGGCGGCCAAGATCGAAATGTATATCGAACTCGGTTTCATGATTGTCGAGCTGATCGCGCTCGCGGCCGCCATTGTGGCCACCCTCGGCGCGGCCTCGGCCGCGGGTCCGGCGGTCATCGCCGCCGGTCGGTGGGCGATCGGCCGGGTCTTCAAGGAACTGCTCAAGCGGATGCTCGAGCGCGGCGTCAAGTCGTTCGCGAAGGACGCGGTGCGCAACGCCGGCAAGAAGATCACCAAGGAGAGCCTTAAGCGAGTGGGCAAGTTCACCGGCAAGCACGCCCTGCGCGAGGGTCTCGAGGAGGGCGTGACCGAGGCGGGCATCCAGGGCAGCCAGGTCGCGCGCGGGCGCCGGGATGCCGGCGTGGACCTGCTGCAGGTCGGCCTGGCCGGGGTCGCGGGCGGCGTCGGCGGTGCGCTGGGCGGCGCGGCCTATCTGGGCCCGCACGCCCGGAGCGCGCTGGGCGGTACGGCTGAGTCGCTGGCCCGCGGGATGGGCGGCGAAGTCATCGCCGAGATCGGGGCCAGCCTGGCCACCGGTCAGGGTCTGCCCGATGCCAGCGATCTGGGCCACGCGGCCACCTCCGGAGCGCGTAGCGGGTTGACCGGTCACGCCACGGAGACCGCGCACGGGATCCAGGCCGATCTGCGGGCCGACGTGGCCGGGCTGGGGCCGATCGAAGGGTTGACCGGGGGCCGGCCGTCGGATGGCCTGGCTGGGCTCGACTCGCCGGCGTCCGGCGACCTGACTGCGCTGGCCGGGCTCGACTCGCCGGCCTCCGGCAGCGACCTGACTGAGCTGGCCGGCCCGACGACCGGCCCCAGTGGGGGCTCATCGGGTCCGGCCGGTGGTGGCTACTCCGGCACTGATATCCACAGTGGACCTTCTGTCGAGACTGTCGCGAGTGGACCGTCGAGCATCTCGATCCACACTGGACTGTCGGCCTCGGGCGCCGAGGTCACGACCGGCCCGGCCGTAGAGACGACCGTCGCCAGTGGACCGTCGACCCATCACCCGTCGACCGTGGCCTCCACCGCGGTGGGCGGGACGACGGATCTGGCCGGGCTGGCCACGGGCCCCTCGACCCCGACGACCGGCCTCGGCGGACCGACGGTCGACCCGGTGCCGCCGTCAACCCCCGGCGGCGCCACGGGCCCGGGTCCCGGCGGTGTGTCGCCCACGCCGGGACAACCGACCGGCATCGCGCCGCCGGTCGCGTCCGCCCCGACCGGGCTGGCGCAGACGCCCACGCCCGCACCGACCGGGGTTACCGGCCCGGCCACGCCGACCGCGTCCACGCCGACCGCGCCCACTTCGTCGCTGGGCACCTCGGTGGCTCCGCCCCAGGCGGCACCTCCGCCGACCACGGCCCCGCCGGCCCCGTCCCCGACCGTGCCGTCGTCCCGGCCGCCGGTTGCACCTGACCGGCCGGCCGGACCGCCGACCGTACCCGGCCAACCCGTGGTGGTCGTGGCGCCGGTCGGTCCAGGGCTGGTCAGCGCGGAGCCGGCCGGCGCGCCGTCGCCGCCGCACGATCCGCGACAGCGCCGGGAGGACCTCGCCCGGCAGCAGCGCCAGGAGAGCGTGCGCAGACCGCGTCGCCAGTTCGACGACGCCCGTCGCGGCTACGAGGTGTCCATGCGGCGGTTCCTCGATGCCCGCCACCGAGGCGACCCGCGCTCGGAGCTGATCTACGACCAAGAGGTCCGTCCGGCCCAGCTCGCGCTGCTGCGGGCCGCCGACGCGTACGCCCGCGCGCTGGGATACGCGGTCCCGTCCGAGGTGCAAGCGCGGCCCGACGCCGAGGTGGGTGCGCTGGCACCAGCGGGTGTGCACACCGACGACATCTCGGCGCTGACGGGTGACCGGCGGCCACCGCCGGTCGAGACGACCCGTCACTACGACCAGCCGGGCGGGCACCAGATTCCGCTGGAGTTCGACCAGGCTCAGCTCGAGCGGTACTTCCCGCGCGACGAGCGTGGTCGCCCGACCCGGATCCCCGACCCGTACGCGCTGTGGTTCGAGCTACTCAACGACGGCGGACCGGCCGCGGACCCGTTCCGGGGCATCAACTGCACCGACGGCATACTCGCACTGTTTGATGCCTGGATGCATGGACGGCCCCGGGTGTCCGCGCCGCGCATGCCGGACGGCTACCGCGACGGCGAAGACACCGGACCCATGGGCGGCGAGGTCGGCGGCATCCAACGGATCGAGCAGACGCTGGGTACTGCCTTCACCCTCACCTACGACGACGCCGCCCGTGGCCCGCTGTCCCGGCCGGACGCCTTCGACGGCCAGCTCGCCGACCTGCGCGACGCCCTGCTCGACGCCGAGCACGGCTCGTTCGCGGCCATCCTGATCGAGACCCGGGACGGCAAGACCCACGTGTTGGCCGCGGTCAACTACCACGACGAGATCGTCTTCCTGGATCCGCAGCACTCCTACCGGTCTCCCGACTTCCCACACCGACCCACCGGCCCGGACGGCATCACCCGGATGGCGGTCGCCATCGTCGATGGCCACGCCCGCCCGGTTACCGACACGCCCGCGCTCGCCGGCCCGGACATCGATCTGACCCTCGACGGCGAGCTGCTGGACCCCGAAGGTCGGGCGGATGCGCGGGACCTGATCGGGTTCGACCCCCGCGATGAGGAGCGCCGGGCGCTGCGGGAGCTGCCACGCCCCGTCCGTGCGGCCATCGTCGACTCGGTGGGCCAGGCCCGCCCGGTCGCCGAGGCCGTCCGAACCCAGCTCGAGGCCGCCATCCCGACGTTCGGCGACCTGCCCAAGCGCCAGCAGCCTCGGCTGATCGACGTGCGCTACCGGGTCAAGACCGCCGGGTCGCTGGCGCGGTCGCTCGAGCTCGACCTGGCTGACCTGACGCCGCAGGAGCAACTCGACTCCGTCCGGCAGACGCTCGGCAGGCTCCAGGACCGGGTGCGGTTCCGGGTTCTTGCGCCCGAGGGCCGCTACGGCGAGTCCGTCCAGGAGGTCCTGCGCCGCTTGGAGGATCTCGGTTACCAGGTCGGCAACATGAACAACTTCTGGCGGATGGGGCCGGGCAACCGCTACTACGGCCTCAACGTCACCGTGACCACGCCGGGTGGGTTCACCTTCGAGATTCAGTTCTCGACCCGGGCGTCCCGCGCGGTGGACAAGGCAACCCACCTTCTCTACGAGGTCGTGCGTCTCGAGACGGTCGATGCGGTGAAGCGGGTCGAGGCCTTCCTGAGCATCCTGCAGGCCAACCACGATCAGCACATCACCGAGCACCTGCCACAAGGACTCGAGCGCATAGATCGCCTTCCTGCCCCGAAGGACACGAGCCTCGCCGCCTGGGCCGAGAAGAACAGCCCGACGTGGCAGGCGTACCTGGCGCACCTCACCGCGCGAGGGGAGACGCTGGCTGGGGCGCTGTCGGCCCGGGGCCTGACCATCGAAGACCTTCCCGGTTGGGAGAGATTGGAGCTATCCGATGCCGAGCGGGTTCGCCTATCGCGTGGTCTACCAACTGGCGGAGCCGGGAGTGTTCTCGAACCTGGTGGCATGGCGCAACCTGGCCGACAAACCGCTGGAGGCCGTGATCTGGAGCCGCCGGCGCCAGATGTGGATCTTCGGAGCGAGAGTGGTGGCCCGGGTGATCTTCGACGACCTGGATCCGGACCGGACCGAGGTGGTAGACCGGGCGACGGCGGAACGCATCGCCCTGGAGAAGTTCGGCCACCCACTGCCGAGCGAGGAGGAACTGGACCGGATCTGCCAAGCCAGGAGTCCCAACGTGGACGACCGGGTCTAGCCGAGCCGGGCACCAGCGGGCCACTGGGTTTCGCCGACCCCGCCGGGATCACCCCGCCCACGGAGCATCTCGACTTCTCCACCATGGCCGAGCCGGAGTTGCGGCGCCGCATGCTGCAGCGGCCCGACCCGCCGGTCGCCGGCCCGGACACGCCCAACCCGGATCCGCCGCCGAGACCGTGGGACGCGTGGAAGGAGCGCGCCGGACTGGCGATGCGCGAACGGGCCGTCCAGACGATCGCCGCCGAGTACGGCCTGGCGGGTCACCCCGACGCGACCATGGCATTGGAAGAGGCCTATACGATGGTGCGCGAGTACGTCGCACCGTTCGTCGTGCAGATCGCGTCGGCCATGCTGGCCCAGTTCAAGGCCGAGGTGCAGGCCGAGCCCGGTCGCCAGTTCGTCTTCCTCGGCCGCGACGGCACGGTCCTCGGGATGGCGATCGCTGAGCTCGACCCGGACTTCTATGCCGACCACGGCCGGCACATCACACTGTCACGCAAGCTCGCGGATACCGTCTTCCTCGACGCCCATCGGGTGTGGGAGACGCTGGACCCGGGCACCCGTGGTCCGGAGCCCAGTGTGGCGGAAGGCTTCGGGTGGCGGCGGCCCCGGAGTGATCCCGCGCCGCCGTTGTCGGAGATCGAGGGCTATCTGGGCGACCTCGTCGCCTATCTCGTCGACCAGGGGGTCAGGCTGGACGATCCCGAGCGTCCGGTCACGCTGGTCGACTCGAGCTTCAAGGGGACGGTCGGCGAGTACCTGTCCGCGATGTTCCCGGACACCACTTTCAGCGACGCCATGATCTTCCATGGCAAGGCACCCTTCGACCCGGGGATCAGAGCCAAGGCCGGCTTTGCCGTCGACCTCCCGGCCGGGGCGGACAAGCGCCTGGACCCCAAGCACGAGACGCTGACCTTCGAGTACCTGATGCGGGGACCGCTGTCGAGCCCGGTCGGGTTCGTCGACGGCACGCTCGTACAGGAATCGGAGAGCAGCGCGAACCCGTACGGTTATCCGTCGGTCGAGGCCGTCGTCGACCCGATGTTCCGCAACAGCGACGACCCGTCCGACCCACGCAGCCGGTTGCGCGACGCGTTACTGGCGATCCATCGCGAGGCCGTACGCGACTACGCCACCCACATCCACGACACGCCCGGAGCCGGCCCGGAGCTCATGGCCGGCTACGAGGACTACCGGCGGCTCGTGCAGGCGTGGTACGACCTGCCCATGCACCACCCGACCGGAGTTCCGGATAGGCTCGTGAGGTTCCTCGACTCGTTCGTCAAGTCCAGGTTCGAGCCGGGCGAGCATCCACGACGAGCGCCTCGGGAGAGCACGTGACCAGCGGTGTTGGCGAAGACCCGGACGAGACCCGCTGGCGTGACTTTCCCGACCCGGACGAGGCCGACCCGGTCGGCTGGTGGCGCCACCGCATAGCCGAGTTGGAGCGGGCCGGCCGCCATGAGGAAGCGGCCCGGCAGCGCGAGAACGGCCCACCACTCACGTTGGGTCCGAACGAGTACGCGTACTCCCCGAAGATCCTGGCGGTCGAGATCGGCGGCGACCCCGGCGGTGCGTTGGGTGTCGCCCACGCCGTCCTGCGCACCCCCACCATGCGACTCGTGGTCGCGATCGGACCAGCCGAGTCGGCCCGGTTCACCCGCCACCTGCTCGACCTGCTGGGTCGCCCGGACATCGGCGTCGTGGCCGGCCACGGACCGTCCACACAGGACGTCGCGATCGCCGGCCTGACCCCGCCCGCCGTTCCCACCGCCAGCGGCGACCTGACCGGAGCCGTGAGTTGGGTCGCCGAGTCCTACCCGTACGTCATCTTGTGGGGCAACAGCGGACCACTGACCGACCTCGCCACCGTGCTCACCGTCCGGCCCGACGTGGCGGAACGGCTCAGCGCGACCATCGCCGCCGGACCGCCCGGCACCGCTCCCGCCAGCTTCGCCGCGGACCCGGTAGCCGCGGCCACCGCCATCCGCCTCATCCAGCGCCCGTCACGGCAGTTCCAGGACCCCCGGGCCACCGCCTACCGGCCCCACTACCCGACCCTCATCAGCGCCGACCCGCAACTGCACGTGCTCGGTCCCGGGTCCGAGCTGCGACGCGTGCTCGGCGACCCCGCCGCGCCGCCCTGGGCCACGCTCCTGCACGCCCACATCGACCAGTGGTTCACCCTCGGCCACGACACCTTCTCCGCCTACCCGATGCTCGTGGCGTCGGAGCTCATCGGCCGGTCCCGCCTCCGGCAACACCGCAACCGCGACGTCGTCGTCGACGCCAGCGGCCAGCTCCTCGAACAGGACGGCGGCACGCACGTCATGCTCACAGCTCGCAACGAGACCAGCACCTCCTTCGACTACTTCACCCGCTACTTCACCACCCCCACCAGCGAACTCAACCGGACGTAGCCATCGGCCATCGCGGTTCGCCAGCAAGGAGGACGTGTGGATCCGAACGCCGACCACGATGCCCGCCGTTCCCTCAAGGAACGGATGGCGGAGGTCGAGGGCAGCTACGAGACGATCCGCGACATGCTCGCCGAGATGCAGCAGCGCATGGCGGAGCTGACGTCGACGGCCCGTTCCCGCGACGACCTCGTGCGGGCCACTGTGGACGCCCGCGGCCGGCTCACCGCCCTGAAGGTCGCGCCCGAGGCGATGGACGACCTCGGCAACACGGAACTCGCATCGATGATCGTCTCGACCGCCCGGCAGGCGGCCAAGCAGGTGACCGAGGACGTGGCGGAGCTGCTGGAGCGGTACTCCCCGACGGGAAGCTCGGCGGCCGCGGCCATTCGTTCGGGTAACTACGACCTGGTGCTGCGCCGCTCGGCGGAGGCCAGCGCGGAACCATCGACCCAACCACCGGGGCGCGGCAATGGCTGACTATCGCGTCGCGTTCTTCAGAAACCTCGTCAAGCCTGGGCTCGAGCACGTGGACGAGGCCGGAAGTTCCATGAAGTCCGCCCATGACAACTACCAGAGCCAGATCCAGACCCTGGCCGCGGGCCGGCCCTGGGGCAACGACCGGATCGGACAGGCTTTCGACGCCAACTACGAGATCTCGGCCGACACGCTCGTCGCCTGGACGGAGCTGTGCGACGGACTCACGACGCTCGCCAAGGACCTGTGGGCCGTCAAGGCGGTGATCGAGGAAGGGAACGAGGAGGCCATCAGCCAGTTCCCCAACCAGTAGCCGAGCGTTGTCCACAGTGACCCCTGGTCTGTCCACAGGGCACGCGCACCAGGCCCGAACTCCGGCCACACTGGACGGTCATGTGGGAGGTCGTCGAGGATCGGCCGTGGTCGGAGTTCGAGCGTGATCCGCTGACTGCGCTCATCGACGCGCAGCACGGCGTGATCGCCCGCTGGCAGGCCCGGCGGCATCTGAGCGAGAAGGCCATCCGCCACCGGGTCGAGACGGGACGGTGGCGGCGGGTGCACCGCGCCGTCTTCCGGACGTACGGCGGCGCTGTCACCCTCGCGCAACGGCACTGGATCGCGGTGCTCGCCGCGACTCCGGGTCCCTCCATAAGGGACGGTACTGCTGCCTGCCTCGGTGGTATCAGCGCGCTACTCGTGCACGGGCTGCACGGCGTCGCGACGGATCGGGTGCACCTGGTCGTCGCTGCGCCGCGGCAGGTAGTCCCGCCCCGCGGGGTCGTCGTCCACCGGATCCGCCTTGCCGACCAGGACCGCCATCCCGCGTCGCATCCCCCGACCACGATGCTGGGCCGGGCCGTCATCGACGCGGCGGCGTGGGCGCGCTCCGATGACGAGGCGCGCCTCGTGATCGCGGCGAGCTTCCAGCAGCGACTTGTCACCGGCGCGGAGATCCGCGATGTTCTCGCACGGATGCCGACCACCCGGCGCAGACGTTTGGTCATCGCCACCGTCGAGGACGCGGCTGGCGGCTCGCATAGCCTCGGGGAACTCGATCTCGTCAAGATCTGCCGGACGGCGGGCCTCCCGCTGCCCACCCGGCAGGTCCGGTTCCGCGACTCGGCAGGACGATTGCGCTATCTCGATGCCGTGTTCGACCCTTGGCGGGTCGCAGTCGAGATCGACGGCGCCCACCACGAGGAGGTTCTCCAGAGGTGGGACGACCTCGCGCGGGAGAACGACATGGTCATCGCGGACTTCAAGGTGCTGCGTTTCCCGGTCCACGTGGTGAGGGAGCGGCCGCACCACGTTGCTGCCACCATCCGGGCCGCGCTCGAGAACTCCGGCTGGCGCCCACCCTTGCCGCGGTCGCGCCGTCCGGCCGGCGCCCAGCTTCCGTCGCCGACTGAAGATCTTGGGGATCCACGGCCCCTATAGGGGCCACAGATCCACATGATACACAGATGCCGATGGGTGGAGATCGCGTGGTGTTGCGCCAGGCGCACCACGGCAGCAGGGGAGGTCAGGCGGCGCTGGCGTGGCCGGCACCGGCGAGAGCGCCGGGAGGAGCGCCGGGGGGAGGCGGCGAAGCAGAGTGCGGCTGCAGTGGCACACCGGCCTTGACCTGCGCCGCGTAGACATCGACGTACTCACGGCCAGAGAGCAGCATGAGCTCGTACATGATCTCGTCGGTGACGGCCCTCTCCACGAACCGGTCGCCGGCCATCCCCTGATAGCGGGAGAAGTCAAGCGGCGCACCGAAGCGGATCTTCACCCGCATCACCCGGGGCAGGACTTTCCCGATCGGCTGGATCTCGTCCGCGTTGAGCATCGCCACGGGGATCACGGGTGCACCGCTCTCCAGGGCGAGCCGGGCGACGCCGGTCTTGCCGCGGTACAGGCGACCGTCGGGCGAGCGGGTTCCCTCGGGATAGATGCCGAAGAGCCTCCCGCCCCGCAGCACCCGCAGGCCGGTGTCGATCGCGGCGCGGGCGGCCTGCCCACCGGACCGGTCGACCGGGATGGTGCCGGTGCCAACGAAGAACCACTTCTTGAGGCGGCCCTTGATGCCCTTGCCGACGAAGTACTCCTGCTTGGCCACGAACGTGACCCGCCGCCGCACCACCAGGGGCATGAAGATCGAGTCGGAGAACGACAGGTGGTTGCTCGCGATGATCACCGCACCCCGCCGTGGCAGGTGCCCGCGACCCTGCACCCGCGGGCGGAAGAACAGCCACAGCCACGGGCCCAGGACCACGTACTTGAGCAGCCAGTAGAGCACGACAGACCTCGCCCGGCCGGTGGTTGGGGGAGCTTCACGGCAGCTTAGTGCGCCGTTAACCATGATCGCATCGGGTCTCCCGACAAGCCGTAGCGGCCGCGAGGGCGTACCGTTGCCGGGGAGCGCCCGCCGACGTTTCCTGCCGCGGAGGCGGCCAAATCATCGTCACGCGGAGGGAGCCAGAGCGTGGGTGACGCCCCCCGGTACAGCCGCCGCGACAACGGCCTGGTCGCGTCGGCGTATGCCGCGGTCGGCGACGTCGACCCCCGCGTCGGCGAGCACCTGCTCGACGTGCTCGCGCAGGAGGGCATCGCCGCGTACCTGCGACCCTCCAGCGACCTGCATCCGATCACGCGCTCCACCACGCTGCCGAACCGGCCGACCGACCGCCTCTACGTCGACCTCGAGCACCTCGCCACGGCCCGCGCGCATGTCGCCAAGCTGGCGAGCGAGGAGCGGGAGTTCGAGCCCCGCGCGGGCGAGGCGAAGACCGAGCAGGCCCGTACGGCCGCGACCACCGCCGTCGATCCCGACGCCGATGACGCCACGGCGAACGCCGGCGAGGGCACCCACGGCGCGGCGCGCCCGGGCGAGCCGTCGGCGGCCGACGTCGATCGGGCGTTCGCGGAGATCGTCGCCGGCTTCGGCCAACCCGCCGGCGTTGAGCCCCGCCGCACCACCAGGGACGCGCAGGTCGCCCGGGCCGAGCCGGAACCGGAGCCGGAACGGTCGCTGCTCGACGGCCTCGACACGTTCGGTGCCGATCTCCCCGACGACGATGCCGAGCCATTCGTCCCGCCGGAGCCTCCGCCGGTGCCCCGGCCCTCGCCCTCCACCGTCCTCGCGGTGATCGGCGTGGTCGGCGGCCTCATCGTCTTCCTCAAGCCCAGCCTGCTGTCCTTCGTCAGCGAGGGCACCTCGATGCTGCTCGGTTTCACCGCGATCATCTGCGGCTTCGGCACGCTCGTGTGGCGCCTGCGCCCGGGCAACGACGACGACGAGGCCGACCCCGACCAGGGCGCCCGGGTCTAGGTCTACAGAGGACGGACGCAACCGACGTACGGTCAGGTGCGGGGGAGCTTGTCCAGCCAGTCGAGGACCGCGTCGATCGGCTCCTGCCAGCGGGCGTCGAGCATCAGGTCGTGGCCCATGCCGGGGAAGAGCAGCGGTGCGCCACCGTAGTGGCGGGCGACCCACTCCAGCGACGGGCGCGGAACGATGCTGTCGTCGGGCGAGCCCACCACGAGCACGGGCGCCGCGCCGACCGGCCGCGGCGGGGTGTGCCGGCGGGCCAGCTGGAACGGGATGCGGGGAGCGTCAGGCTCGTCGAGCCGGTTGACGTATTCCCGGCCCTGAGCCACCGACAGCTCCCGGCCGAAGAGCTGTCGACGGCGCAGGCGCAGCGAACCACCCACCAGGGCCGGCAACGTCCCGGTCGGGTTGTGGGTGAACGCGGCGGCGACCGTCCGCAGGCCACCGGTTACCGGGGCGACGAGCACCCCGGCCCGGGCCGGGTACCGCACCAGCGCCTGCGCCACCGCCAACCCCCCGACCCCGTGTCCAATGAGGACGGCCTGGCGGGGTAGGCGGGCCGCGACCTGCACCACGTCGTGGACGTACGCCCGCACGGTCGTCTTCGGTGCCGAACCGCTCTCGCCGTGCCCGCGCAGGCTCATCGCGTAGGCCGCGTAGCCACGCCCGGCGGCGTGCTCCAGCCACTTCTCCGCGAACGCCCAGGCGCCGTGGGCATATCCGGCGACGAACAGCAACGGGGCTCGACCGGGCTCCACCCTCGGCACACCGAGCACATGGCCCAGGCCTGGCTCCGGCTCGTCGACCGGCTGCGAGGTGAGCACCTCGCGGGTGACCGACGGGACGGGCGATGTCCACTCCCGCCAGCGGAAAAGGTCATACCGACTCATGACGCCGGCTCCAGCTCGTTGAGGGCCTTCTGCACAGCTCGAAGATAGTCTATGTGACTGACCTCGAACCAGTGCCGGGTCGAGTCCTTCACCCGGGCGCGCGTGTACCGCTTGCTGAACTCGTGGTGGTGCGCGCGCCAGTAGGAGCTCGCCCGCTCCGGCGCCTGCTCACGCTGCGTCAGCCAGGTCGCGATCAGCACCGACTGCCAGTGCATGAGCGAGAAGACGCCCGAGTCGGGCTGCAGCAGACCCACCACCGACAGCGTCGGGAACGAGGGGGAGAGCGTGTGCAGGTAGAGGCGCGGACGACCGTCGGCGTCCACATTGAGCAGTTCCGGGGCGAGGAAGTCGAACCGCGGCAGGTACCCGGTAGCGAAGATCACCAGGTCGGGCTCGATCACCCGGCCGTCGACGAGCTCCACCGCGTTGGCGGCGAACCGGGCCACGTCCGGCACCGGGGTGATCGACCCGTGGCCCAGGTAGTAGACGAGCTGGCTGTTGGCGATCGGGTGGGTCTCGAGCAGCTTGTGGTCGGGCTTGGGCAGCCCGAACCGCGTGAGGTCACCGACGACCCGGCGCAGCGTCCGCTGCAGCACCAGTTGGCGCAGCCACAGCGGGAGCCGGAACGACGCCACGAGGTCGTTCACCTGGTCGGCTGGCCGGCCGTAGGCGAACTTCGGCGCGTACCAGTACCCGCGACGGCTGGAGTGCCAGCACCGCGCGGCCTGCTGCGCGGCGTCGACCGCGATGTCGCACCCGGTGTTGCCGGCCCCGACGACGAGCACCTTCCGGCCCCGCAACTGTGACGGGTCTTTATAGGTGGAGGCGTGGATGACCTGCCCGGCGTAGGTGTCCAGCCCTTCGTACGAGGGCATCTTCGGCGACCAGTTGTGGCCGTTCGCGACCACCACGGCGGCGTAGCGCTGGGTCCGGTCGGAGCCGCCACCGCGAGCCCCGCTGATCGTCACATCCCACTGCCCGTCGTCGGTCGGCACGACCCGGGTGACCTCGGTGCCGAACCAGATGTGCTCCCGCAGCCCGAAGTGATCGGCATAGCGCCCGAGGTAGGCCAGCACCTGGCTGTGGTGGGGGTAGTCCGGCCAGGAGTCGGGCATCGGGAAGTCCGGGTACTGGGTGAACGGCCGCGACGAGATGAGATGGGTCGTCGCGTAGACCGGGCTGCGGTCGTGACGCCAGTTCCAGGCACCCCCGACGCCGGTCTCCCGCTCGTAGCAGTCGACCCCGAAGCCCGCCTCGCGCAGGTTCTTCGTCGCGGTCAGGCCCGCGGCCCCGGCGCCGATGACGCATACGTTGTCGGCGCGCCCGGTGCCGAACCCTCGCGGTGGTGGCGGGGGCGCCGAGTTGGTCACATCGAAGTTAGCCACCCCGTCGTCGTCCCGCCCGATGCTCACTCAGACCCCTCCAGTCGTTCCCGGGGCATCCTAGTGAGAAGCGGGCGAATCCGCCGCCTGAGGACCCGAACTGTTTTCATGGCGGGGGCGAAAGGCGGCCTCGGCGAGGCAAGGGCGGGCTCAGCGCCGGGCGAGATCGGCCGCGCCGACGACCCCGGCGAGGTTGCCCATCCGGGCGGCCACGATCGGCGCGACGGGCAACGAGCTGCGCGCGGCGAGCTGGTCGACGAAGGCGGCCCGGGCGGGAGCGAGGAGCAGTTCGCCCGCCTCGACGACACCGCCGCCGACCACGACGATCTCGACGTCGAGCACCTGCACCAGGTCGGCCATGCCGCTGCCGAGCCAGCGCCCGATCTCGGCGAACGCGCGGCGCGCGGCCGGGTCGCCCTCCCGCGCGGCCTGGGTCACCAGCGGCCCGTTGATCGCCTCGACCTGCCCGCCGGCGAGGTCCAGCAGGCGGTGCGCCGTCTCCGGGTCAGCCTGCGCGCGCTGCCGCGCCGCCTTGACCAGAGCCGAGCCGCTGGCGTACTGCTCGAGGCAGCCCGTACGGCCGCAGCCGCACAGCCGTCCCTCCGGCACCACCCGCGCGTGACCCATCTCGGCCGCCATGCCGTGCGCGCCGCGCCACACCCGGCCACCCAGCACCAGCCCTCCGCCGATGCCGGTGCCGACCGTGAAGAGGGCCATCGAGTCCGTGACATCCCGGGCGGAGCCGTACCGGAACTCGGCCCACGCGGCGGCGTTCGCGTCGTTCTCGACCACCACGGGTAGACCGATCTGGTCGGCGATCCGCTCCCGCAGCGGCTCGTCCCGCCACGCGAGGTTGGGCGCGAAGAGCACCCGCGACCGGCTCTCGTCGATCCAGCCCGCGGCACCGATGCCGACCGCCTGAGCGCGGTGCAACGCGGCCAGCTCGGTGATCACCTCGATGAGGAACTGCAGCGTCTTGCCCACATCGTCGGCGGGGGTGTCCCGACGGGCGGTGGCCAGCACCTCCCCGCCGGCCGTCACCACGCCGGCGAGGACCTTGGTCCCTCCGACATCGACGCCAATCGTCAGATCCTCGCCCGCCGCGGTCACGCGGTCCCCTCCGGCGGC
Organism: Micromonosporaceae bacterium; assembly: GCA_052038195.1. GTDB lineage: Bacteria > Actinomycetota > Actinomycetes > Mycobacteriales > Micromonosporaceae > DATBGZ01. The sequence continues at coordinate 26,209 of JBQGBY010000047.1, read as the reverse complement.
GTGGCCTTCTTGGCGGCCCTTCGTCCTGTCCCGGCGCCGGCCCTCTTCGCCGCGGTCTTCCCGGCCACGGCCTTCTTCGCGACAGCCTTCTGGGCGACCGTCTTCTGGGCGACCGTCTTCTGGGCGACGGTGCGCTGGGCGACAGTCTTCTGCGCGACGGCCTTCTTCGCCACGGCCTTCTTGGCGACCGCCTTCTTCGCGACGGCTCGGGGCGGCGGCGGGCTCGGCGTTGGTTGCGTTGGCGCGGGCGCGGTCGCGACACGCCACGGGTCATCGTCCACAGTGGAACCGGACGAGTCCACCGTGGACCCGGTGCGGGCGGCGGCCTTGGCGGAGTCGGCGGCCTTGCGCCGCAGGTTCTCCCAGAACTCATCGCCCTCGCTCGTCGAGGGCTCCTCGGCGGCGCCGGCCCGACCGCTGCGCTGGGACAGCGTGCGCAGGATCGCGGTCACTCCGGTGGCGAGGTCCCCGACCCCGGCGGCGAGCCGCTCGGCGAGGTCCGAGCCCGGGTCGCGCACGGCCGCGATGGCCCGGCACACCGGGCAGACGCAGCACTCGGGACTGCCCGTCGCGAATCCCGCCGCCGGCCGCCCGTCCGCCCGGGTCGCGGCGCTGCCGCCGAGGCCGCGGGTGGCGTAGGACAGCGCCGCCAGGGCCGTCGCGACGAGCCGCTCGGCCTCGTCGCGCACCCGGTCACCGGCCATGGTCCGGCCCGATCACGTCGTCCCACCGACACCTTCAGCCCGCCGAGTCGACTCGACGCGCCGCTTGAGCTCGGTGAGCGCGGTCTCCATGATGACCCGCTCCGCCTTCCGTTTGAACATGCCGAGCATGCCGATGCCCAGCTCGACCTCGAGGGTGTACGTAACGGTGGACGTCCCGTCACCGTTGTCGGTGATGTCGTAGGCACCCACCTGGGTCCGCTGCATCTTCGAGGGCCGCACCAGATGCCACTCGATGCGCGAGAGATCTTCAGCGTACTCGTACTGCAAGGTGTACTCGTCGGTGAACACGCCGGCGTCGATCTCGAACTCGACCTGGCTCGCGTAGCCGTCCTCGTACTCCTCCACCACGTCCACACGCTTGGCAGCGCTCACCCACTCGGGGTATCGGGGGAAGTCACAGATCACCGCCGTGACGGCGTCCGGCGGTGCCGTAATCACGATCGACTGGGTCGACGTCTCGGCCATGGACCGAAGGCTACCGCCCAGGATTCGGCCTCCGGGCCACTGGTCCGCATCCGGACGGGTGACTTGGCCCTCCGACCCAATCCACGGCGCCGCCCACCGATCCGACCCCCGGGCCACTGGTCCACATCCGGACGGGTGACGTGACCCTCCGGCCCAATCCACGGCGCCGCCGGCCGTACGGCCGTGAGTTCCAGACCGTACGGCCTGGGCCGTACACCGATGAGCCCTAGCGGTCGGTGGGGGGTAGGTTGCATAGTGCAGCCGCCGGGACGCTCCACCAGCAGCCGGTGGAGCGCGAGCAAGGGAGTCCTCTGGTGCGTGAGATTTCCGTGCCGCCCGTCGCCGTCATGAGCGACACAACCAACCTGACCGACCCGGTGTGGGACAACGCGGCGCAGTTCCCCACCGACCCGCAGTTCGCCCGCCAGATCGACGGAGCGTGGCGTGATGTGACCTGTGCCGAGTTCCGGGACGATGTGCTGGCGGTCGCCCGCGGCCTCGTCGCCGCCGGCATCGAGCCCGGCCAGCGGATCGGGCTGATGAGCCGGACCCGGTACGAATGGACCCTGGTCGATTATGCGATCTGGGCCGCCGGCGGTGTCACCGTGCCCATCTACGAGACGTCCAGTCCCGAGCAGGTGCAGTGGATCCTGTCCGACTCCGGCTCGGTGGCCTGCGTCGTCGAGACCGACTCGCACCTGGGCACCGTGCTGTCGGTGCGTGAGTCCACACCGGACCTGCGCCACGTGTGGCAGATCGCGCCGACCGACTCCGCGCCCGGCGCGGTGGCCGAGCTCGCCGAACTCGGCGCCGGTGTTCCCGACGAGGCCGTCGAAGCCCGCCGCACCAGCGTGCGCGCCGACGACCTGGCCACGCTGATCTATACGAGCGGCACGACGGGGCGGCCGAAGGGGTGCATGCTCACCCACCGCAACATCTACACGGATATTGCCAACGCCCTGCCCGGCCTGGACGACATCCTGTACCCGGGTGCGAAGACGGTGCTCTTCCTGCCGCTGGCGCACAGTTTCGCCCGCCTGATCCAGGCCGGCGTCGTGGCGGCCCGGGTGCACACGGCCCATCTGGGCGACCCGAAGGAGCTCGTGCCGGTCCTCGGCAGCTTCCGTCCGACCTTCGTGCTCGCCGTGCCCCGGGTCTTCGAGAAGGTCTTCAACGGCGCCCAGCAGAAGGCGGAGGCCGCCGGTAAGGGCAAGATCTTCAATGCCGCGGCCAGCGCCGCGATCGCGTACAGCGAGGCGCAGGACACGCCGTCGGGCCCCGGCCTCGGGCTGCGCGCCCGGCACTGGCTGTTCGACAAGCTGGTCTACAGCAAGGTGCTCGCGGCGCTCGGCGGGCGCTGCCACGCGGCGATATCCGGCGGTGCCCCGCTCGGCGCCCGGCTCGCGCACTTCTTCCGCGGCATCGGGCTGCGGGTCTACGAGGGGTACGGCCTGACCGAGACCGCACCCGCGGCGGCCGTCGGCCTCAACAGCGCGTTCCGGGTCGGCACGGTCGGCCGGCCGTTGCCCGGGGTCACGATCCGCATCGCCGACGACGGGGAGATCCTGATCAAGGGCGACATCGTCTTCCGCGGCTACTGGCACAACGACGCGGCGACCGCCGAGGTCATCACCCCCGACGGCTGGTTCGCCACCGGCGACCTGGGAGAGCTCGACAGCGACGGCTTCCTCACCATCACGGGACGCAAGAAGGAGCTGCTCGTGACCGCCGGCGGCAAGAACGTGGCGCCGGCGGTGCTCGAGGACCGGGTGCGAGCGCACGCGCTGGTGAGCCAGTGCTTGGTGATCGGCGACCGGCAGCCGTTCATCTCGGCCCTGGTGACCCTCGACGAGGAGGCGCTGCCGGCCTGGCTCGCGGCGCACAACAAGGCCGCGCTCACGGCGTCGGCGCTGCGCGAGGACCCCGACGTGCGGGCCGCGATCCAGTCCGCCATCGACGACGCGAACAAGGCGGTCTCCAAGGCGGAGTCGATCCGCGTGTTCCGGATCCTGCCCGGTGACTTCACCGAGGCCAACGGCATGCTGACGCCGTCGATGAAGGTGAAGCGCATGGTGGTGGCCAAGGAGTACGCCGACGAGATTGCCGCGATCTATCACTGAGCCCATGTCGGATCCGGCGACGGCTGACGACTCCTCGCCGCCGGCGCCGGTCCGACCAGAGGTACCGCTCACGCTGGGGCCAGCGGCGCCGGAGCCGGCACCCGGCCGCCGGGCCCGCGGCCGGCTCATCGCGCCGGACGCAGTCGGAGCGGTGCGCTGGGTGCTGCGCCTCGCGATGCTCGTCCTGGTCGGGCTGCTGGTCCTGGTCACCACTCGCGACGTGCAGTCGACGGTGTGGGTTTCGTTGCTTGCGGTCGCGGCCCTGCCCGCGTGGACGCAGCCGTACCACCCGCTGCTCGCCCTCACCGGCCGGGTGGCCGAGGTATTCGTGACGACACTCGGCGCCGCCACGATCGCCGCCGCCCATTCGGGGTCGACCGCGAGCGCCCTGCTGCCGTACCTGACCGTGCCGATCGTGGTGCCGGCGCTGTCCGCTCGGATCCGCGAGTCGCTCGGCCTGGTCGCGCTCGCGGCCGGCCTGCTCGCCGTCTTCGGGGCCGTCGACGGGCTCTTCAGCGATGTGACGTATGCGCTATCCGCGATAGAGTGGCTCGTCATCGCCGCCTTCTCCGCCTGGTTCATCAACGCCGTGCAGCGTCGCCTGCCGCGTCCCTCCGCTCCCCCGCCCGCGCCGTATGCGGAGGCGACCCGGCTCCTCACCCAACTGCGCACGGTGGCCCGCCGCCTGCCGGGCGCGACCCTGGACCCCGGGGGCATCGCCGAACACCTCATCGAGGAGGCGCGCGCGATCGTCGAGATCGACCGGGCCGCCGTGCTCTCCGGCAGCGGCGGTGGGCGCCTCGTCGTGCTCGCACAGTCCGCCGCCGAGCGGGTCGACTGGGAGACCTCGCTCGACACCGACTCCGGCATCGCGGAAGCCTGGGCGAGCCAGCAGCCGCAGACGTCGTCGCGTTCGCAGGCGCGCACCGGGGCGCCGGGACGGGAGGTGACGAGCCTCGTCGTTCCGCTCATCGCGGGCGTGCGCACGGTCGGGGTGCTCGTCGTGGAGGCGGACCGGCCGGGCGCGTTCCCGCTGTCGGTGGTGGCGCGCCTGTCGGGCCAGGCGGAGCCCGCGGCGTTGCGGCTGGAGGCTGCGCTGCTCTTCGACGACGTGCGGTCCCTGGCCACCAACGAGGAGCGGCAGCGTCTTGCCCGGGAGATCCACGACGGGATCGCCCAGGAGATCGCCTTCATCGGGTACGGCATCGACAACGTCCTCAGCATCCTGCCCGAGGGCGCGGAGGAGGGCGCCGCCGAGCTGCGCCAGCTTCGCGATGAGGTGACCCGGGTGATCACCGAGGTGCGGATGAGCCTGTTCGAGCTGCGTAGCGACGTGGATCAGCAGGGCGGCCTCTCGGCCGCGGTCGCGGACTACGCCCGGAAGGTCGGCGCCGCCGGCGGGCTGCGGGTGCACCTGTCGATCGAGGCGACCCCGGCCCGGCTGCCGGCATCGGTGGAGGCCGAGCTCATGCGCATCGCGCAGGAGGCGATCACGAACGCCCGCCGGCACTCGGGAGCGCAGAACCTCTGGGTCAGTATCGAGATCGACCCGCCGTACGCCCGGATCAAGATCGAAGATGATGGCGCCGGGATCGGCCCGCACCGTCCCGAGGGCCGCTTCGGGCTTGCGATCATGGCGGAGCGCGCGCAACGTATCCGGGGCGAACTCCAGATCGACCCTCGGGAGGACGGTGGCACCTCCGTGGCAATCGTCTATGGCACGCCACCCCGGCCGCGCCCGAGCGAGGACGGGACCTCTTCGCCGCGCCCAACGGGGCTCGGGAGCCGACGACGGGGTAGCTTGTAGTGACCCCATCCACCGGACTTCTGGCGGCACCCCCCAGGGAGACGACGAGCATGACCTCTCCGAACACCAGCACCGCTGCCCGCACGAGGGTGCTCCTCGTCGATGACCATGATCTGATCCGCAAGGGTCTGCGGCACGCCTTCGAGCGCGACCGCAGCTTCGAGGTGGTCGGCGAGGCTGGGTCCGCGGCCGAGGCCATCCGCCAGGCGGGCGCGCTGAACCCGGATGTGGTGATCATGGACCTGCAGCTCGCCGACAAGAGCAGCGGTCTGGAGGCCACACGGACACTGCGCAAGTCCAACCCGAGCATGGGCATCGTCGTGCTGACCATGTACGCCGGCGACGACACCCTCTTCGGGGCGCTCGAGGCCGGGGCCTCCGCGTTCGTCCCCAAGTCGGCACCCGCGGACGAGGTCGTCGCCGCCGCCCGGCACGCCGCCTCCGCGCCCTCGGCATTCACCGCGGACGGCCTGGCCGACGCGATGAAGCGCCGCCTGGCCCCCTCCGGCCCGCAGCTCTCGCCTCGGGAGAGCCAGGTGCTGCGGCTGCTGGCCGAGGGCATGAGCGTGGCCGGCATCGCCAAGCAGCTCTATGTCTCCGAGTCGACCGCGAAGACACACATATCGAAGCTGTACGAGAAGCTGGGGTCGGCCAACCGGGCCCAAGCGCTCATGACGGCCCTGAAGCTGGGTCTGCTCGAGGCCCCCGACACCCCGAGGTTCTAGAGGCGATGGGTCGCCATTCCACGGACGGGCTGGACTCGTTCGACACTGACTGGCGCGCCGACCATCGGGGAGCGGCCAGTCGCGGTGAACACCCGCTGGCCCTGGTGACGATGCGGTCGGGCTGGGCGGTCATGGGCGACACCCAGTTCCTTCCGGGCTACGCGCTCCTGCTGTCCAACGTGGACGGAGCCGCCCACCTCACCGATCTACCTCGCGCCGCGCGGGCCGAGTTCCTGCTCGACATGAGCCTGCTGGGCGAGGCGGTCATGACCGTCTGCAATGGACTGGACCCGTCGCTGCGCCGACTGAACTACGAGATCCTCGGCAACCGTGACAGCTATCTTCATGCGCATGTGTTCCCGCGGTACGGCTGGGAGGACGAGGAGCTGCTGTCCGGGCCGGTGTGGCACTATCCCTCGGACCGGTGGACCTCCCCCCGGGACGCCTACGCCGACGAACACGAACCCCTGCGCGCGGCGATCAGCGCGGAGCTGCACCGCGTCATGGCCGAGGCCTACGGCCGGTAGCAGCCGCCTTCGCCGTCGACGGCGCCGAGCTCTCACCATGGCCGGCGCCGCGCGGCCCACGGGTCCTCAGGCGGGCTCGCCGCAAACGGCCGACGATCAGGTGGTCAGCAGAGCACCCAGGCGCTCCGCCTGCGTGTCCCAGCGCCACTCGGCCTCGACCCAACCCCGCCCGGAGTCGCCGAGTCGTTTCGCCATGACCGGGTCGACGAGGAGCGCGGTGAGGCGGTCGACCAGGGCGGCGCGGTCGTGGCCGGGCACGACGAAGCCGGTCTCTCCTTCGAGCACGGCGTCCGGGGCGCCACCGGAGTCGCCGGCGACGACGGGCAGTCCGGTGGCCGACGCCTCCAGGTAGACGATGCCGAGGCCCTCGACGTCGAGGCCGCCGCGACGGGTGCGGCACGGCATCGCGAAGACGTCGCCGGCGGCGTAGTGCGCGGGTAGGTCCTCCCACGGGACCGAGCCGGTGAAGAGCACGTGGTCGCCGACCCCCTCCTCGCGGGCAATGACCTCCAATGTGGACCGGTACGGCCCGCCCCCGACGACCAGCAGCGCGCAGTCACGGACGCGGCGCCGCACCAGTGGCAGGGCCCGGATCAGCGTGTCCTGTCCCTTGCGGGGCACGAGCCGCGAGACGCAGACGATCACCGGCCGGTCGCGCAGGCCGTACTGCCGCCGCACGGCCGAACCGTCCACTGTGGGGCGGAACGCGTGGGTGTCGACCCCGGGCGCCAGGCGCTGCAACGAGGTCAGGTCTCCAATCGCCCGGGCCAGCCGGCTGCGGGTGTACTCGCCCAGATAGGTGATGATGTCCACGCCCCGGGCGATGCGGCGCAGCGTCGACCGCGCCCCGGGCAGCGCCGCCCATCCCACCTCGTGGCCGTGGGTGAGCGCAACCGCCCACTCGATGTTCGCCCGCTCCCGCAGGCCGGCCGCGAGCAGCCCCAGCGGCGCGGCCGCGCCGAACAGGACCCGGTCGCAGTCGTAGTCGCGGGCGATCTCGGCCGCGCGCCGGGCCACCGCCGGCGTCGGAAGCAGCACCGTCGTCTCCTCGCGGACCACCGGAAATGGCTGCTGCTCGTCGAAGGCCGCCCACTCCCGCCACCGCGAGGCGTACACGACGAGCGACCCGTACGGCTGGCGGGTGGCGAGGTTGTGCACGAACTGCTGGATCCCCCCGGGGCGCGGCGGGAAGTCGTTGGTGATGAGCAGAGTACGGCTCACCGCGCTCCTCCGCCCTCGGTGCGCTCCTCGCTCGCAAGCTCGCTGCGATGCTCCCTCGAAGGCGGGGCGCTGCGCGTGGCCGGGTTCACCGGTCCTCCCGTGCGTACGCCCGCGCCGCGGCCATCCGCTCCACAATCGACGGATGGCTCGCGAACAGGATGTACGCCAGCCGCGGCGGATCCACGTCGGCGAGGTTCGTGGTGGCCAGGCGCTCCTCCATGCGCTCCACAGTGGATGGATCCTCGATCACCCCCAGCGCGTGCGCGTCGGCCCGGGCCTCGATCCGGCGGGTCAGCAGGTTCTGCAGCGGAAGCGACACCAGACCCGCGAGCGTGGTGATCGCCACCAGCAGGGCGAGTGCGCGTGGGTCCACAATGGACTCCACCCCGGCCCGGCGCAACAGGCCCGCCCAGGAGCCGAGCAGGTACAGCGCGCAGACTCCAGCCGCCGCCCCGAGCGCACCGATCAGGGTGCCGGTGAAGACATCGTTGATCTTGGCATGACCGAGCTCGTGCGCCACCACCGCCCGCACCTCCTCGGGCGGAGCGTCGCGCACCAGCGTGTCGAAGACGACAATGCGCCGGGTCGGCCCGAGCCCCGAGACGTAGGCGTTGAGCGCCGTGGTCCGCCGGGACGCATCCGCGACCAGGACATCCCGTACGGGCACCCCATCGTCGGCCGCGAGCTGCATCAGGCTCGTCCGCAGCTCGCCGTCGGGCATCGGCGTGAACTTGTTGAAGATCGGCTCCACGAGCACGGGGAAGACGAAGCTGAACAGCACCATGAGCCCGGCCGCCCCGGCCGCCGCCGCCGCCCACCACCAGCGCGGCCACAGCCGGGTGACGCCGTAGAAGCCGAGCAGCGTGATCGCGCCCACCACCGCCACGACCGCGTACCCCTTGAGCAGGTCGACGGTCCAGCTCGCCCACGTCTGGGTGGACAGGCCGTACCGGCGCATCACGGTCTCCCGCCACGCCGCGACCGGCAGCACCGCGAGCTCGCCGATCGCGACCAGCGCGGCGCCGCCGAGCAGCGCCTGCGCCACCCAGTGGCCCCCGCTGAGCCAGTCGGTCCGCTCCGCCAGCGCAGCGAACGGCCGTCCGACGGTCTCGACCAGCCGCGCTCCGAGCGGGGTCAGGCCCAGGACGAGCGCGACCACCAGCCCGATGCCGAGCGACGTGTAGAGCGTGAGGCGCACGGCGGCCGCGAACTCCTTGCCCCGCGCCACGGCATCGGCCGGCAGGCTACGCAACGCGTCGAGCTGGTCGGCCCGCGGCGCGGGCGGCATCGACCACGGCACCCGGATGGCGGCGACAACGGCAAGCGCGAGGATCAGCACGACGAGCGAGATGACCGCCCACCCCCGGGGTCCCATGCCCGCGACCCTATCCGGTGCCGCAAAGCCCGCCCCGACCTCAGGCCCCGATGTCGGGAGGGGCACCGTGCTCTACAGCCGATGACAGCAAGGGCACCTTCCTTACCCGCACACCGGAGCGGGCGGAAGTCACGAACGGGCGATGCGGCGCAGCAGGGTATCGGAGGACAAGGGGTAGGCGCCGTGGCGGCGGACCCCGTCGGCCACCTCGCGGTCGGAGGAGATGACCACCACCGGACGGCCGGGCGGCTCGGCCCGAACCAGGGCCCGGATGAGCTCGTCGGCGGTCTGGCCCTTCTTGCTGAAGAGCACGCGCAGGCCGCGGGGGATACCCGGCACGGCGTTGAGCTTCTCGGCACCGTCGAAGACCACCGTGGTCTCGGCGCCGCTCTGCGCCGCGATGCCGGCGAGCGCGGCCACGAGGCGCGAGCGTTGCAGTTCCAGGGACAGGTCCCCGAAGCCACGCTTGGTCACGTTGTACCCGTCGACGACGAGGTGCACCCGCGGCAGCGCGAGGAGCTGATCGAGCCGGGCCGGGTCGTCGGCCTCGAGCGCGCGGGCGGCGGTGCGGCCCCGCTCGCCGGGCCGGTCGGCCATCACAGTGGCCACGTGATCCGCCGGTAGCGTGGTGGCCGGGTCGAGGGCCAGCTCCCGCCGCAGCCCCGAGGCGGCCTGGCCGATGGTCTCCAGCAGCAGCCACAACCGGGCGTCGTCGACGGCCCGCGCGTCCTTCGCCGCGGCGCGGGAGCCGCTGGCGACGAGCTCGGCCTCGATGAGGCGCGCCCGGACGCGCCGCAGCTCCGCCTCGGCGTCGGCGGCCGACCGGGTGGCCCGGCCACGCTCGGTGGCCAGGAGCTCGGTCGCCCGCTTCTCGGCGTTCTTGGCCTCCCGGACCGTACGGGTGAGGGTGCGGACCTGTTCGCGCAGCGCGTCGGCCTCCGCGCGCAGCCGGGTGAGCTCGTCGCGCAACTTCTCCGCCTCGACCTTGGCCACGGCCCGCTCGTGCTCGGCCCGCATCACCTGGTGCTCGGCGGCGCGCAGCCGTTCCGCGATCGATGCCTTCTCCGCGTCGATCTTGAGCGTGCCGGCGATGTCCGCGATCACCTCGCGCCAGCCGGCCGGGCGGGCCAGGTAGGTCAACGCGGCGACCTCGACCGGTTCGGCTGCACCGGGTGGCCTGCCCTCCCGGATGGCCGTGCCGAGCTCGCCAGCGGCGTCGAGCACGCGCTGCGCCGCCCGCTGCCGGAAGACGAGGTCGGCGCGCAGCTGGGTGGCGATGGAGGGTCCACCCATCCGGGCCCGCCGGCTTGGGGCGAACTGCGCCACCCGCCGCAGCGACGACGGGACCTCGTCGGCCGGCAGCGCGGTCAGCACCCCGGCGACGAGGGCGATCACCCGAGCGCGGACCGGCTCCGGCAGCGCCGGGTCGGCCGGCTCCCCGTCACCGGCCGGCTCGTCACCGGGCGCCTCGAGCCCGGCCCGGTCGACGCCCGTGGACTGCTCGGGCTCGCCGGAGGACGCGATCACACCACGCTCCACGTCCTCCTGCTCAGGCATCCGTCCAGTGTGTCACCGATGCCGACCAGCATCCCAGAGGGCGCATGAGGAACCGCCCAGACCGGGCAAAGCGACGCGTGACCCCGACCCCGAACGAGGTCCCGAACCTCCTCCCGCGCCCAGCCACCCGAAATGAATTCCATGCCCTCCTCCCCCACCCAGCCACCCGAAATGAATTCCATGCCCTCCTCCCCCGCCCAGCCACCCGTGGCGAATTGTCCGATCGAGGGAAGGAAACTGCCCGATCGGGTTATTCGGATGTCAGTAAGCTGTGGGTTCAACACCCCTGACGGAAGCCGGAGGTGGTTCATGGACTTCGACCTCGACCGAAGTCCTCGGGCCGCCCAGGTTGCACTACAGTGGGTGGAGAACGTTTTACACCGCGTGAACAGCACTCTCGTGGGGTATCGGAGCCGGTCCGACCCTGTGGCCTATCTCATCCGCACGCACCGCCGGGTCCACCGCCTGGGCGACGCGCGGGAGCTGCGGCGCGCATACAAGGTCGCCTACCGGCTGCACGACGGCCAACTCCGCAAGAGCGGCGAGCCGTACATCACCCATCCGCTCGCCGTGGCCCAGATCCTGGCTGAGCTCGGTATGGACACCACGACCCTGGTCGCGGCGCTGCTCCACGACACCGTCGAGGACACCAGCTACACGATGGACGAGCTGCGCACCGACTTCGGCGGTGAGGTCGCGCTACTCGTCGATGGAGTGACCAAGTTCGAACGAGCTTTCTACGGCGCCGAGGCCGAGGTCCACACGATCCGCAAGATGATCGTGGCGGCGGGCACCGACGTACGGGTGCTGATCGTCAAGCTGGCCGACCGCCTGCACAACCTGCGCACGCTCGACGCGCGCTCGGCGGGGTCGCGGGTCCGCATCGCCCGAGCCACGCAGGACGTGCTGATACCGCTCTGCGACCGGCTGGGCATCCAGGTGCTCAAGCGCGAGCTGGAGGACAGTGTTCTGGCCGCGGTCGAGCCCGAGGCGCACCGGCAGCTGCAGGCCTGGGTGGCGCACCGTCCTGAGTGGACGGCCTACACCGACACGTTCATCGATCAGGTCGAGGCGACCATCAAGGCCGCGAAGATCAAGGGCCGGGTCGTCGCCCGGCCGCACCACCTGCACACCATCTGGGCCGAGACGATGGACACCGAGCACGAGGAACCCTACGAGCTGCCCCGTGTCGCCGTCCTCGTCGACGGGCCCGACAACGACTGCTACGCCGCGCTGGGCGCGATGCACGCAGCCTGGCGGCCCGTCGCCTCGCGGTTCAAGGACTTCATCGCCGCCCCGAAGAACAACCTCTACCGATCCCTGCACACGACCGTGATCGGCCCCGGCGCGCGCGCGATCGAGGTGCAGATCCGCACCGAGGAGATGGACCGCGACGCCATCTACGGCGTCGTGGCCGGGTTCCGGGTCGCCCGCGGGCGGGGAGCGCACACGGCGAGGGCGCGCGGCGCCCGCGCGGCGGCCGCCTTCGGCCGGATGGCGACGGGGCGCCCGCAGCAGCTGGACTGGCTACGCAACCTCGTGGAGTGGCAGGAGCAGGCCGTCGACCCGCTCCGGTTCATCGAGTCACTTCGTTGCGATCTGAGCGAGGACCAGGTCCACGTCTTCATCGCCGGCGTGAGCGAGGGAGCCTCACAGCGAAGCGAGGAGCGCACCGAGCGGCGAGCGGTCACCGGCGACTGGGTGGGCACCCGCCTGGTGCTGCCCGCGGGAGCCACCCCGGTCGACGTCGCCTACGCGCTGCGACCCGACGTCGGCGACCGATGTGTGGCCGCCACGGTCAACGGACAACTGGTCATTCTCTCGTCTCCCCTGGCCGATGGCGACGTCGTCGAAATCCATACCCAGGACGCCGACCTGGCCGAAGGTCCCTCCGCCGACTGGCTCACGTTCGTCCGCACCCCACAGGCCCAGCTCCATATCGAGAAGAGTCTCGGCCTGCGGGACGAGCCGGAGAACGCGCCGCCGCTGCCTCTGAACAACCGGGCGGTGATCGGTCTCAACGCGATCCGCATGGAGCTGCACTGGCGCGAGCGTCGGCTCGCCAACGACCGGCTGCTGCACGCGGTGACCGCGACGCTGGGCTACCCCGACCCGCACACGCTGTGCGTCGCGGTGGCCGACCGGGTCCTCTCGGCCGCCCAGATCGCGGACCTGCTCATCGAGGAGGCCGAGGGCGAGGCGGTTCTCGCTGCCGACGCGGCGGCGCTCGCGTCGACGGGCGGGCGGCGCGTCGAGGGGGCGGGTGTCATGGCGAGCGTAGACAGCCCCTCCCGGGCGACGCCGGCACCGGGCCTGCCCGCCGCCCCGTAGCCTGTCCCCATGGGTTCCCCGGCGACCGACGCCACTCCCGCTGTCACACCGCCAGTCCCGGCATCGGACTCCCCCGGTGCGGATGCCGCCGGCCTCCCCACCGTTGCGTCGAACTCGGGCCGCAGCCTCGCCCACCTGATGACCAACCGCCTGCGCCGGCTCGCCTACGGGGTCTTCTACCTCTTCCCGCCGCGCATGCGCCAGCGCGTCGTCCGGCTTCTGATTGGCCGGTACGGCATCGGCGCCGTGGCCCTCGTCCGTGACGCGGAGCGGCCCGACCGCCTGTTGCTGCTGCGTACGCCCCGGTCGGTCGGCTGGTCGCTACCGGGCGGAGTGCTGCGCCGCGGCGAGCACCCCGTCGACGGATGCGTGCGGGAGCTGGTCGAGGAGACCGGCATCGCATTGACCGCGGACGAAATCATCCCGGCTGTGCCGAACGCCATCATCCGGACGAGCGTGCGCTGGGTCGACACGGTCTTCGAGGCGAGCGTGCCCGCCTCGACCGTCACGCTGCGGCCGGACGGACTGGAGACGGTGGAGGCGGCGTGGCACCCGGTGGAGAACCTGCCGCCGCTCACGATCGCGACCGCCCGCCTGCTCTCGTACTACGGCATCGGCCCGTACGCCGACTACCCCGAGATCCGAGCGTGACCGAGCCGAAAGGCGAGCTTCATTGACCGAGCAAATCTGCGCGGTCGTGCTCTCGGCCGGCGAAGGCACCCGGCTGCGCCCGATCACGGTGACGCTGCCCAAACCGCTGTGCCCCGTGGGCAACGTGCCCCTTCTCGACCGGGCGCTGCGCCGCCTGACGGTCCACGGCATCGCCGGCTCCAGCCGGGTTGCGGTCAACACCAGCTACCTCGCCGATCTGGTCGCCCGCCACGTCGGCGACCGCGCCCACATCTCCCGCGAACCCGGCCCGCCGGCCCTGGGCACCTCCGGGGCGCTGCATCATCTCCGGGCCTGGATCGCCGGCCGCCCGGTGCTCGCCGTGAACTCCGACGCGTACCTGGCTCCCGCCCACCCGGACCTGCCTGCGGGCGGACGCGATCTCGGCCGGCTGCTCGACGGCTGGGACGGGCAGACCGTACGGGTGCTCACGGTCCCCGCCGGCGACCGCGCTCCCGAGTTTGGGCGGCCGGGTGGGGATGGCGGGCCGGCACCGCATCCCGCCAATCAGCGGTTCGCAGGCGCCTCGCTGCTGCCGGCCGACCTCGTGGCCTCCCTGCCGCCCGGCCGCAGCCAGCTGGTGCTGACCATCTGGCGACCGGCCGAGCGGGTGGGCCGGCTGGAGCTTATTCCGTACGAAGGTGAGTACCTCGATACGGGAACCCCCGCCGACTACCTCGCAGCCAACCTCTCCGCCGCCGGGGGCGAGTCGCTCGTCGCCCCCGACGCCGTGGTGGCCGGACGGGTGGACCATTCCGTCGTCGGCGCCGGCGCGGTCGTAGCCGGCTCGGTCACCCGGTGTGTCGTGCTCCCCGGCGGGCAGGTGGCGTCGGACGAGAATCTGGTCGACGCCATCCGCGTCGGCACCGACATCACCGTCCACTGCGGACGGTAGCCGGGCCTGAGGCGTCGACCGTACGGCCGCCCGACGTGAGCCGCGCCACCTCGCCGATCGGGGATGACGGTTTGACTTAGAGTGCGCTCTAATTCCTAGCGTGAACGACATGGAGTCGCGGTACACGATCGAAGAGGCAGCGCAGCAGACCGGGCTGACCGCCCACACGCTGCGGTACTACGAGCGGATCGGACTGCTCGAGCCGGTCGGACGCGCGTCGAGCGGCCACCGCCGGTTCAGCCGGGCCGACATCGGCCTGGTCGAGTTCCTCACCTGCCTGCGCCAGACCGGCATGCCGATCCGGCAGATGCAGCGGTTCATGGAGCTCGCCCGGGCCGGCGACCGCACGATCCCGGACCGGGTGGCGGCGCTGATGGAGCACCGCGAGGCACTGGCCGAGCAGATCGCTCTGTTCCGTCGGCACTTCGAGGCCCTCACGAGCAAGATCGACTACTACCGCGAGCTCCTTGCCGAACTCCCCGACGAGCCCATCAAGGAACCACGATGAACTCCCAGTCCCCCACCCAGCCACCCGAAACGAACTCCATGCCCTCCGCCCCCACCCAGCCACCCGAACCGAACGCCATGCCCTCCTCCCCCACCCCGCCACCCGAAACGAACGCCATGCCCTCCTCCCCCACCCAGCCACCCGAAATGAAGACAGTGGAGCTCGGCCGCACCGGCACGCAGGTGAGCCAGCTCGCGCTCGGTTGCATGATCATGGGAACCACCACCCCGGAGCCCGAGTCGGTCGAGATCCTCGACCGGTATGTCGAGGCCGGCGGCAACTTCCTCGACACCGCCGACTGCTATGCCTGGTGGAGCGCCCAGGGAACGCTCGGCGGGCAGAGCGAGGAGCTGATCGGGCGGTGGCTGCACCGCCGGGGACGGCGCGACGACATCTTCCTCGCCACCAAGGGCAGCGGTGTGGTGCCCAACCAGGACGGCATCTGGCAGGGCGGTGTCCCCAACTGGGACATCGCCCGCACCCGATTCGCCGGCGCAGGCGGCCCGACGCTGCGAGAGGCCATCGACGGGAGTCTCAAGCGGCTGGGCACCGACTACGTCGACCTCTACTACGTGCACGTGGACGACCTCGCCACCCCGCTGGAGGAGAGCCTCGAGGCGCTGGCCGGCATCGTCGCCGCGGGCAAGGCCCGGCACATCGGTTGGTCCAATGTGTCCACCGCCCGACTCGAGCGCATTCGTGAGCTCTGCGCCGCCAACGGCTGGCCGCTGCCGATCGCCGTGCAGCAGCAGCACACCTACCTGAGGCCGCGGACCGGCAGCACCAATGTGTCCATTGTGGATGACGGCCAGCTCGACTACCTGCGGGCGCATCCGGACCAGACGCTGGTCGCCTACTCACCGATCCTGAAGGGCAGCTACGACAGCGCGGCGAAGCGGGCCGAGCTCTGGCTGATGGCCGACTACGACGGTCCGGGCGCCCAAGCCCGCCTGTCGGTGGTCGCCGAGGTGGCCCGGGAGGTCGGCGCCACGCCGAACCAGGTTGTCCTGGCCTGGCTGCTGCGCCAGCAGTCGCCGGCGGTAGTGCCGCTGGTCGGCCCGCGCACGCTCGACCAGTTCCAGACCGTGCTGGCGGCGCTGGCCGTCGTGCTGACCGATGAGCAGGCGGCGCGGCTCACCACCGCCTGACGGCCCGAACTCGCTCCATCGTGAGGGCGGAAGGCGGCCAGAAACGCTCACCGCCTGACCCGTCCGTACGGCCACCCCGACCGGCGCCGATCCGCGAGCCCGCGACGGCTAAGGTCGGGGTGGTCCCGTATCGCCGGTGCCAGGCCCATCCGCGGCCCAGCTTGCGGATCGTGCAGCCCGAGCCGGCGCCGGTACAGGAGGATCCGAGGAGGCACCGTGATCACCGCGATCGTGCACGTCGACTGCGCCACCGACTCGATTCCCGAAGTGGCCGACAAGCTGGCGAACCTCGACGGCGTGAGCGAGGTGTACTCGGTGGCCGGCCACGTGGACCTCATCGCGATCGTGCGCGTGCGGGAGTTCGACGACATCGCCCGGGTCATCGCGGGCGGCATCTCGAAGACCCCGGGCGTGGTGAACACCGAGACCTTCATCGCGTTCCAGGCCTACTCGAAGCACGACCTGGACGCGGCGTTCGCGCTCGGCTTCCCCGCCGCCGACTGAGCGGCGTCGCCGAGCGTTGGCTACCGGCCGGTACGCTTCGGCGGTGACCGAGCCGTACACACAGGAGTTTGTCGACCTGTCGACCCCGCCCAACGCCCGGGGTATCCACTACCGGCTCGGTATGCACGTCTATCCCGACCCCGGACCCCAAGCGCCGGCCGTGGTCATCTGGCCGGCGCTCGGGGCGGTGGCGCGGTTCTACCGTCCGATGGCGCAGGCGCTGGCCGAGGCCGGCATCGCGGTGGTAGTCGCTGACCTGCGGGGCACCGGAGAGAGCACGCCCAGCCCCTCGCGCGCCGACCGGTACGGGTACGCCGAACTCGCCGGCGACGTCGGCGCGGTGACCGAGGCGCTCAAGCCCCGGTTGGACGGACGCCGGTACTACCTGCTCGGGCACTCCCTCGGCGCCCAGATCTGCGCCCTGCACCTCGCGACATCGGAACCGGACCGCGGCCCGGACGGGTTCATCCTCGTGGCGGCCGGGCTCCCCTATCACCGCAACTACACGTCCTGGTCGTGGCCGCGGCGGCTGTGGCTCCTCGGCGCCACCCAGACCATCGTCGGGATCACGGCGGTGAACCGGGTCTGGCCAGGGTGGGGATTCGGCGGGCGGGCGGCCCGCGGGGTCATGCTCGACTGGGGCTACTCGGCCCGGCACGGCCGCTTCCCCGCGATCGACGGGTCGCTGGCGGACCTGGGCCGGGTGCGTACCCCGGTGTTGGCGGTCAGCGTGCCACGCGACCAGTTCACTCCGCGCGAGACCCTGGACCACCTCTGTGCCCAGTTCACCGCTGCACCCGTCGAACGGGTGCACCTCGACGGTCGACTGGACCACTTCTCGTGGGTGCGTACACCTGAGGCGGTCGTTACCCACGTTGCTGATTTCGTGTCCTGACTGTCATCGCGTCCTAGCTGTCCCGCTCGCCCGGTGCTGGCAGACTGCTGCCATGACCTTGGCGCTTGACCCGCTGGACCTGGAGGACATGCGGGAGTACATCCGGGTACAGGTGGCGGCCGGCTTTGCCCCTGTGGCCGACCTGGTGGACGAAGCCATCGCCGTATTCGCCGACACCACGCTCCCGCACGCCGCGGTGCGCGAGGCGGCGGAATCGCTCGCCGAGGCGGCCACCGCCGCCCACCGCGCGGACCAGGGTTCGTGGCCCGAGATCACCGACTGCGACCGACTGGATGCCGCGTTCTCGGCCCTCAACGCCGCCGGCATCGTGGCGCGCCAGCACTTCAGTTGCTGCGGCACCTGCGGGGCGACCGAGATCCACGACGAGATGGGGCGAGCCTCCGGCGGTGCCCCCGTACGCGGCTACGCCTTCTACCACGTGCAGGACACCGAGCACGCGGTCGATGGCGAGTTGCTCTTCCTCAGCTACGGGTCTGCCGACGGAGCCAAGGACGCGGCAGTCGCCATCGGTCATGAGGTCGTCGCCGCGATGCGCGAGCATGGCCTGCGCCCGGAGTGGAACGGCCGTCACGCCAACCGCATCGGCCTACCCCTCGTCTGGCAGCGCCGCCGCTGACCCAGTCCCGCCTCGCCGACCCGGACCGTGCGCCGTCGGGGGCTCCGGCGCGACGGTCAGGCGCCCAGGAACTTCAGCAGTTCGTAGACCACGAACACGGGCCAGACGAAGGCCTTGAGCACTCCGAGCACACCCTCCCAGAAGCCGTCGGCCACCTGGATGTAGTAGATCATGGCGCCGATCAGGCCGAAGAAGTAGACGGCACCACCGCCACCGCCGCCGCGCTGGATGACCTTCTTGCGCTCATTCATGGTTCCCCCTGTCGTGGTACCTGCGCGTCAGGGTACGACCCGTGGCAAGCGATACCAGTGCTGAAGGTCCTCGCGTCGCCCGGTCAGCGACGGCGAGCCGGCCGCCACCGAAGGGTGACGGCCGGCGCGACAGCGTGCGGCACAGCCCGTACGGGCTCTAGTGCCTCGGACCCGCGTCCTCGAGCGACTTCGGGGCATCGGCGGGCGACACCGGCGTCGCGGCCGGCGGCTGGGGCGCGGAGCGCTCGATCGGGAAGAAGAACCCTCGGATCGCCGGGCCGAGCGCCCCGATCTTGTTCATCTTCTTGGGCACCGGGGTGCCCGTGTACTCCAGGTGACCCTCGGCGAGCGGCTGGTGAACCTCGATGAACCGGCCGTCGGGCAGCCGCTTGATGATGCCCGTCTCGACGCCGTGGGCGAGCACCTCGCGGTCGTGCTGCTGCAGGCCCAGGCAGATCCGGTACGTCACGTAGTAGGCGAGCGCCGGCAGCAGGATCACGCCGACCCGGCCCGCCCAGGTCATGGCGTTGAGGCTGATGTCGAGCTTCTCCGCCACGACGTCGTTGCCGCCCGAGACCGTGAGGACCACGAGGAACGCGATCGCCATCATGCCGATCGCCGTGCGGACCGGCACGTCGCGGGGGCGCTGCAGCAGGTGGTGCGCCGCTCGATCCTTTGTGATCCGTCTATCTATCTGAGGATAGAAGATCGCCAGCATGGTGATGACGCCGGGCAGCACCACGGTGGGCCAGAACATGCCGGGGATCGTGTAGGGACCGATCGTCAGGTCCCAGTCGGGCATGAGCCGGGTCGACCCGTCCAGGAACATGACGTACCAGTCGGGTTGGCTCGCGGCCGAGACGACCTCGCCCTTGTACGGCCCGAACAGCCAGATCGGGTTGATCTGGATCAGGCCGCCCATGAGCGCGATCACGCCAAAGATGAGCAGGAAGAATCCGGTCGTCTTGAGCGCGAACGCGGGCACCATCCGCACCCCGACCACATTGTGGTCAGTCGCGCGCGGAGCCGGCCACTGGGTGTGCTTCTGTTTGACCATGAGCGCCAGGTGCACGACGATCAGCGCGACGAGCAGGGCCGGAATCAGGAACACGTGCGTGATGTAGAGGCGTGGCACGATCTCCGTGCCGGGGAACTCGCTGCCGAACAGCGCCATGAAGACCCAGGTGCCGATGACGGGGATGGAGAGCAGGATGCCGGTCGCGATCCGCAGGCCGGTGCCGGAGAGCGCGTCGTCGGGCAGGCCGTAGCCGAGGAAGCCCTCGAAGAAGCCCAGCCAGAACAGGAGCACGCCGACGACCCAGTTCGTCTCGCGCGGCTTCCGGAAAGCGCCGGTGAAGAAGATCCGGAACATGTGCACGACGATCGCGGCCATGAACAGCAGCGCCGCCCAGTGGTGCATCTGCCGCATGATCAGACCACCGCGGACGTCAAAGGAGATGCGCAACGACGTGTTGAAGGCCTGGCTCATCTCGATGCCCCGCAGGGGCGTGTAGGAGCCGTCGTACTCGACCTCGGTCATCGAGGGGTCGAAGAACAGCGCGAGGAACGTGCCGGTGAGCAGCAGCACGATGAAGGAGTAGAGGGCGATCTCGCCGAGCAGGAACGACCAGTGGTTCGGGAACACCTTGTTCAGTGCCCGCCGCAGGAGCGTGGCACCCTGCAGTCGCTCGTCGAGCCCGACGCCGACCTCGGCCGGTACCCGGGCGAGCGAGAATCGCTGCTTCTTGGGGCTCATGATCTCGCCTCCTCTTCGCTGATCTCATCCGGCCGCTCCCAGTAGGTCGGGCCGACCGGCTCCAGGAAGTCCGACCGCGCCACCAGGAAGCCGTCCTCAAGGGCCAGCGGCAACATCGGCAGCTTGCGGTGGGCCGGGCCGAAGACCGGCCTGGCCTGCTCGCTGATGAGGAACTGCGACTGGTGGCACGGGCAGAGCAGGCGGTTGGTCTGCTGCTCGAACAGGCTGGCCGGGCAACCGGCATGGGTGCAGATCTTCGAGTACGCGACGAAGTTCTCCCACATGCCGTCAACGACCGGTCGGGACACCTCCCGGCCCTCGGCGAGCCTGCGCTCCGAGTCGGCGATACTGGCCCGCAGGAGGTCGGCGTCGTCCTGGCTGAGGTGGATCAGCAGCACCGGAGAGTCGGCCCAACGGTTGGTCGCCCCACCGGGGATGCCGGGGAACACCGTCATCTGCCCCCGCGGGCTGACCTCCGCGGGGCGGATCGGGGTGCCGTCGTCGCGGGTCAGCCGCACCGGCCGACCGTCGTTGTTCGCCGGGTTCCAGCCCGTCTTGAGCAGCGGGTGCCCGTCGTTGGGGTTCTTGAGGAGGCTGCCGACCAGCGGTGCGACGGCCGCCGCACCGAGGCCGGCGGCGGGGAGCAGCAGGGCCGCCTTGATGAGCGGGCGGCGCTTGATGCCGGTCTCATCGACGATGTTGAGGATCGCGGCCCCGGTTAGCTTCTGCTCGTCATAGGGGGAGGGGCCGTCGTGGCGGTCCTGCACGACGATCTCGTGCGGTAGCAGCTTCTTTGCCCAGACGATGATCGCGAAGCCCATGACCACGAGCGAGCCGCCGAGGGTCAGGGCGAGGATCGGCGTGTACGCCTTCGACGGGACCGAGCCGACCTCGTAGCGGAACGGCCACCAGATGTAGGCCACCACGAACGCCAGCGCCAGCAGGCCGGAGAGCACGAACAGCAGGGCGATGCTGCGCTCGATGCGCTTCTCGACCCGTGTCTTCTTGCCGGGCGGGAACGCCGGCGCGTAGTGGACGACCTCCATGCCGTCACGGCGGAGGCCTTCGCGGACGAGGTCGAACCGGGTGTTGCGGGCATCGTCGACGTCGAACTCCTCGACGGCGGCCGGCCCGTACTGGCGCTCACTCATGCCCGTCCTCGCTCTACCGGCTGATTCGCTCGCTGGCGCTCGCTCATTCCTGCTTCCCCACGATCCAGAGCGTGGCGAGGACCAATGCCACCATGCCGATCAGGAAGATCGCCAGGCCCTCCGCGACGGGGCCGAGCCGACCGATGCCCCACCCGCCCGGGTCCGGGTCGGTCTGCAGGGTGTGGATGTAGGTGACGATGTCGCGCTTCTCCGCGGGCGAGAGCTGGTTGTTACCGAACACGGGCATGTTCTGCGGTCCGGTCAGCATGGCCGCCCAGATGTCGCGGGGCGAGGCCTCGGCCAGCGACGGAGCGGACTTGCCCGACGAGAGCGCGCCGCCGCCCGCACCGAACGCGTGGCAGGACGAGCAGTTCACCCGGAAGAGGGTGCCGCCCCGGGCGATGTCACCGGCGATGAGCTGCTCGTCGGTCTCCGCAGGCATCTCGGGCCCGCCGCCGAGCGATTGGATGTAGGCACCTATGTCCTGGGCCTGATCGCGGCTGTAGAGGGGCTCGCGCTTCTCGACCTGCGCGTTCTGCGACGTGGCGGGCATTCGCCCGGTGGCCACCTGGAACTCCACCGCGGCCGAACCGACACCGATCAGGCTCGGTCCCTTGTCCGGTACGCCCTGGCCGTTGCTGCCATGGCACGAGATGCAGCTCGCCTCGAAGATCGCCTTGCCGTTGGCGGGATCCGGCTGGGCCTCGGAGGCGTTCACCCCCGGGGCGACCGCCGCGTACAGCCCGCCGGCCACCACCAGGGCGAGCACCATCCGTACGGCGTTGCGGGCCCGGCGCCGCCATGGTCCCCGCACCGCGGCCGAGCGCGGCCGGCCGGCCGGCACCCGGGCACTGCCAATGCGGCGCAGCGCGAGCCGCGCCCGCCGCAACGGCTCAGGGTGCGGAGGGTTGGCTAAGGGCTCTGTCATGGCCTCACCTTGGTCGGTTCCTTCGGGGCATGGAGCCGCCCACAGTCTTGACGTTGCGGGCGCGGCAGACGTGACAGTCTTACTGGAGCAGGTAGATCATCGCGAACAGCGCGATCCACACCAGATCGACGAAGTGCCAGTAGTAGGAGACCACGATCGCCGCGGTCGCCTGGGCGGGCGTGAACCGGCTCAGTGTTGTGCGGATCATGAAAAGGATGAAGGCGATGAGTCCGCCGGTCACGTGCAGCGCGTGGAACCCGGTGGTCAGGTAGAACATCGACCCGTAGCCATCGCTGTTGATCTTGATTCCGTGACTGACGAGCTGGCGGTACTCGTTGAGCTGGCCGAGGACGAAGACCAGCCCCATGAAGAACGTGATCGTGAACCAACGGCGCAGCCCGTGCACGTCACCGCGCTCGGCCCGGAACACACCGATCTGGCAGGTGACCGAGGAGAGCACCAGAATCGTGGTGAACGTCAGCGCGTAGGGCAGGTTCAGCTCGGGCGTGTGCTCGGCCCACAGCTCCTGACCCACCGGCGTCGCCCGGATCGAGAAGAACATCGCGAACAGGCCGGCGAAGAACATCAGCTCGCTGGACAACCAGACGATCGTCCCGACACTGACCATGTTGGGCCTGGTCAGTGAGTGAATCTGGTTCTTGGAAAGGGCGGGAGCCACGGTCACCCGGTCATTATTCCCCTAGATCGCGGCTACGCGTGCCGGGGGGGCCAGAGCGCGCCGCGGTGCCCATGGGAACCCTACGTACGGGCGCACCTGCCGGGCGGACTCCGACAACCAGGGCATAGTCTGCGCTGGTGAGGTCCGGGTGGGGGCAGCCGTGGCTGGGGGCATAGTGGCGTGGCACCTCGGCGGTCCGCTGCTCGTGGCCGAACCGCTACCGCCGTTGACTCCGGTGACCTTCCTGACCCGGTCCGACCCGGTCTCACTGACGACCCTGTTCGTGATCATCGCTGGCGGCACCTACCTCTGGGGGGTCACCCGCCTGCGGCGACGCGGCGACGCCTGGGGCGCCGGCCGTACGGCCTTCTTCCTCATCGGACTCGGCCTGGTCGCCCTCGTGCTGTCCACCGGGATCGAGGCGTACGACACGACGCTGCTGTCGGTGCACATGGTGCAGCACATGGTGTTGTCCATGCTCGCGCCGATCTTCCTGGCCCTGGGCGCGCCGGTCACGCTCGCCCTGCGCACGTTGGCGCCGCAGCCACGGGCCGTGCTGTTGGCGGTGCTGCACAGCAAGGTGGCGCGTTTCTACGCCTTCCCCTTGGTCTCTTTCGCGCTCTACGTGGGCAGCCCGTTCGTCCTCTACTTCTCGGACCTGTACCGCGCCTCGTTGCAGTACCCGACCGTGCACACACTCGTCCACGTGCATCTGGTCGCGGTCGGGTGCCTGTTCTACTGGCCCCTCGTCGGCACGGACCCGGTACCGGGCCGCGTGCCCTACCCCATGCGCGCGCTGATCATGTTCCTGTCCACCCCGTTCCACACGGTGCTCGGCCTGACCGTCATGCAGAGCAGCGACCTGTTCGGCGGGGACTGGTACCCGTCGCTGGGCCTGTCGTGGACCGACCCCGTCGCCGACCAGCGCCTCGCCGGCGGGATCCTCTGGGCCGGCGGTGAGTTCGTGGCCATCGCGATGCTCGGGGCCCTTGTCGTGCAGTGGATGCGCGAGTCCGAACGGGAGGCGCGCCGCATCGACCGGGCCCTGGACCGGGCTGAGGCCGAGGCCGCCCGGGCGGACGCCGAGGACGCCCGGCCGGACGCCGAGGAGGCCCCGTCGGTAGCATCGGCGGCGGTAGAGGAGACACAGCGATGAGATCCGACAGCAACGCGCCCACCCATGGCTCCGCCCGCCCGGAAGCGCCCGTGTTGAGCACGGTCCTGCTCTACAGCGACGACCCGCAGATCCGGCACACCATGCGCCTGGCGATCGGTACCCGACCGGCGGCCGACCTGCAGGTGCGCTTCATCGAGGCCGCGACCCAGGACGAGGCGATCCGGCTCGTCGACTCGATCGACTTCGACGTGTTGGTGCTCGACGGTGAGGCGGCCCCGTCGGGCGGGCTCGGCATCGCCCGGCAACTCAAGGATGAGGTGGCCGACTGCCCGCCGACCTGCGTCGTGATCGCCCGGGCTGCCGACCGCTGGCTGGCGGCCTACGCGCGGGTTGATGCCACATTGACGCATCCGCTGGACCCGATGACCACGGCGCAGGTGGTCGCGGGGCTGCTCCGCAACCGGGCGGCCGGTGTGCCGTCCCTCATGTAATCTCCGGTCCGTCCGCCCCCGACGGAGGTGCTCGTGAGCGAGCGCACCTGGCCCGCACTGGTCGTCGCGCTGGTGCGCGGCGAGGAACTGTCCACGCAGGACACTGCCTGGGCGATGTCCGAGATCATGTCCGGCTCGGCGACGCCGGTGCAGATCGCCTCGTTCGCGGTAGCGCTGCGGGCCAAGGGTGAGACGGCCGGCGAGATCGCGGGCCTGGTCGAGGCGATGCTCGCCGCGGCCGCCCAGATCGACCTCGCCCACCTGCTCGGGGTCGAGGCTGCCCGCGACGCGGTCGACGTGGTCGGCACCGGGGGCGACCGGGCCCAGACGGTGAACATCTCGACCATGGCCGCGATCGTGGTCGCCGCCAGCGGGGTGCGCGTGGTCAAGCACGGCAACCGGGCCGCCTCGTCGCTGTGCGGTACCGCCGACCTCCTGGAGCACCTGGGCATCCCGCTGGACCTCACGCCCGCGGCCGTCGCCCGGTGCGTCGCCGACGCCGGGATCGGCTTCTGCTTCGCCCCGCGGTTCCACAGTGGACTGCGCCATGCGGCGGCCGCCCGCAAGGAGATGGGCGTACCCACGTTCTTCAACTTCCTCGGTCCGCTCGCCAACCCGGCCCGGCCGCGCGCCGGGGCGATCGGCTGCGCGGACGCGCGGATGGCGGGCATCATGGCCGAGGTGTTCGCCCGTCGCGGCGACTCGGTGCTGGTGCTGCACGGCGAGGACGGGCTCGACGAGTTCACCATCACCGCGCCGACCCGGGTCTGGGCGGTCGCCGACGGTACCGTGCGGTCGCTCACCGTCGACGCGCTCGACCTCGGCCTGCCCCGCGGTAAGCCGGAGGACCTGCGCGGCGGCGACGCCACCGTCAACGGTGACGTGGCCCGACGGGTGCTCGGCGGTGAGACCGGGCCCGTGCGCGACGCCGTGCTCGCCAACGCCGCCGCCGCGCTCGTCGCCTACGACGGTGCGGGCGTGGAGAACCTGACGGATGCCCTCCGCATGGCGCTGGAGCGGGCGGCCTCGGCCATCGACTCCGGCGCGGCGACCCACACTCTCCAGGAGTGGGTCACCACCGCCCAGTCGCTGCGTGCGTCGTCCTGACCGCCCAACTCACGAACGCCGTGTCCGAGCCGGAAGTGCCCGCGCACATACGGCGGCGGCTTGAGCCAGTACGGTCGGGCGACCGGGCATCGTGGATGGTGGCCGTCTGGGTGGTGGCGATCGCGGCGATCCTGCGCTTCGTCAAGCTCGGCTTCCCGCCCTCGCTCGTCTTCGACGAGGTGCATTACGCCAACGACGCCCAGGATCTGCTCGACCACGGCGTCGAGTGGTGGTACGAGACCGACGACGCGGGCAACGTCACCACCGACAGCGTGGCCTTCGTGGCCCACCCACCGTTGGGCAAGTGGCTCATCGCGGCGGGCATCGTGGTCGCCCGCGACTGGTTCAACGAAGGTGCCGTCGTGTCCACGGTCAGCTCCGGCGCGGTCGGCTGGCGCTTGGTGCCGGCTGTGTTCGGAGTGCTCTCGGTCCTGATCCTGACCCGCACCGCGCGGCGGATGTTCCGCTCCACGGTGCTCGGCGCCACGGCCGGCCTGTTGATGGCCCTGGACGGCATGCACCTCGTGCTCTCGCGCAGCGCGCTCCTGGACATCTTCGTGATGTTCTTCGTGCTCGCGGCCTTCGCCTGCGTCGTCCTCGACCGCGACCAACGGCGCGCC
>JBQGBY010000046.1:0-17001 GCA_052038195.1 Micromonosporaceae bacterium | reverse complement strand
GGCCGTCATGGTCGCGAGTGGCCGTACAAACACGCAGCCCCGCTGCACGTCTGTACGGCCAGTCCCGATCATGAGCGGTTCAGAGCCGATACGCACCACGGGGAGCTTGCGCCCGCGCTATTCAGTGTTACTATCTACCGGTAGTCAGTATCGCTGAGTAGTCCGAGGAGGTTTCCGTGGGCAAGCAGATGACGGAGATGCTCAAGGGCACGCTGGAGGGCATCGTCCTCGCGATCCTGGCTGTGCGGTCCGCGTACGGCTACGAGATCACGGCATGGCTGCGGGACCAGGGTTTCTCCGACATCGCCGAAGGCACCGTCTACGCCCTGCTCATCAGGATCGAGCAGAAGGGCTTCGTCGACGTGGAGAAGGTCCCGTCCGAGAAGGGGCCGCCGCGCAAGGTGTACTCGCTCAACGCCCAGGGGCGGGAGTACCTCGAAGAGTTCTGGAGGACGTGGAGCTTCCTCACCGAACGCCTCGGACAGCTCCACGAAGGAGGCAGATGACATGTTCTCGAAGCTCATCTCGAAGGTGATCGGCGAGAAGCGGCGATGGCGGCAGTACAAGGCGCGCGTTCGCCAGCTCCCCCCCAGGTATCGCATGGCGGTCGATGCGGTGGAGCGGTACCTCATGTACCTCGGCCCGGGGTCCGGCGATGTCTCGATGTTCGAGGACCTCGTCGACCTCTTCGAACAGAGCGCGGCGAGCGGAACCTCGGTCCGCGCGGTGGTCGGGGCGGACCCGGTGGAGTTCATCGAGACGTTCGCCCAGAACTACCCGGAGGGTCAGTGGCGGATCCGTGTGCGCGAACGCCTGATCACCGCCATCGAGCGCGCCGACGCAGAAGACACCGGAGAAGAAGAGAGGGCCGTCTGATGACGATGCGACCGACCCCCGCACCGACCCGGGCAACACCGCCAACTGCACCCACGATCCGCGTGCAGGGCCTGGAGAAGTCGTACAAGAAGCTCCGTGTGCTGCGCGGCGTGGACTTCGACGTGGCGCGGGGCAGCATCTTCGCCCTGCTCGGCCCGAACGGGGCGGGCAAGACCACGGTCGTGAAGATCCTGTCCACGCTGCTCAAGGCCGACGGGGGGACGGCCAGCGTCAACGGCTTCGATGTCGCCACGCAGGCTGCGGACGTGCGGGAGTCCATCAGCCTCACCGGACAGTTCACGGCCGTCGACGAGATGCTCACCGGACGGGAGAACCTCGTGCTGGTCGCCCGGCTGCGGCATCTCAAGAACCCGGGCCCGATCGCGGATGGTCTGCTCGATCGTTTCTCACTGACCGACGCGGCAGCGCGGAAGGTGTCGACGTACTCGGGTGGCATGAGCCGCCGCCTCGACATCGCGATGAGCCTCGTCGGGAACCCGGAGGTCATCTTCCTTGACGAGCCGACGACCGGGCTCGACCCCCAGGGGCGCATCGAGGTGTGGCAGGCCGTCAGGGCCCTCGCCGAGCACGGCACGACGGTGCTGCTCACGACGCAGAATCTGGACGAGGCCGAACAACTCGCCGACCGGATCGCGATCCTCCACGGAGGTCGGATCATCGTGAACGGCACCCTCACCGAGCTCAAGCAACTGCTCCCGCCGGCCACGGTCGAATATGTCGAGAAGCAGCCGACCCTCGAGGACGTCTTCCTCGCCATCGTCGGTGACGACGCCAAGGAAGGCGACGCCGCCAAGAACGGCAACGCTGGCAACGACCGCAGTGACGCCACGAGTAAGGAACACCGATGACCAAGCACATCGCGAAGCTTGCGGAGCGATCATGAATCACTTCTTCGGCGACACCTCCGTCCTGCTGGGACGATCCCTGCGCCACATCTCGCGCAGCCTGGACACCATCATCACGACCGCGATCATGCCGATCGCCTTCATGCTGCTGTTCGTCTACGTGTTCGGCGGCGCGATCAACTCAGGGTCGGACCCGTATGTGAACTACCTGCTGCCCGGCATCCTGCTCATCACGATCGCTTCGGGCATCTCCTACACGGCGTTCCGGCTCTTCCTGGACATGAAGAGCGGCATCTTCGAGCGATTCCACTCCATGCCGACCGCACGGTCGTCCGTGCTGTGGGCGCACGTGCTGACGTCGCTGGTCGCCAACCTGATCTCGCTCGTGGTCGTCGTACTCGTCGCCCTCCTCATGGGCTTCCGCTCGGGAGCGGGGGTGCTGGCGTGGCTCGTGGTCACCGGCATCCTGATGTTGTTCACCCTGGCGTTGACGTGGATCGCCGTCATCCCCGGTCTCACGGCGAAGTCCGCGGACGGGGCGAGCGCGTTCGCCTACCCGCTCCTGTTTCTGCCGTTCATCAGCTCGGCATTCGTGCCCACGCAGACCATGCCCGGCCCGGTGCGCGCCTTCGCCGAGAACCAGCCGGTGACGTCCATCGTCAACGCGATCCGCGACCTGCTGACCCGGCAGCCGGTCGGCACCGACATCTGGGTCGCCGTTGCCTGGTGTGTCGGCACCCTCATCGTCGCGTACGTCTTCGCCATGGTCAGTTACCGCCGCAAGATCTCCTAGCTTGCCTCGGGCGCCGGCTTCGTAGGCCGTTGCTCAGCCGACCTGCCGGTCGCGGGCGCCGTCGTTCTCCTGATCACGCGCCCGGAGGTATCGCCGTAGCGCCTCGGCGGCGACCTCGTGGTCGATGACGTCCGGCTCCCCGGAAACCGTGATGGTGCCCACGACCTCATCGCCGTTACGCAACGGGACGGAGCCACCGTGGGCGCGTAGGCGGGCGTGGTCCACGTCCACGCGCTCCTCGAAGGGGGTGCCCGCTTCGAAGTGGCGCAGCTTGACCAGCAGCGACGGCTCGCCGAAGCTGACCGCGACCGCCGCCTTGGCGTCGAGCCAGAAGTCGTTGTCCGGGCCGGTGTTCTTGAGCTTGGCCCGGAACATCGAGTGGCCGCGCAGCGTGACATCCACGGCGAGGTTCAGCTCCCGGTCCCGGATCAGGGCAATCGCCACAAGCCCTAGGTCGACGGCGTCGTCGGCGCTCATCTCGCCGACCGACAACTCGTTGAGCGGCTCGAGCTGTGCCACGGTGAAGGTCGGCAGAGGCGCGGTCACGTCGTCGAGGATACGACGGACCCAACCACGCGCGGAGAATCCCTTGTCGTACGCCACAGAACCACGGCTCCCTCGCCGAACGCCGGTTGACCGCCGCGGCCTCCGGTCTGGCCCCGATCACGATGGAGGGCGGCGTCCTGCGGTTCGGCCGCACGGCACCACCACCGGCACCGAGACTGAACCCGCCACGCGTGTTCACGACCGGATCAGGACAGTACGCATTATGAGTTCGATCGGGCCACGGGCACGAAGGCGCCCTCGACGACCCGAACCCAACGGTCGCCCTCGTCCAGGACGAGGCCGTCACCCCGCTGGGCGAGGTAACGCGCGATCTCGTACCCCACCACCACACCCATGTCCTCGAGCTGGGAGAAGCCCAGCTCGATGCCGACGACCTCCCGCGAGTCGCGCAGCCGGTCGGCGAGGCGGGGATCGGGGATCTCCAGGTCCCTGAGCTCCAGCACCTCGGTGACCTCCTCGCGCACACGGTCGGGCTGGCGCCACCGATGCACGACGATTGGCCGGAGTTCCTCGCGGCGGTACCGAACCTCGTAGAGGTCCGGATCGGGGTCGACGTCCGCGACGACCTCCAGCTGCTGGATGGTCTCATCGACGATGTCTTCATCGTCGATATCGAAGGGCTCGGCCAAAGTGAGATAGTCGACTCCCGCGAGAGCGGAGGGATCGCCGCCGAGGATTCCGCGTCGCAGATCGGTTCCGCTGAGCGGCCCGACCAGCCGTCCGCAGTAGACCGTAATCCACGCAGGCATCGGCATCTCCTCCAGACCGTCGGCTCGGCACTCTCACCGTACTCGGCGCCATCCGGTGGGACCGGCTACGGTTGGCCGTTGTGGAGGGCGTCGAACAGGTCTTCGTTTCGCACCATCAGTTCCAGGTCATCGCGGGAGTCGATGGGCCCGACCGACCAGTCGGCCAGTACTCCACACGGCTCGACCTGTACACATTCCATGACGGCCTGGTCCATCTGACCGGTCGAAGCGAACTCACCGCGATCACCGGTCCACACACAGGTTGGGTCGAGGTTGGCGTGCAGGTGTTGGCGCACCCGCCTGGGCCGGAGCCCGATGAGTGGGACGCGGTATCGGAGGCGACGCTGTGGTGCCCCGACGGCCGGATCACCGTCTGCGGGCTGATGGGGAGCTGCCCTGACCCATTCCGCGACATCCCGGTCGGCCGCCCCGGTCTGCTCCGGGTGCGGGTCCGCGCCCGCGACCGCCGCGGGGAGCACCTGCCGCCGACGCCCGAGCCGCCGCGGCCGGAGCGGCACGAGGTTCTGGTCTGGCCGGTCGACGAGGACACGGGCCACGCGACGCTGCGCCAGGACGGTCCGTCCAGATCGGAGGTCAAGTTCGGTCGGGCGGCCACCTGGGCGCTGCTGCGCCTCGCGGCCCTGGCCAACCCCGATCCCCACGAGCTCAAGCTACGCGGCGCCCGGCTGACCGGTGCTTCGAGCGTCCTCGATCTGCACGGAGGCGGATCGGCCACAGCCACGATCCGGCGGCTGAGCCGGACGATGCCCGCCAGCACCGCCACGGCCGTGCTCCGCGACCCGGCGTTACGCCTCGGCCTGACCGTCGACGGCGACGCATTGGTTCTGCCCGTCGGCGATCTGGCCGTCCGGCTGATCCCCGACAGACCGCGTGACCCCTCAGCCTTCAAGGCACAGTGGCGGTGGGAGGTGGCTTCGGCAGCGACCGGCGTGAACGTGCCGGAATCACGCCCGAGTCGCGTGGAGATGCGCACGGTCAGCGATTCGGGAACCGCCCGCCTCTCGGTCGCTCATTCCGAGGTCGCGGCAGCGCAGGCGGTACCGCTTGGGCTGCTCTGGGACTACCTGTTGGATCGGGCGGCCGACGGGCCTGCCGGACCGCATCCTTGGGTGGAAGTATTTGAGAAAATGGCAGCCGATACGGCCGCCCGGGTCGAGGCCGCCCGGCGGAGTCGGGAGCGGTCAGAGGCCCGGCTCTGGGGCGGTAAGCCGCCCAGCGACCGACTGCGCCGACTGGCCGCGAACACCATCATGCTGTCCAACATGGACCGACCACTCCTCGACGCGCTCGCCGAGGCAGCGCCCGAGCAGCAACGGGCCATCGCCAACTGGGCCGCCCAGCGGGCGTGCACCGTCGCCGGCCTCGCCGGCATCGATTGGATCGCCGCCGCCCTGACCGCCCTCCACCGCGGCGAACCGCTGCCGCCTCCCTTCGACGACGTTGAGCGGGCCTGGCAGCGGTTGTGGTCCGACCGGCGGATCCCGCAGACAGCCGTCACCACACCCGACGGCACTCCGAACTTCTCCCAGCAGGCCTTGGCGTTCCAGGCGTTCACCCAGGCCACAAACGACGACCCACTGGCCGCCGCCGTCGATGCGCTCGCCGCCGCCATGTCCGCCCACGGCCCGGCCTACCGCGAGGTGGCAACGCAGTGCCGGGCAACGTTCCCGATGCTCGGTCGCCCGGACCGCGACAGCGGCGGCGACAGCGGCGGCGACAGCGGCAGCGGCGGCCCAGCACAGACCGCTCCGGACCCGTGACATGGACCACCCTGAGCCCAGGACGAGCCGGCCGCCTTGGCGCGAGGACCCATGCGTGATCGTCAGTCGTGCCGAGCGGGCTCTCCGAACTCGATGGTCAGGCTCTGGCCCGACCGTGATACTGAGCGCCGTCGCCGGGCTCAAGACCGGCGACTGACCCCGAGGATCACCTCGAAGTCCACGACGCCCGGGGACCTCCCCCGGCGGGTCAGGAGCGAGCCATGCGTCAGGAGTTGCTGACCGGTCTGGAGCGGTTGACCGCCGTAACGGCGCTGCTGCAGCGGATCCGGCTCATACAGCCGCGGGGCGGCGTCTGGGAGGCGGCGGATCTGCAGTGGTGGTGGCGGCGTCCCCGGCTCAGTGACGAGGTCGCGTTGCCCGTCTGGTTCGACGACGCGGACCGGCCGATCGCCGCGGCGGTGCTGACGGAGTGGCCATACGCCTGGTGGCTGGACGTCATCCGGTTGCCGGGGCTGACATTGACGCTGGACGAGCTGGCCGGGCCCGCGTGGGCGCAGCTCGAACGGCGGGCGGGATCGCGGGTGATCGAGGCGATGGTGCCGGCCGACGATGCCGAGCTCGGCGTCTGGTTCGAAGGTCGGGGGTTCGCCGTGGCTGCCGAGTCGTGGTCCGGCTGGCAGGCGGCCCCCGACCGACCGGCCGTGGCGGCACTGCCGACCGGCTACGAGCTCGTCGACCGGGCGGTCCGCGGCGCTGACACCGCGCCGGAGCATCCCATGGTCGCCCGCAACGGGGCCGGCGTCGAGGCTCGGTTGCGGCAGACCACGCTCTACGACCCGCGGCTTGATCTGGCGGTGCTGGCACCCGACGGGTCCGTGGCCGGGTACTCGCTGTTCTGGCGTGACCCGGTCACCGGCGTCGGGGTGGTCGAGCCGGTCCGGGTCGAGGGCGAGCACGCCAGCCGCGGGATCGGGTACGCGATGATCAGCGCCGGTCTGGACCGCCTGGCCCGGGCGGGCGCGACGACATTGAAGATCGGCTGGGAGTCCGACCGCGCGGGGGCGCTGTACGCGCGCCTCGGGTTTTCCGACCAGGAGACCCTTACGACGTACCGTCTTGCCCCGCCCGGGCATGGATAGGGCGCAAGCACCGCGGCGACCGGTCGTCACGGCTGGGGGCGGTCGGCGATGGCAGCCGGTTTGTCCGGTCGGACGCTGGCAGAGCTTGCGGGGGTACACCACGCTAACCGTGTGAACCCCTCGATGATCGGGCGCGACGCCGAGCGGGACCGGTTGTCCGCGTTTCTGGACGGCATCGGACCGTCCATGTTGCTCATTACCGGCCCGGCCGGCATCGGCAAGTCGACGTTGTGTCGTAACGGCGCTGACCACGCGCGGGAGCGAGGGCGGCGGGTGCTCGAGTTCCGCCCGGGACCGGCCGAGGCAACGCTCTCGTACGCGGGACTGACCGGTCTGATCACCGACGAGGTCCTGGACGGCGTTCGCGGACAACTGCCCGGCGCCCGTCGGTCAGCTCTGGAGACCGCACTGTCGCGCGACGACGCCGGGTCGACCGCGTCCGGTGCGGCCGAGCCCACGGCAGTCGGGCTCGGTGTGCTCTCGGTGCTCCGCGGGATCGCCACCGACCCGGTCCTGCTGGCAATCGACGATCTCCAGTGGCTGGATCCTGCCAGTACGTTCGTGATCGACTTCGCGCTACGCCGCCTCGGCGACTCGGCCCTGTCGGTGCTCGCCGCCGCCCGGACCGAGGACCTGGCCGGGTCGGCGCCGCTGGAGGACGCGTTCCCCGAGCCACGACGGTCCCGCCTTCCGCTCGGACCGCTCTCGGCGGGCGCACTGGGCCGGCTCGTCGCCGATCGGCTCCACGTGTCGCTGCCCCGGCTGGCGGCCGTCCAGCTGGCCGACGAGTCCGGGGGCAACTCGTTCATCGCCCTCGAGCTTGCCCGGGCGGCGGCGGCCCGGGGCGCCATACCGGGCCCGGGCGAACGGTTCCAGCCCACCGCGGACGTGGCGGCGCTGCTCGGCGCCCGCATCCGCGAGCTGCCTGCGTGCGAGCGCGACGTGCTGCAGGTCATCGCCACCGCCGCCCGCCCCACGCTCACGCTACTCGCGACGTTGATCGGAGCCGATGCGGCCGAGGCGGCGGTCGCAAGCCTCGTCACCGCCGAACTGACCACTGTGGAGGGAAGTGCCGTGCGGTGCGCACACCCGCTCATCGCAGCCGCGGCCCACGCGGGGATTCTCCCGGCGGCGCGGCGACGGCTGCACGCCCGCCTCGCCGAAACGGTCGCAAACCCCGAGGAACGGGTGCGGCACCTGGCGTTGAGCACGGACGGCCCGGACGGAGCCGTCGCCGATGCCCTGGACGAGGCGGCGAGCCAGGCGCAGCGACGGGGCGCACCGGTCGCGGCAGCTCAGCTGCGCGAACTCGCGGTGACCGCGACCCCACCCACCGAGGTCGACCGGCTCGTCACCCGGGAGCTCGCGCTGGCGAGGTGCCGGCTCGACGCCGGGGATACGGTCGGAGCGCGTGAGGTCGCGGCCGGCTCGCTGGGTCGGCGACCGCCCGGACCGGGGCGGGTCGATGCTCTGCTCCTGCTCTCGGCGGTGGAACAGGTGGGAGCACGACTGCCCGAGGCGCGACGCTGGCTCACCCAGGCGCTCGACGAGGCGGGCCCCGACCGCGCGGCGCTGGCCCGCGCGCACGTCACCGCGGGCATGACCGCGTGGGAGGACGTCGACACGGAACGCGCGCACGCCGAGGCGGCGGTACGGGCCCTCGCCGGACATGAGGATGAGGATCCGACGTCGGCGGCCACCGCACTGGTGCTTCTCGCCGGCACCGACTTCGAAGCCGGCCGGGGTCTACGGGTCGACCTGCTCGACCGCGCCGTGGCGCTCGAGGAACGGACCGATCTGGTGACGATGATGCGGCCATCGACACAGCGCGCCATCTTCCTCGGGCACGCGGGACGGATCGCGGACTCGCTGCCGGCGATCGCCGACTGCGTGTCCCGCGCCACCCGGCTCGGCGACGAGTCCTCGCTCCCCCACCTGTTGCGCACCCTGGCCTGGATGCAGCTGGGCGCCGGGATGTTGCGCGAGGCACAGGTCACCATCGCGCGGGCGACGTCGCTGGCCGCGGAGCTGGACCTCGCCGACGCGTACATCTGGGCGGTCGCCGGGCAGGTTCACGCCGCGCTCGGCGACGCCGACGCCGCGGCCGATCTCTGCCGACGAGCGGTCGACCAGGCGCGGGCGGCCGGCAACCCGTGGGCGGAGATCCGCGCCCTGGCCGCGAGCGGATTCGCTCACCTGAGCGCCGATCGACCAGCCGACGCGGCGCAGGCGCTGACCGCCGGGGCCGAGATCGCGTCCTCCGGTCACCTGGTCGAGATCGGCTGGCACCGCATGCATGGCGACCTCGTGGAGGCGCTTGTCGGTTGTGGACAGTTGACCGAGGCCGCGCAGGCGGCGCGGGCCTTCCACGAGCGGGCTGAGCTGACCGGCCACCCTTGGTCGGTCGGGGTGTCGCGGCGCTGCCTGGCTCAGGTCGCCGCGGCGACCGGCGACTTCGAGGCCGCGATCCGGGAGTTCAACCAGGGTCTGGCCGAGCCGGTGCTCGCGCAGATGCCGTTCGAGCGGGCTCGCGGGCTGCTCGGCCTAGGGGTGGCGCTTCGCCGGGCCAATCGCCGCAAGGACGCGCGCGCGGTGCTCGCCGAGGCGGAGAACCTCTTCGCAGCGATCGATGCTGGACCATGGGTGGAGCGGGCCCGGGCCGAGGCGGGCGCGATCAGCGGGCGGACGGGTGACCCGGAAGGGCTGACCGCGATGCAGCAGCGGGTGGCTGCGCTCGCGGCTGCGGGGCGGACGAACGCGGAGATCGCACAGGAGCTCTTCCTGTCGGTCCGGACGGTGGAGTCGCATCTCGCGGCGGCGTACCGAAAGCTGGGCGCTCGGTCCCGGACCGAGCTGGCCGCCCTGCTCCGCGCGGTCGCCGCCGCTGGATGACGATGGCCCGCCGCGCCCCGACGACGGCCGGCCGCTACGCCACGATGGTGGCCGCGTAGCGGGCCAGGGCAAGGTTGATGTCGGCGTAGTACACGCGCGACGAACAGGTGGTCCAGGCGAACTGGGCGGCGCCGCAGGCCAGACCGGCCATGGGGTCGATCGCCGTCACCGTCCCCAGTGGATAGACCAGAGTGAAGCCGCCCGCGGTGTCCATCGCGACGACCGGCCCACCACTGTCACCCAGTCCGGCGGCGACGCCCGCCGGAATCCGCTCGGCACGGATCAGGCCCGCGATCGGGTACCAGCCGCCGCCCTCGGCCTCGACCTTGACCGTGAGGTTGGTGTGCGTGATCCGGATGTCACAGTGCTGTCCGGTCATCGCGCCCGAGGTGCAGACCAACGTCTTGGGGTAGTTCTTGATGACCTGGTGCACGGTCATCGTCGACGTCGACCAGTGTGCCCCATGGAAGATCCGGCCGACCGCGTCCGCGTCGATCAGAAGCGTGTCATACATCTTGCTGCTGCCGGACACGGTGCCCATGAGCGTGGTCGACGTGCCGCTGCCCTCGTAGACCGGGTCGCCGTCGTCGCGGCAGTGCCCGGCGCTGAGGATCTTGTTGACCGATCCCACCCGGACCGCGAAGCCCGTGGTGCAGTACCCCACACCGTTCCCGATGGGAAAGTGATAGATGGACCCACCAGAATAGGGCGAGACGTCCGTCTGCCGGCCGGCGGCCAGCACCGGGCGCTCGTACGGGGAGATCCACACCGGTACCGGCGCTCCGACGATCACCGGCAGTGACCGCGCTGACCGCTCGTCGCCGGCGTACATGACCAGCAGCCCACTGCCGTCCGGCTGCGGCGCCACACCGGTCACACCGTCCGCCCCGAGAACCTCCGCGCCCACCGCCGCCAGCTCCTGCTGGCTGTACCACGCCGGCAGCACCTCGATGTCGACGTCGTGCCGCTCGACCTCGATGGCGTCGGCCACGACCGGCGGTAGATCGCCCTTCCAGTAGATGCGGAGCTGACCCGCCGACGCCTCGATGGTGATGCCGGCGAACCCGGTCGCGCCCGCCATCGATGGCGCGATCCGGTCGGCCGCCGCGATCAGTCGCAGCTGGACCGCGATGGGGTCCTCGCCACCCGCCGGCCCGTCCGCCCGAGCCCGGCTCGACACCGCGACCGCGGCGAGGGCAGCCAGGACCACCGCGACGGTGGCCGCCGGTCGCCGGATCCGCTGAACCTTCATTTCACTCATTCCTATCGATTCCGAAGATGGTGACCTCGACGATCCGGTCGAAGGGAAAGGCCGCGTCGTCGTTGGTGCGGGCCACGGAGCCGTGGTCCGGTGCGGCGAAACAGGACAGCCCGGTCTCCTCACCCGCCACCAGCACCGTGAACAGGTGCCGCGCCGGGGCCCCGGGACGATCGTGCAGCCGCTCGATCGCGGCGGCGACCTCGGCGGGGCTCACCGACGGCAGGTACCGCTCGACCAGGAACGCCGACTCGAGCGGCCCGGGCTGCGACATCACAGGTGGCTGATCACGATGTCGGCGAGCTCCACGGCCCATGTCCTGAGCTCGTCCTGCCCGCGTTCGTCGACGAAGGCGAAAGCGATCGTGATGCCGGTGCCGCCCACCCGTACGCCCAGCACCGTCAGGTCGGCACTCCAGCCAGCCTCGTCGCCCACGCCGGGCACGGGATCCGCCGCTCCGGCCCGGCCGGCCTCCAGCTGCGGCACGAAGCCCTGCTCGTACGCCGGGCCGGTCCAGACCGTGGCCTGCATGTAGGTGCCGTCGGAGGAGAAGTAGCCACAGTCGGTGTATCCGTCGAAGGGATCATCAGCGCCATCCGCCGACTCGACGAGGCTCAGATCCAGACCAGTCGCTGCCTGGGCCTCGCCGTTGGACAGCAGGGCGGCACAGTCATAGGTCGTCGCGGGGCTCGTGGTCGCCTCCGATGTCGGCGGCGGCGGCTGGGTGGTGGCGGAAACCGCGTCCGTGGTGCTCGCCTGAGCCTGCGGGCCGGTCGAGGGTTGGTCGCGATCGCAGCCGGCAAGGGCGAGTACGGCGAACAGGGCAGTCAGCGCAACGGATGGAACGAACCGGGGAGCAATGACACGTGGGTTCATGGCGCGACCGTAGGCACCGCCGCGGCCGTCAACGTCCGTGGAACCACTGAACATTGGCGCTGCCGCTCCATAGTGCCGTGGTTTCACGGAGGCCGCGCCCCACCGCGCTTCCTAGCGTGGTCGCATGAACCTCGGACCGAAGATTGGACGGCTGGCCGCCGTCATGCTTGGTACCTCGGTCGCCCTGCTCCTCGGGGCGGCGTCGTGCGGAGACACCCTCGCTTCGGACCCGTCCGACGGGCAGCCGCCCCCGGCACCGGTTGGTGGACCGATCCCCGACGGCCTGACGGATCCATGCACGCTGTTGAGCGCGAGTGACCTCTCGGAGATCGCTGGCGTCCCGGTCGGCGACGGCGAGCGCAACCCCGACGAGGACGGCTCGTTCGTGGCCTGCTACTGGTACGCCGAAGACGACGAGCTGCGGATCGCCGGCGTGGTCGACCTGACCTTGCTTGTGGTCAACGATGAGATGAAGGCGAATATCGAACAGGATCTCATCAGCGGCAAGGGCGAGCGCCTCGTCGGCGTCGGGCAGAGCACGACCGTTCAGTCGGCCGACCTGGGCGTGGTCGGCAACAGCTACGCCGCCGGCTGGCAGGGCGCAGCCTTCTACCGGCTCTCCTGCACGACACCCCTGAGCGGGGGCCGGCCGTCGAAACAGATCTGTGTCGAGGCGGTCACGCTGATCGCCGAGCGGCTACCGGCCGGCTGACCGGCGCAGGCCATCCCGCGCGTGCGCCAGGCCCTTCTCGTTCTCATCGGGGCCGCGGATCCCGGTCAGATCGCCGACCATGATCCGACGGGCGAAGTAGTCGGCCTGCACCGCCAACCGGAACCGCAGCATCACGAGTAGTCCCCGCTCGACCTCGGCGGGCGACAGCACGGCGCTGTCCAGGTACGCGGCCAGGAACGCTGTCGCCCGCCCCGGGCCACCGAGGTACATGACCGCCGACGCCACGTCGTACAGCAGCGGACCGGACATCCCGACGGACCAGTCGATGAGGCCGCAGACACCCCGGTCGGCATCCCAGTGGAACGCCTCCGGCGCTGGATCCGTGTGCAGCAGGCCATGCGACAGCCTGTCGGGACGCAGCGCCTCGAGCGCGGCGACCGCCGCCGCAACCTCGGCCCGGATCCACGAACGTACGGCCAGGTGATCCGCGGTTGGATCGACCCAGTGGAATGGGTAGGCGTCATCGACCCCGGCACCGGTCAGTGCTCCATGGACCCGCGCCAACGTCGCCCCGATCAGGCGCTGCTCCGGCGCCTCGGCTCCGGTCAAGGGCGTGCCGGCGACCCAGGTCAGCAGCGCGACCGACTGGCCGCCCACGTCGGCGACGGGGCGTCCGGCCAGCGTCGGCCGCGGAGCGCCTGCGGGTATGCCGGCCTCCTCCACCCGCGCCGCCACCGCCAGCCCGCCGCGGAGCTGCCGCTCGGCCGCGGGCGGTACCGCCTTGGCGACCCATCGCCGACCGTCGTGGTCGACGAGCCAGGTCGCCGAGTTCATCCCGCCGTGGTGCGGCCGGACCTCGGCGCCGGGCAGGCCCCACAGTCGGTCCAGGGCGTGGCGAAGTCCGGCCTCCGTGAGCACAGCGGCGAGTCAACCACCCGCCACTGCCGGCCGCTACCGATATCGACCGGAACGCGCACTCAGGTCCACTGTGGACCGTCTAGGCCGAGCCCCCCGGCGTCGGCCCAGCGGAGCTCTGGGGCACGACGCGATGCACGCTGAAGAGTACGACGGCCATCATCAGGTAGGCGGCACCAGTCACGGTCAGCACGCTGCCGACGTAGCCCGTCCGCAGCAGCTGCGACCCCATCTCCTCCACCGGCTCGGTCATCCGCGCGACGACGTAGAACAGGAGCGCGAATCCGATCATGGCGGGCAAGGCACCGAGGGCGAGCGTGGTGGCCAGCGACGACCCGGCTCGCTCGCCTCGGGTCACGACCGCGGTCGGTTGCTGGGTGAGCACCAGGACGAGCCCGGCGAAGGCGGCCCACCCGCCCACGACCAGGTAGGCGGTGACCACGTCGCTCGGGCGGTGCCAGCCGGAGGAGAGGGTGGCGACCCCGACCACGCCCGCGTAGGTGGCGCCGAGGATGCCGGCCATGCCGCGGGCCCTCGGCGGCAGCACCAGGGTCAGCCCGATCGCGAACGCCGCCGCGGCGGTGGCGTGGCCGCTGGGCAGGCTGTTACCCGCGAAGGCCCGGTCGGGGTCCACGCCCAGATAGGGCCGATCGATCAAGCGCTTGAGCAGATACGTCGTCGCCACGGAGCCCACAACGACGGTGGCCGACATCACGGCGAGGGTGAGCCGCCGTCGGGCGAGCGCCACCGCGCCGATAACGACGAGGATCAGCACGATCGAGCCCACCGACACAGCGCCGAGGGCCGCGTCCAGCGGGGCATCGACCGTACGCCGGCCAAGGCTGTTGCCGTACAGCGCCACGGTGTCGAGCATGTGGCCTCGGATCGTCGACACCGACGCCGCGGTGACGACGCCGAAGAGCGCGACGTTGACGAGCCAGAGCGCCCCGAGCCACGCCACGGTCTCCTGCTTACGCCGCCGCACCGACCCACTCTATGGCAGCCGCCGCCCGGCCCCGATCGCACCGGTCACGACATGGCAACGGCGAGGTAATCATGGTGAAACCCATGGCTCGTCTACTGGTCCACGACTCACCGACAGCGTGAGGCGCGTCTAGGGTTCCGCAGCGACGGACGACCGAGCACACACGAGTGGGGCGGCCGGTCGCGGGTCTGGTCCGAGAGACGCAGGTGGTACGGCCCCGGCCGCGGGCGACGCCAGGCCCGCGGCAGGGCTGGCACCGCTCCACGGCGGGACAAAAGCCCGGGAGAGCGCCGATGCCCGGCTGCTCCCCGGCCGGGCCCTCGTTCCGGAGGTGCCATGGGCGGTCCCCACGACCATGACAACCTGCACGGCAACTCCGGCGACGCCGGCGGAGCGGAATCAGCTGGCAACTACGGCCCCGAGGCCCGCTACGCGGTGCAGCGGGAGGCCGAGCTGCCGACGGCCAGGTGGGAGGAGGAGGTCGCCCGCGGCCTCGAGCTCGGGCTGCCGGGGGCTGACTCCCTTGTGGACAAACGCATTCCCACATTCAGCCGCGGCGAGCTGCCACACTTCGCCGGCATCAACACGTTCCTGAAGGCGCCGTACCTGGAGGACGTGCGCCGCTGCGGTGAGTACGACGTCGCCGTGCTGGGCGCACCGTTCGACGGCGGGACGACGTACCGATCGGGCACCAGATTCGGCCCGCAGGGCATCCGAAAGATCTCCGCGCTCTACGGCCCGTACTCGTTCGAGCTCGGCGTCGACCTGCGCGAGTCCATCACGATCGCCGATCGCGGCGACAGCTTCACGAGTCCCGCGAACATCGAGAAGACCTTCGACCAGATATCGAAGGCCATCGGCCACGTGTATGAGAGCGGTGCGTTTCCGGTGGTGCTGGGCGGCGACCACTCCATCGGCTTCCCGACCGTACGCGGGGTGGCCCAGCACCTGACGGGCAACCTCGGCATCATCCATTTCGACCGGCATGTCGATACGCAGGAGACCGACCTCGACGAGCGGATGCACACCACGCCGTGGTTCCACGCGACCGACATCCCGAACGTACCGCCACGCAACCTGGTCCAGATCGGCATCGGCGGCTGGCAGGCGCCTCGCCCGGGGGTGAGGGTCGGGCGCGAGCGCGGCACCACCATCATGACCGTCACCGATTGTGTCGAGATGGGCATCGAGGCGGCGGCCGAGCGGGCCCTGGAGGTGGCCTGGGACGGCGCCGACGCGGTCTGGCTGTCCTTCGACGTCGACTGCCTGGACGCGGCCTTCGTCCCCGGCACCGGCTGGCCCGAGCCGGGCGGGTTCCTGCCTCGCGAAGTACTCAAGTTCATCCAACTCGTAGCGGAACGGCCACTCGCCGGCATCGAGGTCGTCGAGTGCTCGCCGCCCTACGACAACGCGGAGATCACCTCGTTGATCGCCACCCGCGTCATCTGCGACACGCTCGGTTGCCTGGTCCGCGCCGGTCACCTGCCGAGGAGCCGGCCCACCGGCTCGGAAGCTCGCCGGACGTGGCCAGTTGGAGATACAGGAGGTAAACCATGAGAAGACGCCTTACCGCGATCGCCACGCTCACCGCTGTCATGGCCGGCGCCACCGCCTGCGCCGGCGCGGAACCGGCGACGTCCGAGGAGGGTGGCGTCACCGTCAGCATCGGGTTCAGCGCCTGGCCGGGGTGGTTCCCGTGGCAGGTCACGCTCGAGCAGGGCTTCTTCGAAGCCAACGACGTCGACGTCGAGATGGTGTGGTTCGACGACTACCTGCGCAGCCTCGAGGCCCTGTCGACCGGCGCGGTGGACGCGAACTCCCAGACCCTCAACGACACCCTGATCTCAATCAGTGGCGGCGCGGCGCAGACCATCGTGCTGGTCAATGACAATTCCACCGGAAACGACCAGATCATCGTCTCCGACGGCATCGCCTCGGTCGACGACCTGGCCGGCAAGACCATCGCCGTCGAGGCGGGCGCCGTCTCCCAGTTCCTGCTCGCGCTGGTGCTCGACGACGCCGGGCTGTCCTTCGCCGACGTGACCATCGTGGAGTTGGCGGTCGCCGAGGCCGCCGCGGCGTTCAAGGCCGAGCAGGTCGACGCGGTCGCGGCCTACGCCCCGTTCACCACCACCGCGCTGGAGCGCCCCGGCAGCACGGTGCTGGCCACGTCGGCGGAGTTTCCTGGCGCGATCCCGGACCACCTCACGTTCGACGCGTCCTTTGTGGAGGAACACCCCGCGGAGGTGCAGAAGGTCGTACAGGCCTGGTTCGACACGCTCGCCTGGATCGCCGAGAACCGTGACGAGGCCGTGGCCATCATGGCCGAGCGGGCCGGCGTATCCATCGAGGACTACGAGTCGTACGATTCCGGCACGACGATCTTCGACAAGGCCGACAACCTCGCGGCGTTCAGCCCGGGCGACTCGCCCGCGCACCTGGACCACATGGCCGCCCAGATCGCGGACTTCATCGTCGAGGTGGGACTGGTCGAAGAGACCCCATCCCTGGAGGGCCTTTTCGATTCGACGTTCGTCGAAGCCGCGAACGCCTGACCCGATGACCGTCACCACCCCCCGAGCGCGGGGGGGGGGGCGTCCCCGGCGCCCGGGCCCCCCGCCCCCGCCCCCCGGCGCCCCCCCCCGCGGCGGCGTCCCCCCGCGGCCCCCC
>JBQGBY010000045.1:0-1601 GCA_052038195.1 Micromonosporaceae bacterium | reverse complement strand
ACGACCACGCCACCGGGGTGGGGATCACGCCGTTCGTCGAGCTCACGCCTGGGCTGTGCCGGACCGTCACCCCGCCCTCCTTGAGGCAGCGGATGCGGCCATCGCGCATGCCGGAGAAGACGAGGGTGAGAACGTTGCGGGCCGCGGCGACGCGGGCGATCTTGGTGCCGCGCCGCTCCGCGATGCGCCGGTAGGCGGGACCGATGGCGGGCCCGCCGTGGTAGCGGGCGACGGCTTCGGTGGCGGCCCAGCGCACCAGCGCTGAGCCCATGCGGGTGATCCGCCCGCGGATGACCTTGGTGTCCGCCTCGATGTGCTTGGGGGTGAGACCGGCCCAGGAGCACAGGTGCCGGGCGGTCGGGAACCGCTGCACGTCACCGATCTCGGCCACGAAGATCGCCGCCATGGTGCGGCCCACGCCGTGGATGGACTGGATCGCCCGGTAGCCGGCGTCGTCGCGCAACCACCGGTGGATCTCGGGCTCGAGCGTGGCGATCTCCCGGTCGTACAGCCCGATCAGATCGCGCAACGACTCCACCCGGATCGTGTAGCCCTCATCGAGGGGAACCTCGTCCAAGAACCGCTGCCCTTCGGGGCCGAAGATGTCATCCAGCCTGGGCAGCACACCCTGCTTGGCCAACACTGCATGCACCTGGGCCTTGAGCCCGGAGCGCAGGGCGACCAGCTTGGCTCGGAAGCGCACCAGCTCTCGCAGCTCCCGCGTCTTGGGCGGGGCGATCCACGCTTCGGGCAGATCGTTGCGGCGCAGCCGGTGTGCGATCTCCGTCGCATCCCGCTCGTCGTTCTTCACTCGCCGCGCACCCCAATGCAGCCCCGACGGATGCACCAGATGCACCCGCGCCCCGGCTGCCTGGAGCGCATCGGCCGCCCAGTACCGGCCGTAGGTCGCCTCCAGTGCCACCTCGGGATCCGGGCCGGCCTCCGCCAGCGCCAGACCCAGCGCCACCGGGTCGTTGTCGTTGCGGACGGTCTGGAGCCTCTCGCCAGCGTCGTCCATGCGCACGATCACCGACCGGCGACGGTGCAGATCGATACCGACGTACTGTCGTTCCACGGGTCCTCCTCGTCTCGAGGTCTTGGTACAGCGACCCCGAGTGTTAGCCCGCTCGGACGATCCCGAACCGGGGAGGACCTTCTTCGCCTTCACGCCGGACGCCGCCATCGCGCCCCTCCGATGCGATCACCGCTCGAGCCGCGGGAAGGCACCACCACGGCACCCTCTCATCGCATCAGATATGGGCTAGCGCGTCAGCGGCTTGGCGGGCCGACTCGAGGGCGTCGGAACCAGAGAAGAAAGAAGGTGCTGAGAGCGGCACCGGCGGCAAGGACACCCAGGCCCGACATCGGGGTGGTGAACAGCATTGCGAAGCCACCACCCAGGAGCAGACCACTGGTGCCAGCCATCTTCCGCGTTCGGTATCCGCTATCCCCTCGGCGGGCCGCGTAGCGCTTGAGTACTACCGGCACCGCAAAGATGATCACGATCCCCAACGCCACCCCGACCCAGAGCACCGGCG
Organism: Micromonosporaceae bacterium; assembly: GCA_052038195.1. Taxonomy (GTDB): domain Bacteria; phylum Actinomycetota; class Actinomycetes; order Mycobacteriales; family Micromonosporaceae; genus DATBGZ01. Next base: position 63 of record JBQGBY010000045.1, on the reverse strand, counting down.
ACAGCCTGGCACGACGAGGCAGAAGGGTCGTCACCTCGGTCCTCCCCTAGATACTCACCTCTC
>JBQGBY010000044.1:0-24954 GCA_052038195.1 Micromonosporaceae bacterium | reverse complement strand
CGCCGGCCGGGCCCGGCACCCCTCCCCGCCCCCCCCCCCGGGGGGGGGGGTGGGCGCGCGACGGCGCCCCCCGCCGACGGGCCGTCGTCGGCGAGCGCCACTTCGTAGCCGGCCCGTTCCAGGTACCGGCGCACGACGTCGCTCACCGTCGCGTCGTCGTCCACCACAAGCACCCGTTCCATCACACTCGACCCGCCCACGCTCCGCGCGCCCCTCATGACGCCGACCATACGTCGTCAACCCCGCAGATCGGCGAACGCGAGTTCGCGCATCCCGTCGTCGAAGGGCACCGTCGCGGTGAAGCCGAGCTCGGCGGCGGCCCGGGCGGGGGAGGCGGTGATGTGCCGCACATCCGCGGCCCGGAACCGTCCCGTGACCACCGGAGCCGGACCATCCATGGCCGACGCCAGCGCGCCCGCCATGTCGGCGACGGTCGTTGCCAGCCCAGAGCCGACGTTGTACGCCCTCAGCCCGACCGGTGGGTCCCGCAACGCCAGTGCCGCGACGTTCGCGGCGGCCACGTCACGGACGTGGACGAAGTCCCGCCGCTGTCCGCCGTCCTCGAACACGGCCGGCCCTTCGCCGCGTTCGAGGCTGGAGCGGAAGATCGCGGCTACGCCCGCGTACGGCGTGTCCTTGGGCATGCCTGGGCCGTAAATGTTGTGATAACGCAGCGCGGTGGCGCTGCCGTCCGTGCCCAGCGCCCACGCGTTGGCGAGGTTCTCCTGGGCTAGCTTCGTCGCGGCGTAGACGCTGCGAGGTTCGAGCCGGTCCTCCTCGGTGACCAGCGCCGGCGCCAGCGTCGTCGCGCACCCGGGGCATCGAGGTTCAAAGATCCCTGCGGTGAGGTCGGATGCCCGTCGTGGGGCCGGCCGGACCGAGCCGTGCCAGGGGCACTCGTACGCCCCCTCCCCGTAGACCACCATCGAGCTGGCCAGCACCAGCCGGCGTACGTCCCGTGCGGCCATGGCGGCGAGCAGGACCGCTGTGCCGAGGTCGTTCGCGGAGACGTACTCGGGCGCGTCCTGCAGGTCCACGCCCATGCCCACCATCGCGGCGTGGTGGACCACCGCGTCCACGCCCGCCAGCGCGGTGTCGACGGTCGCGCGGTCGCGGACGTCGCCCCGGACGAGGTCGGGCCGGGCCGCCGTGGTGTCGCGGTGGGCGGCCGGGTGCAGGCTGTCCAGCGCCCTGACCTCGTGACCGGCTTCGACGAGCGCGGTCGCCACGTGCGAGCCGATGAAGCCGGCGCCACCGGTCACGAGGACGCGCATGGTGCCACAGTAGGCCGCCTTCTGGGGTCGAATCCTCGATGTTCCGAATTGGTAAGGAATCCGTTCGTGCATCGTAAGGGCCGTCCTGCGGCTGCCAGTCCTAGGCTGCGCCTGTGATCGATGTGATCCTGCCCTGCCTCGACGAAGCGGCGGCGCTGCCGTGGGTGCTGTCCCGGCTGCCGGCGGGCTACCGCGCGATCGTCGCGGACAACGGATCCACCGACGGCTCAGCAGCGATCGCGCGGAGCTACGGCGCCACCGTTGTCGATGCCAGGCCGCGCGGCTTCGGGGCCGCCGCGCACGCCGGCCTGGTCGCGGCGGGCGCCGACGTCGTCTGCTTCATGGACGCCGACGGTTCCCTCGACCCGGCCGACCTGCCCGCCGTGGCCGCACCCGTGCTGTCGGGGCGGGCCGACCTCGTCCTGGGCCGCCGGCGGCCGACCGGGGCCGGGGCGTGGCCGACCCATGCGCGCCTCGGCAACGCCGTGGTCGCCTGGCGCCTGCGCCGGCGGGTCGGGGTGCGCGTCTACGACCTCGGGCCGATGCGGGCCGCCCGACGCGCCGACCTGCTCGCCCTCGACCTCGTCGACCGCCGGTTCGGCTACCCCCTGGAGATGGTCGTCAAGGCCGCGCGAGCGCGGTGGCGGGTGGCCGAGCGCGACGTGGCCTATGCCCCGCGAGTCGGTGATGGACGGTCCAAAGTGACCGGTACGGTCGCCGGCACCGTGCGCACCGTCAACGACATGGCCCGGATCCTCGCGGACTGCCCGTGAGTGCGCAGGTGCTCGTGCTCGCGAAGGCGCCCCGCCCCGGTCGCGTGAAGACCCGCCTGTGCCCGCCGTGCACACCGGAACAGGCGGCGGCCGTGGCGCTGGCCGCGTTGCACGACACGCTCGACGCCGTCGACGAGGCGCCGACCGAGCTCGTAGCCCGGCGCCGCCTCGTGCTCGATGATCCCACCACTGTGGACGGCCACGGCTGGCCGCGCCGCGGGTGGGACGTGGGCGCCCAGCGCGAAGGAACGCTGGGGGAGCGGATCGCCCACGCGTTCGCCGACTCGGTCGGCGATGGGCTCCCGACCGTTCTCATCGGGATGGACACACCCCAGATCTCCGGCCCACTGCTCGGGCAGTGTGTACGCCAGTTGCACGGCACCGACGCCGTACTCGGGCTGGCCTCCGACGGAGGCTGGTGGTTGCTGGCACTGCGCGAGCCGGCGCGGGCCTGGGAGATGGCCGGCGTCTCGACCTCGCGCCCGGACACTGGGCGGCTGACCCACGCGGCGTTGGTCGAGGCCGGGCTGACGGTGGCGACGGCACCCGTGCTGCGCGACGTGGACACACCCGCCGACGCCTGGGCCGTCGCCCCGTTGTGCAACCCCGCCTCCCGGTTCGCGGCGGCCGTCTCGCGCCACCTGCGGCCCGCCGGGGTGGCGACGTGACCGCGCCGCTGGCGGTCTACGGGGCGGCGCTGCGCCGGGCCGCCGCCGGACAGGACACCACCATCGACGTGGTCGACCCGGCCGGGGCCTCGGTCACCTCCTTCGATGCATCGATGTGGTCCGGCGAGCTCCTTCCGGGAGACACCGCCCTGCTCGCGCGGTGCGTCGGCCCGACCCTCGACGTTGGTTGCGGCCCCGGCCGCCTCGTCGCGGCGCTTCATCGTGCGGGCCGCGCGGCCATGGGCGTGGACGTGTCGCCGGAGGCAGTCCGGCAGGCCCAACGGCGCGGGATCTGGGCGGTCCGCGCGGACGTGTTCGGGCCGTTGCCGGGCGAGGGCGGTTGGCGCACGGTGCTGCTCGCCGACGGCAACATCGGCATCGGCGGAGACCCACCGCGACTGCTGCGGCGCTGCGCCGTCCTGCTCGGCCGGGCCGGCGCCGTCCTTGCGGAGCTGCGGCCGCCGGGTGAGCCGAGCTGGACCGGCGACGTCGTCCTGCGCGACGCGCAGCGACACAGCTCGCCGTTCCCGTGGGCGATCGTGCCGGCGGACCGGGTCGCCGAGCTGGCCGGAGAGTCGGGCCTGCGGGTCTGTCGCGAGTGGACGGAGGCGGGTCGGTGGTTCGCCGAGCTGCGTCAACGCTGAGGACCCTCGCGAGCCGCGTGGAGCGAACCAGCGGGCAACTGCTGCGGGTGCCCGTGCCGGCCGCGCCCGAGAGCCTGCGCCGTGGACCGTTCGAGCGTGGTGCGTTCCGCTCGAGTGCGCGGTCGCCGTGGCTGACCAGCCGGCTCGGTGTCGCCCTGGGCATCTGCTTCGGAGTCTGCTTCCTGACCGGGCTGCTCAGCCATGCGATCCAGCACCCGCCCGCCTGGTTCTGGTGGCCGGCGCGACCGGTCGCCCTCTACCGGGTCACCCAGGGCGTGCACGTGGCCACCGGATTGGCGGCCTTCCCACTGCTCGGCGCGAAGATCTGGTCGGTCTACCCCGAGCTGTTCACCTGGCCGCCGCTGCGCACGCTCAGCCACGGGCTGGCCCGGCTGTCGATCGCGGTGCTGTCGGCCGCGGCCTTCCAGCTCGTCACCGGGCTGCTCAACATCGTGCACTGGTATGAGCTCATGCCACTCGGCTTCCTTCCCGCCCACTACTGGGGCGCCTGGCTCGCGGTGGGCGCCATCGTCTTCCACGTGGCCCTGAAGCTGCCCACCATCCGCGTCGGGCTCAGCCGCGCCGCCCCGCCGGTCACGTCCACTGTGGAAGGGGGTCTGACCCGGCGTGGCGTGCTGGTCGCCGTCGGCGCGGCGGTCGCGACCGTGACCCTGGCCACGGTGGGCCAGACCGTACGGCCGTTGAGCCGGTTGTCGGTCCTGGCCCCGCGGCGGCCGGACCTCGGGCCCCAGGGCCTACCGGTGAACATGTCCGCGGTCGTCGCCGGTGTCGTCGAGATCGCGCGCGATCCTGGCTACCGCCTCGTCCTCACCGGACCCACCGGGCGGCGAGAGTTCACGCTCGACGAGCTGCTGGCGATGCCTCAGCACACCGCTGACCTGCCCATTACGTGCGTCGAGGGTTGGAGCGCCGGCGCATCCTGGTCCGGAGTGCGGCTCTCGGAGCTGGTCGCCGTCGTCGGTGGGACCACGGCCGACCGGGTGCTGGTCGAGTCGCTGCAGGCGGGCGGCTACCGGTCCACTGTGGTCGATCCCGAGCATCTGGCCGACCCGCTCACAACGCTGGCTCTGCGACTGCACGGTGAGCCGCTGCACATCGACCACGGGTACCCGTGCCGGCTGATCGCGCCGAACCGACCCGGTGTGCTGCAAACCAAGTGGGTCGCTGCCGTGACGGTGATGTCATGAGCCTCTCGCGGGTGGTGCTCGGTGTCGCCGGGCTCGGCCTGATGGCCTACGCCGCCTTCGGTCTCGTGACGGCGGCCGGCGCCGAGCCGGTCCGGCAGGCCCTGTTCATGCTCGCCCTCCTGGTGGCGCACGATTTCGTCCTCATCCCGGCGACCGTCGCCCTCGGCCTCGTCGCGGTGCGGATGGTACCGGCGTGGGCCCGGGCCCCGACCCAGACCGCCCTGATCGTCACAGTGACATTGGTCGTTGTCGCGATCCCGCTCATCGTCAAGGGCCGCGGATTCGCGGACAACCCCTCCCTGCTCCCGCTCGACTACCGCCGCGGCCTCCTGATCGCGATCGGCGCGACATGGCTGGTCGCCGCCACCATCGCGCTGTGGACCCGTCACCGCCGGCGGGTGGACCGGTCCGGCGCCGGAATCCCCGAGCCGTACCGGGACGATCGTTGAGGCGGTGGACCGCGCCGGCGGGCCTGGTCCTGCTCGGGGTGCTGCTGACCGTGTGCGTGACGGTCCCCGAGCACCTCACCCCGGGGCTGAGCTCCTTCGCCCGCCCGGCGTTCGTCGGCGTGGCCTGGCTCGGGTTCGCCGCCGCGATCCCGCTGGCCCGGCGGGTTCCGCCGCGGCTGGCCGTCCCGGTCATCCTCGCCGGCGCCGTAGCGATGCCGATCGCGGCGGCGCTCGGCCCGCCCGGGAGCAGTGACGACGTCTACCGGTACATCTGGGACGGGCGGGTGCAGGCGGCCGGCGTCGACCCGTACGAGCACCCGCCCGCCAGTCCGGAGCTGGTCGGCCTGCGGGACCCGCTGCTCTGGCCGGAGTCGTCGCCCTGGTGCGTGGCACCGGGTGAGCGCTCCCCGCACGGCGAGCCGCTCACCGAAGGGTGCACTCTCATCAATAGACCCGCCGTGACGACCATATACCCGCCCGTCGCGCAGGCGTACTTCCTTCTCGTGCATGCGTTCTCCCCGGCCGGCACGCTCGCCCGGCCATTCCAGCTCGCGGGGGCGGCGATCGCGATCGCGACCACACTGGTGCTACTGCTCTCCGCCCGAGCCCGCGGCGCCGACCCGCGCTCGGTCGTGGCGTGGGCGTGGTGTCCCGCGGTTGCGCTGGAGGCGGCGAACAACGCCCACGCCGACGCCCTGGCGGTGCTCCTCACCGCGCTCGCCCTGCTGTTCCTGCGACGGCGCGGCCCGACCGGCGCCGCGGTGGCTGGTGGTGGTCTGCTCGGGCTCGCCATCGCGACGAAGCTGACGCCGCTGCTGGTGCTGCCGGCACTGGCCCGGCGCCGGCCGGTGCTGGTGGCGTCCACAGTGGTCGGTGTCGTCGCGGTCCTGTACCTGCCGCACGTCCTGCGGGCCGGCGCCGGCGTGCTCGGCTACCTGCCGGGCTACCTTGCGGAGGAGGGCTACTCCAGCGGCGAGCGCTTCGCCCTGCTGAGCCTGGTCGTGCCCTCCGGGTGGGCGGGTGCGGTCGCGGTGCTGGTCCTGGCCCTCGTCGCGGTGGTGGTCGCCCGCACTAGCGACCCGGACCGACCCTGGCTTCCAGCGGCGACGATGACCGGCGCCGCGCTGCTGGTGGCGACGCCGGCCTACGCGTGGTACGCGCTGCTGCTCGTCGTGATGGTCGGCTTCGGCGCCCGTACGGTCTGGCTGGCCGTGGTCGCCGCGGGCTACCTCGCCCAGTACCACGCTCTGTTGCATGTGGACGGTCTCCTGGCCCGGCGGATCGGTTACGGCCTGGCCCTCGTCGCGGTGGTGGCGACGGCCCACGCTGACCTGCGGCGGCTCGCCGGGCCCGTGGTCGCGCGCGTCCGGGCGCCGGGGTAGTTACCTGCCTGACTCCGTTCGGGGGACTCCACGGATTCACGTGGTTGCCGATCGCGCTCCGAGGGCAATTACCCGGCATGTATGGCGACATTGTCACGGCGGTCTCCGTGTCCGAGGTCGACGACCGCTACCTCGTCACGGCTGGTTGGCTCGCGGCTACGCTCGCCGCGCTCGTCGTCGTCGGCATCGTGCTCCAGCGCATGGGCCGCGAGCACCCGCTACTCCGGACGACGCTGCGCCGGATCCGGCGGCCGGGTATCGTGCTCGCGCTGGCCGTCGTGCTCCGGGCGTGCGTGCCTCTGCTCGGCCGGATGGAGCAGGCCATCACCTACATCGCGACGGCTCTCGTCGTGCTCGCGGCGGCCTGGTTGGTCGCCACCGCGGTGCTCGCGGTGGAGGACATGGTCCTGCGGCGGTACCGGATCGATGTCGCCGACAACCTCAGGTCGAGGCGAGCCCAGACCCAGGTCTCGCTCGTCCGGCGGGTGACCGTCGCTGTCATCGGGGTGCTCGCCGCTGGCGCCGTGCTGATGTCGTTCCCCGCGGTCCGGACTGTCGGCGCCAGCCTGCTGGCGTCGGCCGGTATAGCCGGCCTGGTGGCGGGTCTCGCCGCCCAGAGCACACTGGCGAACGTCTTCGCGGGCCTCAACCTCGCCTTCGGCAATGCCCTGCGCCTCGACGACGTGCTGGTCGTCGAGGGCGAGTGGGGTCGGGTCGAGGAAATCACACTGAGCTATGTCGTGCTCCGGATCTGGGACGACCGGCGGCTGATCCTGCCCACCTCGTACTTCACGAGCACCCCGTTCCAGAACTGGACCCGCTCGAGCTCCTCGGTGATCGGCACGGTCGACCTGGACGTCGACTGGACCCTGCCCGTCGAGGAGCTCCGCGAACACGCCCAGCGGGTGGTGTCGGACAGTCCACTGTGGGATGGACGGGCCTACAACCTGCAGATCACCGACGCAACCGGAGGTCAGGTCAGGGCCCGCGTCATGGTCAGCGCGGCGGACAGCCCCACGCTGTGGGACCTGCGCTGCCACGTCCGGGAGCACGTGGTCACCTGGCTGCAGCAGCGGCACCCGTCCGCTCTCCCGCGGACCCGAGCCGAACTTCACGACCCGCGCCGCGGTGCCGTCGAACCGTCGTAGACCAACGCCCGCCGGCCCGTCGACCTTGGTCGCGGAGATTTCGCGGGGTGGCCGTCGCCGGGCCCGTTCGCCGCCGGGTTACGTGTCGACATGGCCGACAACGTGACCGCTGGCCCTCCCCGGCCTCGGCCGCCCGGTCCCGCAGTGACTGCACGAGCATGCACTGCGAGCGCACCAGCAGACCGGAGGCGACCATCGCGGCGTCCACAGTGACCACCACGGCCAACCCCAGCCAGAACTCCCGGGTCGTGCCCGCGGCCACGGCGAACAGCGCGGTGACGCGGATCGCGTGCGCGGCCACCACCGCCACCGTCACCCGGCGGGACCGGTGCACGGCGACGGCACCGATCGCCACCGCTGTCGCCCCTATCGCCGACGTCGAGACAGCGATCGACGGATGAGCACCGCTGCCAGCCGAACCGGCCATCGCTTGCGCAGCAGCAACGCCGCGCAAGCGATAGCCCCGACTGCGAGGTCCCGGTACACCGCCACCTGACCGCCGGTGGAGCCGATCGCGTCGGCGAAGAAGAACGCGCCCAGCAGCACCGCCAGCGTCACGAGTGCGGCGTCGCCCCACCACGTCCGGGTGTCCCGCATGGCCACCACGGTAGAGGCCGTACGGCCGGCTCAGCCGCCGCCACCGGTCGGCACCCGTATCGACCTTGGTCTACGGCGGCGCCCCGGCTCAGTGCGGCTCGGGCATGTGCATCGTGAGGCAGCGCCCGGTGCCACCCGGTGGGATGTAGCAGCCGGTGACCTTGATGTAGCCGGTGAAGTCGAAGGTGTAGAAGGCCGGGACGTCGCCGACCTCGCAGGTCCAGTCGCCGATGAAGATGCTCGCATCGGCCGCGGCCCCGATCACGCAGCCGTCGTCGGCGCCCTCGTGCGCGACCGCTGCGCCGAGGCTGCGCGTATCGCCGTTCTGGTTCGCCCCGTCGCCGATGACGACGACACCGGGGCGGTGCACCTCCGCGTGGAAGTCGGTGGACGAGTTGTATGCCCATTCGGTGCCAGTCCCCACGGTCCGCAGGCTCGGGTCGTCGACCGAGCTCGGGATGAAGGTGAAGAACGACTTCGTGATCACGCCGCCGACGAGGAGGTCGAGGTGCACGAACAGAGCCTCCGAGAACTCAAGGGTGTTGACCACCTCGGAGCCACCGTTGCAGGCGGTGGCGCTGCCCAACGAGCCCGTATCGGTGGCGATGACCCGCATCCGTACGCAGGCCCGGTCGCGCGCGTCGGTGTCCTGGACGACCCCGTCGAAGCGGCGGATGCCGTTGGTGTCGGGTCCGTACCCATCGATGCGGCCGCCGGGGATCGTCAGGTGCGCCTCGAAGGCGGCGGTGGTGTAGTAGTTCCACGACGCCGACCAGCCGGCGCCGGACGGCACCGCGGCCGCCGGGCTGGCCGGCAGCGCGACTGCCCCGACGGCGACGACTGTCGCGCCCAGCCAGATGCTGAGCCTTCGTCTGCGTTGTCCCATGATCTCCTCCTGTCAGCGGGTTGCTGACGGAGAGATGGTGGACGCTGCGGCGGACCAACAGATTTCCGGCGACGGGTGGCTGGGTGGGGGCGGAGCGCATGGAATTCCACGACGCTCGCGGAGCCTGATCAGCCGTCCGTTCAGCGGCTGCCGCGAGGAGCGATCGCCCGCGGTCGCGGCGCGTGTCAGGATGTGTCCCATGGGGGAAGTCACGGACTACATCGCAACGCTCGACGAGCCCGCTCGAACCGTGCTCGAGAAGTACCGCGCCCGGGTCGTGGCGCTGGTGCCGACCGTGGACGAGGGGAAGAGCTACGGGATGGCGGCGCTGCGCTACCGGGGCCGGCCGCTGATCAGCGTCGTCGCGACGAAGCAGGGCTACTCGGTGTACCCGTTCAGTCCGGGGGTCATCGCCAGCGCTCTGGACGGCGTGGACGGCATCGAATCGACCAAGGGCGGCATCAAGTTCAGCGGTACGAAGCCCCTCCCCGAGGCCGTGTTCGACGCGCTCGTCGTCGGCCGCCGGGAGGAGATCGACGCCGCCCTCACCCGCGGCTGAGCGGACCCGCCATCCCGTTGCGTGCAGCCTGAGTGTCACCGTGGCGGCACCCAGGCTGCACGCGGGCGGATCAGTCGCTGAACTCGGCGAAGTCGACGTCCATCAGCTCACCGTCGCCGCCGGTGAACACGAGGTACAGGTCGTGGAACCCGTTGGCGCCAGTGGGACTGGTGTCGAGGAAGCCCGATGTCGTCAGGCGAGCCCAGTCGGTGCCTGAGCCCGGTGGCACGGTGATCGTGCCGACGACCGGACCGTCAGGACTGTCGATTCGTGCCTCGATGGTACCGCCGGCCTTCGCGGCGACCGTCACGTGCAGGCGCAGCTGGCCCTTCTGCTCCAGGAACCCGGCGGCCGATCCATCGGCGAAGTTGACATTCGACCAGCGTAGATGGCTGCCGTCGACCACGCCGGTGACGACGTCGCCGTGATCGGGGGCCGTCACGACCGACAGCCCGGCCGACTGACCGTCGTTCTCCTCGGCGCGGTAGGTGGAGAACACGTCCTTGCGGTCGGGCAAGGCGGGCAGCTCGGATCCCTTGGGCACGAACGTCGTCACGCTCTGGCCGCGCAGCGTCGTCGTGAACGACCGTTCCCGCGTCAGGATGTCGGGCAGCTTCACCATGTTCTCGTTGGCCGACGTACGGTACGGCACGACCGACGACAGCGGGCCGAAACCCGCCTCGACGTACGCCACGCACTCGCCCTGGTTGGCGAACGGGGGATTGACGAACGTCATCCAGCCGTCGCCCTTGCAGTCGTCCTTGGTCTCGGGCGGCAGCGGGAAGCCGCCCGCGAGGTCGATGCCAAGCTCCACGTCGGTGGGGTTGTTGTTGACGACGACGATCGCGAAGTGGTGCGTCGCCGGGTCCTTGTACGCCGTGACCGACACCCCGGGCATGGGTGTTTTGGTAGCACCGATCATCACGTCGCCCGGGTCGAGGAAGCGGCTGTACTGGCCGAAGGTGTAGTACCGCTTGAAGATGCGGTACTGGCCGTTCTCGGTCGGGTTACCCGGCTGCGGAGTGCCGGTGTTCACAAGCCGGATCAGGTCCGAGCCGTCGGCGCCGTTGTTCGCCACCGGCCACCACCAGAAGTACGCGTTCAACCGGGTCTCGTCGAACAGGTTCCCGATCAACGTCGCGTACCGCAGCCCGTCAATGATCGTGTTGTTGACGAACAGCCGGTCACGGGGCGCGCCCTGGTTCATGTACTCGGTCTGCCACAGGGTCTTGCCGAGCGCGTGGGTGTCGGTGAACGCGGTCGGGTTGGCCCGGGTCGATCCGTCGATGAGCCCGGCGTACGCGTGGGCAGCGACCACGTCGACGTAGCGGTTCGCCTCCGGGTCGAGGATGGCCGGCCGCGGGAAGTTCTCGTTGAACGCGATCCCCTCGCCGAGCACGATCTCCGCCTCGACGCCCCGCGCATCGAACGTCGGACCGAGGTAGTCGCGGGTGAAGATCCGCAGTTCCTCGGCCGACCAGAGCGAGCTGGAGTAGACGGCGTTGGCGTCGGGCTCGTTGGTGGGCGAGATGTGCGTGATCTTGATGCCGAACTCACGTTCGTACCCGATCACGTACTCGGCCAGGTAGTCGGCGAACGCCTGGTACATGTCGGTCCGGATCCGGTTGAGGGGATCGCCGGGCGCCGTCCGGGTCACGCGGTTGTTCTGCTTCATCCATGCCGGCGGGCTCCAGACGCTGGCGAGGATCGTCTCGACGCCCCGCTCCTGGGCTTCCTTCATGAGCCAGATCTGATGGGCGTCGAAGTTCGCCTTCTGCTGCTCCCAGTCGGGCTGGTCCCAGACGAACACGCCCGGCTGCGGCTCGATGGTCTCGGTGGGGCCGTCGTAGAGCTGGTCGCCCCACGTGCCCACGCCGCCGTCGCCCACCATGACGCGAACGATATCGAGACCGATACCGGACTCGGCGTCGAAGATCATATCGAGCACCCGCGAGCTGAGTGGCTCGCCGAGCCGCTGGATCCCACCCGCCTTGTGGAACGCGAAGGCTCCGCCGAAGCCGTCCAGGGTCTGCCGCTGCACACTCCAGTCGACCACCGCCGTGGGCACGAGTCCCTCCTCCGCGGCACTGACGGCCGCACCGGCCACCGCCAGGCTCGTCGTGGCCAGAGCCACGGTGGCGAGCCGGATCGCGCTCATTGTCCGTCGTCGCATGCGCACTACTCCCGGTCCAGACGACCGCCCGGGTCTGCCCGGACGAGCGGCCGACGGGGACGGTGCCCACCCGGGCGCCGTGACGGGAGGCAACATCTTCGACGCCTCGATGTCACCCTAGGAGTCGCCGCGGGCCGCGGCAACTCGATGGGCCCGCGCCCATCGCTCGGCACGGGGATCGTAGGCTCGGGGCATGCGGGTCCTGATCTTCGGTGCCACGGGGACGGTCGGGCAGGGAGTGCTGCGCGAGGGCTTCATCCAGCCGATGCACGGCGTCCGATCCCGGGTGTGGTGGTACCGGGCGGTGTACTCCGCCACCCAGCCACCCGAAACGAATTGCGTTCGTGCCGGCGCGCGGGCTCGGGTAGCCTCCGGCGAAAGGCATCGACCCGGCCATCACCGGTGAGCCTCCGGAAGAACGGGCCCGGCCGGGCCTCAGTAGAACCGGACGGGGCGGCCCGTCACAGCCGACAACGAGCGGGTCCCGGTACTCGGCGAGCGTGTAAGCCGAGCACAGGTCGGGACCAAGCGAGGTGGTACCGCGGGATCGCCCTGGTCTCGTCCTCGCGCCGGCAGTCTGACCAGCGCGAGGAGAACGTCATGACAGGCAAGCGGTACCAGGCGGTGCCCGCCCAGGTCGACCTCCCGGCGCTCGACCGCGTGATCCTGGACTTCTGGCGGGACAACCGGGTCTTCGAGCGTAGCCTCGAGCAGTCGGCCGGCGGTCCCGAGTGGGTCTTCTATGAGGGCCCGCCGACCGCCAACGGCATGCCTGGAGCGCACCACATCGAGACCCGTGTCTTCAAGGACGTCTTCCCGCGCCACCGCACGATGAAGGGGTTCTCCGTCGCCCGTATGGCCGGGTGGGACTGCCACGGCCTGCCGGTCGAGCTCGCGGTCGAGAAGGAGCTGGGCTTCACCGGCAAGCAGGACATCGAGGCCTATGGCATCGCCGAGTTCAACCAGCGGTGCCGGGAGTCCGTCGGCCGGTACACCCAGGCGTTCGTCGAGCTGACCCACCGCATGGGCTACTGGATAGACATGGACGACGCCTACTGGACCATGAGCCCGCAGTACATCGAGTCGGTGTGGTGGTCGCTGCGGCGGATCTTCGACCAGGGGCTGCTGGTCGAGGACTTCCGGGTGGCGCCGTGGTGCCCCCGCTGCGAGACCGGCCTGTCCGAGCACGAGCTGGCCCAGGGCTACGAGACGGTGGTCGACCCGTCGGTCTACGTGCGGTTCCCGCTGACCTCGGGCCCGCTGGCCGGCGAGGCCTCGCTGCTGGTCTGGACCACGACGCCATGGACGTTGGTGTCCAATGTGGCCGTGGCCGTACATCCGGACGTCAACTACGTGGTGGCGACGGACGGTTCCGAGTCGCTCGTCGTGGCCGAGTCCCTTGTGGAGCGTGCGCTGGGCCAGGGATGGGCCAGCACCGGCCGTACCCTGGTCGGCCGGGACATGCAGGGGTGGACCTACCAGCGCCCGTTCGACCTGGTCGACATCGACGGGGCGGCCGCGGTCGTGCCGGCCACGTATGTGACCACGCAGGACGGCACCGGTCTGGTGCACCTGGCCCCGGCGTTCGGCGCGGACGACTTCGCGGTGAGCCGAACGTACGGCCTGCCGATGGTCAATCCCGTACGGTCGGACGGAACCTTCGAGCCGGAGCTCGCCCTCGTCGGCGGCGTCTTTTTCAAGGCGGCGGACGAGTTACTCGTCGCCGATCTCGATGCCCGCGGCCGGCTCCTGCGGCGGGAGCCGTACGAGCACACCTATCCGCACTGCTGGCGCTGCCACACGCCGCTGATGTACTACGCCCAGCCGTCGTGGTACATCCGGACGACGGCGGTCCGGGCGGCGATGCTGCGGGAGAACGAGCGGACGTCGTGGCAGCCCGGGACGATCAAGGAGGGCCGCTACGGCGACTGGCTGCGCAACAACGTCGACTGGGCGCTGTCCCGCAGCCGCTACTGGGGTACGCCGCTGCCGATCTGGCGGTGCGGCGACGGGCACCTGACCTGCGTCGGTTCCCTCGCGGAGCTGGGCGAGCTCGCCGGCGAGGACCTGACCGAGCTCGACCCGCATCGGCCGTACGTCGACGATGTCACCGTGCGCTGCCAGTGTGGTAATCCGGCTCGGCGGGTACCCGAGGTCATCGATGTGTGGTACGACTCCGGTGCGATGCCGTTCGCCCAGTACGGCTATCCACAATGCAACGTCGAGCTGTTCGAGCGGCGGTACCCGGCCCAGTTCATCGCCGAGGCGATCGACCAGACGCGGGGCTGGTTCTACACGCTGATGGCCGTCGGCACGCTGGTCTTCGACCGGTCTGCGTACGAGAACGTGGTGTGTCTGGGGCTGATCCTCGCCGAGGATGGGCGGCGCATGTCCAAGCACCTCGGCAACATCATCGAGCCGATCGGTCTCCTGGACCGGCACGGGGCCGACGCGGTCCGCTGGTTCATGGCCGCGTCGGGCTCGCCGTGGTCGGCGCGCCGGATCGGGTCCACCACCCTGCAGGACGTGGTCCGTCGGGTGCTGCTCACGTACTGGAACACCGTTGCGTTCCAGGCGCTCTACGGGCGCGCGTCGGGCTGGTCCCCCTCCGATGAGGATCCGGCCCCGGTTGACCGTCCGCTGCTGGACCGGTGGCTGCTGTCGGAGCTCGCGGTGCTGGTCCGGGAGGTGGACGCGGCGCTGGACCGGTTCGACCCGCATGACGCCGGCCGGCGACTGTCGACGTTTATCGATGACCTGTCCAACTGGTACGTACGGCGCAGCCGTCGTCGGTTCTGGCACGGCGACCCGGCGGCGCTGGCGACGCTGCACCAGGTGCTCGAGACGGTGACCCGCCTGATGGCGCCGATCACGCCGTTCATCACCGAGCGGGTATGGCAGGACCTCGTCGTGCCGGTGACGCCCGGCGCGCCCGCATCGGTGCACCTCGCCACCTACCCGGTGGTCGATGACGCGTCCGTTGACGCCGAGCTCTCCATCCACATGCGACTGGCCCGGCGCGTCGTCGAGGTGGGCCGCTCGGCCCGGGCCGCGTCCGGCATCCGGACCCGCCAGCCACTGGCCACGGCCATCGTCGCCGGGCCGGGCGTCGACGCGCTCCCCGCGGAGCTGCGCGCGCAGGTCGCCGCCGAACTGAACGTACGGTCGGTGACCGCCGGCGCACCGGGGTCCCTTGTAGACACTACCGCGAAGGCGAACTTCCGGGCCCTCGGCCAGCGGTTCGGCCAACGGGTGCAGGCGGTCGCGACGGCGATCGCCGCCGCCGACGCCACGAAGCTCAGCGACGCGCTGCGCGGCGAAGGATCGGCCATGGTGACGGTCGATGGCGAGTCGGTCACCCTGCACCCTGACGAGGTGGTCGTCACGCAGGCGCCGAGGCGGGGCTGGGCCTTCGCGCAGGAGGCCGGCGTTGCCGTGGCACTGGACCTGACCGTGACACCGGAGCTTCGCCGGGCCGGCATCGCGCGCGAGGCGATCCGCCAGATCCAGGAGGCGCGCAAGGCCAGCGGCCTTCAGGTGACGGACCGCATCGTGCTCCGCTACGAGACCTCGGACCCGACCACGGCGCAGGCGCTAACCGAGCACGCCGACCTGGTCGCCGACGAGGTGCTCGCCGCCGACTTCGGCCCCGGCCGACTTCCCGGACGCCGTAAGGAGTTCCGCGACGACAGTCGTGGTGTCACCTTCTGGCTACGCAAGTCCCGGGTTGGCTGATCCGGCCGCACTGATCGCGGTGGGACCGTGCCTGCGTGTTGGGAGCGCTGTGTCCCGTGATCCTGTGTGCGTCCCTTACTGGCCAGGGACCGACGCATCCTCGAGCAAGCGCGTTGGCCAAGCCGGGTTGCAGCAAAGGACATCCGTCGGACCGCAGCGATCAACTGGCTGACATCAATCTAACCGCCGTCGATTCACGAGGGCGTTGGGCGGCGGGTCAGCGGCGGTCGAGGCGGAAGATCCGCAGGTGGCGGCCGGAGCGCCTGGCGTACGCCGGGTAGTGAGGCCAGATCGAGGTCAGCAGCGACACCAGCCGCTCGCGCTCCGCGCCCTCGGCGAGGTGGGCGCGGACCGGGATGGCCTCGCCGTGGAGCATGACCTCCGCGTCCGGGTTGGCTAGCAGGTTGCCCGACCACGCGGGGTGGTGCGGCTTGCCGAAGTTCGACCCCGCGATGACGAAGTTGTCCCCGTCGGGCGCGTAGAGCAGGGGCTGGGTGCGCCGCTGACCGGTCCGGCTCCCGGTCGTGGTGATCAGGAAGGTCGGCAGGTCCTTGATGTTCATGGAGGTGAGCCGGCCCTTGGTCGCCCGTCCGATCGCCCGGTCGAACGGCACGATCATGGGCATGACGCGCAGGAACCAATTCTTGCCGCCGATGCTGCGGGCGAACTTTCCCAGGACGGACATCGTGCCAGTATCACCAATCCGGCCGCCAAGATCTAGCCGGCGTTGACGGATACGTACGCGCTATGCATACTTGCTATCCATGCGGGAACTGTTCCTGGCGCTACTCGCGGGTGACCGCGCGTACGGCTATGAGATCAAGCAGGCACTGGAGGCCGAGTTCGGCGACCTGCTTCCCGCGATGAACACCGGCCAGATCTACTCGACCCTGGCCCGGCTGGAACGCGACGGTCTGGTCGCCGGCGAGCCGGTGCCGGGAGACAGCCGGGGCAAGCGCGTGTACCGGCTGACGGGTGCCGGCCGCGAGCACCTGGACCGATGGATCCAGGCGCCGGTTCCGGGTGCGCGGCTCAAGGACGAGTTCTTCATGAAGTTCGTCGTCGCCACGTCGGTGGGGCTCGCCGAGCCGAGGCGGCTCCTCGACCGCCAGCGGCGGGAGTACCTCCAGTCGATGCGAGATCTCGACGCGGCGGCGGCCGGTGCGAAGGGCACGGCAGCCCAGCTGATGGTCGAGGGCGCGGTCCTGCACCTCAAGGCCGACATCGCCTGGCTAGACCTGATCGAGGAACGGTTCATAGGGAGGGACAAGGCTCGATGACAGCGCTCATCCAGGCCAAGGGCGTGACCAAGACCTACGACGGTGAGGCGAAGGTGGAGGCCGTCCGCGGCATCGATCTCACAGTGGAGCGTGGTGAGTTCGTGGCCCTCATGGGTCCGAGCGGTAGCGGGAAGTCCACCCTTCTCAATCTCCTGGCCGGGCTGGACCGGCCGACGGCGGGCGAGGTCTGGCTCGGCGGCAAACGCATCGATCGGATGAGCGAGGCCGCGCTGGCGAAGATGCGCCGCCGCACGGTCGGCGTCGTCTTCCAGTTCTTCAACCTGCTGCCGACCCTGACCGCGGCGGAGAATGTCGAACTGCCGATGCTTCTGGTGGGCCGGCGGCGGCGGTCCGCTCGGAAGGCGGCGATCGAGCTGCTGGACGGACTCGGCCTGGCGGGCAAGCAGAACGCCGCTCCCAAGCAGCTCTCCGGCGGCGAGCAGCAGCGGGTGGCACTGGCGCGGGCGCTGGCGAACTCGCCCGAGCTGCTCGTGGGCGACGAGCCGACCGGCAATCTCGACTCCAAGGCGGCCCGGGATGTGCTCGGTCTGCTGCGCGAGACCAACGCCCTCGGTCAGACCCTGCTGCTGGTGACCCACGACGCCCGGGTCGCGGCGGCCGCGGACCGTGTGATCGCCATCCGCGACGGCGTCCTGGCCGACGAGGCGGACCTGGCGCCGCCGCGACCCGTCCAGGTCCCGTTGGAGGGCGAGGGTTGGTCATGATCGAGCGCTCGTGCGAATTCCGTCGAGCCCGTCCTGACCGGGCCGACCGCGGGGAGGCCGGGTCATGACGCGGATCGTGGTGAGGCTCGCGTTCGCCGGCATCCGTCACCGCCTGCTCGCGAGCGGGCTGACGATCCTGCTGTCGGCTGCGGCCGCGGCGACGGTAGTGCTGGCGCTGGAGATCGGTGCGACGGGCCGGGATCCGTGGCAACGGACCTTCGAGGCCGCCCACGGCGCGGACGTGCTGGCGTTCACCCGCACCGAGGACGACGCCCACGCCGTGGCGGCCGCCGCCGGGGTGGCCGAGGCCGCCGAACCAGTGCCAGCATTCCCCGTCGATATGCGCATCGCTGACTCCTCCGGCTCCGCCGTCGCCGTCGACCTGGCCGGGCTCGATTCATCGCCATCTGTCAACATACCCGTGGTGACCGAGGGGGCCGCGCCCGGCGGGCCGGGCATCGTGCTCGAACGCAGCTTCGCCCAGGGGCTCGGACTCCGACCGGGCATGACGGTCTCCCTCAGCACGGAGGCGGCATCGACCGACCTCGAGATCGTCGGCACCGCGATCGTGCCGAGCCAGCCCCGGTACCCCCGGCAGAACCCTGGCCTGGCCTGGGTTGACCGCGCGGTGCTGGAGCAGCTGGTCCCGGACCGTACGGCCTGGCACTGGACCCAGGCCGTACGGCTTGAGGATCCGGATCGCGCCGGCGCGTTCGTCGAGGCCCTCGGGCGCTCGCTCGCCGACCAGGTGTTCCTGTCGACGCGGGACGAGCAGGAGGAGCTCGCCCTGCTCGACAGCCAGCCGATCAGCCTCCTCGCGAGCGCGTATGCGCTGATGCTGCTGGTCGTCGTGCTCGCCGTGGCCGCCATCCTCGTCGGTGCCCGGGTGCGCCAGCAGGCCCGGGAGATCGGCCTACTGAAGGCGGTCGGCCTGACCCCGCGCCAGGTGGGCCGGGTGTTCGCGGTCGAGTCGGCCGTGCTCGGGGCGGTCGGTGTGCTGCTCGGTTTCTTTGTCGGAGCGGCCCTGGCGCCGGCGCTGGCCCGGAACGTGTCGTCCACTTTGCTCGGTCCGCCGACGGCGGCCGCCGACCCGTGGCACGCTGTGGCCGCGGCCGGCCCGGTGCTGGTGGTCCTGGTGGCCGGTACGTGGGTCTCGACCCGGCGACGGACGCGGCTCGGCGTCGTCAACGCCATCCAGGCGGGGACCGCCGCACCGGCGTCCCGGACGCTCACCGTCCGCCTGATCGGGCTCCTCGGGGTCAGCGCCCCCGTTGACCTCGGTCTGCGCAGCATCGTCGCGGTCCGCAGCCGGGCGGCCATGCTGCTGGCGGCGCTCACGGTCACGGGAGCCGCGGTGGTGTTCGCGCTGTCCATGCAGGCCAGCCTCGACGCCCGCCCCGCGGGTGTGGCCAGCGACGTGCCGGACGGGCTGCCGGTCCTCGCCTACACGCTCGACGCCGTGCTCCTGATCATCGCCTCGCTGTCACTGATCGCGGTCGCGCTGCTCTCGATCCGCGAACGCATGCGCGAATTTGGAACTCTCAAGACGCTCGGGTTCACGCCGGGACAGATCAACCTCAGCCTCACCGTCAGTCATGTGGTGCTGGCTCTGGTGGCGGGCATCCTGGCGATCCCGCTGGGCATCGGAATCTTCATCGCCCTGCACACGCTCGCCGGCGGCAGCCCGGCCGACCGGGTGCTCGCGCCGCCGATCTGGCTCGCCGCGACAGCGCTGGGCCTGGTCGTGCTGGCCACGGCGGCGATCAGCCTCCCCGCGGCCATCGCGACCCGGGCCGGTGTCGCCGAGACCCTGCGCTACGAGTGAGCGCGTTTGCCGGCTCGGGCTTGATGCCCGCCGACCGTGCAGCCCGAGAGCCGCGATAGCAGCACCCCGGCTGCACACAGTCAACGGTCCTGCCGGCGAAGCGCTCAGAGATGGGCGAGGGCTTCGCGGACGGTGAGGCGTTCGGCGCGGCTCGCCGCGGCCTCCGTCGCGAGGATGGCGCCGAGGACGGCCAGCGCGAGCCAGATGCCGATGGCGGGCCAGGAGACACGGTAGGGCAGGGGAGTCGCGAAGAAGAGGTTGCCGAGCCCGGCGCCGAGGATGGCCGTGAGGACGAGCGCCGGTATGAGCGCCGCCAGGGAGCTCGCGACGGCCAGGAAGACGCCCTCGGCGACGACGATCCGACGCACTGTTCGGGGGCGGGCGCCGATGGCGTGCATGACGCCGAACTCGCGGGTGCGGTCGAGGACGTTGGCCCCCATGGTTGAGGCCAGGCCGATGACGCCGACCACGCCCAGGGGGAGGGCGACACCGAGAAGGATGAGGATGACCGGACCCAGGTGTCCCTCGGAGATCGCCTCGCTCCGGCTGATCGACGCGGCGGATCGCACGTCGATCCCGGCGCGGGTGAGGGCGTCGTCGACGGCCTCCGCGACCGCCTGGCGGGTCGGTTCGTCATGGCGATCGGTGTCGATCCGGAGTTGGTTGACCTGCTGGACCTGGCCGGTGGCGGCGGCCAGACCTTCGGCGGTGGTGTAGACGCCGCCGCCGCCATGGCGCTCCTGGGCGATTCCGACGACGCGCCAGGTGGTTGCCCGGCCCCCGACGAGCAGCTGTACGGTGTCGCCGGCGCGGACATCGGGAAGCGCGTTTCTGCGGGTGATCTGGTTGAGGACGACTGACCCGGTCTCGCCCGGATGCAGCCAGCGGCCCTCCAGCAGCGCGGGTGGGGTGACCGTGGAGATGTCGGCGGGGAGCGCGGTCATCGCCACGCGGCCGTGTCCCTGGTCGGGATAGGTGCGCGTGACGGGGATCTGCCCCAGCCCGGTGACGCTGGTGGGGATGATGTTAAGTGCTTCCATGGCACTCACGGCCGCGAGCCGCTGCAAGACGCGCTCGACCTCGTCGACCGGGGTTGGGCGCGATAGTTGTACGTCGATGTCCCAGGTACGTTGAGCCCGCTGTGAGTCGGTTATCGCCTCGGTGCCGGAGCTCAGGGACATCCCGGCGACGAACACCATGCCGGCCGTGGCCAGCAGTCCCGCGGAGAGCAGGAAGCGGGCGGGTCGCCGGACGGTGTTGCGCAACGCCATGAGCAGGCCGCGGTCCACACGGCGCAGGTGGCTGAGGCGGGCGACCAGGCGCGATGCGGCACTCGGCTTCGAGGCGCCGCCGTGATGGTCGATCGCCGCCCGGACCGTGGTGCGGCTGGCCTTGACCAGTGGCGTCAGGGCCATCAGCGGCGGCAGGCCGAGTCCGACCGCAAGGACGGCCGCGTACGTCCACCAGGCCGGTGCGAGACTGGCGGGCTGGATGCCGAGGAAGCCGAGGAAGGTCGTGACGGCGACCCGACCGAGCGCGATGGACGGTCCCAGGGCGAGCAGGGTCGCCGTCGCCGCGACCAGCAGTGTCATCGCCAGGTACAGGCGGGCGATGCGCCCGGACCGGGCGCCGATCGCCTTCATGATGCCGATCTGAGGGATCTGCTGGGTGAACAGGTTGTTGAGCATCGTGGCGACCAGGATGGTGGCCAGCAGCAGGGCCGCCGCGGCGCCGGCGAGCAGTGAGCCGAGCAGGGCGTCGGCCTGCCACTGGTGCGGGTGCGCGTACGGCGGCGGGACCTGGATCTCACGGATGACGACGCCGTGGTCGCGTTGCAGCCATTGTCCGACGTCGCTGGCGGTGGCCACGATGACGTCGCGGTCCCGGCTCGGTGTCGTTCCACCAGGGTCGGCGATCTGGAGCTTCAGCTGGTCCAGCATCGCGGCACCATCCGACTCGGTCAGCGATGCCGCCGAAACATAGCCGCGACCGGTCTGCTCCTGGGGGGACGGTGACAGGCTCGGGTCGTAGACCGTGTCCGCCACCCGCAGCCGCACCTGCTCGCCGCTCGGAGTGGTCAACGTAACTGTGTCACCCACCGCCGCGCCGAGCAGGGAGAGGCTGTCGCCGCCGAGGAAGAGCTCCTCCCGCGCTGGCGGCCAGCTGCGTTCGCTCATGAACACCTTGGCCATCCGCATCGGATCCTCCGGCGCGGCGACGAACACCTGGAGCGGGACCGTCCGCGGTTGGCCGTTCACTTCGATCTGGCTGGTGAACTGGGCCCGGCCGACGGCATCGATGACGCCAGACCGGGCTCCGGCCGCGGCCACGATCGCCGCCATCTGACCAGCGTCGATGGCCTCGTCGAGGACGATGGTCGCGGAGGCCGGTTCCGTGCTGGCGTACGCGCTCGTCGTCTCCCGGGCACTGGCGGACCAGGCGAACAGGACGCCGGCGAAGGCCGTGAGCGCCACGGCGATCGCGACCACCATCAGGGCCAGTCGTGGCCAGGTCGCCCGCAGGTCCCGGCGCAGCTTGACCGCCATCAGGGTCGTCACCCTTTCACCCCCGCGGTCCTGGTCTCGTCGGCGACGATACGGCCATCGACGAGGGTGATCTCCCGTCCCACGGTCGACCTGATGTCGCGCTCATGGGTGACCACCACGATCGTGCGTCCTTCCGCGTTGAGGTCGGCGAACAGGTCCAGCACCGCGTCGGAGGTGGCGGAGTCGAGGTTGCCGGTTGGCTCGTCGGCGAGCAGAAGCGGTGGATCGTTGGCCAGCGCCCGGGCGATCGCCGCGCGTTGCTGCTGGCCGCCCGAGAGCGTGGCGGGAAGCTTGTCGGCCTGGCTGGCGATGCCGACCCGGTCCAGGAGCTGCCACGCGCGGTCACGGCGCGCGTTGACCGGGACCTTCTTGGCGAAGTCCATGGGCAGCATCACGTTCTCGATGACGGACAGCGTGGGGAGCAGCTGGAAGAACTGGAACACCAGCCCGACATTGTTTCCCCGCCACGCGGCCAGCGCGGACTCCGACAGCCGGGTGATGTCGGCACCCGCGACCAGCAGCGTCCCGGATGTCGGTCTGTCGATGCCGGCGAGCAGGTTGAGCAGCGTGGTCTTGCCGCTGCCGGACCGCCCCACGACCGCGACGAACTCGCCCGCTCCGATCTCGAGGCTGACTTGGTCGATCGCGGTGAAGTCCTCGGTGGCCAGCCGGTACGTTTTGACCAGGCCACTTACACGTAGCGCTATTTCCATAGTTGGACGCTCCGCGTCAGCTCGCTCCTGCTGTGCCCGGGGTCGGCCGATCCGTGGGGACGCGGGCGGTGGCCGCCGGTCGTGAGCAGTGCGACGACGACCAACAGCGTGATGATCGCCAGCACGATGCCGGCCACCTTGACCCACCGTGGTACGCCGTTGCGCGGTTCGTCGTCGTAGCTCGGCTCGGACATGTGCGTCTCCTCTCCGTGTCCTCGCTCGGCCGGCCGAGTGGTCCGGCTCGGCGCCGGCCCGAGGATCGGCGACCCGGTAACGGTCAGGCCGTCGCGCCGGCCGATCTGGTCCAGGCGCTCGGTCACCACCCGGGCCTCTGCTGTCGGCATGCGTCCGATCCTTTCCGCGTACGCCAATGACTCCGCCACGCTATGAACAAGAAGGTCCGCTGGAAACGCCCCGACCGGCGATCTCCGACGTACCCCACGCGTGGAGCCGGATCCCCCGCATGGGCGACTCGCGCCGGCACGGCCCGCGCTAACCTCGCTGTGTCATGTCCACCGCAGCCCGTTGGTTCCTCACGGCCCGACCGGGGTCTTACGCACCGCTCGACGTCGCGATCGCCGCGGCGAGCCTCGCAGCCACCTTGGCGCTGCTGCACCATGGCGGCGTCGCTCCGGCACTCCCAGCGGCAAGCGGGCTCGAGCCGGTCGGCGTCGTTCTCGCGGTCTGCTCGGCGGTGCCGCTGCTCGCCTGGCGGCGGGCGCCGCTCCTGGTGTTCACGGTGACCGCCGCGGCCGGCGTCGTGATGGCCGCGCTCGCCCGGCCGGTTGACCTCATGCCGGGACCCACCGTGGCGCTCTACCTGCTCGCCGCCAGCCGCGACCGGCCGAGCTCGTGGACGGGCCGCGGCACAACCGCGGTTGTGGGGCTGTTCGTGGCCTTTCTGGCCGCGACCGGCGCCGCCCATGGCACCTTTCCCGCGATCGCGCTTCTCCACACCGGCCTGGCCTGGGCAGCGGCGTGGTTCGCTGGCGAGAGCACGCGGCTGCGGCGCCAGCAGATGGCAGAACTCCGGCAACGTGCCGCCCGCACCGAGCAGGACGCCGAACGCGAGCGCCGGCTGGCGGTCGCCGAGGAGCGCGGCCGGATCGCGCGCGACCTCCACGATTCGGCCGGTCATGCCATCACCGTGATCGCAGTCCGCGCCGGAGCCGCCCGGCTGCGGCACCACGAGGACCCCGCCCGCTCTCTCGTGTCCCTCCAGGCGATCGAGGAGCTCGCCCGACAGACGGCGGACGAGATCGACCAACTCGTCAGCGGACTTCGCGATCCGTCGCAGGCGGGCGACGTCGACCCGCCCGTGGGTCTCGCTTCGCTCGACACGCTGGTCGCCGATCACGCCGCGGCCGGTCTGCAGGTCACGGTCGATGCCTCGGGCACACCGGGGCGCGCCAGCGCGGCCGCCGACCAGGCCACGTATCGCATCCTCCAGGAGGCGCTGACCAACGCCGCCCGCCACGGCTCAGGCACTGCCCGGATCGAACTCGCCTTTAGCGAGACGGCGACCGACCTGACGGTCACCAACCCCGTGACCCCCACCGACGGCCGTTCGCCGCGACCCAGCGGCGGGCACGGGCTGATCGGCATGCGCGAACGCGCCTCGCTGGTCGGTGGCAGCCTCGAGGCCACCCGAGCCAACGGCAGCTTCCGGGTCCGCGCCCACATCCCGTACGGAGGTCAACGCGCGTGACCCGGGTGCTCATCGCCGATGACGACAACCTCATGCGGGCCGGCCTCGTCGAGCTGCTCAACGCCGATCCCACGATCGAGATTGTGGGATCGGCATCGACGGGCGTAGAGGCAGTCGACCAGGCGCGCCGGCTGAACCCCGACGTCGTCCTCATGGACGTACGCATGCCGGACCTCGACGGCATCGCCGCCACCCGTGAGCTGACGCGGGTCGCGCCCGAGTCACGGGTCCTGATCCTCACCACCTTCGAGCAGGATGACTACATCTTCGGCGCACTCCGGGCCGGCGCCTCCGGCTTCCTGCTCAAACGCACCCGACCCGAGGAGCTCATCGCGGCCGTGCACACCATCGCCAGTGGTGAGTCGCTCCTGTCTCCTTCGGTCACCCGCCGAGTCATCGACCGCATGGCCCAGCAACCCACTCCCGATCTGGCCAACCAGGGCAAGCTCAACGAGCTGACTCCCCGCGAACGCGAGGTCCTGGCGCACCTCGCGCGAGGGATGTCCAACCGTGAGATCGCTGCCGCGCTGGTCGTCGAGGAGTCCACCATCAGAACGCACGTCAAGCGGATCCTGATGAAGCTCGATCTCCGCGATCGCATCCAAGCCGTCATCTTCAGCTATGAGTCCGGCATCAACCGCTAGGCCGTCCGCTTCGTGCA
>JBQGBY010000043.1:0-38499 GCA_052038195.1 Micromonosporaceae bacterium | reverse complement strand
GCTCGCTGGGTTGCTCCCGTGCGGGCGCGGCGCCGGGCGCGGCAAGTACCTCCTCCTGCAGGCTGGCCTTCGCGCCCTCGACGGCGGGTGGGGTTTCCGGCTCGGGACGCACGTGCGACGCGCCGCGGGCGCGACCGATGGCGTACGTCCGCTACGTCATTTGACCCGGTGGCGCTGGCCGGGCCCGGCAGGTCGACCCCCGCCATTCCCCGGTGTCGTCGGCCGTAACACGTGCGTAGCTTTAGCCCAACCATACGGGTCGACGAGAACGGGCGGTACATGAGCGAGGGTCTGCGAGCGAATCAGCATGACAGCGCGCGGGAAGCCTCATGCCCGCCCGGAGCGAAGCGAGGACGGGCATGAGCGCGAAGAACCTGCAGGAGCTGCTCGATAGGGCTGGAAACACCGTAGAGATGCTGCGGAACTCACAGCTCGGGGCCTACATCTACCCGGTCGTGCCGGCCGAGTTCTCGAACTGGCGCCGTGAGGTGATCTCCTGGCGCGAGGCGGCGGTGCTGTACGACCAGACGCACCACATGGTCAACCTCTGGATGTCGGGCCCCGATGCGCTGAAGCTGATCTCGGACGCCGGGATCAACAGCGTGGCCAACTTCCCGGTGGACATGGCCAAGCAGTTCGTCGCCGTCTCCCCCGAGGGCGGCGTCATCGGTGACGGGATCCTGTTCCACCTGGCGCCCGAGGAGTTCGTGTTCGTCGGACGGGCCCCGATCGCGGACTACCTCACCTTCCAGGCCACCCGTGGGTACAACGTGGACATCCGGTTCGACGACCGCTCACCGTCGCGGCCGTACGGCAACGCGGTCTCGCGCGACGTGTGGCGCTTCCAGATCCAGGGCCCGAAGGCATGGCAGGTCATCGAGAAGCTCAACGGTGGACCGGTCGAGCAGGTCAAGTTCTTCCGTATGGGACGCATGACCATCGCCGGGGAGCCGGTCCGTACCCTGCGCCACGGAATGGCCGGTGCGCCGGGTCTGGAGATCTGGGGTCCGTACGAGTCCTACCAGAAGATCCGCGAGGCCGTCCTCGAGGCGGGCCGCGAGTTCGGCATCGAGATGTGTGGGTCGCGGGCGTACTCGTCCAACACCCTCGAGTCGGGCTGGATCCCGTCGCCACTGCCGGCCATCTACACGAGCGAGGGCCTGCGGGCCTACCGGGAGTGGCTGAAGCCGGACAGCTACGAGGCCATCAACGCGCTCGCCGGCAGCTTCGTCTCCGACAACATCGAGGACTACTACACCAATCCGTTTGAACTCGGCTATGGCTCGTTCATCAAGAGCGACCACGACTTCATCGGACGCGACGCGCTCGCGGCCATCGACCCGAAAACGCAGCGCCGCAAGGTGACCCTTGCCTGGAACCCGGAGGACCTCGCCAAGCTGCTGGCGTCGCCGGCCGACCCGGACGGTCCCGGCTACCAGTTCTTCGATCTGCCCAACGCGAACTACGGATCGTCCAACTTCGACTCGGTGCTGGACGCGGACGGGACCCTGGTCGGGCTGTCCATGTTCACCGGGTACAGCGCGAACGAGCGCCGGGCGCTGTCGCTCGCGACGGTCAACCCCGATGTCCCGATCGGGGCCGAGGTCCAGGTGATCTGGGGCGAGCCGAATGGCGGTTCCCGCAAGACAACGGTCCAACCGCACGAGCAGTTCGCGGTACGAGCCATCGTGAGCCCGGCACCCTACTCGGCCGTGGCCCGCGAGACCTACCACACCGGATGGCGCACCGCCGTCAGGGTCTGACACCCGTGAGGCGTCCTCCACGGGCGCCAGCCCTGCCCGCCCGTGGAGGACACGGTGAGCACCGTTCGCGACAGCACCTACGAACTGCTCCGCACCTGGGGCCTCACAACCATCTTCGGCAACCCTGGCTCCAACGAGCTGCCGTTCCTCGCCGGCACTCCAGCCGACTTCCGTTACGTGCTCGGCCTGCACGAGGGCGCGGTCCTGGCCATGGCGGACGGCTACGCCCAGGCCACGGGCCGGCCGGCCTTCGTCAACCTGCACTCGGCGGCCGGGCTGGGCAACGCGATGGGAAACCTCGCCAACGCCCGCGCGTCCCACACGCCGCTGGTGATCACCGCGGGCCAGCAGTCCCGGGCGATGATCGGGCTCGGGGCGATGCTGGGCGAGCCGGGCATGACCCGGGTCCCCGAGCCTCACGTCAAGTGGTCGTTCGAGCCGGCGCGGGCCCAGGACATACCGCGGGCGCTCTCCGAAGCGTTCCACCTCGCCGCGCTGCCCCCGGCCGGTCCCGTATTCGTCTCGTTGCCGCTCGACGACTGGACGCGACCCGTTGACGCCCAGGAGATCGCGGGATTGGCGCGGCGTCGGGTGAGCGCCGCCGGGGCGCCCTCCGCATCGATGGTCGCCAAGCTGGCCGACCGCTTGGACCAGGCCCAGGCGCCCGCCATCGTGGTCGGGCCGGATGCCGACACCGAGCACGCCTACCCGCTGCTGGTGGAGCTGGCCGAGCGCCTGCGGGCTCCAGTGTGGACAGCCCCCGTCCCGCCCCGATGCCCGTTCCCGACCCGGCATCCGCTCTGGCAGGGCGTGCTGCCGCCCAGCATCGCCGGGGTGAGCGGGAACCTGACCGGGTACGACCTGATCCTCGTGCTCGGTGCGCCGGTCTTCCGCTACCACGTCTACCAGCCGGGACCGTGGCTGCCGGACGGCGCGCAGCTCGTCGCCATCAGCACTGACCCGCACGAGGCCGCGCGAACCGCCTTCGGCGACGCCATCGTGGCCGACGTCGGCGCCGTGGTCGCCGCACTGCTCGACCGGCTCCCCGCCAGAGCGGAGCGGTTGGACCATCCGACCCGGCCGATCGCCGAGGTGCCGGTACCCGACTCTGCCCCGTTCACCGCCGCCGCCGTGTTCGCACAGCTCGCCCGGTCCATTCCGGTCGATGTGCCACTGGTCAACGAGTCGACATCGAACTCGCTCCAGTTCTGGACCCACCTCAACCGCGACCGGCCGCGCAGCCTGTTCTTCCCGGCCGCCGGTGGGTTGGGCTTCGGGTTGCCCGCAGCGGTCGGCGTCGCCCTCGCCGACCCGACCCACCCGGTGGTCGCCGTGCTCGGCGACGGGGCGGTCCAGTACGGCGTCACGGGGCTGTGGACAGCCGCTCAGCTTCGGCTGCCGGTCACGTTCGTGGTGCTGCGCAACGGTGGGTACGAAGGGCTGCGCATGTTCTTCGGACCGCTAGGCATCACCGAATCCCCCGGCCTGGAACTGCCAGACCTCGACGCCGTCCAGATCGCCCGCGGCTACGGCGTGCCGGGCGAGCAGATCACCACCGGTGCGGAGCTGGTTGCGGCACTGGACAAGGCCGCGACCGCCGACGGCCCCCGGCTGCTCGAGGTCCCGATCGAGTAGTCAGTTTTGCCGATATCCGGCACACCGCCGACCCCGCTATGCTCGCCGAGGACCCGTCCGCGGACGACCGACAACCAGGGGGATCCCATGCGCTACCTGATCCGTGGGGCCGTCGTGCTCAGCACCGCACTCGCCGTCGTCCTGGTCGTGACGACGCCCGCGTCGGCCGCGACCGCGATCGAGTACGGTCTCATCGCGGCCCTCATCGCGCTCTGACATCGGGCGTCGCCCGGTCGAGCCGCGCGCGCACCTCGTCGGCCTCCGGCACACCGATCGCCTCGAAGATGGCCAGCGCCCGGCCCCAACACTCGGCGGCGGCCTCCGGCTCGCCGACCGCGTCCCGGGTCAGACCCAGCTCCCAGAGGCTGGCCGCGGTGCAACGACGCTCGTCGACCCGTTCCGCGATCGCCAGCGCCTCCCGGAGCACCGCCAGTGCCTCGACGTGACGTCCGAGCAACCGGTGCACGCGGCCGATCGACGTGAGCACCTCGCCCTGGCCGACCTCGAAGCCCAGCTCCGCGAAGGTCGCGTAGCTGCGCTGGTAACAGGCCAGGGCCCGCTCGTGCGAGTCCCGGCGTTCGTGGACCCGGGCCAGATTGGCCAGGGCGGCCGCGCGGCTGCGGCGGTTGCCGGTCCGGCGGAAGATGGCCAGCGCGGCGCGGAGGCTCGCCTCGGCGCGGTCGTCCTCGCCCAGTCCACAGTAGACTTGGCCGAGGTTGTTGAGGCTGATGCCCTGCGTGTGCACGTCGGCCAGCTCCCGGCTGATGGCCAGGCTCCGTTCCAGACAGGCCGCGGCCTCGTCGAGCTGGCCGAGGCTGTCGTGCACCGCGCCGAGACTGTTCAGGCAGGCCGCTTCGCCCGCCGGGTCGCCGGCCGCGGCGTACCCGTCGAGCGCCTCCCGTAGGCACGCCAGCGCGGCGCCGTACTCGCCGCGCACCTCGAACGCGGCGCCCAGGTCGCGCCCGGCATGAGCGTCGGCGATCGGGTCACCGGCCCGGCGGGCGACCGTACGCGCGGTCCGGTTCACCTCGACCCAGTCGTTCAGGTAGCCGCGGACGTGGAAGTACGCGAACAACGCCCGAGCCAGGCTGGTCGCCGCGCCCGGCGGTAGGTCCGGGCTCTGGGCGACCTGGTTCACGACGGCCAGCAGGTTGGGCCGTTCCGCGTCGAGCCACTCCAGTCCCTGCTCGACGTCCCGGAACCGCGTACCGCCGACGGCCCACTCCCCCGCGCTCGCCGGACGGGGGTCGGCCGGGCGGAGCAGGCGGAAGGTCTGCCAGGCGGTGGCCGTGTACCACCGCAGCAGCCTGGTCATCGGGATGCCGTCGGGTGTGTCCACAAGCGACAGCCCGAACAGGCGCAGGAGGTCATGCATCCGGTACCGGCCGGGCGCATGCGTGGTCAGGAGCGCCCGGTCGACCAGGCGGTCCAGGATCCGTTCGGCCGCCGGCTCGTCGACGCCGAGCAGCGCCGCCACGGCCGGCCGGCTCAGGTCGACGACCTCGGGCCGGGCGAGCAGCGGGAATGCCTTCGCCGCGGCGTGGTCGTCGCCATCCGAACCGTCGTGCAGCAGCTCGTATCCGACCTGGAAGCTCGACCGTACGGCGAGGTCGTCCACGCGCAGCTCGTCGATCCGGCGTCGAGCGTCGGAGAGCCGGTCCGCCAGCTCCCGCACCGGCCACGCCGGTCGAGCGGCGAGCCGGGCCCCGGCGATGCGCAGGGCCAGCGGCAGGTGTCCACACCAGTGCGCGATCCGTTGCGTGGCCACCGGATCAGCGACGATGCGCTCCGCACCGGCGAGCCGGCCCAGCAGTCGGACCGCCTCGGTGTGCGACAGCACGTCCAGCGGCAGGGTGGTGGTCACTGCGTCCAGAGTGGACAGAACCGGGCGGCTCGTGATGAGCACCGCGGCCCGCGGGCCGGTGGGCAGCAGTGGTCGCACCTGCTCGGCACTGGCCGCGTTGTCGAGCACCACGAGTAGGCGCCGGGTCGCCGCAGCGGCCCGGAACGCCGTGCTCGCCTCGTCCACCGTGTTCAGGTCGGTGGCGCGAACGCCGAGCGCGCGCAGGAAGCGGCCCAGGACCTCCAGTGGTGGCAACGGTCGCAGGCCGACCGTCGCGCCATGAAGGTCGACGTAGAGCTGCCCGTCGGTGAACCGGTGGGCCACCTGGTGAGCGACGTGGATGGCCAGCGCCGACTTGCCGATTCCGGCTGCCCCGCTGATGGCCACGACCGGGGTCGGGCGCCGGGGCGACACGGCCGCCAGGTGCGTCTCGGCGATGACGAGCTCCCGGTGCCGGCCGGTGAACGCCCCGGTGTCAGGCGGCAGCTGGCGCGGTGCGGGAACGGCGATGAGAGGCACCGCGGCGGGCCCGCGGGGAGGTTCGTCCAGCGCGGGGTCGGCGGACAGGATCTGCCGCTGGAGGCGTTG
Source organism: Micromonosporaceae bacterium (assembly GCA_052038195.1). Classification (GTDB taxonomy): domain Bacteria; phylum Actinomycetota; class Actinomycetes; order Mycobacteriales; family Micromonosporaceae; genus DATBGZ01. Next base: position 32,670 of record JBQGBY010000043.1, on the reverse strand, counting down.
CAGGCCCGGGCCCGGTTCGACGCCGAGCTCGGCGACGAGGCGCTGGCGGACCTGCCGGAACAGCTCCAATGCCTCCGCCTGGCGACCGGCCCGGTACAGCGCGAGCATGGCCAACTCGTGGAACTGCTCGCGCAGGGGCTGCTCCACGGTCGCCGCGGCGAGTGCGGGCAGGACCTCGGCGTGCTGACCGAGCGAGAGGCTGACCCGGGCCCACTGCTCGAGCAGGACGAACCGCCGCTCGGCCAGATCCGCCATCGTCGACTCGGCCGCCGCGCCGACCTCCAAGCCATCCAGCGGCCGCCCACGCCACAACGACAGTGCTCGATACCATCGGTCGGCCGCACCCGGCCGGTCGTCCCGCCTGGCCGCCGAGTGCCCATCCTCGACCAGCTGGTCGAAGAGAAGGATGTCGAGGTCGTCGGCGGCGACATCGAGCTGGTAACCGGGCGGTCGGGCGGTCAACCCGGTGACGTGCAGTGACCGGCGCAGGCTCCAGACGTGAGTGCGCAGCGCGCCCTCGGCCGTGCGCGGTGGTGTGTGCGGCCACAGCGCCTCGGTGAGCGTCGTGATGCCCACCGGCTGGTTGGCGTAGAGCAGCAGCACTCCGAGCAGAGTGCGCGGCTTCGTTGCGGTGAGTGCCTGCGGCGCTCCGTCGGGTGACTGGACCTCGAGCGGACCCAGTATTCGGAACCTGACCATTGCGCGCACCCCTGCCAGCCACCACGCACCGGTCGGCCGCCGGTTCAAGTTCGGGCCGCAGCAATGCTGGTCCCGCCCACGCCTTCGGCCCGCCCGCGATTTGACAGATCCTTGATCGCCATCGGGCACCGTGGCGGCGACAGAGCCTGTTTTCCGGCTCGCCCGCTCGCCGAGGGAGGAGCACATGAGTCGACGAACGAGACGGCTCGCCGTCGTTGCCGGCGCAATGACCGTGGCGGTCAGCGCCGGGGTCATCGTGGCCACACAGACCGGGGCGGCGGCGGACACCAGTACGGTGGCGCCGAACGCGACCTTCTGCACGGCCCCGCTGCGCGCCGACGCGGGGGTAGTGCTGACCGGTTCGAGCAGCACGAACAGCGGCAGCGGTCCAGTGTGGAGTGTCCGGGTGTCGAGCACCACCGGCGGTCCGGAGATTGCGGTACTGCGGACACCGGCCCACACCCTTGCGGCCACCTCCGTAGTCCCACCCGTGCCCGGAACCTGGTTCTTCCGGGGCTGCCTGTGGAACACGGGCCCGCTGCGGACCACCGTCCAGATCCAGCTCAAGGCCATCTAGGAGACAAGGTGTTCACGACACGACAACGGCCCGCACGGACCGGCTCGCAGACACGCCGTCGCCGAGCCGCCGTGCTCCTCGGCGCCGTACTCCTCGGCACGACCGCGGCCCTGAGCCTGACGAGCGCCGCCCAGGCGGCGACGAGCGCCTCGTTGCCACCCGGGTCGACCGTCTGCACGCAGCAGATCCGGTCCAGCCAGGGCGTCGCGTTCTACGGAGGCTTGGTGGTCGCGGCCACGGGTCCGACCGCACTGTGGACCGTGCACGCGAGCGAGACCGAGACCGGCCCGGAGACCACCCTGCTCCGGTTGCCATCCGGCGAGCCGACCACGACGTACGTCAGTTGGCCGGGCACGCTCTTCTACCGGTTGTGCGTCACCAACACAACCACGAAGGTCGCCGGGCTTCGCGTCTCCTTCTTCCCGCAGGGCGCCGGCGCGGTCGGCGGTATCGGTCCGGCGACCGCCGTGCTCGGTCCGTCCGGCAGCTACTGCGCGTTGGAGACCATCTCCACCGCCCGGCTGACCGGGACCTCGACTGTGCCGGTGCGCTGGATGGCGCGGGTGGACAACCTCGACGGCGACCGTCTGCGCATCGAGGAGTTCGGCACCAGCACCACCGTCGACCGGCTGCTGACGCCGAGCCCGAGCTTCGATGAGAACTTCACGGTGTGCGTGGTGAACACGAGTACCTCCACCGCCACCATCTCGCTCGATCTCGTCGCCTGAATTACCCGTTGATTCCGCTCCGCAGGCGTCGCCGGAAGTCCGCGCGGTGGGGCCGGGCCGCCGACCTGGCCCCGCCGTGCGGGTCAGCCGAGCGCAGCCGCCTTGCGCAGCAGCACATCCCGCTCCCGCTCGTTGCGGCACAGCCGGGCCGCGAGCTCCAGCTCGGCCCGCGCCTCGACGGTCCGGCCGAGCCGGGCGAGCAGCTCACCGCGCACGCTCGGCAGCAGGTACGACCCCGCCAGCCGGTCGGTGGCGAGGAGTTCATCCACAATGGACAGAGCCGTCATCGGCCCGTGCGTCATCGCGACGGCGACCGCACGGTTGAGCTCGACCACGGGCGAGGGAGCCACCCGGCAGAGCGCTTCGTAGAGCAGGACGACGCGCTCCCAGTCGGTCTCCGCCACCGAGGGGGCCGTGGCGTGGCAGGCCGCGATGGACGCTTGCAGCCCGTACGGTCCGAGGCCGCGGCCGAGGGCGGAGGCACGGGCGATGGCGGCCCGGCCACGGCGGATCGCGGAGCGGTCCCACAGCCGCCGGTCCTGGTCCTCGAGCAGCACCGCCTCGCCGTCGGCCCCGATCCGGGCCGGGAAGCGCACGGCCGTCAGCTCGAACAGCGCGAGCAGGCCGAACACCTCCGGCTCCTCGGGCAGCAGCGCGGCCAGCACGCGGGCCAACCGGATCGCCTCGTAGGCCAGGTCCGGCCGCAGCAGGTCGTCTCCGCTGGTCGCGGTGGAACCCTCAGTGAAGATCACGTACAGCACACTCAGGACGCCGCCCAGCCGCTCCCGCCGGTGCTCGGCCGGTGGCACCTCGAACGGCACCGCCGCGGCGGCGATCGTCTTCTTCGCGCGCGTGATCCGCGCCTGGATCGTCGGCACCGGCACGAGGAAGGCCCGGGCGATCTCCTCGCTCGTCAGGCCGCCGACCACCCGGAGGGTCAGCGCGACCCGGGCGGACTCGATCCGCCACACCGCCTCGACGGCCCGCCGCGCCGACTCCTCGGCGGACGGGCCGTCGTTGGAGGCGTTGCTCAGAGCTGGCCGGTGCGCTCGCGCCACGCCCGCTCCCTGATGATCCACTCGTTGTCCTGCGGGAACTCGTCGATGCTCGGCACGCGACGGATCTCGCACTTGCTGCCCGACATCGCCGGAATCCGCTTTGCCCACTCGACCGCCTCTTCCTTCGAGGCGACGTCGAGGATGTAGAAGCCCCCGAAGAGCTCCTTTGTCTCGCCGTACGGACCATCGGTGACCACGGGGGTCTCGCCGCTGAAGTCGACCACGACGCTGTCGGACGGGTCGTCGAGCCCTTCGGCGGCGACGAGCACGCCGGCGCGGATGAGCTCCTCGTTGAACCGCCCCATCGTCTCGATCATCTCTTCCATGGGGATCTCGCTCATCTTCTCGCGCGCCTCGTCGGTGGCCCGGAAGATCAGCATGTACTTCGCCATCTCGACTCTCCCTCGTCTCGGGTCGCTTCTTCGACCCTCTCACCCCGAGGTCGAACGGCGGGCCCGACGATCGACACTCGGGGCCACAAACTCTGAGGAGAGCTACCTCGGCACGACGAAGCTGGGGTTGGCGTAGAACCACAGGTCCGTCCAGGATCCGCGTTGCCGACGACATCGGTCGCCGGACCAGCGGGGTCGACCGATGCGCCGTGGTACCCCGCTGCGAGCGGTTGCCACCGCTCACCCTCGTGCTCGGCCGTGAACGACAGGTTGACCCGACGGAGAGCAGGAGGCGAACACATCACAAGGTCACGGCGCGGTGTCCTCGTCCTCATCGATCTCGTCGGCGCCGGTCCCGCCTTCGTCCGCGTTCACGGTGATCCGGATGGCGACCGGTGCTCCGGTCGCGTCGACCTCGACGTCGACGGGGAAGTAGCCATCGCCGACCGACGTCATCGCAAACATGATGCGGGCGCCGGCCAGCTCGATGGTGGCGGTCTCGTGCTCGGCCGCACGAACCCCGGCCATCACCTGCCAGTGGTGGGAGTGCGGCCGGAAGTCCACTGCGTACCAACGCCCAGCCTCGGCGTCACGACCCGTCTCCAACTCGACGGCTCGCGCGTGCGCCTCCTCCACCGGCAGGTCCAGCCAGCCGAACGAGCCCTCTTCTCCCGGCGTACCGGTCGGTTGGGCGCCGATCTCGGCCGCGACCCGGCGCGCGTCCCGGCCCCAGAACACGACGTCGGCGAGGCCGTCGATCGGTCGCTCGTGTTCCCACAAGTTCAGCGCATCCGCATCGGCGAATACGAACCTGGCGTAGTCGACGGCGATCGCGCTGTGTCGGCGGATCCCGCTGACGGGCGCATCACTGAGGACGATGCGGATGTGCGCCCAGCCCCACCCCCCGTCATCCGGCTTGGCGAGCACCGGGAATGCGCGGTCGGTGGGCACGCCGCCGAGGACGACGACGGATACGCCGCTGATCAGAAAGTCCGGGTCGCCCGCGGCGATCGCCCGCCGCACCCGCTCGCGGTGTGGCACCTGGTGCTCGAAGGCGCGCAGCGACGCCTCAAAACTGCCGCTCGCCCGGTCGGCCTCGAAGGTCGCGAGGAAGTCGTCCGCGCCGTCGCGAGGGATGTCGTAGAGTGTCAGGCCCGACTGCCGGTCGAATGACCGCGCCGCCGCGACCGCGTCCCGCCCCACCACCTCGAAGTCGATGCCCGGTGGGATCTCCGGCCGCCGCATCTCTTCCGGTGACCGGTCGCCGGACCACAGCTCCAGATAGCCGCCGTCCATCAGCACCAGCTCGCCCGATGGGCACGTCACGTCGCCGAGGAGCACAGTCTCCGTCACGATCGCGGAGTCTATCCACCCACCGCAGCACCTCCGGCGGCCGCGCCTCGCCCTCATCCGGCCCCAGATTCCCGTTTTCAGAACAGGAATCGTCGGCTGACCCGCTCCGCCGGCGTCGCCAGGACCGGGCGTCTCGCCGGGAAGGGCGTCTCGCCGGGACCGGGCGTCTCGCCGAGGCCCGGCGGTTGCGGCCGGCTGGGAGTCGCTGGTCGGCCCGTCGGGCCCCTCGCCGTCGGCGCCCGCGGGGTCGGAGCGTTCGTCGCGGTAGCCGATCCACCACCGGTCCTCATCCGTGAGGTACCACCAGCGCGCCACCACCCGTCTCTGGTAGCGGCGCCGCGCCGCACCCGGGTCGTTGCGGTCGATGTGATGCCGCAGCCCGGCCCGGACCTGGGCCATCGTCTGCACCCCGGCCTTGCGCAGCACCTTGCCCGCGATCACCGGGCCAGATCGTCATCGACGACCGCCGCCAACGCCGGCCGGCGCGGTCGACAGTGTCCCGGCGGACCTCTACGTGCCCTACCGCCGGAATGTGTGGCCGATCGTCGAGCGGCGGGACGGCCGCTTCGTCACTGTCTCGCCCGGCACCCTGGCCACCTCACCCAGGGGGACCTCATCGTGTACCACCGCGGAGTCACGTTCGAGCCGTGACCAGCATGCTGAGCGACGTGGGCAGTGCGCTCGTGGGCTGTCACGGCCCAGTGCTGTTGACGAGCGTGGGGTTGGCGGCGACGAACTGGTCGAGTGTGTCGTTGCGCAACGCCTGGAAGTATGCGTTCTTGAGGCCCTCGTTGAGGGCCTCGCCCGTGTACGCGCCGTCGGAGTAGACGCCGCGCCCGGGCAGGCCGATGGGCGTGATGTCCTCCGGGCTGATGTTGCGAAGGGCGTAGCCGAAGTCCGTCGGCCTGCGGCCGCGGCCGTCGAACACGAGGCCATCGCCCACAGTGGACAGAACCTCGCGAAACGCCTTCGGCTTCAACACGAGATCCTGCTGGTACAGCTGGGCGATGATCGCGACGATGATCTGCCGATGGTGGCGCTCCCGGGAGTAGGCGCCCTCGGGCAGGCCGTAACGCTGGCGTGCGTAGTCGAGGGTTTGCCAGCCGTTGAGCCGCTGCATGCCGACCTCATAGACCATCTGCGGCCCGCCGTAGCCGTTGGCGCAACTGCCGCAGCTCGTCCGGTGCCGGCCGTTCGGCTGGCGGTGGATCGAGACGACGCGGTGGTCCACGTAGATCTCGATCCCGCCGATCTCGTCGATGAAGTCGGTCAGGCCGCCGAAGCCGATCACGGCGCCGGCGTCGAAGTCCTCGATGCCGGTGTAGCCCAGCGCCGCCTGCGAGACGAGCTGGAACCCTTGCGCCATGTTCCACTCGCTGGAACCGGGGACCTTCGCGCCAAGGCTCATGGCATTAGTGATCTTGGTGTGCTGCGCCATGGACCCCGATGGGGCGAAGGCGGGTACGTCGACCAACAGATCGCGAGGCAGCGAGGTGAGGTACGCGTGCGTGAGGTCGGCATTGACATGCATAATCATGATGCTGTCGGCGTGCGGGGAGCTGTTGCTCGAGACACGCGTGTCCTGCCCGAGGATCAGGAAGTCCAGCGGCCCGGTGATGTCGCTACCCGCTGGCGGCCCCGACGTGACCACCACCGTGGGGCCGAGCAGGTCCGCGCTGGGGATGGCACTGTCGACGTTGTCGATCACGTATCGGTACACGACGAACGCCCCGACGCCGAGCGCCATCACGACCGCGACGGCCACCGTCACGACCCGAGCCCGGAGGCTCATGCCCCGTCGTGAGCCTTCGGGCGCGCTCACCACGGGCTTGTCGGTGCTTGTCCCGTCCACCGCCAATCTCCTCATGCAGCAGGGCCGAACCGGCTGCACGGATCATAGCGACGCTCTTCGACCGAAGCTGCCCCTCCGCCATGGCGGACTCGTCCTCATGATTGCCGAGCAGATCGTCGACGATCGCCGGGCGGTCGCGCTTTGGGCGGTGGCCTTGAGCCCGGATCACCGCACCGTAGTGGCAGCTGGCGGGTCGAGCAGCAACGTCCTATTCGACACTGGTCATGCGGTGGCCGAGATTTGGGATATCTCGGACCCTTCTCTTCCCACTCTTCGAAGTTCAATTCAGTCGGAGGACGATTTCGGCTACACCAGCGAAGCGTTCAGCCCCGATGGCGCTGCTATTGCACTCGCAACTGGAGGATGGCGAGGAGGCGCCAAGCTCTGGGACGTGCGGAACCCGGACAGCCCGGTCGACTTGCCTGACTATGAGATATCGGACTCCTGCCAGCGCCCTGCGCAATCGGTGTCATTTAGTCCGAAGTTACGTGACAACTCCGCCTCGGTGCGCGCGGCCAACCGCGCCCGCGCCGCCACCAGATCCGGCAACTCGTCACAACCCACCCGCGACCGGTCCACCGACCCGAGCAACACCGCCAACTGCGCACCCGGCACCATCGATGCCAACCCCACCGGCACCTCAGCCTCAGCCACTCCCCGTGATGTACCCACGCCCGCAACCTACGACACCCGTACGACACGAGTGGTCCATGATTCGAACACTTTCCCGTTTCTGAACCCACAAGTTCCCCTGACAAACCGGCACCACGGGCGTCACAGTCCTTAGTGGAGCGAACCGGCCAGGGCGCGAGCCGCACCGGCGCCATGATTCGAACGCTTTCGCGTTTCCGGACCAGGAATTGACGCTCGGCGGATAAGGTCGATGTCATGCTGAGCCGCGCGTGGGGGCTGGCCCGGTCACTGGTCATGTACTACCCGCCGGGGAAGGACCGGCGGATGCGGCGCCTCTACGGCACGCTCCTGGGGCCGGGCGATGTGGCCTTCGACATCGGCGCGCACGTCGGCAACCGGGTGCGGGCCTGGCGTCGCCTGGGGGCGCGGGTGGTCGCCGTCGAGCCACAGCCCGACTGCCTGTGGCTCCTGCGCCTGTTCTTCCGCCGTGACCGAGGCGTGACGATCGTCCCGTCGGCGGTCGGCGCCCGGGCGGGCCGCGCGCGGCTCGCCGTGTCGACCGCGACACCGACGGTCTCGTCGCTGTCGCCCGCGTGGATCGAGACGGTGACCGAGGATCGTCGGTTCGCCCGCATCCGCTGGGACCAGTCGGTCGAGGTGGAGGTGACGACGCTCGACGACCTGATCGCGGCGCACGGCGAGCCGGCCTTCTGCAAGATCGACGTAGAGGGGTTCGAGGTCGAGGTGCTCACCGGGCTGACCCGACCCCTGCGGGCGCTGTCGTTCGAGTACCTGCCCCCGGCCCACGACGCCGCGCTGGTCGCGCTCGACCTCGTCGAGCGACTCGGCCGCGATGCAGGGGGGTACATGTATAATTACTCTCCGATCGAGACCATGCGCTTCGTCAGCGAGCGCTGGCTGCCCGCGGACGAGCTCGTACGCGTGCTGGAACGGGTCCGGCCATTCGGTCGCTCCGGCGACGTCTACGCGCGACGGCCGGCCGGCTGACGGCGCCGCCGCCTCCTCCCAGCGCTCACGACCCCCGCCGAGCGGCGCGAACCGTGTAAAGATGGTCGCGGCGGTGGACCGACGGCGGCGCCACCGGAGTGCGGGACAGGAGCGGAGCGACGGTGGACATCGGCATTCATTTCCCTAACTTCACCAATCCCGGTGGCGACGCGGCCATCGCACCGGTGCTGGCCGACACGGCGAAGGCGGCCGACGACGCGGGCTTCGCTCTCTTCACCGTCATGGACCACTACTTCCAGATGGATGCCGTATGGCCGGCCGACAACCCGATGCTCGAGTGCTACACGGCGCTCGGCTTCGTCGCGGCCCACACCTCGCGCATCGAGCTGGCCACGCTGGTCACGGGCGTGACCTACCGGCATCCGGGGCTGCTCGCCAAGGCCGTGACCACGCTGGACGTACTGTCGGGCGGCCGGGCCCTGCTCGGCATCGGCGCGGCCTGGTACGAACGCGAGCACCGCGGGCTCGGCGTGCCCTTCCCGCAGCTCGCGGAGCGGTACGAACGCCTCGAGGAGACCCTGCAGATCTGCCTGCAGATGTGGAGCGACAACGACGGCCCGTACCAGGGCCGGCACTACCAGCTCGGCGAGACGCTCAACCGGCCCCGCCCACTCGGCCGCGCTCACCCTCCGATACTCATCGGCGGTAACGGCGTCCGCAAGACGCTGCGCCTCGTGGCGAAGTATGGCGACGTCTGCAACCTCATCTCCCGCGACGTCGATGACGTCCGTCACCGCATCGATGCGCTGCGCGAGCACTGCGACCGCGAGGGGCGCGACATCGGCACCATCCGGATCACCGCCTTGAGCTGGCTCGACCCGATCGAGGACCCGGACGCCTTCCTGCGCGGCGCCGAGGCACTCGCAGCCATGGGCGTACGCCACATCCACCTGCGCGCGCCGCAGCCGGACCCGGTCGGCTTCGTGACGAAGGTGGCCGACTCGGTGCTGCCGCGGTTGGCGGAGATCTGAGCCGGCGTCACCGGAACGTGGCGAGGAACTCGTCGCGGACGGAGTCCATCCGCCAGACCGGGGCATCGACGTCAGGCCGCAGGCCGTCCTGCCAGCCCCACCCGGCGATCCGGTCCAGTACGGTGCGGTCGCGCGTCACGATGCTGATCGGGGCGTCGCGGCCGGCTCCTTCGCCGGTCACGACCGGAACGGGTTGGTGGTCGCCCAGGAACACCAGCACCAGGTCGTCGTCGCCGTATTCCTCCACATAGGACACGATCGCGTTCAGCGAGTAAGCGATCGCGTTCGCGTAGTCCGCCCGGACCCGGCCCGGGTCGGCTTGCAGGACGGTCTCGGCCGGTTGCAGCGCCACCGCCGGCGCCTCGTACGAGGAGCCGTCGCCGATTGCGCCCCAGTCGAGCAACGCCGGCACCGGGGTCCATGGCGCGTGGCTGGAGATGAGCGGGATCACCGCCATCACGGGCTCCCGCGGCGCCGGCGCCCGTTCGGTTCGCTCGAAGTAGGACAGCACGTACTGGTCGGGAATGGTGTCGAAGCTGTAGATCGGACCCTCGTAGTCGAGGTCCTGGAATGTGCGGATCTCGTCGAAGGCGTAGAACCGGCCCTCCGGCCAGTCGAGCGTGATGCCCGGCATGATGCCGACCGTGCGCCAGCCTGCGCGCTGGAAGGCGCCGGGCAGCGTCAACCGGTCGCTCGCCGCGACGTCGGCGTAGCGCAGCTGGTTGTCCACCCAGGCCCCGGAGAGCAGGGTCGCCTGCGCCAGCCAGCTACCGCCGCCGGCCGTAGGCGAGGTGAGGAACGCGCTGCGGGCGGAGAACCCAGCCGCCGCCAACCGGTTCGTGCCGTTCTCGAGCACCGGTCCGATCCGAGGTCCGATCTCCGGATGCTCGACCGCCGCACGGCCGTAGCTCTCGACGAGGACGACCACCACGTCCTTGCCCCGCAACGCGGTCAGCAGTTCTTCGCCCGGGATGTCGCGGTACGGGTCGTCGGCCAGTTGGGATGCGAAGGTGGCCCAGTCCCACAGGCTCGCCCGCACCTGCCCGAGCCGCACGAGGTAGTCCCGGGACGCGATCGGCCCGTCCGCGACGAGCTGCGCGCCGGCGGCGGCGCACACGACCCAGACCAGGCCGAGTACCGCGACGGCCCGGGTCGAGCCCGTACGGTGCCGGGCGGCTACGCCGGTCAGGCGCAGCACCGACAGGGTCACCAGCACGACGAGGAGCACCGCGGCCACCACGGCCACCGCCACGGTGACGCGCGTGCCGGCCGACCCGGTGGACTTGCCGATCACGACAAGGCCCGACTCGAGGAAGCCCCAGTCGTGGACCGGGTCGAACGGCCGGTCCAGGACCCGGTAGAAGCCGACGTCGACGACCCGCACCGCGCCCCACAGGCCCAGCGCCACACCGAGCACCGCGGCGACGACGGTCCGCACCCGCCCCCGGACGACGAGCAGCAGCGCCAACCCGACCAGTCCCTCGATCGGGATGCGGAGAAGCCCCGCGAGCGTGGGCTGGTCCAGCCGGCCCGGCAGAACGAGGATCGCCGTGATGAGCGCGCCGGCCAGCGCGGTGCCGGCCCACCACGCGACGATGTGGGCCCACGCAACGATGCGGGCCCGCGCGGCGACTGCCCGCACCCGTGACGGCGCAACGGTCGCCGGTTCTGAGATCGCGTCGGCGGGCGGTGTGCTCACCCGAGGACGTCCGCCGTTCCGTACCGTTCGGAGAGCGCGTACCGCAGCAGCACGACGTCGTGCAGCGGCCGCACCTCGACCAGCTCGGCCCGGTTGGTGGGGTTCCAGGGGAACTGACCGTCGCCCACGAACCGCCGGGCCCGCGAGTCACCGACGAAGAAGGGGGCCACCACGAGGTGCAGCTCATCCGCCAGCCCGGCGGTAAGGAACTGGGTGTGCACCGTCCCACCGCCCTCGACCATGAGCCGGGCCACGCCCCGGCTGTAGAGGTCCTTGGTCAACCGCTGCACGTCGATGGGTTCACCACCGTCGATGATCGTGGCCACGTGACCGAGCCGGTCCATCGCGTCCTCCAGCGCCGCGCTCGAGCAGTAGACGAACTTCTCACCGTCGCCCGCGGCGAAGAAGGCGGCACACGGGTCGAGCGAGGCCTGGCTGGTCATCGTCACCTTGGCGGGCGAGGGCGGCAGGCCGCGGGCCACCCGCTCGGCCCGGCGCTCCGGTGCCCGCACGAGCAGGCGCGGATTGTCCCGCCGTACGGTCGTGGCGCCGACGAGGATGGCGTCACACGCCGAGCGCACCGCGTCGACCCGATCGAAGTCAGCCGCGTTCGACAGCAGCAGGCGCGCTTCGGTCGGGCCGCTCAGGTATCCATCGAGGGACATGCTGCAACTGAGCACAATGTACGGTCGCTCACTCATGCGACGCTCCCCGGTCGAATGCGGGCACCACCCCCGATGCCGCAACCGTACGGTCTGAGACGGTTGTCAGCCACGAGACCGCCAGCACCAATAGGCCGGGCAGGCACGCGAACAGCGCGAGCGCCCCGTACGCGACGGCCGTGGTGACGCCCTGGGTCGCCCCGAGCCCGGCCGCGGCGAACCCCCAGGCGGCCACGCCCTCGCGCGGCCCCCAACCGGCGAAGCTCAGCGGCAGCGTCATGGACATGAGCGCCAGCAGCGTCAAGGCGAACAGCAGCGCCAGCGGTGCCGTCGAGCCGGCGGCCCGCGCCGCGATGACGAAGACGCACGTGTGGCCCGCGAGCGCGATGCCGGATGCGACGAAGGCCACCAGCCAGGTACCGCGGGCGACGACGTACCCGACCACGAACACGGCCGCGACCACCCCGGCCGCGAGTACCGTCACGGCCGGCTGGGATGGCCGCACCGGCGACGGAAGCACGAGCAGCACGATGACGGCGATCGCGACCTGGGCAGCCAGGCCCGCGATCCGTTCCAGGACAACGGCCCGCACGCCGCGGCCGAGGTCGCCGATGTCCCGGCCGTGCCGCACGGCCCGGTGCACATCGCCCACGACACCGGAGGGCAGCGTCGCGTTGAGGAACTGGGACCGGTAGTACGCCGCGACCGCCTCGCGCCAGGGCAGGTCGACACCGAGGTCGGCCGCGACCCGGCGCCACCGCCACGCGCAGCAGACCGTCGCCGCCAGCCCGATGCACAGCGCGGCCAGGACCGACTCGACATCGATGACCCGAAACCCGTCCAGGAACGGCCCCGTCCCGACCCATCCCACCACGATGACGAGAATCAGCACCCCGCCCAGGGAGCGGACTAACGACCGGGCGCGCCGCGTCACCGGGTCGCTCCACTGTAGACGGACGTGCGCGCGACCGCCGTGGTGAAGCCGTCGACCGTGCTCCCCCAGCCAGCCAGCGCCGCGCGGCGGCCCCAGGCCGAGGCCCGCAGCCGGTGCCGAGCCTCCGGGTCGCCGAGCCATCGTCGCAGTGCCTCGGCCAGCGCCGGCGCGTCGTCGGCGGGCACGAGGAGGCCAGGCACGCTGCCGTCGGGCGCCCGGCCCAGCGCCTCCGGCAGACCCTTGGCCGCCGTCGCGACCACGGGTATGCCCCGGGCGAGCGCCTCGGTCACCACCATGCCGTACGTCTCGCCGCGCGACGGCAGGACGAGCAGGTCCGCCCCGCCGTAGCGGGTCTGCAGCGCGCCTCGCGTGAGCGGACCGGTGAAGCGGAGACGGCCGGCGATCCCGTGTTCGCGGGTCAGCCGGCGCAGGCCCGCGACGAAGGCCGGTTCGCGGTCGAGGGTGCCGACGCACAGACAGCTCCAGGCCAGGTCAGTCATCGAGCCAAGGGCCTGCAGCAGTACGTCGTGTCCTTTGTGGCGGGTGACCGCCGCCACGCACAGCATCCGGGTGCCGGCCGGTGTTCCCGGCGCGAGGCGGGCCGGGTCCACGCCGGGCTCCGCCACGTGCACCCGGTGGGGCGGCAGGTCGTAGAGCTCGAGCAACCGCGAGCGGCACCACCGACTCGTCGTCACCACCGCGCGCGAGGCCGACAACGCCGACGCCTCCCGGGCCCGGACGTCGCCATCGACGGCGTCGCCGAGCGGCATGTGCACGAGCGCGATCAGCCGCAGCCGGTGTGCCCGCGGGGTCAGGACGTCCGGGGCGCCCGAGGCGATCAGCCCATCGACCACCGCGAGCGCACCGTCGGGCAGTCTGGCCAGCGTGCGGTCCAGGTTGGCCAGTGCCCGCGGGTCGGGCTGCGGCCAGTCGCCCCGCACGGCCTGCTCGCGCACGACCCATCCGCGGGAGCGCAGGCCACGGATCAGGCGACGGTCGTAGACGTTGCCCCCGCTCGGCCGGGCCGGATCGTCGATGTCATTCGGGAGGACGAAGTAGGCCTCGGCGACGCTCGCGAACCGGGCATCGGGATGCGTCATAGCACCCGCTCGTAACTGGCCCAGGCGACGTGCGACTCGTGCAGCGTCACGGTGATGCCCGCGAGGCCCCGGGCCCCCTCCCCGAGATCGCCGGCGTGTATCCGGTCGGCGAGCCGGTCCGCGATCACCTTGGCCAGCACCTCGGTCGTTGTGTTCACGCCCGCGAACGCCGGGTCGTCGTCGAGGTTGCGCAGGTTCAGCGTGGCGAGCACGGCGTGCAGTTGGCGCGTGGCGAGGGCGATGTCGACCACGATGCCGTCGGCGTCGAGCTCCGACCGCCGGAAGGTCGCGTCCACGACGAACGTGGCGCCGTGCAGCCGCTGCGCCGGTCCGAAGACCTCACCCCGGAAGCTGTGCGCGATCATGATGTGATCACGGACCGTCACGCTGAACACGCCTCACCCCTCGCCGGCCGAGTCGTAGCTGATCACGTGCGACAGGGCCGGTCCGCCGCCGGCGGCCATGGTGGCGAGGACCTTCGGCAGATCATCGAATGACGATGAACCGGACCGCAGGGCATCGAAGCCCGGGTCGCGCAGCAGCTCCAGGGCCAACGCCAGGCGTTCGGCGTGGCTGCGCCGATCCCGCCGGGCGGGGGCCAGCGTGCCGACCTGGCTGCTCACGATGCGAAGTCGGCCGGAGTGGAACGCGCCGCCGAGCGCGAGGTTCACCGAACGGTCGCCGTACCAGCTCAGCTCCAGGACCGTGCCCTCGGGCGCCAGCAGGCCCAGCGCCTGTTGCAGCCCGGCGGAGGTGGCGCTGGCGTGCACGACCAGATCCCGCCCGGTCGCGGCGTCCTCCGGCCGTACGAACTCGACCCCCAGCGTCGCCGCGACCGACGCCCGCGCCGGGTCGACGTCGACGAGCTGCACGTGCGTCGCCGGGAACCTCGCCAGGAGCGCGGCCACGCAGCAGCCCACCATGCCGGCGCCGACAACTGTCACCCGGTCGCCGACCAGCGGTGCCGCGTCCCACAACGCATTCACCGCGGTCTCCACCGTCCCGGCCAGGACCGCCCGCTGCGGCGGCACGTCCACCGGGACGGCGACCACCGCGTCCGCCGGGACGACGTAGCGGGTCTGGTGTGGATAGAGGCAGAACACCGTACGTCCGCGCAAGGCCGGGGGACCCGACTCCACCACCCCCACGTTGAGGTACCCGTACTTGACGGGCCCGCCGAACTCGCCCTCCTGGAATGGCGCCCGCATCACCGCGTACTGGTCGCGTGGTACCTCGCCGCGGAAGACCACCGTCTCGGTGCCCCGGCTGATCCCCGAGCACACGGTCCGGACGAGCACGTCGTCCGGCCGCGGATCCGGTAGCGCCGCCGGCCTGATTTCGCCCTGGCCCGGCGAGACGACCCAGAAGGCGCGCGCGTGGTCAGCCACCGGCCTCCTTTCCGCGCTCGTACGGCCGGTCAAACAAATGACTTACCCTCGCCGGATCTTTCCACTCGACCCGCCGGGCATCTGCGTCTTTCTGCACGTTCAGCGTCATAGGCCATCACGCAGAATGAAGCGCATGGTTCGGACGCAGCCAGCCATCGGGCTGACCGGGCAGGTGATCCTGCTGGCGGTCCTCGCGATGACCACCGGCATGGCGGCGCAGGCATGGGCGGCGGGGCTTTCGTACGGCCTGGTGACCTGCCTCGCGCTCAGCGGAGGCCTCCGCCGCGCCGGGACATCGCGGCTAGGGCCAGCCGGGTGGGTGACGCTGACCCGGGCGACCCTCGTCGGCTGCGTCCTGGCGCTGACCGTGGGCTCCTTCCGTGGCCCGGACCCGGTCGCGCTGCTGGTGGCGATCGCCGCGGTCGCCCTGGTGCTGGACGCGGTGGATGGCCTGGTGGCGCGCCGCACGCGCACCGAGTCCCGGCTCGGCGCCCGCTTCGACATGGAGGTCGACGCCTTCCTCATCCTGGTGCTGAGCGTCTACGTGGCGCGGACGCTGGGGCCGTGGGTTGTCGGCATCGGCGCCATGCGCTACGCGTATGTGGTCGCGGGCTGGGTCCTGCCCTGCTTGCGCGGTCCGGTACCGCCACGCTACTGGCGAAAGGTCGTGGCCGCGATCCAGGGCATCGTGCTCACCGTGGCGGCCTCCGGCCTGTTCCCGACGCCGTTGAGCGTCTTCGCGGTGGCCGCCGCGCTCGCGCTGCTCATGGAGTCCTTCGGCCGCGACGTTGTCTGGCAGTGGCGCAACCGCCGACGCATGACCACCGGTGCCGCCGCCTCATGATCGCCGGGTACGATCGCTCTGCTATTCGTTGCGGGTATACCCGACAGGTATAGCCACAGACAGTCCCCAGTGGACCGTCGTTGATCCTGTCCACAGTGGAATCCGCCCCCACGTCATCCGATCGGACGAGTGAGTGTGTCCGAATGGGCTGTCCCCGGGTCCGCGGCGCGCACTCGTCTTGGTAGGCGCACAGCGAGTGCACGCCGGCCGGCGCAGGACCGCCCACTTCCACAGAAGGGCAACAAAGTCATGCAAAAAGGTTCGTGGGGACCCTTCCGGCGCGCCGCCTCCCTCGCCCTGACCGGTGTCGCGCTCTCGTCGGTAGCAGCCTGCGCCGAAGACCTGAGCGCTTCGTCGTCACCAGAGCCGTCGGTATCTGCGTCGGTCTCCCCGTCGCCGTCGAGTTCGGTGTCGGATGAGAGCTCGATCGCCGGGTTACCCGGCTGGCTGTACTACGACGACAACCCGCCAACGGTCATCCTGACCAACGCCGGCCCGGTCCCGATCCTGGAAGACGACGACCACTCGGCCAACGTCTCCCCGGACGGCGCCAGCATCGCCTACGTCAACGACATCAACGACGAACTGGTCATCACCGACCGGCATGGACAACAACCCCGCACCATCGCCACCGGCATCATCGGCGTCGGCTACGAACCAACCTGGTCACCAGACTCCCAACGCCTACTCGTCGCCCAGAACCTGGGTGCCGGCGAGGTCGCCCTCGGCATCATCACCATCGCCACCGGCGCCTTCACCCCCCTGGCCAACCAGATCCAAGCCATCCACCCCCTCTGGGCCGCCGACGGACAACACATCGGCTACGCCACCGGAACCTGCCAAATAGGCATCGCAAACATCGACGGCAGCAACGCCCGACTCATCCCCATCCTCGGCGACCGCGACGCCGCCACCAACCCCGAACGACGACGCAGCTGCGACCCCTACAGCATCTCCCCCAACGCCACCCTGATCGCCGTCAGTGAACACACTGGCGACGAACCCGACGGCGACATCGGCCGCGACCTACACGCCGACACCATCATCGACACCGCAACCGGCAACCGCGTCGAACTACCCGTCACCGGAACCGTCCTGGCCATCCGCTTCCAACCCAACGGCGACATCCTCGTCCGCACCACCGACGGCACCACCAACCAACTCACCCTGCTCACCCCCCAACACACCACCAAAGCCCAGGTCACCGAACCCCCCACCGTCGCCAACCTCCCCCTACTCGCCTACACCCCCAACTAACCAACCGCCCTCGGCGCCCCACGCGGGCGCCGAGGGCGGTGGACCGATGTCGGGCTACCGGGTCTGGTACGCGCGGATGATCGTCACGGTCGCGGTGTTGCCGGCCTTGTCGGTCACGGTGCCCCGCACCGACACGAAGCCCGGCGTCTGGGGACCGTGGATGACGGCCGCCGACCCGCCGCTGCGCGCAGTGATCGGGCAGGCGCTGCACACCGTCCACATGGGACGATCGGAACGCCCACGCCACCGACACGTGCGTCGACAGGAGGAAGGGCTCGCCGCGGTCGGCCCGCAGCTCGACGCGATAGTCGGCCGCACCCGGCGGGACCTCGAGGAACGCGACGGCCCCCGGTTGGTCGTAGATCACCACGCCATCCCGCGTCAGCGTGGCCCGTTCGTCGGTGGTGAGCCTGTACCCTGACGTCCGGCCCCGTCGCCGTACACCGGGGGGCGACGAGCAGCGTGTCGTCCACCCGGCTCACCCACAGCTCGGAGATCGGCGCGTTGGCCAGCGTCGGTCCGAACACCGCGCGGTTCCACCGCTCCGTGATTCGCTGGCGGGCCTTGTCAGGCTGATGTCCCCGGCCTCGTCGGCCTGCTCGAACATCGCGGATCGCTGCTCCGCCGGCCACGTGCGGGGTCGCCATCGACGTGCCGTCCGCCCCGATGTACGGGTCACTGCCCAGGCCCGCGTCGGTGCTCACCGCGCGACCGTCCTCGATGCGTGTCAGCACGATGCTTTCCTATATTCGATGATGTTCAGCCGGGATGGGTGGATCTGGCGCTTACGTGGGGTTGCGTCACCGCCCGGCACCGGGAGACGATGCCGGCATGACCAGCGCTGAGCAGGTGCCAGCCCGCCGCCGGGTCACGCTGGCGGGGATCTCGTCGCGGGCGTGGGAGCACCCGGCCGACAAGGGGGCGCTGACCGCCCTGCGGGAGCTCAAGGGCTTCGACGACGTACTCAAGGCGCTCTTCTCGTTGTGGAACGAGAAGGCGTACCGGCTGCAGTTCCTCGGCGGCGCGATCCGGGTCGACCACCGGCAGTACCCGCGGGTGCACCGGCTCTTCGCCGAGTCGGCCGCGACGCTGGACCTGCCCGAGCTGCCCGAGCTCTACATCCAGTACGACCGGACGCTCAACGGCATGTGCATCGGCCTGTCCAAGCCGTTCATCGTCGTGAACAGCGGGGCGCTGGAACTGCTCGACGACGAGGAGCTGCGCCACCTGCTCGGCCACGAGCTCGGGCACCTCATGTCCGGGCACGCGGTCTACCGCACGATGATCATCATCCTGACCAACTGGGCCACCTCGTTGGCCTGGCTGCCGCTGGGGTCGCTCGCCATCCGGGCGATCATCCTGGGCCTGCTGGAGTGGTGGCGCAAGGCCGAGCTCTCCGCCGACCGGGCCGGGCTGCTGGCCGGGCAGGACCCCCACGCCGCCCTGCGCCTGTCGATGAAGCTCGCCGGGGGCGGCGATCTGTCCGAAGTGGACACTACCGCGTTCCTGGAGCAGGCGGCCGAGTACGAACGGACCGGCGACCTGCGCGACAGCGTCATCAAGCTGCGCCAGGTGGTCGGACGCAGTCACCCGCTGCCGGTGGCCCGGGCGGCGACGTTACGGCAATGGATCGATAACGGTACGTACGGTCGGATCCTCGGTGGCGATTACCCGCGCCGCGAGGACGACGCGACCGCCTCGACTTCCGCCGCCGTGAAGGAGGCCGCGGAGTCCTACCGGCAGGCCTTCACGGACTCCTCGGACCCGCTCATGACCCTGCTGCGGCGCCTCGGCGGCGGCGCCTCCGGGGTGGGCGAGTGGGTCGGCGCCGGCGCGACCCGGCTGCGGGACTGGATGCGACCGCCCTCCGGCGAGGGTTCCACCGGCAACGGATCGTCCGCCGAGGGCGACCAACCGCCCGCCGGCGACGACCGGCCGGATGCTCCCGACGCCGACGCGCGGTAGGTGCCCGCGGCGACCGGTGACGACTGTCTACGGGATCACCCGTTACCCGTTGCCGGCGCAATCGACTAGGGTCTGCCTATGGCGAGCGGAGCACCGGGGGTCGGGTTGCGTTCCGACCGGGGTCCGGTGCTCCTCGCGCTGCTGCTCTCGGTTGGACTGATCGCCATCGATGCCACGGTACTCGCCACCGCGGTGCCCTCGATCGTCGGCGACCTGGGCGGGTTCACCCAGTTCCCATGGCTGTTCTCGGTGTACCTACTGGCGCAGGCCGTGAGCGTGCCGATCTACAGCAAGCTCGCCGACCAGTTCGGCCGCAAACCGATCCTGCTCGCCGGCATCGGGTTGTTCCTGCTGGGCTCGATCCTGTGCGGCGCCGCCTGGTCGATGCCGACGCTGATCGCGTTCCGCGCGCTCCAGGGACTTGGCGCGGGTGCGATCCAGCCGATGGCGCTCACGATCGTGGGCGACATCTACACCCTGCAGGAACGCGGCACGGTGCAGGGCTACGTCGCCAGCGTGTGGGCCACGGCCGCGGTCGCGGGCCCGGCCGCGGGCGGGGTCTTCGCCGAGTACGCCGGCTGGCGCTGGGTCTTCTTCGTCAACATCCCGCTGTGTGTCGTCGCTGGCGTCACCCTCCTGCGCGCGTTCCACGAGCAGGTGACCCGACGTCGGCACCGGCTCGACTATGCCGGCGCGGCGCTGCTGACGGTGGGATGCACGCTGCTCATCCTCGGGCTGCTGGAGGGTGGGCAGGCCTGGGCCTGGGGCTCCGTGACGAGCGCGGCGGTGCTCGGTTCGGGCGGCGCCCTGATCGTCGTATTCGCCTTCGTCGAGCGGCGCGCGGCCGAGCCCGTGCTGCCGGCGTGGGTCTTCCGGCGGCGCATCCTGGTCACCAGCAACGCGGTCACTTTCGCGCTCGGCGGCGTGCTGCTCGGGCTGACCTCCTACGTGCCGACCTTCGTGCAAGGGGTGCTCGGGACCGGCCCGCTCGTCGCCGGATTCGCCCTGGCCACGATGATGCTCGGCTGGCCGCTGACGGCGTCGCAGTCGAGCCGGCTCTATCTGCGCATCGGCTTCCGGACCACCGCGGTGATCGGTGGCGCCATCGTGCTCGTCGGGTGCACCTTGCTGGCGCTGGTCGGCCAGGACTCGACTGTGGTCTTCGTCGCCGTCGCCAACTTCGTGGTCGGCGCCGGCATGGGCCTGGTCGCGGCACCGGCGCTGATCGCGGCCCAGAGCACCGTCGGGTGGGCCGAGCGCGGCGTCGTCACCGGTACCAACATGTTCAGTCGGTCGATCGGCGGCGCCGTCGGTGTCGCGGTCTTCGGCGCGATCGCGAACGCCGCCCTCGGCCCCGGCGAACCCACACCGTCCACGTTGGACCGCGCATCGCACAACGTCTTCCTCGCGGTGCTCGTCGGGGCCATCCTCATGGCCATCGCCATCGTGACGATGCCCAAGACGGTGCGCCAGCACGTCGAGGGTCCCGTCCCCGCTACCGTCCCCTCCCCCGCTCCCGCCCCGCAGCCGTCGAGTTGATCTAGGGCTTCGCATCGTGGTTGGAGATCAACTCACCATGGGAAGCCCTAGATCAACGCGATCTTGGCGGGACCGGGCTCAGTCGGTGTAGCGGCGGATGAGGTCGGCGAGCTCGGCGACCTGGGCATCCTCGGTCTGCCGCGCAGCCGCCTCGGCGATGGCGAAAAGGTCCGCGAGACGGACCTGCCGACCGTACGGGCTGTCCCGCAGGACCTCGGCGAAGAACCCGGCGGCGTAGTCGATCCGCAACCGGGGCGATGCCGACGCGAAAACCGCATCGAGATCGCTCACAGTCACGGAGGCCACCGTCTCGGACGGCACCCGGGTGACCGGGTCGAGCCAGCGGACCCGGGCGTCGGCCACGTGGCCGGCGGCGCCGTCGTGCAGGCGGACCACGTAGATCGCGGTGACGCTGTGACCCGGCCCGACCTCGCCACCGTCGACCCGGTCGTTGCGGAAGTCCTCGGTGTCCAGCGCCCGGTTGTCGTAGCCGACCAGCCGGTAACGGGAGACCGCCGACGGATCGAAGCTGACCTGTACCTTGGCATCGAGCGCACGCACCGCGAGCGTGGCCGGCAGCCGCTCGACGAAGATCCGGTAGGCCTGCTCCCGCTCCGACACGTAGGTCACGAAGCCGTCGCCCTCATCGGCCAGCTGCTCCATGAGGGCGTCGCCGTACTCGCTGCCGACACCGACCCCGAGCAGCGCGATCTGCTTGCCCGCCTCCTCGCGGATCTGAGCCAGGATCGGCTCCGGAGCGGTGTTGCCGGTGTTGGCCAGGCCGTCGGAGAGCAGGATGACGCGGTTGCTGGCGCCCTCGACGAAGCCGTCCCGCGCGACCCGGTACCCGGTCACCAGGCCCGCCTCGAGGTTGGTGCTGCTGCCGGGGTAGAGCTCGTCGATCGCGCCGTGCAACGCGCCCCGGTCGCTGGCCGGCGTCATCTCGCGCAGCACGTAGGCCCGATCGTCGTAGGCCACGATCGCCACCGAGTCGCTCGGGCGCAACTGGTCGATCAGGTAGTGCAGGGCGTCCTTGACCAGGTCCAACCGCCCCGGCTCGGCCATCGAGCCGGAGACGTCGACCACGAAGGTCAACGCCGCGTCGGCCCGCGCCGCGGGGTCGACCCCGCGCGTCTGCAGACCGACCCGCATGAGGCGGTACTGGCCCTCGACCTCGTGGCCCTCAGGCATCCTGGCACCGTCCACAGTGACCCAGAAGCCGTCGCCGTCGGGTTGCCGGTAGTCCTGTCGGAACGCGTTGACGAACTCCTCGGGCCGAACCGTGAACGGGTCCACGTAGCCGTAGTCGAGGAGCTGGCGCCGGGCATAGTTGTACGAAGCCGTGTCGATATCGATGCCGAACGTCGAGTGGGGCTGCTGACTGGCGTCGATCTCGGGCAGGAAGCCGTCGCCGGCCTCGCCGATCGGCCCGGCTCCGGTGGGAGTGGGCATCGGGTACGACGGATACTGCCCAGACGAGTCGTACCCGCCGTCGCTGGACGGCGAGTCGGCACTGCAGCCGGCGGTGACCATCAGGAGCGCGATGCCGGCCGCAACGCCAGCCAGGGTTGGGCCTCGGTAGGTGTGTCGCATGTGGATCCCCCATTTCAGCGACGAGCGCGAGGAGCGAGTGCCAGCAAGCCGACGACGTCAGCCGCGAGCCGACATCAGTGAGACACATCTACGAGCGTCGTGGCTCCCGGCGTGACCCAACCGCAACCATCGTGTTAGCTGACCCGACGGCGCCGCCGTTTCCGTTACGGCACCGCGTCCATCGCGTGACCTTCGCGATGGCCTACCGTTACCATCCGTGGTCCACATTGGACGCACTGGCGGCGGTCGCGGGCTGAGCAGGCCGGGCCGATATGCCCGACCTGTACGGGCACCGGTCCCTTGCCCGGCGGTCCGGTCAGCGCGAGCGTGGCGCGAGAACGACCGGGATGGAGCCACCATGTGTAGAGGGTGCTTGGTGGCCTCTGTGCCGCGGACGGCCACCGCGGGCGACGGGACGCCGCCAAGCGCACCGAGTTGGCACGGCGGCTGGCCAGCATGAAGGAGCTGGACCACGAGGCGGCCGGGGCGCTCGCCGAATGGCTCGCCACCGGGCACGGGTCAGACGACAGCACGCGGGTAGACATGTAAAGCGCTGATCAACGACGGGTAGCCCTGTTTAACGATCTGTTGCACCTTGTAAATCGTCAGCTTACGCTGCCGGGAAGCAACTCCTCCTCACGTCCCGACCAAGGAGGTCCCGGCAATGGCTGCCGACGAACGCGCACAGAGACTGACCAGACGGGGAGTTCTGCGGGCCGGGGCGGCGGTCGGTGCCGCTGCTGCCGCCGCCGGGGTGGTAGGGGCCGGCACGGCCGCGGCGGATCCGGTCACCCGGGTTGCCGCCGGGCCGTCCGAGCGCCTGGTGCTCCGCAACGGGAAGATCCACACCATGGACGGCAACGGGACCGTCGTCGACTCCGTCGCGATCGAGGACGGCCAGTTCGTCGAGGTGGGCCGCAACGTCGCGCCACGCGACGGAAGGATGATCGACCTGCGCGGCCGTACGGTCGTCCCCGGAATCATCGACAACCATAACCACATCGTGCTCATGGGCAACCGGCCCGGACACCACACGCCGCTGGAGAACGCCTACTCGATCGCCGACGTCCAGCAGATCTACGCCCAGCGGGCCGCGGGCATTCCGGCCGGCGCCTGGATCACCACCATCGGCGGGTTCCACCGCAACCACCTGGTGCCGCCCGAGCAGACCCCGCGCCTGCCGACCCTGGCCGAGCTCGACGAGGCGGTGCCCGACAATCCCGCCTACATCTCCGAGGCCTTCGCCGGACCGTCCACAACGAACAGTCTCGGCAAGGCGTTCTTCGAGTCCCGTGGCATCGTGGTCGGCGCGGACGGCTCTATCGCCGCCGGGTTCGGCAACTCGCCCACGGGTCAGGCCACCCTCGCGCTCCGCCAGACGCTGCTGAACTTCGACGAGCGTAAGCGGGGTGTGCGCGAGGCCATCGCCTACGGCTTGGGCCTGGGCGTCACGACCCACCTGGACCAGGGCGCCTTCCAGGCCACCAACACGCCCGCCGACGGTGCCGCCCACGAGGACAACTACACGATGCACCTGCCGTTCCTGGCCGTGCATACCGATGGCGAGCTGCTCGCCCGGGTACGGATCAACTTCCTTCACATGGAGGCCGACCCGCTGACCCCGGAGCTCGCGCAGCGGTTGCGCAACCAGTTCCCGTTCTTCGGCGACGACATGCTGCGGACGGGCGCCATCGGCGAGTTCATCGCGCAGGGCACGGGGGCGGCGTTCGCCGCCGCCGCGGTCAAGGTCGCCCAGGCCGGCTGGCGGGCCGAGGTGCACTCGCTGAGCACCACCGACTTCCAGGCTGAGATCCAGGCATTCGAGGCGGCCAACGCCCAGTTCCCCATCACGAACCTGCGCTGGGTGGTGGCCCACGTCCCGTTCATCACCGGGGACTACGTCGACCGGCTCAAGGCGCTCGGCGGTGGCCTCTCCCTGACGGGCTGGCGGTACCTGGCCGGTTCGCCCGCCCAGAATGGCCCACCGTTCCGGATGATCGTCGACAACGGCATCCCCACGGGCATGAGCTCGGACGGCATGCAGATCGCCCCGATGAACCCCTGGATCCACATGTACTACGCCAGCACGGGCCGCAACGCCCGAGGCGTGCTGATCAACGACGGTCAGCAGATCACCCGCGAAGAGGTGCTGCGCCTCTACACCCGCGACAACGGATGGTTCCTACGGGAGGAGGAGCAGCTCGGTTCCATCGAGGAGGGTAAGCTCGCTGACCTCGTGGTGCTCAACCAGGACTACTTCGCCGTCGGGGACGAGCAGCTCAAGCAGATCCGGTCCGACCTGACGGTCGTCGGCGGGCAGATCGTCCACGACACCGGCGCCGTCGGCTGAGTGGATGTCAGCATGGGCACCTTCCTGCACCTGGTGTGCAGCAAGGTGCCCTTGCTGACAGCGAGGGTGGCTCAGCCCGTGTCGAGCACTCCCCGCAGGGGCGGGTAGCGGCGGCGGAGTTCGCGCTCGAGGCGCTGCTGCAGCGTCACGCGGGCGGCCGGGCAGCCGTGGCAGGCACCCCGCAGCCGTACGGTCACCTCGCCGTCGGCCACGCCGACCAGCTCGATGCCGCCGCCGTGGGATCGGGCGTACGGATCGACAATCGTCGCGATGACCTCCCGCGCGACGCCGAACAGGACCGCGTCGGCGGTGCTCGACGGCCCCGCCGGTGCCCAGCCGAGCGGCTCGGCCAGCGCGGCCTGCAGGGCCGTACGGACGCGGGCACCCTCGTCGCGCCAGCTGTGGCCCGCGCCGAGCCGGGTCAGCACCGCGGCGGGCTCGACCATGACCTCGGCCAGGGTGCCGTCGGCCAGCAGCGCCGCCAGCGGAGCCGGCACGGCGGAGACCGGTCCCGTGAAGGGAAGCACAGCGGGCGTCACCCAGCGCAGCCGATCGGGCGCCCCGGCGCACGGTTGCGCGTGCAGCGGCACCATCTCAGCCGCTCAACGCCGCGACGACCGTACGGGTGAGGAACGCCATCACCCACGCCACCGCCGTCAGGTAGCTGAAGGCGACCGCGGGCCAGCGCCAGCCGCCCGTCTCGCGGCGCAGCACGGCGACGGTCGCCGTGCACTGCAACGCGTACACGAACCAGACCAGCAGCGCGGCGATGGTCGGCGGGCCGAGTCCCAGGGCCGTGCCGATGGCCGCGTCGTCCTGGGCCGCCGTCACCTGGCCGAGGGTGGCGACGAACGTCTCGCGGGCGCCCTGCGCCGAGAGCACGCCGACGTTGATCCGCCAGTCGAAGCCGAGCGGGGCGAAGAACGGCCCCACGAAGCGCCCGAGCCCGGCGGCGAGGCTGTGCTCGACCGGGGTGTGCAGGGGCAGGTTGAGCAGCAGCCACAGGACGACTGCGGTGCCGAGGATGATCGTCGAGCACTTACGGAGGAAGACGACCGCCGAGTCCCACGTCGCCAGCGCCACCGACCGGAGCCCCGGCAGCCGGTAGGGAGGGATCTCCATATAGAAGGGCGAAGCTTCGTGCCGGCCGCCGAGCCGCTGGAACGCCCACGCCGCCAGCATGGCCGAGACCGCGCCGAGGGCGTACAGGCCGAACATGACCAGACCCTGCGCCGACAGCGGTCCCACGTGGACCGACGGGTCGACCAGCAGCCCGACCAGGAGTATGTAGACGGGCAGCCGGGCGGAGCAGGTCATCAGCGGCGCCGCCATCATCGTGGCGAGACGATCACGGGCCGAGGGCAGGGTACGGGTGGCCATGATGCCGGGCACCGCGCAGGCGAACGACGACAGCAGCGCCACGAACGCGCGACCCTCCAGCCCGAACCGGGCCATCACGCGGTCCATGACGAACGCCGCCCGGGACAGGTAGCCCACGCTCTCGAGCAGCGCGATCAGCAGGAACAGCACCACGATCTGCGGCACGAAGACCAGGACGCCGCCGACCCCGCCGATGATCGCGTCGCCGAGCAGACCGGCCAGCCACGGGTTCTGGACGTGCTCGGCGACCAGTCCCGACAGCCACCCGAACAGCGATTCGACCCAACCCTGCACCGGCGCCGCCACGGTGAAGATGGCCTGGAAGAACGCGACCATCACGGCCACGAACGCCAGCAGCCCCCACAGTGGATGGAGCAGCACGGCGTCGACGCGTGCCGTCACCCGGTCACGCTCGGGCGCCCGGTAGCCGGCGTAGCTCAGCACCGACGTCGCCCAGGCGTCGACCTCGGCCGGCGAGGTCGGCGGTGCGACGACGGGCGACGGCCAGGTCCGCCAGCGGGGCAGGGCATCCCGCAGCGCCGCGATCCCCCGACCGCGGTGGCCGATCACCCCGAAGACCGGCACGCCCAGCGCCTGCGCCAGAGCAGTGAGGTCCAGGTGGCCCTGCCGGCGGGCCAACTCGTCGGTGAAGGTCACCGCGAGGCAGGCCGGCAACCCGAGCCCGAGCACCTGGGCGACGAAGGCCGACGACCGCCGCAGCGTCGTGGCGTCAACCACGACCAGCAGGGCGTCCGGGCGCGGCACGCCCGGCAGCCGCCCATCCAGGACGTCGGCGACGATCTGCTCGTCCGGGCTGACCGGCTCGAGGCCGTACGTGCCCGGCAGGTCCTCCAGCAGCAGGCGATCGCCGCCGACCACCAGCGACCCCACCGACCGCGTGACGGTCACGCCGGGGTAGTTGCCGGTCTTGGCCCGCATTCCGGTCAGCGCGTTGAAGACGCTGGTCTTGCCGGCGTTCGGTGCACCGACGACTGCGATCCGGGCCGACCCGGGTCCGGGCTGGAGGGTCGCCGCGTCGCCCGCGTCGTGACAGGTCACGGTCACGTGAACACCTCAACGCGGACAAATGCCGCCTGCGCCCGCCGCAGGCAGAGCTCGTAGTCCTTGACGCGGTAGATCACCGGGTCCCGCAACGGGGCCCGGCGGACCACCTCCACCACCGCCCCGACCGTGAAGCCCAGGTCGGCCAGGCGTCGCCCGACCGCGGGGGCGTCGGCGACCACCCCCACCACCCTGGCCCGCGCTCCCGGCGCGAGTTCGGCCAGGCAACTCTGGTCACTCATGGGCACCTCCCGCGCACCGGTAAGGTAAGCCTAAGCTTGTCGACCGTACGGCCGGCGGAGCCCAAAGTGCTCAACCCCGCGGGACCTTGGGCCCCACCTCCCCCCGGAGTCAGAACGTTCAGCGCCGGGCCGGCGGGACGTTATGGTGTCCTCACCACGGCCCACCATCAAAGGAGATGAGTGCTGTGCAGCTGTCACCCTCCCCCCACGGCGCCGAGTTGGCCGACCTGGTCCGCTCGTTCATCGACACCGAGCTCACCCCGATCGAGGGGACCTACGCGGAGGAGCTCGCGGCGGCCCGCGAGAACGGCACCCAGTGGACGCCGTTGCCCCGCCTGGCCGAGCTGCAGCGCAAGGCCCGCGAGAAGGGCCTGTGGAACCTCTTCCTGCCGGCCGACCACGCGGGCGACTACGCCGGTCGGTTCGGCACCGCCGGCGGCGTCGGACTGACCAATGTGGACTACGCCCCGATCGCCGAGCTGATGGGCCGCTCCCCCATCGCGTCGCTGGCGTTCAACTGCAACGCCCCCGACACCGGGAACATGGAGGTGCTCCTGCGTTACGGCGACGAGGCGCAGCGCAAGGAGTGGCTCGAGCCGCTGCTGGACGGCCGGATCCGCAGCGCGTTCCTCATGACCGAGCCCGGTGTCGCCTCCTCTGACGCCACCAACATGGCGGCCACCGCGGTGATCGACGGCGACCAGGTCGTCCTGAACGGACGCAAGTGGTGGTCCACCGGCGTCGGGCACGTGGACTGCAAGCTGCTCATCTTCATGGGCCTCACCGATCCGGCGGCCCCGCGGCACGGACAGCACTC
The DNA here is from genome assembly GCA_052038195.1 of Micromonosporaceae bacterium. Taxonomy (GTDB): domain Bacteria; phylum Actinomycetota; class Actinomycetes; order Mycobacteriales; family Micromonosporaceae; genus DATBGZ01. The sequence continues at coordinate 4,546 of JBQGBY010000043.1, read as the reverse complement.
GATGGTCCTCGTGCCCCGCGACGCGCCCGGCGTCGAGGTCGTCCGCCTGCTGCCCACGATGGGCTGGTACGACGAGCCGCTCGGCCACGGCGAGGTCCAGCTGACCGACGTCCGGGTGCCGGTGGCCAACATCATCGCCGGACCGGGCCGTGCGTTCGAGATCGCGCAGGGCCGCCTCGGGCCGGGCCGGGTACACCACTGCATGCGGCTGATCGGCCTGGCCGAGCGGGCTTTGGAGCTCGCCTGCCGGCGCGGCCTGGGCCGCAGCGCCTTCGGCAAGCCGCTGGTCAACCTCGGCGGCAACCGCGAGCGCGTCGCCGATGCCCGCATCGCCATCGACCAGGCCCGCCTGCTCGTGCTCGCCGCCGCGTGGCTGCTCGATACGGAGGACCCCGCCGCCGTCACCGCGGTCAGTGCCATCAAGGTCGCCGTCCCATCGATGGCGGAACGCGTCATCGACCTGGCCATGCAGATCCACGGCGGCGGATCGCTGTCGGACGACTTCCCCCTGGCCGCCGCGTGGCTGGCGGCCCGGTCGCTGCGCATCGCCGACGGCCCGGACGAGGTGCACCGCGGGGTGGTCGCCCGCGCCGAACTGGCGAAGTACCGGTGAGCCGGCCCGCCGGAAGCGATCTCGACCCGGCCGGCGACGTCCGCGACGAGGACGCCTTCGACGTCGCGGCGATGGCCGCGTGGCTGCGGTCGCAGGTTCCCGATCCGGCCGGTCTGGAGGCGACGCCGACCGTACGGCAGTTCCCGGGCGGTGTCTCCAACCTGACCTACCTGCTGCGCTATCCCGATCGCGACCTGGTCCTGCGCCGGCCACCGGCCGGGAGCAAGGCCCGCAGCGCGCACGACATGCGCCGCGAGTACGAGGTCCAGCGGCTGCTGCGGCCGAGTTTTCCGTACGTCGCCCAGATGGTGGCGTTCTGCGACGACCCCGGCGTCATCGGGTCGGACTTCTATGTCATGACCCGGCTCGCGGGCCGGATCCTGCGCAGCGACCTGCCGGCCGACCTGACGCTTGCGCCCTCGGCGGCGGCGGCGCTGAGCCGCGTCATCGTCGACCGCCTGGTCGACCTGCACCGGGTGGACCCCGACACGACCGGGCTGGCGCGGTTCGGCCGCGGGGAGGGGTACGTCGCCCGGCAGGTCGGGGGGTGGTCGGAGCGCTACCGCCGAGCACGGACCGAGAACGTCGGCAGCTTCGAGGAGGTCATGGCGTGGCTGGAACGAACCCAGCCGGCCGACACCGCCCACTGCTTCATCCACAACGACTTCCGCCTCGACAACATCGTCCTGGACGCCCAGGATCCGCTGCGGGTGGTCGGGATCCTCGACTGGGAACTGTCCACTGTGGGCGATCCCTTCATGGACCTCGGTGGCAGCCTCGCCTACTGGGTGCAGGCCGACGACGACGAGGAGTACCGGAGCCTCCGGCGTCAGCCCAGCGACCGGCCCGGGATGCTCACCCGGGCCGAGATCGTCGAGTACTACTGCGCGCGGAGCGGGCGTACGCTCCACCCGGACTACTGGCCGTTCTACGAGGTTTTCGGCCTGTTCCGCCTGGCCGTCATCGCGCAGCAGGTCTACTACCGCTACTACCACGGGCAGACCCACAACCCCGCCTTCAAGGATCTGCATCGCGTCGTCGAGGTGCTGCACGACCGCGCCGGCCGCCTGGTCTTCCGCTCAGGCTGATCGACGAGGAGAATGGACCCCTATGTCGGCCGATAACTCCACTGTGGACTTCACGCCGGGCGTCGTGGAACTCCGCCAGTACGGACTGCGCCCCGGGCACCTCGACACCGTCGTCGACATCTTCGAGTCGCACCTCGTCGACGCGCAACGGGCCGTGGGCGTCGCCGTGCCCGGTCTGTTCCGTGACCGCGACCGTCCCGACTGGTTCGTCTGGCTGCGCGGCTTCGCGGATATGGCCAGCCGACCGGCCGGCCTCGAGGCGTTCTACACGAGCCCGGTCTGGGTTCAGCACCGCAAGCCGGTGCTCAGCGCGATTACCGAGTTCGATGTCCGGCTGCTCCGCCCGGTCGGGGGCGGCCTGCCGACGGCACCGGCTGCCGACCCGACCGGCAACGGCGACGGCGACTCGACCGTGCTCGTCCTGCTCTGGCCGGTGGCGACCGACGACGCCGGCGCGTTCGCGGCGCAGGTCGCCGAGCTCGTGCACCCGGACCTGGCGCGGGCCGGATGGCGCCCGTTGGCCACGTACGCCACCGAGACCGCGACCAACAACTACCCCGCGCTGCCAATCCGTGAGGACGAGCACCTCGTGGTGACCGTCGCCCGTACGGACACGGCCGCACCCGCGCCGGCGCTCCCGGGCGATCTGCCGACCTCGGGACCGGTACGAGTACTGCGCCTGGCGCCGACCGCCCGGTCGGCCGTGCGCTGACCCCGTACGCGGGCGGCGTTACACCGTGACCGCGGTCGCCGCCCGCGCCGTCACGAGGTCGATCAGGTCCCGGGCCGGCGGGTTCAGGCGGCGGCCGCGGAGGGTGACCACGGCCAGCCGGCGCGGCGGCAGCGCCGGTAGCGGCACGACGCTCACCCGCGGGTCGGCCGTATCGACGATGAGAAGTGGGACGATGGCGACGCCCTGACCGGTGGCCACGAGCTCCTGGATCAGGCCGTTGTCCTCGTACCGGTCGTGCGCGGCCGGGACGACACCGTCGGCCGAGAGATGCTGCGCCACGAGCGCCTCGTGCGCCGAGATCGGTATCCCGATCAGGCGCCGACCGGTGACATCCCGGACCCGGGTCACCGGTTCGCCGTGGGCGGAGACCAGCACGTACGGGTCGGCGCCGAGCTCGCGGACGACGAACCGGTCACCGGGCACTGGCAACGAGGTGAACGCGATGTCGGCGTGCCCGCGCTCGACCGCCTCGGTCAGCTCGGGGAGCTGGCCGATCTCGACCTGGACGGAGACCGACGGGTTGTCGGCGCGGAGCTGAGCGATCGCACCGGGCAGCAGGCGGGCGGCGATGCTCTGGAACGTCGCCACCCGGACCGGGCCGCCCTCCGGGGGAGTGGCCGACGCGACCACGGCCCGCGTGGCATCGAGATCGGCGAGCAGGCGGCGGCCGTAGGCGACGAGCACCGCGCCGGCCTCGGTCGGCTCCACGGGTCGGCGGCCCCCGGGGAAGCGGCGCAGCAGCCGGACGCCGACGATCCGCTCCAGGACTTGGATCTGCTGACTGATGCCGGACTGGGTGTAGCCCAGCGCCTGCCCGGCCGCGGCGAACGAACCGTGCTCGGCGATGGCCAGCAGCGCCCTCAGATGACGGACCTGAAGGTCGGACCAGTCATGAGAGTCAGTCATGGCTGGGCAGTGTAACTCGCGTTTCCGCATCCGCGAATCCGCCGCCACAATAGTTCCCATGATGGTCGCCAATCCACTGTGGACCACGCTCCCGCCCCCGCGATCGCGCAGCAGCTCCAGACCACAGTGCACGTTGGCGCAACTCCGGCGACGCTTGCGGAGCGGAATCAGCTGGCAATCTTGACGACTCAGCGGATCTACCCGTAACGATCATCTCGCTCGACCTACGAGACTGCTCAACCCTCACCTCGCCGCACCGGGGACGTGGAGGGGTGCCCTGGGGCGGGGCATCCCTCCACCTCGAAGCTGTTGCTCGCGACTGCGGGGCTCGCTGGCGCTCGCTCCTCGCGCTCGCGGCGAAGCTGTTGCTCGCGACTGCGGGGCTCGCCGGCGCTCGCTCCTCGCGCTCGCGGCTGACTGGATGCTTCGGGCCGCCTAGGGAAGACCACTCACGGCCCCGGTGTCGTGCACGATCTCGCCGTTCACGATGGTCAGCACGGGACGGATGCCGCGCAGGACCGTCTCGCTGACCGTGAAGTAGTCGTGGTCGAGGACGACGAGGTCAGCGAACTTACCGACCTCGATAGAGCCCAGCTCGTTCTCGCGGTTGAGGTACCACGAGGCGCCGCGGGTGTAGGCGTACAGGGCCTCCTGGCGGGTCAGGCGCTGGCCCGCGTTGATGTAGACGCCGGCCACGTTGAGCCCGGTGATTGCGTAGTGCAGGGCGAACCACGGGTTGTGCGTAGCGATGTGCACGCCGTCCTGGTGAAGTGCCCACCGGATGCCGCTGGCCTTGATCCGGTCGAACATCGTGCCGTTGGGCAGCCCGTCGTCGCTGGGCTGGCCGCCGAGCCAGCGGTGGCCGGAGACCGAGATCGCGACATTGAGCGCCTTGAGCCGGGCGAGCTGCTGCTCGGTCGCGAAGTCCGCGTGCTGCAGACCCCAGCGCAGGTCCGTGATGCCGAACTCGGCGTCGCACTCCTCGTAGACGGCGCAGACCTGGTCGATGGCGGCCGGGTTGGTCTTGCTGCCGGCCTGGGCGTTCTCGTTGCGCCACCGGGCCTGGGCCACCAGGCGCTGTGCCTCCCGCCACACCGCGTAGTTGTTGGCGTTCGCGGACTGCAGCGCGAACGGCGCCGCCCACTCGCCGATGCCACCGCTGCGGACCCATTCGTCGCCGTGGAACTGGAACTGGTTGCGCAGCCG
>JBQGBY010000042.1:0-37293 GCA_052038195.1 Micromonosporaceae bacterium | reverse complement strand
GCCGCGAGGACCGGGACGCCCGGGCCCACCGCGTCCACGACCTCGGGGACGAGGACCATGGTGGCGATCTCCCCGGTGTGGCCGCCCGCCTCGTAGCCCTGGGCCACGATGACGTCGACGCCACTGTCCACATGCGACCGGGCGTGGTCGGCCCGCCCGGCCAGCGCCGCCACGAGCAGCCCGTGCTCGTGCGCCGCGGCGATGATGTCGGGCGGCGGCGAGCCCAGCGCGTTGGCGATGAGGCGGGGCGAGTGCGCGAGGGCAACGTCCACATGGGACCGTGCCACCGAGTGCAGCCAGCCGAGTACGCCGTCGCGCGGCTGCGTGTCGACCGGCAGCGGCGGCACGCCGAGCCGGGTCAGCGTGCTCTCGACGAACCGCCGGTGCGCATCTGGGATCAGGCTGCCGAGGTCGACGGGCCCGCCCTCGGTCGGCACCTTCGCCGGCATCACGACGTCCACGCCGTAGGGACGGCCGCCGGTGTTGCGCTCAAGCCAGGTGAGCGCGGCGTCGAGCTCGGCCGGATCGTTGAAGCGCACGCAGCCGAGCACGCCGAGGCCGCCGGCCCGGCTGATTGCCGCCGCGACGTGTTCGGACGGCGTGAAGCCGACGATCGGGTGCTCGATCCCCAGCAGGTCACAGATCGGTGTCCGCACGCCAGCCTCCTCGATCCGACCCCTGGTCAGGCAGCGGTCACTGGCAGGTGCTCGTGCACGAACTTCCGGGCCCAGCCGTAGTCGGGCTTCCCGCTCACCGTCCGACCGACCTGGTCCACGAGCCAGACCTGGCGGGGCACCTTGTAGCCCGCGATCAGCTTCCGCAGGTGGGCATCCACATCGGACAGATCGACGGAATGACCCGGCCGGGCCTGGATGAGCGCCGCGACCTGCTGGCCGAGGCGATCATCCGGTACGCCGACGACGAGGGCGTCGAAGACGTCCAGGTGCGCCTTGAGCGCGCTCTCCACCTCCTCGGGGTAGACCTTCTCGCCGCCGGTGTTGATGCAGGTGTTTCCGCGGCCGAGCAGCGTGATGGTGCCGTCGTCCTCCACCCGGGCAAGGTCGCCCGACATGGCGTACCGCGCCCCGTCCACCTCGGTGAACAGCTTCGCGGTCTTCACCGGATCCTTGTAGTAGCCGAGCGGGATGTAGGTGCCGCGGGCCAGCCAGCCGATCGCCCCCGGGCCGGCCTTGGCGCCGCTGTCATCGATGACGATGGTGTTCGGGCCGGGCGAGATGCGGGGGCCGTCGGACTCCGCGCCGGGGGTCTTGAAGCCGAGGCCCACGAAGCCCATCTCGGACGAGCCGACCGCCTCCGACAGCAGCGCGTCGGGAAAGGCCGCGACGATCTGCTCCTTGACCGACGCCGAGAAGACCGCGGCACTCGTCGAGATGGAGAAGATGGAGGATCCGTCGTACCCGCCCTGCAGAAACGCCTCGATGAACGGACGCGCCATGGCGTCGCCGATCAGGACGACGACGTTCACCCGGCGCCGCTCGATGGTGCGCCACATGTCGTGCGGGTCGAACCTCGGCATGAGCACCACGGTCTCGCCGGCGAACAGCGACGGCAGCGCTCCCCACTGCGCGTTGCCGTGGATGAGCGGCGCGACGCACATCCGCACCATGGTCATCTGCTGGCCGCGCTCCACCTGGGCCCACTCGCCCGCCAGGACCTGGCCCGACACGTGGTCGATGCCGCCGCCGAGTGCGCGCCAGACATCCTCGTGGCGCCACATCACGCCCTTCGGGTAGCCGGTCGTCCCGCCGGTGTAGAGCATGTAGATGTCGTCGCTCGAGCGAGGGCCGAAGTCGCGCTCCGGCGACGCCGAGGCCAGGGCGTCGTCGAGACTCACCCCGCCGTAGCGGATGTAGTCGGCATCGCTGCCGTCGTCGATCACCACGACGCTGGTGACCCCGGGCACCGTGGGCAGCACCGCGGCGACCGTGCCCGCGTACCGGCGGTCGTGCACCAGCGCGACACAGTCAGCGTCGCTCAGCACGTACCGCAGTTCAGCCTCGACGTAGCGGTAGTTGATGTTGATGGCCACGGCGCGAAGCTTGTAGATGGCCAGAATTGTCTCGATGAGTGGCAGCGAGTTGCTGCCGTAGACACCCACATGCGACCCGGGGCCGACGCCCCGAGCCGCGAGGAAGTGGGCCAGCCGGTTGGTCCGAGCCTCCAGCTCGGCGTAGGTGCGCTCATCGTCGCCGCACGTCACCGCGACACGCTCCGGGAAGGCGTCGACCGCGTGCTCGACGAGGTCGGCGATGTTGAGTGCCATCAACAGAAAATAGAACGTGTTACTGTCGTCGGCAACCCCCGGAGAGCGAGGACTTCACGTGAACGCGCCCGAAGACTCGGCTGCCAGAATCGCGACTGCGGTTGATGCCTCGGCTCGCGACCTCGCCGAGGAGCCGCATGCTCTCGTCGAGCAACACGAACACGTTCTCGTTGTCACCATGAACCGGCCGAAGGTCCGTAACGCGCTGAGCGGACCCATGATGGCGATCCTTCGCGAGGCATGGAACCGGGTGGACCAGGATCCCGACATCCGTGCCTGCGTGCTCACCGGAGCGGGCGGGGCGTTCTGTGCGGGCGCCGACCTCACGGCGATGACGAGCAACCATCCCGGTGACTCGTTCTCCACCCGTCGTTGGGATCCGTCGGTCATCGAGGCACTGCTCAAGGGCCGGCGCCTGCGCAAGCCGCTCATCGCCGCGGTCGAGGGCCCCGCGATCGCCGGTGGCACCGAGATCCTGCAGGCGACCGACGTCCGCGTGGCCGCCGAGAGTGCGAGGTTCGGTGTCTCGGAGGCGCGCTGGGGGCTGTTCCCGCTCGGCGGCTCAGCGGTGCGTCTGCCCCGGCAGATCCCGTACACGGTCGCGGCGGAGCTTCTGCTGACCGGGCGCCACATCACCGCCGGTGAGGCGCTGCGGATCGGGCTCGTCGGTCGGGTCGTGCCCGACGGTCAGGCGCTGCCCACGGCGCTCGAGATCGCCGGCCAGATCGCCGCGAACGGCCCCGTCGCCGTGCAGGCGATCCTGCGCACGATGCGCGAGACCGAGGGCCTGGCCGAGAACGACGCGTTCGCGATCGATGGACGCATCGGCATGGAGGTATTCGCCAGCGAGGACGCCAGGGAAGGTCCACGCGCCTTCACCGAGAAGCGCCAGCCCACCTTCCGGGGCCGCTGACCCCCTCCCTTCCCCGCGATCTTGGGCTCGGCAACGTGAGTCGATCACCGATCACGTTGCTAGGACCAAGATCGCGCAGCGCTGGCGCCCGTCAGATGGCGCGCTCGCGACCGGCCCAGTACGGATCCCGCAACCGTCTCTTGTAGAGCTTGCCGTTGGGATCCCGCGGCAGCTCGTCGACGTAGTCGATGCTGCGGGGCAGCTTGAACCTCGCCACGCGTTGCGCGAGGTAGGCGAGCAGTTCGTCGGTGAGCTCGGGACCGGGCCGAACCCCGTCGACCGGCTGCACCACCGCCTTGATCTCCTCGCCCCACTCGTCGTGGGGGATGCCGAAGACCGCGACGTCGGCGACGGTGGGGTGGCCGGCCAGCTCCGACTCGATCTCGGCGGGATAGACGTTCACGCCGCCCGTGATGATCAGGTCACTGGCCCGGTCGCACAGGAAGAGGTAGCCGTCGTCGTCCAGGTAGCCGATGTCGCCCACGGTGAACAGCCGACCGGTGCGTGACTTCGCGGTCTTCTCCGCGTCCTTGTGGTACTCGAACGTGGCGTCGCCCATCCGCATGTAGACGGTGCCGGTCGCGCCAGCGGGCACCGGTTCGCCGCCGGCGTCGAGGATCCGGACCTCGGAGTACGGCCAGGCTTTCCCGACCGAGCCGGGTTTGCGCAGCCACTCGTCGGCGGTGATGAGCGCACCACCGCCCTCTGATGCGGCGTAGTACTCCACCACCACGGGTCCCCACCACGCAAGCATGCGGCGCTTGACCTCGTGCGGGCACGGGGCAGCGCCGTGGATCATGCAGCGCAGCGAGCTCAGGTCGTACGCGGCGCGGGTGGTGTCCGGCAGGGCGAGCAGCCGCCGGAACTGGGTGGGCACCATGTGGCTGTGCGTCACGCGGTACCGCTCGATGAGTCGCAGCATCTCCTCCGGGTCCCACTGGTCCATGAGCACGGCCGGGTGTCCAATCTGGAGCGAAATGGCGGCGAAGTTCAGGACCGCGGTGTGGTAGAGCGGCGACCCGCACAGGTGCACGTGCCCGTCGAAGGGGTGCAGGCCGAACAGCGCGAAGAACCCGACGCCGGCCGACGGTGCCGCGTCGGGATCGTCGCCGGTGAGTGGGCGCCGCACCCCCTTGGGCCGCCCCGAGGTGCCGGAGGTGTAGACCATCGGGCCACCGGCCGTGCGGTCCATGGGGCGCCCGGCCAGGTCGGTGCCGAGCTCGCTCAGCGAGGAGAAGCCGGCGATCGAGCCCACGGAGAACCGGCCGGCGCGGGCGATGCCGGCGATCTCGGCCGCCTCGGTCGCGACCGGGGCGAACCGGGTGTGCGCGATGAACACCTTCGCCTCGCTGTCGCCCAGGATGTAGGCGGCCTCGGCCGCGACCAGGTGCCAGTTCACCGGAACGACGTAGAGACCGGTCTCGAACGCGGCGAAGAAGACCGCGAGCATCTCCGGACCATTGGGTAGCAGGGTCGCGATCGTGTCCCCCGGTCGCAGCCCGATGGCCTGGAGCCCTCGCCCGATCCGATCGGCCTGGGCGGCCAGCCCGCCGTAGGTCACCCGCTCGCCGTCGGGCGCGATGAGCGCGGTCGCCTCGGGGTTCCTGGCGGCGATAGTCCACAGCCCGATCTCGCTCACCAGCCGAATCTATAACGTGTTCTAAGCGACAACAATACGCATGCACGACGCTTGCTGTACGTTGCTAGAACGTGTTTCACTCTGATCGTGGAAGCCGGCGCAACTCCCACTCAGGACCTGCGTGCGCCGCTGCAGGTCGGGTTCGACTACACGCGGACACTGAGCCCGACGCTGAGCGCGTTCATGACCGCGCTGCGGTCGCGGCGGATCCTCGGCACCCGCGGGTCCGACGGCCGGGTGCACGCGCCGGTCGTCGAGTACGACCCGGCCACCTACGCACCGCTGACCGATCTGGTCGAGGTCGGTCCCGAGGGGACGGTCGTCTCGTGGTCCTGGATACCGGCACCGCTGGAGGGCCAGCCGCTCACCAACCCGTTCGCCTGGGCGCTGATCCGGCTCGACGGTGCCGACACGCCGATGCTGCACGCCGTCGACGCCGACCTCGGCACGATCCGCACCGGACTGCGTGTCCGTCCACGGTGGACAGCTGCGCCGGTGGGGCACATCCGGGACATCGGGTGCTTCGAGCCGTCGGATGGTGCCCCCGTGCCCCACGGGCCAGCGGCTCCCGACGATCGTGCGGCCGTCACGGTGATCACGACGCCGATTCACCTGCGCTACGAGCACACGGCGTCGCCGGAGGAGAGCCGCTATCTCCGTGGCCTGGCCGAGGGTCGCCTGCTGGGCCAGCGCTGCCCGGCGTGCGGCAAGGTCTACCTCCCGCCGCGGGGCGCGTGCCCGACCGACGGCGTGCCGACCACCGACGAGGTGGAACTACTCGACCGCGGAACCGTGACGACGTTCTGCGTCGTCAACCTCGCGTTCGCCGGCCAGCGCATCCCGCCACCGTACGTCTCGGCCTACGTCCTCATCGACGGCGCCGACATCCCGATCATGCACCTGATCCTGGGCTGCCCGGCCGAAGCGGTGCACATGGGCATGCGGGTCGAGGCGGTGTGGCGCCCGCGCGCGGAGTGGGGCTATACGCCCCAGAACATCGACCACTTCCGGCCCACTGGTGAGCCGGACGCGCCGTACGAGTCGTACGGCCACCACCTGTAGGGAGTCTCGGCATGGACGTCGCGATCGTGGGCTTCGCTGAAGCGCCGGTGCTCCGTCATGGCCGGACCACGGTCAACGGCGTCGAGATGCTCGTACCGATCTTCCAGGAGGTGCTCGGCGCGACCGGACTCGACCGTCGCGACATCGACTTCTGGTGCTCGGGATCCTCGGACTACATCGCCGGCCGGGCGTTCTCGTTCGTCACCGCCGTCGACGCGATCGGCGCGTTCCCACCCGTCCCGGAGTCCCATGTGGAGATGGATGCGGCGTGGGCACTGTACGAGGCGTACGTGAAGATCCTCGTCGGCGAGGCGGCCACCGCACTCGTCTACGGCTTCGGCAAGTCCTCCGCCGGAGCGTTGCGCCGGATCCTGTCACTGCAGCTCGACCCGTACCTGGTCGCTCCACTGTGGCCGGACTCGGTCAGCATCGCAGCGCTGCAGGCGAGACTGGGCCTGGAGGCCGGGCTCTGGAGCGAGAAGGAGATGGCCGAGGTGGCGGCGCGCAGCCGGGCCGCCGCGACCGGTAATCCGGCCGCCCAGATCGCGGGTGAGGTGGCCGCCGACGACCTGCTGGCCCGGCCGTACGTCGCCGATCCGTTGCGGTCCCACGACTGCGCACCCGTCGGCGACGGCGCGGCCGCGGTCGTCCTCGCCGGTGCCGAGCGGGCCCGCGACCTGTGCGAGCGGCCCGCGTGGATCAGCGGGTTCGCCCACGCCGTCGACTCACCGGGGCTGGGCATCCGCGACCTCACCGACGCGCCCTCGGCGCGGACCGCCGCTCGAGCGGCGGGTCTCGACTCCACCGTGGAGGTGATGGAGCTGCACGCGCCGTTCACGCACCAGGAGCTTCTGTTGCGGCGGGCGCTCGGTCTCGGGGAGGACGCCGTCGTCAACCCGTCGGGCGGGGCGCTGTGCGGCAACCCGATGTTCGCCGCCGGGCTGGCCCGGATCGGCCACGCGGCGCGGGCGGTGATGGCCGGCCGGGCCCGACGCGCCGCGGGCCACGCGACGAGCGGACCGGTGCTGCAACAGAACCTCGTGTGTGTGATGGAGTCCTGATGGCACCCACCCGCTGCGCCGTCCTCGGCACCGGTCAGACCTCGCACCGCGCCCGGCGTAGTGATGTGTCGATCGCCGGGCTGTGCCGCGAGGCTATCGACCGTGCGCTCCTCGATGCCGGAACCGACTGGGCGCAGATCGACGCCGTCGTGATCGGCAAAGCGCCTGACCTGTTCGAGGGCGTCATGATGCCGGAGCTGTTCCTCGCCGACGCCATCGGCGCCACGGGACGCCCGCTGCTGCGGGTGCACACCGCCGGCTCGGTGGGCGGCGCGACCGGGATCGTGGCGGCGAGCCTGGTCAAGGCCGGCATCCACCGGCGGGTGCTGGCCGTCGCGTTCGAGAAGCAGTCCGAGTCCAACGCGATGTGGGCGCTGTCCATTCAGCCGCCCTTCACGATGCCGCTGGGCGCCGGCGCCGGCGGGTACTTCGCACCGCACATCCGGTCGTACATCCGCCGCTCCGGTGCACCCGACCACATTGGAGCGATGGTCGCGGTCAAGGACCGGCGCAACGGCGCCCGCAACCCGTACGCACACCTCCGCCAGCCCGACATCACGCTGGAGTCGGTGAGCGAGTCCACGATGCTGTGGGACCCGGTGCGCTTCGACGAGACGTGCCCGTCGTCGGACGGCGCCTGCGCGGTGGTGATCGGTGACCAGGCCGCGGCCGAGGCCGCCGACCGTCCGGTGGCGTGGATCCGGGCCACCGCCATGCGTTCCGAGCCGACGTTCTTCGCGGGCAAGGACCACGTGAACCCGCGCGCGGGCGCCGACGCGGCCGCTGCTCTCTGGCACGCTGCGGGGATCACCGATCCGTTGGAGCAGGTCGACGCGGCGGAGATCTACGTCCCGTTCTCGTGGTTCGAGCCGATGTGGCTGGAGAACCTCGGCTTCGCCGCACCCGGGCATGGCTGGCGGCTCACCGGTGCCGGCGAGACGGAGATCGATGGATCGTTACCCGTCAACCCGTCGGGCGGGGTGCTGTGCTCCAATCCGATCGGCGCCTCGGGTCTGCTGCGCTTCGCCGAGGCGGCCATGCAGGTGATGGGCCGGGCCGGCGAGCACCAGGTTGCCGGGGCGCGGACCGCACTGGGCCACGCCTACGGCGGCGGATCGCAGTTCTTCGCGATGTGGCTGGTGGCGGCGACTCCGTGAACCGCCGGTCAGGTACCGATGACACCACGACCGGCGACTCCGTGAACCGCCGGTCAGGTACCGATGCCACCACGACCGCGGACGGCTCAGCCGTCGACCGCCTCCGTGGCCTGCTTCCCAGGTGCTGCCTTCTTCGCGGACGCGGCCTTCTTGGCCCGCTTGGCCGGCATGGCCTTGGCGGGGGTGGCCTTGGCGGGGGTGGCCTTCGCCCGGGGAGCGCGGGACTTGCGCTGCGCGGGGACGCCGGGCTCGGCCGGTTCGGTGGGCGGTGGCGCGGGTCGGTGCGCCCAGGCGAACTGGGCCATGACGTCCGCGACCGGATCGGCGTCCTCCCGGCCCGGGTCCGCCGCTCCCCCCTCGCCGGCGGGTTCGCCGCAGTAGACCGGGAGCGCCTTGATGCCGTGGACCCAGCCCGAGTGCAGCCGTTCCGGCGCACCCGCCATGCTGATGTGCGGGATGTGGTCGGCGATCGCGTTGAACATCAGCTCGATCTCGAGTCGCGCGAGGTTCGCGCCCAGGCAGTAGTGCGCTCCGCTGCCGCCGAAGCCGAGGTGCGGGTTCGGACTGCGCGTGACGTCGAAGGTGTACGGGTCGTCGAAGACCTCCTCGTCGAAGTTCGCCGACCCGTAGAAGATGCAGACCCGGTCACCCGCACGGATCCGCTGGCCACCGAGTTCGACGTCGCGGGTGGCCGTGCGCTGGAAGACGTTCACCGGCGACGCCCAACGGATGATCTCGTCCACGGCCGTCTTGGGGCGCTCGGCCTTGTAACGCTCCCACTCGTCGGGGTGCTCGAAGAAGGCGAGCATGCCGTGGGTGATGGCGTTGCGGGTGGTCTCGTTGCCGGCGACCGAGAGGAGGATGACGAAGAACCCGAACTCGTCGATGGTCAGCTGCGAGCCGTCGATCTGGGCCGAGATGAGCTTGGTGACGATGTCGTTGCGTGGCTCGGATTGGCGCTCCTCGGCCATCGCCATCGCGTAGGCGAGCAGTTCCATGGCGGCGATGTACGGGTCGTCGTTGTCGAAGTCGGGTTCGTCGTAGCCGACCAGCCGGTTGGACCACTCGAAGATCTGCTTGCGGTCCTCCTGCGGCACCCCGATGAGCTCGGCGATGGCCTGCAGGGGCAGCTCACACGCGATGTCGGTGACGAACTCGCCGGAGCGGGACACCGCGGCCTCGCGTACGATGCGCTCGGCGCGCTCGCGCAGCGCGCCGCGCAGCGCGTTGACGGCCCGCGGCGTGAAGCCGCGCGCGACGATCGTGCGCAGCTTCGTGTGGTACGGCGGATCGATATTCAGCATCACCGCTCGCTGCATGTCGATGTTCTCGCGCGGAATGTCGCGACGGAACCGCACGATGGCGGTGTTCTGCCACGACGAGTACGTGTCGGAGTCGCGGGAGACAGCCATGACGTCGCAGTGCCGGGTCACGGCCCAGTACCCCTCGTCGTCGAAGCCGGCGCTGCCGCGAGGCTGGGTGATCCAGGTGACCGGCGCCGTCCGGCGAAGCTCGGCGAACTCACGGTGGGGCTGACCATGGGCGAGGACCGAAGGGTCCGTAGGGTCGAACCCTTTGGGGAGGCGAGATCCGGGCACTTGATCCTCCCATCGGAAACAGGTTCTACTCATTAGAGCATGGCAGTCGCTGACAGAAAACACTCAGTGACAGATCATCTTGAAACGCGTTCTACCCGCGAATGGAGGGGATGTCAGGTGGGCACGCCGGTCATCGTCGAGGCGGTACGGACTCCGATCGGTCGGCGCGCGGGCTGGCTGGCCGGCCTGCACGCAGCCGAGATACTCGGCGCCGCCCAGCGGGCCCTCGTCGACCGCGCCGGCATCGACCCCGCCGCGGTCGAGCAGGTCCACGGTGGTTGTGTGACGCAGGCCGGGGAGCAGTCAGGCAACGTGACCCGCACCGCGTGGCTGCACGCCGGCATGCCCTACTCCACCGGGTGTCTGACGCTGGATGCCCAGTGCGGCTCGGCCCAACAGGCCGCGCATCTCATCGCCGGGCTCATCGCCGCGGACGCGATCGAGGTGGGTATCGCTTGCGGCGTCGAGGCGATGAGCCGGGTCCCGTTGGGGCGCAACCGGAGCGTGGACGCGGGTACGCCGCGGCCGGCCTCGTGGAGCATCGACCTGCCGAACCAGTACGTCGCGGCGGAACGGATCGCGGCGCTTCGGGGGTTCACCCGCGGACAGGTCGATGCCTTCGGCGCGCGGTCACAGGCGAAGGCCGCGACGGCCTGGGCGGAGGGTCGGTTCACGCCCGAGGTGGTTCCGGTCACCGCGCCCGTGCTCGGCGCGGACGGTACGCCGACGGACCAGACGCAGCTCGTCGTGCGGGACCAGGGCCTACGGGAGACGACGGCGCAGGGTCTCGCCCACCTCCGCCCGGTTCTCGCCGACGGCCTGCACACCGCCGGAACCTCGTCGCAGATCTCCGACGGCGCCGCCGCGCTGCTGCTCATGGACCGAGCCCACGCTCGGGCCCTGGGCGTGCGGCCGCGAGCCCGGATTGTCGCCCAGTGCCTCGTGGGCGCCGACCCCTACTACCACCTCGACGGCCCGATCGCGGCGACCGAACGGGTGCTCAGGCGCGGCGGCATGACGATCGGGGACATCGACCTTTTTGAAATTAACGAGGCATTCGCATCGGTAGTGATGTCCTGGATGACCGTGCACCGACCCGACCCGGACCGGGTGAACGTGAACGGCGGCGCGATCGCCCTCGGACATCCGGTCGGCAGCACCGGGTCGCGGCTGATCACGACCGCGCTGCACGAGATGGAGCGCCGGGACGCCAGCACCGCGCTGATCAGCATGTGCGCCGGCGGAGCCATGGCGACCGCGACCATCCTCGAACGGGTCTAGCCGGTGGCCGGATGGCCTGTGGATCGGCCGTCGTCACATCCAGTCGGTGTGGCGGGGCCAGGACAGCAGGGTGTCGACGACCTCGGGCGGATCGTGCGGAGACGTGGCGGCCGTACCGGTGTACCGTCCCTTGTAGAACAACAGAGGCCGGCCCTCCCGGCACCCGCCGAGCTCGGTCACCAGCCCGATGACGATGTGGTGGTCACCGGCCATGGAGGATGCCTCGAGACGGCACGCGGCCCAGGTGAGCACCCCGTCGAGAACCGGCGCTCCCGAGGAGGCTGGTGACCAGCGGATGCCGTCGAACTTGTCGGGGCCGCTGCTGCCGAACCGCCGGGACAGGTCGCGCTGCTCCTCCGCCAGCACGTTGACGCAGAAGTGCCCGGCCCGCTCGATGCGCGGCCAACTGCTGGACGTACGGCCGGGGCAGAACAGCACCAGCGGCGGGTCCAGTGACAGCGCGGCGAACGCCTGGCAGGCGAAGCCGACCGGACCGTCGTCGTCGAGGCTGGTCACGACCGTGACCCCGGTGCAGAAGTGGCCGAGGACCTGGCGGTAGCGAGCCGAGTCGACCGTCGACAGAGTCGTCATGGGAACACGGTAGCCGTCAGGGCCCGCCGCCGCCGACCAGCCAACGGTGACCCCAGACGGTGTGCGCGCCGGTCACCTGCGGTATCCAGGTCGCGTCGTCGTCGACCGTGATGCCGTCGTAACCGTACTCGATCAGGAATCCGCTGGGCGTGTTCAGGTAAAAGGACACCATGTTGTCGTTGGCGTGTCGGCCGAGCGTGGAGGCCAGCATCCCCTTGTTCCTGGTCGCGCGGTCGATGGCGCGGCCGACGTTGTCGAGGGTGTCGACCTCCAGCATGACGTGCACGATGCCGGTCGGGTTCGGCAGCGGGGCCAGCGCGAGGCTGTGGTGGCGCGGGCCGCAGCCGAGGAACCGCATCCACAGTGGACCCTCGGACTCGGGTCGGCCCGTCAGCGCGGCCGGAACCTCCATCGTGTCCCGCAACCGGAAGCCGAGCCCGTCGTGGTAGAAGGCCATACCGGCATCGACGTCGGCGGCGACCAGCACCACGTGCCCCATCCCCCCGGTGCCGGTGAGGAACCGGGTGCCGAGCGGGCTGAGGAAGGGCCGGCTGTCCAGATGGGCGCCGGCGAAGACCTCGATCGCATGACCGTACGGGTCGTCGAACTGGATCATCTCGGAGACCCGCCGGTCGGCCAGATCCTCGGCGCTGGCCTGCTTGCTGGCGACGCCGGCCGCGTCCAGCCGCCCGGCGATCTCGGCCACGTCCAGCGACTTCGGCGCCTCGAAGCCGATCGTGACCAGTCGGTCGGTGTCCCCCGGCATGATGACGAACCGCGCCGGGAACGCGTCCAGTCGCAGGTAGAGGGCTGACGGATCCGGGCCCCGGCCCTCAGCCGCGCCGAGCACTGTGGTGCCGAACCTCCGCCAGGCCTCGACGTCGGTGGCCTCGATCCGCAGGTAGCCGAGGGACATGATGCCGCTCATGCCGAACCCTCCAAGAAGGACATCGCCAACTGGTTGAACTCGTCGAACTTCTCCAGCTGGGCCCAGTGTCCGCAGCCGCCGAAGACGTGCAGCTGTGCGCGCCGGATCACCTTGAGCGCCAGCAGCGCTCCGTCGAGCGGGTTCACGCGGTCCTCGCGCCCCCAGACGAGCAGCACCTCGTGGCGCAGCCGGTGCGCCTCGCGCCACAGCATCCCGTCCTCGAAGGTCTCCGGGTCGTAGAAGGACTTGCCCAACGCCGAGAGGGTCGCCAGGGCCGTCGGGTCGCTCGCGGCGGCGAACCGTTCCCGGACCAGTTCATCGGTGACCAGCTTCTGGTTGAACACCAGTGTCCTGAGGAACGTCGCGAGCTTCTCGGCCGTCGGGTCGGCGGCGAACTCCCCGATCCGCTTGACGCCCTCGGTCGGGTCGGGTGCGAGCACGTTGATGCTCAGACCGCCGGGGCCCATGAGTACGAGCCGGCCGGCCCGGTCGGGGTAGCGGAGGGCCAACCGCACCGCCGTGCCACCGCCCAACGAGTTGCCGATCAGGTGCACGGTCTCGACGCCGAGGTCGTCGAGCAGACCGACCAGCGCGTCGGCGGCGTGGGTGAAGTAGTTGCCCTTGATCCCGTCGGTGACGGACCGGCCGAAGCCGGGCTGGTCGACGGCGAGCACCCGGAACCGGCCGGCGAAGACCGGCACGTTGCGGCCGAAGTTGCTCCACGCCGAGGCACCGGGCCCACCGCCGTGCAGCAACACGAGCGGTGCGCCCGGGGGGCCGGTCGGGCCGGTGTCGTGGTAGTGCAGACGGGTGCCCGGGACGTCGACGAATCGGCTCGTGGACTCGAAGCCGACGGAAGTGTCCACTGTGGTCATCGAACGCGCTCCTAGAGCATCGCGTCGGCGAGTGGCAGGCCGAACTCGAAGGTGCCAAACATCGAAAGTGCTCGTTCGATGTCGTTGATGGCGTGCACCCGCCCGGCATGGGCGTCGCGCCAGAACCGCTGGATCGGCGTCCCCAGTGCCAGGGCCCGGCCGCCGGAGTTCTCGAAGAGGCGGTCGACCGCGTGGATCGCCGACGCGGTGCCCCGCACCTGGTCGCGGCGGACCCGGGCGCGCACCCGCATCGGGATCTTCTCGCCCGCCGTCGGGTAACGCATCAGCTCGCGGAAGTTGTGCTCCAGGGCCAGCCAGGCGGAGTCGATCTCGCCGGCCGCGTCGGCCACCCGGACCTGCGAGTGGGGATCCTGGGCCGCCTTCACTCCCTTGTACGACGCGCGCACCCGGGTCCGCATGTAGGCCACGTGCGCGTCGTACGCCCCGGTGGCCATACCGATGATGGGCGTGGTTATGGCATAGGGGAACAGCGAACCGTACGGGATCTTGTACAGCGGCGCGGGGTTGAGCTCCTGGCCGGGGCCAAGGCACTTAGCTGTGTCGTTGAAGCTGAGCGCCCGGTGGGCTGGAACGAACGCATCAGTCACCACGATGTCGTTGCTGCCGGTGCCGCGCAGCCCGACCGTGTTCCATACGTCCTCGATCGTGTAGTCGACCTTCGGTAGCAGGAAGGTACAGAAGTCGATGGGCTTGTCGTCGGCGTCGGTCACGATCCCGCCGAGCAGCACCCAGGTCGCGTGGTCGCAGCCCGAGGAGAAGCTCCACCGACCGTCGAGCCGGTAACCTCCGTCGACCGCGGTCGCGGTGCCGGTCGGGGCGTAGGACGACGAGGCGCGGGTGGCCGTGTCCTCACCCCAGATGTCCTGTTGCGCCTGCGCGGGGAAGAGGGCGAGTTGCCAGTTGTGCACGCCCATGACGGAGCAGACCCACCCGGTCGACCCACAGGCGCCCGCGATCGCCCGGATGACGCCCAGGTAGGTCACCGGGTCGGCCTCGATGCCCCCGTACGCCTTGGGCTGCAGGAGACGGAACACGCCCGCCTCCTCGAGGGACTTGACGGTCTCCGCCGGCAGGCACCGGCGATCCTCCGTCTCCTGCGCGCGCTCGGCCAGCACCGGCAGCAGGTCCTGTACCGCACTGACCACCGCCGGCTCTTCGGGACTCATGCCCGTGCTCGCTTCGCTGCGCGCGGGCCTGAGGCTTCCCACGCACTCTGCTTCATGATTCGCTCGCGGCGCTCGCTCATGCCCGTGTTCGGCTCGCTCATGTGTCCCTCCCACCCGCCTACCGCCGGGGCTCGGCTCGGCCTATAGTAGAACACGTTCTAGTTGACTGGCGATACCGGGCCGGAACAACTCGCGGCAATGGCTGTAACCAGTTGCAGACCCGACGGACGGAGACCTCATGGCGCACACGGATGACGTGCGGCACATCGACGTGGGGCAGCCCCCGGCCCGGTTCGCCCGCGGGTGGCACTGCCTGGGGCTCGCCGACAGCTACCGCGACGGAAAGCCCCACGCCGTCGAGGCGTTCGGCACGAAGCTGGTCGTCTTCGCGGACTCGGCCGGCACGCTCAACGTGCTCGACGCGTACTGCCGGCACATGGGCGGCGACCTCTCGATGGGCATCGTCAAGGGCGACGCGGTGGCCTGCCCGTTCCATGACTGGCGCTGGTCCGGCGACGGGCGGTGCCGCCACATCCCGTACGCCAACCGCGTCCCGCCCCGCGCCCGTACCCGGGCGTGGCTGACACTCGAAGAGAACCGCCAGCTCTTCGTCTGGAACGACCCGCAGGGCAACCCGCCCCCGGCGGAGGTGACGATTCCCCGGATCGAGGGTGCGTTCTCGGACGAGTGGAGCGAGTGGACCTGGGACTCGGTGCGCATCGACGGGTCGAACTGTCGCGAGGTCATGGACAACCTCGTCGACATGGCCCACTTCTTCTACATCCACTTCGGCTTCCCGACGTTCTTCAAGAACGTCTTCGAGGGCCACATCGCCACGCAGTACCTGACGACCCGCGGCCGGCCTGACGTGGACGCCGGTGCCTACTCCGGGGACGCTAAGTTGCGGTCCGAGGCCGCCTACTACGGCCCGTCGTACATGATCGACTATCTGTACCACAACTACCACGGCATCGAAGTCGAGAGCGTACTCATCAACTGCCATTACCCGGTCACCTCGACGTCGTTCGTGCTGCAGTGGGGCATCATCGTGAAGCGGCTGCCCGGCCTGTCCCGGGAGCAGGCCGACAAGGTCGCCCGCCGGATGGCCGGGAGCATCGGCGTGGGCTTCCTCCAGGACGTCGAGATCTGGAACCACAAGAGCCGCATCGAGAACCCGCTCCTGTGCGCCGAGGACGGCCCGGTCTACCAGCTACGCCGGTGGTACGAGCAGTTCTATGTGGACTCCGCGGACGTCACCGAGGACATGGTGGCCCGGTTCGAGCACGAGGTCGACACCACGAAGGCCATCGAGGCGTGGGAGGTCGAGGTCGCCGAGAATCTGGCCCGGCGCGAGGCCGGGGCGGCCGAGTCCGTGGCTGCCCAGGCATGACGCGGCCGCTGACCCTGTCGGACGACCGCCGGGGCTACCTGGAGGGCGGTCTGGTCGGGCTGTCCTGCGACGAGTGCGGCGCCCTGGTCCGGGCGAAGAAGAACAGTGCCCAGCACACGAGCGTGCAGTGGAGCGTCCAGGCTGTGGACACGTGCCGGGAGTTCACGGCGCGGCGCGCCGCGGGCGAGCGGACGGCACTGGTCAAGACGTGCGGACGGCTCCGCGACAGCATCGACCGTGCCGTGGCCGACGGACGCCTCGTGGTGCAGTCGTGAGCCGGCCGAGGTCCCAGTCGGTCACCGTCGCCGGCGTCATCCGGGAGACGCCGGACGCCTGCTCGTTCGTGCTCGCGGAGACCTTCGACTACCGGCCCGGCCAGTTCCTCACGTTCCGCGTCCCGCACCAGGGGCTCGGGTCGGTGTGGCGCTGCTACTCACTGTCCAGCGCGCCACAGACCGACGGCCGGCTCCAGGTGACGGTCAAACGGGTGCCGGGTGGCCACGGGTCGAACTGGCTGTGCGACAACGTACGGCCGGGATCCACTGTGGACGTATTGCCGCCGGGCGGCTCGTTCACGCCGACCTCGCTGGACGCGGACCTGCTCCTCTTCGCCGGTGGCAGTGGCATCACCCCGGTCATCTCCATCGTCAAGGCCGCCCTCGCCGACGGCCGGGGCCACCTCGCGCTGGTGTACGCCAATCGGGACGCCGGGTCCGTCATCTTCGCCGATGAGCTGCACCGGCTCCTACGGCGGTACCCGGACCGGCTGCGGGTCGAGCACTGGCTCGACGACGAGCGGGGGTATCCGGGCGTCGAGCCGCTGACGGAGCTCGCCCGCGGGTACGCCGGCCGGGACGCGTTCGTCTGCGGGCCGGAGCCGTTCATGGCCGCGGTCGAGAAGGTGCTGGCCGGACTCGGTACGCCGGCCGAGAAGGTCCACATCGAACGGTTCACTGTGGATGAGATCTCCGACGACTTACCCGGTCGACGCGTCGCCACCGCCGAGGTCGACTTCGACGGCCAGGTGCACGCACTGGCCTGGCCCGAGCGCGCGCGCCTGCTCGACGTGCTCCTTGATGCCGGCCTCAATGCGCCGCACTCCTGCCGGCAGGGCAACTGCGGCGCCTGCATGCTGCGGATCCTCGAGGGCGAGGTCGAGCTGGTGCACAACGACGTCCTGGAGGACGAGGACTTCGCGGAGAACTGGACGTTGGCCTGCCAGGCGGTCCCCCGCACCGACCGCGCGCGCTTCACCTACGACGCGCCGTAGCCACCGCGCGTCCGCCGCACGCCGAGTTTCACGGTCATCGTCGACAAGGCTGCGGCGTCGCGGCTGCGCCGATGTCGGTACGCCGATCAAATTGCCTGCTGATTCCGCTCCGCAGGCGTCGCTGGATTGATGTGTCATGGATGGGGGCCCAATGGCCCCCATTGGACAGGCCGAAAGGCTCAATTCAGATATTCCCAAGGTTCATAGGATGATATTCAAGATCGGGACTCCGCGGGTCCGAACCCGGGCAACAGGTTGGACGTCTGTTGCCCGCTCTGATGGCATCGACTGGTCACGGGAGGAACGATGCGATCTTATATCAGCGCCACACGTCGTGCGGCGCTGGTTCTGGTGCTCGCACTTGCGGGCACGTTCACCTTCCTGGCAACGCCGGCGACAGCAGTGCCAACAGATCCCAGCGCCGACCAGGCGTTGCGGGCTCATGCGCTTGCTGCCGCCCTCGGCTACGCGCCCTCAGACGAGGAGATCACTGGCGCCGTTGAGATACTCCCCGCAGAGCGCAGCGGCATACTCGACTCCAAGCTCGCGGCCGATCCCCGGTATGAGAAGGGAATCACGGTCGCGACCGTCAACACGACGACGGTGACAGACAACCCCTCGCTGCTGGCCCAGCTGAAGGCGGAGGATGTCGTCATCACCGGATGCTTCTACGTAGCACGGAACCAGTACGGACTGAACTCAGTCGGCAACAGAATCTGGCGTTTTACGCTGGGGATCGACTGGTGCTACAACGGTTATCAGGTAACATCCATCAGTCCACCGCAGATCAGTGGCTACGTCTATAGCTGGGCCAGCGCCCTGGGGTGGGAGTATGACGGCATCACCAGCCAGGCCCAGTGGGACTACTACGGCGACAAGTGGGTGTATCGAAGCACAGCAAACGGGAAGTTCAGCTTCTGTCCGCCTCCGAAACTGTGGTGCCTGCAACGAGTCTATCCTTGGATAACCATGGATAATTACGCCAACGGCGACTACGACATGTGGTCCGGCGTCTAGCCGCTCCACTTAAGCGTGGCGAGGAGATAAGCGATGATTGACGCCAAGGCCGATCGGCGCGTGACGCCATCGAGGTACCTTGCCCTTGCGCTCGGACTGTCACTCCTTCTCATGGTCGCGCTGGCTCCGCTCGGCTACGCCGCACTCGTCGTCGCCACTGGCGCCGCATGGATTACGAGGCAGCCGCGGGTAACCCGATGGGTGCTGACCGCCATCACGGTGGCTTTAGTGGCGGTCGTGCTCATCGGGCTGCAGGTGGGCGCCGACCCATCTGGCACGACACCCACCCCTCCGCGGCCCCGCGCCTGAGCGGCACATTCACCGCACCTGCCTGCCGAGGGATGCACACGAGCAGCGCGCAGGTACGTACCTCGGTCGCGAGACGACATGGCCGGCCCCAGGACCATCGGGCCGGCCATGTCGGTAGGCGGCGATCCGTCTGAGCGTTGCTCAGCATCCGCGTACACCCTCTCGATCCAAGCCTGGCCCGGCGGAGAAGGTCCGACCCGCCCGCGCTGCTCACGACACAACACTGTTAGCTCACAGTGAGTGTTAGTCTCCGGACCGTGCTGCGGACACCTCGGACCCTCGTCGGCGCCGTTGTCGCCGTCGCATTGCTGGCCTTCCTCGGGGCTTGCCGCGAGGACACGCCCCGCGGGGTCCCGCTGCGGGAATCGGCGGCGGCGCTCGACCGGTTCATCGGGTTCGCCGCCAACGCCCGCCTGCTGTGCCGGAACGAGCCGGACTGTGCCACGGCCGACGACAGCACGTACCGCGGCCTCGCCGAGACCGAGTTCAGCCAGGTCACGCCCGAGAACGCCCTGAAGTGGGAGTCCACCGAGCCCAGCGACGACCAGTACACCTTCGACCAGGCCGATGCCATCGTCGCGTTCGCCGCCGCGCACGACCAGAGCGTGCACGGGCACACGCTGGTGTGGCACAGCCAGACGCCGAGCTGGGTGCAGAACCTGGCCGGGGACGCGATGCGAGCCGCGCTGCAAGACCACATCGCGAGCGTGGTCGGCCGGTACGCCGGCAACCCCGTCGTGACGTCATGGGACGTCGTCAACGAGGCCATCGACGACGGCGGGCAACTGCGCGACACGTTCTGGTACCAGGGGCTCGGCGAAGGCTACATCGCCGACGCATTCCGCTACGCCCGCCAGGCCGACCCCGACGCCGATCTGTGCATCAATGACTATGGCATCGAGGGCACGGGCGCGAAGTCCGACCGGCTGTACGAGCTGGTGCGGTCGCTGCAGCAGCAAGAGGTACCGATCACGTGTGTCGGGTTCCAGGGCCACCTGGTCGCGGGCCAGGTCCCGACCACCATGGCGGCCAACTTGGAGCGCTTCGCCGCCCTGGGCCTGAAGGTGCGCATCACCGAGCTCGACATCCGTGTCCCGCTGCCGCCGGACGAGAACGGCCTGCGTCGGCAGGCGGACGACTATGCCGACGTCGTCGGCGTGTGCCGCGCCGTCCCCGCCTGCCAGGGCATCACGACCTGGGGCGTCGACGACGGACACTCATGGCTGCCCAACGACTACTGCTGCGGCTTCGGCACCGAGGGCGCGCCACTGCTGTGGGACGCGCAGTACGCGCGCAAGCCGGCGTACGCCGCGTTCGAGGCGGCGCTGCGCGAGGGTTAGCGCACCGGTCAGTGGGCCGCGGAGGCTCCGGCCTTCAGGCCAACGGCGATGTCGATGAGCTGGTCCTCCTGGCCGCCGACGAGACGCCGCTCCCCCGCCCGTACGAGGATCTCCGCTCCCGAGACGCCATAACGCTCAGCGAGGGTGTACGCGTGCTTGAGGAAGCTGGAGTACACCCCGGCGTAGCCCATGATGAGCGCCATCCGGTCGAGCCGGCACTCCTCCGGCATGGCTGGCGCCACGACGTCCTCGGCGGCGTCGATGATGGCGAAGAAGTCGATGCCGGTGCGCAGGCCGAGCTTGTCGCACACGCCGACGAAGGCCTCGACCGGCGTGTTGCCGGCGCCGGCACCGAAGCGACGGGTGCTGCCGTCGATCTGCGTCGCTCCCGCCCGGTAGGCGAGCACCGAGTTGGCCACCCCCAGACCAAGGTTCTCGTGGCCGTGGAAGCCGACCTGCGCGTCGTCGCCCAGTTCGGCGACGAGGGCGGCCACCCGGTCGCCGACCTCGTCGAGCACGAGCGCCCCGGCCGAGTCGACGACGTACACGCACTGGCAGCCCGCATCGGCCATGATCCGGGCCTGCTTCGCCAGCGCCTCGGGTGGCTGGGAGTGCGCCATCATCAGGAATCCAACCGTCTCCAGACCCCGGTCGCGGGCCAGCCCGAAATGCTGCATGGAGATGTCGGCCTCCGTGCAGTGCGTCGCGATGCGGCATACGGTGGCGCCGTTGTCGGCCGCGGTGAGGATGTCGTCCTTCACGCCCACCCCGGGCAGCATGAGGAACGCGATCTGAGCCCGCTTCGCCGTGGCCACCGCCGTGGTGATGAGGTCCTGCTCCGGTGTGTGGCTCAGGCCGTAGGTGAACGACGAGCCGCCCAGGCCGTCGCCGTGCGCCACCTCGATGACCGGCACGCCGGCCTCGTCCAGGGCGGCGACGATCGGGCGGACCTCGGCCGAGGTGAACTGGTGCCGCTTGGCGTGTGAGCCGTCGCGCAGGGATGTGTCGGTGACCCGCAGGTCCAGCGCATCGGAGTATCGCTTCACTTCACTAGCTCCTCACCGACCCGCGTGGCGGCGGCGGTCATGATGTCGAGGTTGCCCGCGTATGGCGGCAGGAAGTCACCGGCGCCGGGGATCTCGTTGAAGCTGGCCCCCCGGGGGGCGCCACCGGTCGCGGTTGACGGCGGGTCGAACTGCGGCTCCTGCAGCAGCCGGTAGCCGGGCACGTACCGGGCGACGTCGGCCGCCATC
The DNA here is from genome assembly GCA_052038195.1 of Micromonosporaceae bacterium. GTDB lineage: Bacteria > Actinomycetota > Actinomycetes > Mycobacteriales > Micromonosporaceae > DATBGZ01. The sequence continues at coordinate 16,138 of JBQGBY010000042.1, read as the reverse complement.
GCGAGGATCGAGTCCGCCACAGCGGCCGTGTCCACATCGGAGTCGACCGCGCAGAAGACGGTGTCGCGCATGACCATCGGCGGGTCGGCCGGGTTGAGCACGATGATGGCCTTGCCGCGGGCGGCGCCCCCGATGTCCGCTATGCCCCGGCTGGTAGTGCGGGTGAACTCGTCGATGTTCGCGCGGGTGCCCAGGCCGGCCGACCGCGACGCGACTGTGGCGACGATCTCGGCGTAGCTCACCGGCGTGACCCGGGAGACGGCGTACACCATCGGGATCGTCGCCTGTCCGCCGCAGGTGATGAGGTTGACGTTGGGCGCGCTCAGATGGGCGTCGAGGTTGACGTGCGGCACGACGGCGGGGCCGACCGCCGCGGGGGTCAGGTCAACCGCGCGGATGCCCGCCTGTTCGTAGCGCGGCGCGTTGGCCTGGTGCACGTACGCGGACGTCGCCTCGAAGATGATGTCGGGCCGCGGATCGCAGCGCAGCAGCCAGTCCACGCCCTCCGACGTCGTCTCCAGTCCGAGGTCCGCCGCCCGCTTCAGGCCCGGGCTGTCGGGGTCGATGCCGACCATCCAGCGGGGCTCGATCACCTCCGAGCGCGTCAGCTTGTAGAGCAGGTCGGTGCCGATGTTCCCGGAACCGACGATGGCGGCTCGCGCCTTAGCCACGGGCGTCTCCCTCCATAAAGGACAGCGACACGTCACCGAGGCCTGCGAACGAGGCCACGAACCGGTCGCCCGGGCACGCGTCGACGGCCCGTGCGCACGCCCCCGGCAGGATGAGGTGCCCGGCCCGCAGCCGGACGCCGAAGCTCGCGACCGTGCGGGCCAGCCACGCGACGGCTGTCACCGGGTTGCCGAGCACGGCGTCGGAACGGCCCTGAGCCACCAGGTCACCGTTGCGCCGCAGGGTCGCGTCGATCGCGCGGATATCGATGTCCGGCGGCTTGATCCGGCCCGCGCCCACCACAAACCCGGCCGAGGAGGCGTTGTCGGCGATCGTGTCGGCGATGCTGATCCGCCAGTCGACGATGCGGCTGTCGATCAGCTCGATCGAGGGCGCGAACGCCTCCGTCGCCGCCAGCACATCGGCCTCCGTGCACTGCTGCCCCGGCAGGTCGGAGCCAAGCAGGAAGGCCACCTCGATCTCGACCCGCGGGTAGCAGTAGCGGCCGACATCGACCGGCTGGGCCTCCGGCAGGCGCATGTCCTCGAGCAGGTGGCCGTAGTCGGGCTCGTTCACGCCCATCATCTGCTGCATCGCCGGCGACGACAGCCCGACCTTGTGACCGACGACCGGGGCGGCGCGGCGGCGGATGTTGTGAAGCTGGATTTCGTACGCGTCGGCCGCGGTCAGGTCGGGACGGCTCTCGACCAGCGGCGCGATCGGTGCCCGGGCCCGCTCGGCCGTCCAGAGGGCGTCGGCCAATGTGGACCGTTCCATCTCGGTGAGCACTCAGGCCACCTCCAGGTTGAGCGCCGCGGCGACCCGCCGGCCGGCGCGGCGGCCGGAGAATACGCAGTCCGCCAGCGACAGCCCGCTGACGTACGAGTTGGAGCAGATGCCGACGGCGGTCCGGCCGGCGGCGAACAGGCCCGGGATGGCCGACCCGTCGGTCCGCCGGACAGCACCGGTCTCCTCGTCGACCACGAGTCCGCCGAGAGTCAGCATCGGGGCCGGTACTGCCGGTCGGGGCCGGACCGAGCAGTCGATGAGGGAGAACGGCCCCGTGGTCTGCGCCCGGACCAGCTCGCGCGGCTTGCCGGCCGGGTCGGCCAGCCCCGCGGCGGCGGCGGCGTTGTGGGCCGCGACGGTGGCTGCGAGTCCGGCCGGGTCCACGCCGGCCCTCGCCGCGACACCGTCCAGTGTGGACGCCGTTTTCCGGTCGAAGGCGAAGAGGTACCAGGCCTGGACCCGTTGGAAGAGCAGGGTTTGGGTCCGCACCTGCCGCCGGGCCTCGCGCAGCGTCGGCTGGTCGACGAGCAGCCAGGCCTTCCCGTCCGCCTGGTGCAGCACGGCGTCGCCGATCGCCGCGCCGTAGAGCGCCTCGTCGCAGACCCGGGCGCCATCCGCGTCGACGAGGATGCCGTGCACCAGCGCGGCCGGCGGGGTGAGGAAGCGCCAGAGCGTCACGTTCCCCAGCCGGCTCGTGGCGGCGCCGACCTCGGTACCGAGCCGGATACCACTGCCGTCGTCGGCGGGTGTGCCCAGCGGCAGCCCGCCCCGATACCGCGGCGCGTGCTCCCGCACCATCGCCCGGTTGACGATGAACCCGCCCGCCGACAGCACCACGCCCCGGGTGGCGCCGATCCGGACGGGACGACCGTACGTCCGCTCCAACCGCTCCACGACCCGGTGCAGGAACCGGCCGAAGGGTGGGTAGTACATCCCCGGCTTGATCGAGTACCGGTTGAGCCATCGATGGGCGGCCTTGGCCCAGCCGGGCGCGTCGCGCAGGGTGCGGGCCAGAACGCCGGTGACCCGGCCGTGGGCGTCGGTGATGAGACTGACGGCGGTCGTTCTCGGCAGCACCCGGATGCCGCGCGCCCGCACCGCCTCCGCGAGCCGGGTGTAGAACGTCTTCCCGGCCTGACCCTTCGCGTGCGTACGGTGGCCGCGCATCGCGGGCGGGGCAACCTGGCTCGCCGACAGCTCACTGCCCGAGTAGTAGAGGTAGTACGCGTCGGTCGGGTAGGAGGTCTTGTACGGCGCGACGCTGCTGTGGAACGGCACGCCCTGCTCCTTGAGCCACGACAGCATGTCCGCGCTGCCCGCGCAGAACTCCTTGAGCGTGGCCGGTGATACGGCGTCCCCGGTCTCGTGACGCAGGTAGTCGAACATCGCCTCGGGCGTGTCATGGATCCCGGCAACGCGCTGCTCGACCGTGCCCCCGCCGGCGTACACGATGCCACCCGACAGTCGGGTCGCCCCGCCACCGTAGCCGCGATCGATCACCATCACGTCCGCGCCGCAGTCACCCGCCTCGATGGCGGCGCAGGCCCCGGCCGCGCCGAAGCCGACGATGACCACGTCGGCGCGTTCGTCCCAGCCGTCGGTCATGGCGTTCCTCCGGGAGTGGAACCGCACGTAGCGCACTGCTGCGCAGAACTATAACCTGTTCTAGTGACTCCGAGCGAGGCCGAGTTCGCCGGCGGGCTTGACTTCGATGTTGTCGTGGTCGGCAGCGGCGCCGCCGGGATGACCGCGGCCCTGACGGCCGCGAGCCGAGACCTGAGCGTGGTCGTGGTGGAGAAGGCCGCGACCTTCGGCGGTTCGACCGCTCGTTCCGGCGGCGGCGTCTGGGTTCCCGGCAACGCGGTGCTGCGCAGGGCCGGGCTTCGCGACAACCCCCGGGACGCGCGCACCTATCTGGCGCACGTGGTGGACGGGTTCGCGTCAGGTGCGCGGCAACGCGCGTTGCTGGAGTACGGCCCACCGATGCTCGACTTCGTCAGGGCGCACTCGCCCCTCGACTTCGCCTGGGTGCCCGGCTACCCGGACTACTACCCCGAGGCGCCGGGCGGGCTCGCCCTGGGGCGCACGATCGAGCCCCGGCCGCTGGACGGGCACCTGCTCGGTCCGGAGCTGAAGAATCTCAACCCGCCGTATCTGGCCGCGCCCGGCTCGATGGCGGTCACCGCCCGCGACTACAAGTGGCTCAGCCTCGGAACCCGCCACCCCCGCGCCGTGGTCGCGGCGCTCCGGGTCGGGGCGCGTGCCCTCGTGGGGCGGGCGCGGGGCCGGCACCTGCTCACCATGGGCCAGGCGCTCGCCGCCGGACTGCGGGTGGGCCTGCTCCGGGCGAATGTTCCGGTGTGGCTGGAGACTCCGCTGCTGGACCTGCATCTCGACGAGGGCCGGGTCGACGAGGGCCGGGTGGCCGGCGTCTGGGTCACCCGGGGTGGCGAGCGGACGCTGGTGCGCGCCCGCCGTGGCGTCGTGCTCGCCGCCGGCGGATTCGAGCGGAACGAGCCGATGCGCAAGCAGTACCAGCGCGCCCCGATCGGTACCGAGTGGACCGTCGGCGCGGTCGGCAACACCGGCGACGGCATCGAGGCCGGCCAGCGGGTCGGCGCCGGTCTGGACCTCATGGACGACGCGTGGTGGGGGCCGTCGATCCCCGCCCCGGGCGGCCCCTACTTCTGCCTGGCCGAGCGCAACCTGCCCGGCAGCATCATCGTCAACGGCGCCGGCGAACGCTACGTCAACGAGTGTGTGCCCTATGTGGACGCCGTGCACGCCATGTACGACAAGGACTCCCGCGACGCGTCCACCGTCCCCTCGTGGCTCGTCTTCGACCAGCGCTACCGGGACCGGTACCTGTTCGCCGGACGGGGACCCCGCCAACCCCTGTCCCGGCGGTGGTACGCCACCGAGGTTCTCGTTCGCGAGCCGTCACTGGGTGCGCTGGCCACGCGGATCGGAGCGCCACCCGAGGCGCTCGAGTCCACAGTGGAGCGCTTCAACCGCCTCGCGCGCCGAGGCGTCGACGAGGACTTCGGCCGGGGCGACTCCGTCTATGACCGGTACTACGGAGACCCTCGCAACAAGCCCAACCCGTGCCTCGGCGAACTCTCGAAGCCACCGTTCTACGCAGTCAAGATCGTGCCCGGAGACCTCGGTACGAAGGGCGGCCTGCGCACCGACGAACGCGCGCGCGTGCTACGCGACGACGGCACGCCGATCCCGGGCCTCTACGCCGCCGGCAACGTCAGCGCCGCCGTGATGGGCCACTCGTACGCCGGTGCCGGCGCCACCATCGGCCCCGCGATGACCTTCGGCTTCATCGCCGCCCTCGACCTCGCCGCCCTCGACCTCGCCGCCCTCTCCTCCCCCTCCCCCACCGCCTCCGCCCCCTCCCCATCCCCCCGCGATCTTGGTCCTGGCAATGTGAGTTGATCTCCGATCACGTTGCCAGGACCAAGGTCGGCGAGGCCGGAGGGTCAGCGCCCACCAGTCGGCGAGGCCGGAGGGTCAGCGCCCTTTGAGGGCGGCTTGGAGACTCCGGATGATCCCTTGCGGCCCTCGATAGAGGTTGGCGTCGGTGAAGTAGCGCATCCGCCATCCCCGCTCGTCGAGCCAGTTGTGCCGGTCGCGATCGCGTCGCAGGCTTGGACGACCCAGGTGCGAGGAGCCGTCGTACTCGGCCGCCACCTTCCGCTTGGGATCGGCGAGATCGAGGCGGTAGCGGGGCCATCCGTACTCGTCCTCCACGGCGTATTGCGGTATGAAGCCGGTCAACCCGGCGTCATGCATAAGGAGACGTAGATGCGTCTCCTGTCTGCACTCGGATCGCTTGTCCGCGAGTCCCACGAGTTCGCGCACCCGGCGTACCCCGGCGAGCCCGCGGTGGCGAGCGACCTCCGCGAGCAGCGCGTCGCGATCGCATGCGTCGGCGGCGAGGCTGGCATCCAGGATGGGCAGTGCTTGGGCACGGCGCAGGACTCTGGCCAGATCGACGGCGGTGCGAGCTGGCGGGGTACAGGCGACATCACATGCGAGCACCGGCGGGCCGACTAGCAGCGCCGTCTGATGGACCTTAATGCCGTTGCGGTGTGGGAAAAGGCTGCCCGCAGGGACAACGACGTGGACGTTGACGTCATCGAACACGCCGAACCCCTGTAATGCCGCCGCCGTGTGGAAGCCGACCACCGCATGAGGCGGACAGACGGCGAGCGCGGCATGAATACGGTCGAGAAGATCGGGCGCCGGAGATCCAAGGAGGTAGACGTCCTGGTGCGCTCGCACGATCCCACTTCCGTGCGCCGCCCGCCACCACGCGGCCGCTTCCGTGATGCCGTGGTTCTCGAGGTCCGCCGAGCGGACGACGATGGCGCGGCCCCGGAGGGTCTCAGGGAAGGCGCGCGCGTCACTGTAGAGATCCACGCGCAGAGCGTTCCCCTGAGCGACGCTCTCCGCGATGCACCAACGAAGATCTGTGGATAACCGGGTTCCGAACCCTGTGGACAACCGTTGAGTTCTCGCGACGATCCGCTGGTCACCGGTCTGATGGCCCCACTAGAGCGCCCCCCGGCCAGCACCCACTCGCGACCTTGGTCGTGGCAACGTGATTGGAGATCAACTCACGTTGCCAAGCCCAAGATCGCGGGAAAGGGGGGCGGGCGAGACGGGGTCAGGCGGCGGCGAGGATGAGGCCGCTGGTGGGTACGCCGGTGCCGGCGGTGACGAGGACGGGGCCGTCGCCGGGCACGTTGTTCACGGCGGTGCCACGGACCTGGCGAACGGCCTCGGCGATGCCGTTCATGCCGTGGATGTACGCCTCGCCGAGCTGGCCACCGTGGGGGTTGAGGGGCAGGCGTCCACCGATCTCGATGGCACCGTCGGCGATGAAGTGACGCGCCTCCCCGCGCGGGCAGAACCCCAGTTCCTCCAGCTGCAGGAGGACGTACGGCGTGAAGTGGTCGTAGAGCACAGCCGTCCGAATCTCCTCCGGCGTCAGGCCGGACCCGCGCCAGAGCTGGCGCCCCACCACACCCATCTCCGGCAGCGTCGTGAGGTCGTCGCGGTAGTACGAGTTCATGACGTACTGATCCGGGCCGCTGCCCTGGGCCGCGGCAAGGATGGCCACCGGTGGCTGGGGCAGATTACGCCCACGAGCGAGCGAGGTGACCACGATAGCCACGGCGCCGTCGCTCTCCTGGCAGCAGTCGAGCAGCCGCAAGGGTTCGACGATCCAGCGCGACGCCTGATGCTCCTCGATGGTGATCGGTCGGCCGTAGAACCACGCGTTCGGGTTCGCGGCGGCGTGCCGGCGGTCCGCAACCGCCACCCGTCCGAAGTCCTCGGACGTCGCGCCGTAGACGTGCTGGTAGCGCCGGGCGACCATCGCCACGGTCGCGGCCGGAGTGCCCAGCCCCGCCGGGTAGTGCCAGGAGTTGTCGACGCCGGTGGAGGTCGGCGCGCTCGCGACCGACCGCGCCACCTGTCCGAACCGGCGCCCCGACCGCTCGTTGAGCGCCCGGTAGCACACGACCACCTCCGCCGCGCCGGTCGTGACCGCCATCGCGGCCTGGTGCACGGTGGCGCAGGCCGCTCCGCCGCCGTAGGAGACCTGGCTGAAGAAGGTCAGCTCGCCCGCGCCGATCTCGCGCGCCACCGCGATCTCTGAGTTGCTGTCCATGGTGAACGTCACGAGGCCGTCCACATCGGACGGTGCTAGGCCCGCGTCGGCCAGGGCGGCCCGTACAGCCTCCACCGCCAGTCGCAGCTCACTGCGACCGGAGTCCTTCGAGAACTCGGTGGCCCCGATGCCGACGACCGCCGCGCGCCGGCTCACGGGAGCACCACCCGGACCGTGCCGGTGACGTGATCGCCCAGGCTGTTGCGCCCGACCACCTCGACCGCGAAGACCTCGCCGTCGCGGGCGGCCACCCGGCCGCTGAAGACAAGCGTGTCGTACGCGTAGCAGGGCACGCCCAACCGAATCGCCACCCCGCGCACGACCGCCGTGGGCCCGGCCCAGTCGGTGACGAACCGTTGCACGAGGCCGGTCGTGGTGAGGATGTTGACGAAGATGTCCCTGCTGCCGAGCTCGATGGCGCGGTCCCGGTCGTGGTGAACGTCCTGGAAGTCGCGCGTCGCGATGGCTGAACTGATTACGAAGGTGGGCGTCGCCTCAATCCTCAGCTCAGGCAGCTCCGTACCGACATCGATCGTCATCACGCACCGTCCGAACCGGACAGTCGCCACGCGGGCAGTGTCAGCTCGCCGTCGACGCGCTCCCACGCCAGCGCCACCGGGGCGCCGATGGCGACCGCCTCGGGATCCGCGTCGAGCAACTGGCCCACCATCCGCACGCCCTCCGCCAGCTCGACGAGCGCCACCACGAAGGGCCCCCGACGGCCCGGGACCTCCGGACGGTGGTGGACGACATAGCTGTAGATCGTGCCGGCACCGGAGGAGACTACAAAGGACAGTCGCGGCGAGCCGCAGGCCGGGCAGGCCGGGCCGGGCGGGTGGCGACGTACTCCGCAGCAGTCGCAGCACTGGATGCGCAGCTCCCCGGCCCTCGTGCCCGCCCAGAAGAAGGCGGTGTCCGGGCTGACGACAGGCCGGATGATGTCGACGGGCGCCGGTGCGGGGCCGTCGTCCGTCCGGTAGCGCAGCACCCGGAACATCATGGTCGCCACGGCCTCGTCGCCGACGTACCAGGTGCTCTCGGTCGTGACGAACCAGCCCTCGCCGAGCGCCGTCCTCTTTGGACCGACGACGCTGGTCAGCCGGGAGCGGACCGCGACCGTCTCGCCGACGCGCAGGTACCGGTGGTAGGTCTGCTCACAGTTGGTGGCGACGATGGACCGGTACCCGGCGTCGGCCAGAGCCTGCGACATCGCGCCCAGCGGGTCGCCCTCGTCGACCGCCGGGTGAAGCCCCCGCATCGTCCAGACCTGGATCATCGCGGGCGGTGCCAGGCCGGTCGCGTCGTAGACGGGGTTCGCGTCGCCGAGGGCCTCCAGCCAGTTGTGGATCATGGGAAGGTTCACGGGATCGCGGGCGACCCGCGGCCGACTCTCCCCGGCAGCGATGATCTTCTCTGCCACGGCAGCGACCGCACCGATCGCACCGACGGCACCGGCACCGACCCCACCGCCCGCACCGACGGTGAGATTGCCAGGAATCTCAACGTGACTCACACCGCCTCCTCATCGGGGCACCCGGGGCAAGCCGAGCCCGGCGGTCGCGATGAGCTCCCGCTGGATCTCGTTGACCCCGCCCCCGAACGTCATCACGAGGTTGCGCTTGGCCTGGATGTCCAGCCAGACCACCAGCTCGCCGGTCATCGCGTCGGCGGCGTCGCCGTACCGGCCAACGAGCTCCTCCAGGGCCTGACCGTGCCGTTGCAGGCGTTCGGAGGCGAACACCTTCGTCGCCGACGCATCCGCGATCTCGACGGTCTCGCTCGCGGCCACCTGCCAGTTCAGCAGCTCATTGATCCGCAGGGCGGCGTAGGTTTCGGCCAGCACCCGCCGGACGTCGGGTCTGTCCAGGATGGACTGCGCTGCCGCCCACGCGGATACCCGGTCGTACAGGGCGGCCAGCCGGCCCGCCGGCCCGAGCATGACCCGCTCGTGGTTGAGCTGCGCCGTGATCAGGCGCCACCCCTCGTTCTCCGGACCGACCCGCATACCCACGGGCACCCGTAGGTCGCTGTAGTAGGTGGCGTTCACGTGGTGGGCACCGTCGCAGGTGATGATCGGCGTCCACGAGTACCCGGGGTCGCGGGTATCGACGATGAGGATCGACAGCCCACGATGCTTCGGAGCGGACGGGTCCGTCCGGCAGGCGAGCCAGATGTAGTCCGCGTCGTGGCCGCCGGTGGTGAACGTCTTCTGTCCATTCACGACATACTCGTCGCCGACCCGCACCGCCCGGGTGGAGAGCGACGCGAGGTCGGTGCCCGCGCCGGGTTCGGTGTACCCGATGGCGAAGTGCACCTCGCCGGCCAGGATCCGAGGCAGGAAGTAGTCCTTCTGCTCGGCGGTGCCGAACTCCTGCAGGGTGGGCCCGACCGTCTGCAGCGTGACCGACGGCAGCGGGACGTCCGCGCGGGCGGCCTCGTCGACGAAGATGTGCTGCTCCACCGGCCCGAAGCCGCGCCCGCCATACGCGGTCGGCCACCCCACACCGAGCCACTTGTCCCGGCCCATGCGGCGCACCACATCCCGCAGCACCGGGCCATGGCGCTGGGTGAGCATCCTCCGCCGTTCCTCGGGAGTCATGACGCCGGCAAAGTACTCCCGCAGGCGCGCTCGCAACGCCACTTGCGAATCGGTCAGTTCAATGAACATCTCGGCTCGCCAATGCATCGAGGTGCTGGTCCGCGCCGCCGACCAACCGCACCAGATCCTTGACCAGAGCCGAGTATCGGTGTAGCGGATAGGTCACGTCGAGGCCGAGTCCACCGTGCAGGTGATGGCAGGTCCGCAGCGCGACCGGCGCCTCGCGGGCCAGCCAGAACGTGGCAACATCGAGATCGGTCTGGGCATCAAGACCATCCGAGAGGCGCCAGCAGGCGGATAGCGTGGCCAGGTGCAGCGTCCGCGAGGCGATGTAGACGTCCGCGATCTGCTGCGCCACCGCCTGGAACGTCGCCAGCCTGCGACCGAACTGCTCGCGCGAGCCGACGTACGCGCTCGTCAGCGCCAGCGCGCCGGCCAGCGCACCGTCGCCGACGGCGCAGGCACCGGCGAGCGCCAACCGCTGAAGATCCGCGACCGCGGCCGAACCTCCGCCCAGCAGCCCCGCTGCGGACGCACTGTCGAGGCGCACCGTCCACTCTGGAGTGCCGCTCGACGAGTGGGTGCGAGTCAGCGCGACCCCGGTGGCGTCGGGATCGACGAGGGCTACCGCGGTGCCGCCCTCGACCAGGGTGACCGGGAGCAGGATCCGCCGCGCGTGGTCCGCATAGGGCACCCCGATCGCCGTACCGCTCAGGACGAGGTCGGGCGAACAGGCGATCGTCGATGGTCGGACGGCGCCGGTGAGCACCGGCATCCCGGTCAGCAACTCGTCCTGCTGGTCCGGAGTGCCCCACCGGACCACGGGAAGGACGCCGAGCGCCAGCGTCGCCAACGCGGGCAGCACCGCGCCCCGGCGGCCGACCTCCGTCAGCATGACCATGCTGGCCAGCACGCCGAGTCCCTCGCCGCCGAGCCGGGTCGGCACCGACAACGACAGCAGACCGCTCTGGCCGAGCGCCTTCCACGTCCGCTCGGCCAGGTCGGGGTCGTCCGAGCCCTGGCCGTCGAGAGGACGGCGCACACCGTTGAGCGGACCGAGCGAACCGTCGAGCAGACTCCCCGAACCGTCGAGCGGACCGAGCGAACCGTCGAGCACGGCGGCGGCGGCGTGCACGATCGCCTCGCAGGTCTCGTCCAGCTCGAACCGCACTCAGCGCCCCTCCTCCCGGGGAAGACCGAGGACGCGTTCCCCGACAAGGGTCAGCAGGATCTGCGTCGTGCCACCGGCGATGCTCAGGCAGCGGGTCAACAAGAACTGGTGCACCGGATCGGCGGTCGTCTCGTCAACCGCGGCGCCGCGCTCCCCGCACAGCAGGAGCGAGGCTTCGGCGACGGACTGCCGGTGGGCGACTCCGACCAGCTTGCGCACGGCCGACTCCGCGCCCTCCGGCTCGCCGGCCAGGCGCCGCATCGCCGCGCGAAGATCCATTGTAGACACTGTCAGGGCGTCGGCGACGAGGGCACCGAGCCGGTCACGCACGATGGGATCGTCCGCACGTACGGTCGCGAGCACCCGCTCCACGCTCTCGCCCAGCGATGCTCCGCGGCCGATCGCGACCCGTTCGTTCTCCAGCGTGCCGCGCGCTAGTCGCCAGCCGTCACCGGGCTCACCGACGACGAACCGGTCGGGCACGAAGACGTCGTCGAGGAAGACCTCGTTGAAGACCGATTCGCCGGTGATCTCCCGCAGCGGCCGGATCTCCAGACCCGGGCTATCCATCGCCACGAGGAAATACGTCAGGCCGCGGTGCTTCGCCGCCCGTGGGTCTGTCCGCGCGAGGCAGATCGCCCAGTCCGCCTGCTGAGCCAGGGAGCTCCACACCTTCTGGCCGGAGAGCAGCCAACCATCGTCGACACGGACCGCCCGCGTACGCAGCGAGGCCAGGTCCGAGCCCGCCTCCGGTTCGCTGAAGAGCTGGCACCAGACGAGATCGCCCCGCAGCGACGGCAGCACGAACCGCTCCCGTTGGGCGTCCGTGCCGTACCTGATGATGGTCGGCAATGCCCAGGCGGCCACCTGTATGTCCGGCCGCACGATCGCCTGCGCGGCCAACTCCTCGTCGATGGCGACCTGCTCCGCCGGGGAGGCACCCAGCCCGTAGGGCGACGGCCAGTCGGGGGTGAGCAGACCGGCGTCGGCCAGGGCGGTCCGTTGGTCCGGCACCGGCAGTGCCGCGATCCCGCGAATCCGCGCCCGTACGGCCTGGGCGACAGTGGCCGCCGGCGCGTCCGGCGCGACCCGCAACGACCGGCGCACACCACGGACGGCGAGGCTCGCGACCCGCTGCCGCCACGCCGAGCCGTCACCGAGCAGCTGCCGCAGCGCCACGGCCCGGCGTAGGTACAGGTGCGCGTCGTGCTCCCAGGTGAAGCCGATGCCGCCGAGCACCTGGACACAGTCCTTCGCGTTCTCGACGGCGGCATCCAGGGCGACGCTCGCCGCGACCGCTGCCGCCAGACGGAACTCGTCCGGGGATCGTCCATATGCGACAGACGCGTCCCAGGCGACCGCGGCCGCCTGCTCCGACCGGCACAGCATGCCGGCGCAGAGGTGCTTGACGGCCTGGAATGCGCCGATGGGCCGGCCGAACTGCTGCCGGACCTTCGCGTACGAGGTCGCCGCCCGCGCACACCACTGCGCCACGGCCGCTGCCTCGACGCTCGCCAGTAGGGCGGCCGTGTCGCGGACCACGTCAGCGGTCAGCGGGACGACCCGGTCCGATGCGGCCGCCACATCGGACACCGAAACGTCCGACAGCGACACGTCGGCCAGTGACACGTCGGCCAGCGGACGGGAGAAGTCCACGGGGCGCAGCGACCGGACGCGTACCGCCGGGTCCTTCGCCTCGACCAGAAGCCACCGCTCACGGCCGGCCGCGCCCGCAGGCTCGCAGGGGAGCAGCAGATGTGTGGTCGCGCCTGCGCCGAGAAGGGGTCCCGGCCCCCAGGCGACGGCCACGGAGGCGTTGCCGGCCACCAGACTGGGCAGCAGATCCTTGACGGCCGGTATGTCGCGATGGGGCGCCAGCAGGAGGCCGGCGAGCACGGTCGGCATGATCGGGCCGGGTACCAGCGCCTCGGTCACCTGCTCGAGTGCGACCACCAGATCGGTGACCGTGCCGGTGCCACCGACATCCTCCGGCAGGCCGAGGCCGAAGAGGCCGAACCCGGCCAGTGCCCGCCAGTGCCCACTGTGATCGGCGCCGGGGTCCGTTTCGCGAGCCCGGACGGCGGCGACCGTGCCGGCTCCGGCCGCCCACCGCCGGATCGACGCCTGGATGGCGTACTGGTCGGGCGTGATCGCGATCGGCACGCACAGATTAGAACACGTTCTACCATGGCGACACCAGATCCGGCCCGAACCCACCCGCACGAGCGCGACGTGCGGCCGCTGCTAGGCTCGGACATAGAAGAAACGTTCTCCCTGCCCGAGAGGTACACCATGCCTCCAAGAACACGTAACACCAAGGCCACGTTCGCCCTGACCGCCGAGGCGGACGGCGAACGGGGCTCGGCGGCGCAGCGGGATCGGCGACGGCGGATCCTGGAGGCGACGCTCGCACTGGCATCCAAGGGCGGCTATGACGCCGTGCAGATGCGCGCCGTGGCCGAGAAGGCGGACGTCGCGCTGGGCACGCTCTACCGGTACTTCCCCTCTAAGATTCACCTACTTGTATCGGCATTGGCCATCGAGTTCGACCGGATCCAGGAGGGCATCGACCGCATCACGATCCCGGGCGACACGCCGTACGACCGGACCATCTTCGTCCTGGGGCGCGTCACCCGCGTCATGCAGCGCGAGCCGCAACTCACCGAGGCGATGACCCGGGCCTTCCTGTTCGCCGACCCGTCCGCGGCCGCCGAGGTCAACTTCGTGGGTCTCAAGATGGAGCACATGTTCACGAAGGCGATGCGCGACGGCGAACCCTCCCCCGACGACAAGGCCATCGCGCGCGTCATCGGCGATGTGTGGCTGGCCAACCTCGTCGCGTGGGTGACCCGGCGCGCATCGGCCAACGACGTGGTGCACAACCTCGAGCTCGCCACCCGCCTGTTGCTGCGCTGATCCCGGAGACGGTCATCCCAGGAGCGCCACGAACCTGGCGATCGAGTCCTTCGCCTGCGAGCCCGCCTGCTTCTCCACCATCTTCGCCATGGGTCCGTTGAGCGCCGGGCCGTTGAACTCGATCTCCAGCGTCACCGTCGAGCCGCTGCCGGACGGCTCGATCCAGACGCGGTTGTGCGCCTTGACACCCATGGGCCCGTCACCGGACTGCTCGAGCCGGGCCGGCGCCTCGACCGCCGTCACCCGCCACGCCATCTCGGCGGGCATGCCCATGAGCTTCACGCGTTGCCGGTAGGTCGTCCCCTCGCCCAGAGTGTCGGGTAGCTCGCCGGTGAAGGCTTCGTGCATGCTGTTCCACTCGGCGACCCGGGGCAGGTCGGTGACGAGCTGCCACACCTGCTCAGGTCCCGCGGTGGTTTCGGTCGAGACGGTCACCTTCGCCATGACGACAGCTCCCTTGTATAGAACGTGTTCCCGATGCGTAAACCCGATCTCGGCAACCTGACGGTCCGACAGCACTGTAACGTGTTCTAGGTCACGCCCTCAACCAACGCCTCCAAGATCGGCGAAAGCGGGATCCGTGACACCCAGACGACAGTGCGGGTCGGAACCCGGGCCGGGCGGGTGGACGTCCAACGCGCGACGGCCGGAGGGTGGCGCCATGACGGGCATTCGAGTAGGTAGATGGGCCGCGCTGACCGTGGCCGTGCTGCTGGCGGCGGGCTGCGAGAGCTCGAGCGGACCGGAGCCCGGCGAGCTGTTCGCCCAGAACGTCGCCCGGGAGACCGCCCCTGAGGGTGCCCCGATAGCGGAGACGGTGAGCGGGCTGACCCGCTTCGGATTCGACCTGTACCAAGCGGTGAGTGCGCCCGACCAGAATGTGGTGCTGTCGCCGTTGTGCGTCGGCTACGCCTTCGCCCTGGCCCGCGCGGGCGCCGCCGGCGAGACGGCAGCACAGATCGACCAGGTTCTCGGGTTTCCCGGTGCCGGCGTGCATGACGCGCTCAACGCACTGACCGCGCAACTGGTGACCACCGGGGGCCCGCCCGCCCCGCGGCCCAGCGGTGCGCTGGGCGAGACCGGCCCGCCGACCGTCGCCATCGCCAACGGGCTGTTCGTCCAGGAGGGCTTCGAGGTCGGCGAGGACTTCCTGCACACGCTCGCGCAGAAGTACGGCGCTGGCGTGCGTACGGTCGACTTCGGAACCGGCGACGAGGCCAAGCGGGCGATTGACCACTGGGTCAGCGTGCAGACGGCGGACCGGATCCGGGAGGTCTTCGGCCAGCTCGACCCGGCCACTCGCGTCGTGCTGGCGAACGCCATCTACTTCAACGCCGACTGGACGCACCCGTTCCCGTCCTCCGCCGACGACGGGACGTTCACGCGGGCGGACGGGACGGCCGTACAAACCAGGATGATGTATCTCAATGAAGCGCTGCGCTACAGCGCTGCCGGGTCGTGGCAGGCCGTCGAGCTTCCGTACGCCCACAGTGACCTGGCGATGTGGATCCTCGTGCCGGCCCCGGGACAGTCGCCCCAGTTGCTGCTGTCCCCGGAGAGCCTCGACACCGTCGCCGCGAGCCTGTCGCCCACCGCGGTCCGCGTCACCCTGCCATCGTGGGACTTCGAGAGCCGGCCGGATCTCGTGGGTGCCCTGACCCGTCTCGGCCTGACGGCACCGTTCGGCGCTGGTGCCGACTTCTCCGGCATCGCCAGCGGGTTGTTCATCGGTGACGCGATGCACGCGGCCACCATCACCGTCGACGAGACCGGCACCGAGGCGGCGGCGGTCGCCGCGGTCGCCATGCCGGTGTCGGCGCCGTTCGAGCCCGACGTCGAGGTGCGCGCCGACCGGCCGTTCGCCTTCGCCATCGTGCACCTGCCGACCCGGACGCCGCTGTTCATCGGCCACGTCGCCGACCCGAGTGCGGACTAGCCGTACGGTGTGTGCGTGCCGACGATCCGCCACTACCACCCGACCGACCGGGACGCCGTCTACGACATCTGCATCAAGACCGGCGACGAGGGCCAGGACGCGACCCCGTCCTTCGAGGACCCGAGCATCCTGCCCGACATCTACGCGGGACCCTACGTCACGCTGGAGCCGGAGTTGGCGTTCGTGGTGGCCGACGAGGCCGACACACCCGTCGGCTACGTCCTCGGCACCGCGGATACCGAGCGCTTCGCCGCATGGTTCGCGGCACAGTGGCTCCCCGAGGCGGCCAGCCGCCACCCCCTGGCGGGCCCCCCCCCCCCCCCCCCCCCAAGCCCAAGTGTGGGGGGGGCGCGCCCCCCCCCCCCCCCCCCC
>JBQGBY010000041.1:0-6256 GCA_052038195.1 Micromonosporaceae bacterium | reverse complement strand
GCGCGCACGCGCGCGAGCAACTCGTCGATCACGTAGGGCTTGATCACGTAGTCGTCGGCACCGGACTCGAACGCGGCCAGCCGTCCGGTCACGCTGCCGTCGTGGGTCACGAACATCAGGAGCGGGTTGCGGTCCGCCCGTAGGTGGCGCGCCAGTGCGGCCCCGTTGATGCGCCCGCACAGGAGCATCTCCAGCATCACGAGGTCCGGCCGAAACGACCCCGACGCGCGGACCGCGTCGGCCGCGGTCGAGCAGGCCGCGGTCGCATAGCCGACCTCGCGCAGCGCGCCGACGAGGCGGGACCGCTCGCCCGTCTCCTTGTCCACCACGAGAATCCGAGTCGCGTGATGCATCGCCGCTCCGACGCAAGAGATCGCCGGAGGGGCCCGTAGGGGTGCGCCGACCCCGACGTGCGAGCTTCACGATCGCTCAAGGTGGCGGGTGTACACGTTGGGTGACGGCGATCGGTCACGCGCTCAGCACGCCGTCCGTCGCCACCGCGGCTCGCTGAAGGGCGCACCACGGCACTTCTGCGTGGTGCATGTCACCGGTATCCCATCGCTCGAGACCGACGTCGCGCCCTCGGGTGAGCATCGCCCTCCCGGGTGGACGCCGTTGTCCGTCGTGGTGGTGGTCGGCGGCGGGGGCGCGGGGGCCGTGGTCGGGGCGGGTTCGTGCCGAGCCGGGGTCGTCGTCGTGGGCACGGAGGCGGTGGTGGTCGCTGCGTCGGTCGCCGTGGTGGTCGACTGCGCCGTCCCGCTGCTGGCCGACGCGACCGTGGTGGCAGGCGCGGCCACATCGGTCGCCCCGGTCCCCTGGTCGTCCTCGAAGAGCCCCCCGGTGGCCGCCGCCGCGAGGACGCCGACGGTGAGGACGAGGATGGCGATCGGGGCGGCCAGGCGCGCCCAGTGCGGCCAGCGCCGGTAGGCCTGCCAGAGGCCCGCACCTCGGCCAGCCCTGGCCAGATGAGCCCCGCTGCCGTCCGATGTGACGGCCATCTCGGCCGTCACGTCGTCGGAGCCCGGGGGATGCCAGCGGCCGTCGGGGGCCTGCCACCAGCCGGGCGGGGGGAGCCCCTGGTGCCACTTGGAGCCGGCATCCATCCACCACCTGGCGTCACTCATCGCTGCGCTTCCCCAACCTCCGCGCCGCAGTGGCGTGTGACCGTCCGCCTGCGGTGTCCACGCGGACACCGTGTGCCCCTGCGGAAGGTGACGCTACCGCGTCCCGCTCCCTGCGGCGGCGCGGCTGGCCCTACCCGGCGGGGGGCCCGGACGGCGCGTCCGGAGGCGCATGATTCCCGGACGCGCCGCCACTGTCGGGGCCGGTGGTGGGCGGCGATTGCGGATCGGCGGGTGCCGTATCCGGAGGCCCGTCCTGCGCGGTTGCTCCGGGAGCGTCGTCGGGCAGACGCGGCGTCGCCGGGGTCGCATCTGCGCGGTCGAGCCCGGCGCTAGCGGGCTGGCCGGGCTCCGTCGGCCTGTGGGCCGCACCCGGAGCCTCGTCGGAGATCGTGTCACCGTCGACGCCGCGCTCACCGTCGCTGGTGCCGTTCGCATCGCTGGAGACCCGGTCACCGAAGTTCGGCTCGTGCTCTGCCGTGGGCTCCGTGAACTCCACCGGGGTCACCGCCTCGACAACGCCACGTAGGGCGTCGTTCGCCTGGTCCGGCAGTACACCGGCGGCTGCCGCGCCGGCCATGCCGAGGACGGCAGCCGCAGTGCCCACGCCCAGCTTGGCGGCGAATCCCATGCTTGCGACCCGGCGGGTGGCGGTCACTCCTTGGCTGGCGAACATGCGGTCCCTCCCCGGTGCACCGCCTCGCTGTCCGTCCCCGGATGCGATCAGTTCCTGCAACTCCGGCGACGCCGGAGCTGCAGGCGCGTCGCCGAGGCCGCGGACCTGGTTGGCGAACAGCGCCAGGCGCTTGAGGCGAGGATCGACCTCGTCGCCCCGCAGGATCGCCTCGCTCGTCTCGTCGTCCAGCAGCCAGGTGAGTGACATCTCGGGATCGTGATCGCCGGACGTGGTCACAGGGGTACACCCTCACGTTCCAGGAGCCGGCCGATGGCCAGCAGCCCCCGTCGCTGCAACGCCTTCACGGCCCCGGTGGACTTACCCAGCGCCGAGGCGACCTGTTCGATGCTGAAGTCACCCAGCAGCCGCAGCAACAACACGTCACGCTGGCCCGGGACGAGTTGGTCGCACAACGCCCGCACGTGCTCGGCGCCGAGCGACCGGTCGACTGAACGCTCGACGTCATCGCGGGCCGTCAGCTCGAGTGCGAAGCCTTCGGCGGCGCCCACCAGCGGCTCGTGCTGCGGTCGACGCCCCTGCCGGCGGCGTTCGTCCAGCAACCGTCGATGGGCGATGGTGAACACCCAGGAGCGGAAGCCCGACTCGTCGCCCTGGAAGCCGTGCAGGTTGCGAAGTACGGCCAGGAAGACCTCGCTCGTCAGATCCTCGGGCTCGGCGCTGCCCTGCAACCGCAGGTAGCCGGTCACCACCGGGGCGAGGGTCGTGAAGAGGCGCTCCAGCGCCCAGGGCGCGCCATCCTGCGCGGCCATCAGCACCGCGTCGAACTGGCCGCCGAATCGGTCTCGCTGCCCCATGCGCTTACGGGCGTGATCGCTGCGACGGTCCGGTAGGTGACGCCCCGACCAAAATCTCCGCCGACTGTCGGCGCCGCCGGGGCGGGCTACCTGGTGACGAACGCTCCCGGGACAACCGAGCCTCCGACGACGTCGACCGGCCAGCCGGCGACGTCGACGACGTGCGGCGGCGAGAGCCAGGATCGCGGAAAATCCAACCCGTCGCGGGGGTGGTAGACCCTGGCGATGAGGAGGATCAGCTGTCTTGCCGCACCGGCGGTCGCGGTCGTGTTGGTGCTGGCGGCGTGTGGTGACGACGACGGTGCCAACGTCCGCGAATCCGGGGCGGAATCGGGATCGGGGTCCGAGTCGGGGTCCGCCAGCGGCACGGCCAGCGGGCAGCCGCCAGTCTCGCTCGAGGGCACCGTCAACGATCACGGCACGGAAGACATCGATAACGATGCGCTCGAGCTCGAGCTCGACGACAACTACTTCGCGCCGACGTTCGCCCGGGGCACCGCCGGCGAGCAGGTGACCGTCGAGCTCCACAACGAGGGCAGCGCCACGCACACCTTCACCAGCGACGCGCTCGGCGTCGACGAGGAGCTGAGCGCCGGCGACACCGCCTCGGTGACCGTCACGCTGCCCGAGGAGGGCGCAGTCCAGTTCCATTGCCGGTTCCACGACGGCCAGGGCATGAAGGGCGCGTTCTTCTTCAACGAGGGCGATCAGGTCCAGGACGGCTCGTAGCCTTCGGTCCCGGGCCGGCCGCTACACCGGCGGCAGGACCTCGAAGGCTGGGTGCCGGGGTGCGATCGAGAGCAGCTCGTCGTCGCTGGCATCGGGCCCCGTGCCTTCGAAGAACACGCCCACCTCGAACCTCCAGCGCTTCAGGTAGGCCCGCAGGACGGGGACCTTCTCGTCGGCGTCGAGCTCGCGGGCGCCGAACTTCTGGACCCGGCTGCCCACGCGGAGCTCCCCCGTGCCGGCCGCCCGCAGGTTGCGGACCCATTGGGCCTCGCCTCGCGGTGCCACCAGGTACCGCTTGCCCTCGTGTTCGAGGAGGTTCACCGGTGTGGTGCGCCACTCGCCGCTCGTGCGACCGCGCACCGCCAGCACGCGCGAGCCGAGGACGCTCACACCGTGGCGGGTCATGAACGCGACCGCACGGTTGAAGACGTTGCGGGTGAACCAGCCGGGGGCGCGGTAGTGGGTGGGCACGACGCCCATTCTGCATCGCCGCCGGCCGGGCGACGAACGGTCCCGGGCGTACGGTCCGCAGCGCATGTCCACCCGGGTCACAACAGCCGCGGCCATCACCTTCCGCCTGGCATCCTTCCGGAACCATGTCTGTGCTCGACCGCATCCGCTGGTCCCTCGACCGGCACCTTCGCCGGCTTCGGCCCGTGCTGGGCGCCGGGCGCCGCCGCATCGGCCAGGCGATGGGTCGCACCCGGGCGCTGATCGCGGGGCGGTCGCGGCGGTGGCCCATCGCCGCCGGCGGGGCGGCGGTCCTGGTGCTGCTGCCGCTGGTGGTCTTCATCGCGACGCGGGGCGGGAGTGCGTCCCCGGAGCCCACGATGACCACGACGACCGTGCCCACGACGACCACGACGGTTCCGACCACGACCACCCCCCCGCCCCCGGTGGCGCCGTTGACCGGCATGCCGGGCGACTTCCGGAGGCCCGCGCTGATCGTCAAGATCGACAACGTGTCGGCCGCCCGGCCCCAGTCGGGGCTCAGGCAGGCGGACGTCGTCATCGAGGAGCCGGTCGAGGGGAACCTGACCCGGCTCGCCGCGGTGTTCCAGTCGGCAGACGCCTCGGTGGTGGGTCCGGTCCGCTCCATGCGCACGAGCGACCTCGAGATCATCCCGATGTTCGGCCGCCCGCTGTTCGCCGCGTCGGGCGGCAACAACGGCGTCGTTCCCCAGCTCCACCAAGCCAACGTCGTCGACATCGGCAACAACGTCAGCGGCCAGGGGTTCCGCCGCGACCCGGGGCGAGCCGCGCCCCACAACCTGTACTCCTCCACTCCGGAGCTGTACCAGAAAGCGCCGGAGACGCCCCCGCCCCCCAAGCCGCTCTTCAAGTACCTCCGGCGCGGCGAGCGACCCGGTCCCGGCGCGCGCCCGGTCCACGGGGTGGCCCTGCGTTTCGGCGGGCCCGAGATCTCGCGGTTCACGTGGGACCCGGCCGGCCAGGTCTGGCTACGGAGCCAGAACGGCACGCCCCACATGGCCGCCGAGGGCGTGCAGATCGCGCCGCGCAATGTCGTGGTTGCCGAGATCCCCTACGACTTTTCGGGCCAGCGCGGCCGGTCGGTCCCGCACGCGGTGGTGACCGGCTCGGGCCCGGCGATCGTGCTGACACAGGGTCAGGCAATCAACGCGACGTGGGTTCGGCCGACGCTCGCGCATCGACTCATCTTCTTTGCCGCCAACACGCGCACCGAGATCAAGCTGACGCCGGGACAGACCTTCATCGAGCTTCCCAGCCGGGGCGGTGCCACCCTCTTCTGAGTGCCTGCACGTGCGGGGGGTGTGCAAAAACCCGCGTGATTGCTGGCTATTCGGCACGCGGAGGCATGCGGTCGGCCAGACTGACGTTCGGCCCGTCGACGGCGTACGAGTGCGACCGGCGTCGCTGGGGATGCCGAAAAACCCGGCAATCACAAGGGTTCTCGGACCGGGGTGATGCGCTCAGCGCGAAAACTCGTAAGAATACGGCGGTATCCGCGTGTCATGGGCCCGCGTTGAGGAAACTGAGCACGCGATCCGGACCTAGGAGGAACCCGTGAACCGTCGTGATCTCGTCCAAGCCGTTTCCACACAGACCGGCGTCGAGCGCAGGCAAGTCGACACCGTGCTGCTGGGCTTCACCCAGGTCGTCACCGCAGTCGTGTCCAAGGGCGAGCCGGTGTCGATCTCCGGCTTCGCCAAGTTCGTCAAGGTCGACCGCCCGGCCCGCATGGGCCGCAACCCCCAGACCCAGGAGCCGGTGAGGATCAAGGCGTCCAAGAAGGCGCGCATCACGCCGCTCAAGGGCTTCAAGGACGCGGTCGTGAAGACGAGCCTCGCGCCCAAGCTCGAGCGCGGCGTGTGGCCGGCGGCGCCCGCCGCGGCGAAGAAGACGACGACGGCCAAGAAGGCCACGGCGGCGAAGCGCTCGACCGGCGCCGCCAAGGCGGGTGGCCGCAAGTCGACCGCGAAGCGCTCCACTGCCAAGAAGTCGACCGCGAGGAAGACGACGGCCAAGAGGGCGCCGGCCAAGAAGACGACGACCAAGAAGTCGACCGCGAGGAAGACGACCGCCCGGAAGGCGCCGGCCAAGAGGGCCACGACGCGTAAGGCCCCGGCCCGGAAGACGCCCGCGCGGAAGACGACCGCCCGGAAGGCCGCGGGGGCCAAGAAGACCGCCAAGCGGTGACGCCCGCCCCGCGGCCGGGTCCGCGGGGGCGCCGCCCCCGATCCGGGGGTGGAACGAGAAAAATTCCACAAACCTCTACACGGCGCGTGCCTCCCGGGCGTTCTTGGGGCAGTGTTGGTCCTGTCCGTGGCTCATGAGCGCGTCTCCGAGCCGGCGCCGATCACGGTCGGCGTTCGGTCTGGCCTGTCGTTCGAGGCCTTCTACATGGCCAACGAGCGGCGGCTCTTCCGCGCCCT
>JBQGBY010000040.1:0-4206 GCA_052038195.1 Micromonosporaceae bacterium | reverse complement strand
CCGGAGCGCGCCGGACACGTTAGTGAGTGGCCACGCTCGTACGGGCGGTCGATAAGCCCACGTGCCGGTGCCTGCTATCGGGTCGAGTCCTCCGTGGACGGTCGTGCGCAGAGGTCGAATCGCAGCGCGACCAGCTGGACCCCGGGAACCGGACTCCAGTCGCGTTCGGGAACCCGGACGAAGCCCATCCGGGCGTAGAGGCGCAAGGGTGCCTCGACGAAGTCCCGTGCCGAGATCACCACCCGGTGAGCGCCCGCGGCTCGGGCTCGCTCCAGGCAGGCGCTCACCAGTCGCTCGCCGATACCGCGCCGCTGCGCCTTCGGCGATACCGCGAGCATCCGGAACTCGGCTTCCCCCGACCCAGCCATCTCCGAGAACTCCGAGCCGGGCTGGACCAGAAGCACCGCACCGAGCACGTCGTCGCCCTCGACCGCCACGATGATCTCGCCCGCGGACGCGCGGCCGGCGACGTCGGCCAGGGTCTTCCGATATTCCGTCTCCGCGCTGAGGTGCCCATGCGCCTCGTATGCGTGGACCGTCAACTCGCCGATGGCGGGGTAGTCATCGAGGGTGGCGTTGCGGATGACGATCGCTTCCGTACCGGTCATGCCCGCCCTTGTTCAGTCGCCGGCTGATTCCGCTCCGCACGGTAGCCGACCGATGCTGACCTGACCAGTGCCGGGTTCCTGATCTTCGGGTCAGTCGCCGAGGGCTCGCAGACATCGACCTATGCCTTGCCAGGCGACGCCGGACGGGGTACAACCGTCGGAGGCAGCGCTCACGGTGGCGCCCGCGACTTCAACGAGGAGGTCGGCATGAACCGCAAACGCCTTGCCCTGGGTGCGGCCGTGCTGCTGGCGGTGGCCGCGGGGGTCGCTGTCACCACCGTCGGGGCGCAGGCCTCGTCGAAGCCGCAGTACTTCATCGACGAGACGAAGCTCCCATTCGACGCGATCGCGGGCCTGCCGACCGACCGCTACTGGGGTGTCCACAGTGGAGCGGGTTACCGGATCGAGGTGCCGCGAACGTGGAACGGCCGCCTTGTCCTGTGGGCGCACGGTTTCCGCGGCAGCGTACCGGAGCTGACGGTTGAGAACCATCCGTTGCGCCAGTTCCTCGTCGCCAACGGCTATGCCTGGGCCGCCTCGAGCTACTCGCGCAACGACTACGATGTCGCGGTCGGGGTGCAGGACACCCACCAGCTTCTCGGACGGTTCGGCGAGATCGTCGCGACCCCTGAGCTGGTCTATCTGACCGGCGCCTCCATGGGGGGCCACGTCACGGCCGCCGCCATCGAGCAGTACCGCGATGAGTACGACGGGGCCATGCCGATCTGTGGCGTTCTGGGCGACCACGAGCTGTTCGACTACTTCCTCGACTACAACCTGGTCGCGGCAGCGCTGGCCGGCGTATCGACCACCTTCCCGCCGGATCCGGTCGTCTGGACCACCCAGTCGGTACCCCAGATCACCGGGACGCTTGCCACCGCGCCGCTCGGATGGCCGAACGGGCTGACGCTCGACGGCCAGCGGCTCAAGGCGCTCACCGAACTGCGCTCCGGCGGGGACCGTCCGCTCTTCGACGCGGCCTGGTCAGCCTGGGCGAGCTTCCTGTTCCAGTTCGGCAGCCTCGACGGCACCGCGCCCCGCTCGCCCGGGGTGGTCGTGGACAACACGGATGCCGTCTACCAGTTCGATACGGACCCCGCGCTCAGCCCGGCCGAGCAGGACCTCAACGACCGCGTGGTTCGGGTGGCGCAGGAACCCTCCGGACGGGTGGAGCACGGCCTGAGCAACGTCCCCGTCGTGAACGGCACCCCGAACATCCCGGTGCTGACGCTGCACACCATCGGCGACCTCTTTGTCCCGTTCTCCATGGAGCAGATCTACGCAGGCCGGGTCGCCGCGAACGGCCGCTCTGACCTGCTGGTGCAGCGCGCTATCCGGGGCGTGGGCCACTGCGACTTCACGGCGGCGGAACTGGTCCGGGGGTTCACCGACCTCGTGAACTGGGTCGAACACGATGCCCGCCCGCCGGGCGACGACGTGACCACGCCGGCGATCGTGGCCGATCCCGCCTACGGCTGTGCCTTCACCACGGCCACCCGCAACCTCGGACCGTTCACCGCGGCGTGCCCGTGACGGAAACGTCCACGGCTGGGCGAACGTCCATCGCGGCAAGGACGCGGTCGCGGGTGATGGGCAGGTCGCGCACCCGTACGCCGAGCGCGGCGGCGACCGCGTTCGCGATCGCCGCCGCCGTCGGCCCGGCGGCCGCCTCGCCGGCCCCGACGGACGGTTCGTCGGGCCGGGCAAGTATCTCGACATCGACCTCGGGCGTTTC
This sequence comes from Micromonosporaceae bacterium, assembly GCA_052038195.1. Lineage (GTDB taxonomy): Bacteria > Actinomycetota > Actinomycetes > Mycobacteriales > Micromonosporaceae > DATBGZ01. The sequence continues at coordinate 1,863 of JBQGBY010000040.1, read as the reverse complement.
GCTGAAGCGCAGGATCGGGTAGGTCTCCCAGTCGGTGCTCGTGACCCGCCAGCGGTCGAACCGGACCCGTTCCTTGAGCGTCCAGCTCGTCGCCTGGACCGCGCCGCCGGCGATCTGGTTGCGGACTCCGTCCGGATTGACCACGCGGCCGACATCGACGGCGATCCAGAGGTGCCGTACCCGCACGTCGTGCACCGCCGCCACCTCAGCCACCACGGCGCAGTACGCGTCGCGGCCCTTGTAGCGGGCGAAGCCGATGCCATGCCCGACGCTCTCTTCGCGACTCTGGCCCCATCCGCCGAGCCGCGCCGCGGCGGCCAGCACGTCACGGGCCCGGGGATCGTCGAGGTGGGCCAGCCGGTACTCCAGCGAATCCCGCCCGGCGGCGGCGGCGAGTTCGTCCATAAAGGACTCGATGGCGAAGACGTTGGCGAAAGCCCCCAGGGAACGCAGGGCCGAGGACCGCAGCGATGGCGTGAGCACCCGGTGGGCGCGGATGCTCCGGCCCGGGAAGGCGTAACCGGGTACGGCGTTACGCGCGGTACCGCCGCCACCGCTGGCCGGCGGATCCACCGGCGGCGGCAACTCGAGGCCCCCAGCCCGGTGCGCGGCGGCGAGCAGACCGGGGCTGCCCGCGTACCCGGGGCGTGACGTATGTCCCTGGCTCCACACCTCGTGGGACCAGGTCAGCACGTTCCCGGCTGCGTCGGTGCCGGCCTCGACGTCAACGACCATCGCCGAGCCGAACGGCGCCCAGCTCAGCTCGTCCCAGCGGCTCCACTGCACCTGGACCGGCCGCCCGGGAACCGCACGGGCGAGGAGGACCGCGTCGAAGGCCGCGTCATCGGCCCCGTTGTGCCCGTAGCAGCCGGCACTCTCGACGTGGTACACGAGCACCTGGCGGTCATCCAGGCCGAGGGTGGCCGCGATCGCCCGCCCCAGCGGCCGTACTCCCTGGCTGTGACTCCACACCGTGACGGAGTCGCCATCCCAACGGGCCAACCCGCAGCTGGGCGCCATCGAGGCATGGGCGATGAACGGCCGGCGGTAGGTCGCGCGCATCGTGCTCGCCGGCGGCTCACTGCCCACCGGAGGCTCGACCATGTCCACAGTGGAGGTCTCGGCGGGGCTGGTACGGAGGAACGGATCAAGGCTGTAATCGTCGGGAAGCGTGGGCTCCTCCCGCCACCGGGCCAGGTTGGCGAGCGCCACCGCCGCCCGCTCGACCACGGGCTCGGTGGTGGCGACGACGCCGAGGAGGCTGCCGTCGCGCACCACCGCCAGGACGCCGGCCGTTTCCTCTACTGTGGACGGATCGAGGTCGAGCAGGGTCGCACCGGGTGATGGTGGCCGTACGACCCGGCCGTAGAGCTGTCGGGGCAGAGTGAGGTCCTGGATGAACCGGGGCCGTCCGGCAACCTTGTCGGGCAGGTCGAGGCGGGCCACGCTGGTCCCGACCACGCGTAGGTCGCTGGCGGCCTTGGGCCGCGCCGAGCCATCGGCGTCCCGGTCGAGGCTCACCCGTCCGGCCAGTTCGCCGTAGGTGGCGCGACGGGTGCCGGCGGCGTCGCTGATGATCCCGCCCAGCACGGTCACCGTCCGCGGGTCGAGACCGAGCGCGACCGTCGCCTCGGCCACGAACAGCGCCCGTACCTCAGCGCAGGCCTGACGTAAGGCCGAGCCGGACTCGGCAACCGACCTGCTCCCGGAGGTGAGGCCCTCGTCCGGGCCGTCGGCGGTGTTGGCAGCGACCATCCGCAGCTGGGCGACGTCGACGTCCAGCTCGTCGGCGGCGATCTGCGCCAGCGCGGTCAGGATGCCCTGCCCGACCTCGACCTTGCCGACACGGACGACCACGGTGCC
>JBQGBY010000039.1:0-82686 GCA_052038195.1 Micromonosporaceae bacterium | reverse complement strand
GACAAGAATTCCCTGCCCTCCACCCCCACCCAGCCGCCCGCCAAGAATTCCCTGCCCTCCACCCCCACCCAGCCGCCCGCCAAGAATTCCCTGCCCTCCACCCCCACCCAGCCGCCCGACAAGAAGAGCACGGGCAAGGCCACCAAGGTGGGCCCGGCGCCGGCGAGCCCCGGCAAGGCGGGGGAGAAGGCGGCTACCGCCGCTGTGCCGGCGCCCGCCTCACCGGACCGGGTTGAGCTGGTGCCGGTATCGCCCGCGGTCGGCCCCGTCGCGCAGGACCAGCCGATCCCCACCGCGGCCGCGGTCGAAGCGGTCGTGACACCGCCCAAGCCCACGACTGCGGCTGCCCCAGCCAAGGCGGCCCCAGCCAAGGCCGAGCCCACCAAGTCGGCCCCCACCAAGGCGGCGCCTACCAAGGCGGCCCCCACCAAGGCGGCCCAGACCAAGGCACCCAGCCGGCCCACCCCGGTCAAGGCCCGCAAGCCTGAGGAAGCGGAGCGGCCCACGCGGTCGGCCGCCGAGACCGAGAAGATCCGCGCTGCCCTGTCCGAGCGCCTGACCGAGCTGCGGGAGGAGTACGACCAGACGATCTCGGAGATCGCCGAGGCGCAGCGCGACCGGCTCACCGACTCGGCCGGTGACGATCAGGCCGACACCGGGACGAAGACGTTCGAGCGCGAGCAGGAGATCACGCTGGCGAACAACTTGCGCGAGCGCATCGGTCAGGTGGAGCGCGCGCTGGACCGCCTCGACGACGGCCAGTACGGCTGGTGCGAGCGGTGTGGCAACGCGATCCCCGTCGAGCGGCTCGCCGCCTTCCCATCCGCTACCCTCTGCGTGACCTGTAAGCAACTGGAGGAGCGGCGTTGACGGCCACCTGGTCCGACGACGTGAGTACCGAGCCCGCCGGCTCGGGAGGCACCGGCCCAGAGCCCGCCGGCTCGGGAGGCACCGGCCCAGAGCCCGCAGGCTCGGGAGGCACCGGCCCAGAGCCCGCAGGCTCGGGAGGCACTGGCACTGAGCCCGCAGGCTCGGAAGGCACTGGCACTGATTCCTCGGGAGTCCGCCCGGTCGGGCGCACCCCATCTGTCCGGATCGCGCTCGCCGTGCTGCTCGGGGTGGCCGCGGTAATGGTGGCGATCGATCAGTGGACCAAGCAGCTCGCGCTCGACGCCCTCAGCGACGGGGCACCCGTCCGCACGCTCGGCGGTCTGATCTACCTGGACCTCACCTTCAACGCCGGCGCCGCGTTCAGCTTCGGCACCCGGTTCACCTGGGTCTTCCCGGTCATCGCGATCGTGGTCAGCGGCGTGATCCTGTGGATCGCGCGCCGGCTGCGGTCGTGGCCGTGGGCGATCGCGCTCGGTCTGGTGCTCGGCGGGGCGGTGGGCAACCTCGTCGACCGGCTCTTCCGCGAGCCCGGGCCGTTCCGGGGGCATGTGGTGGACTTCATCAGCGCCCTCGCGCCCGCCGGTGAGAAATTTGCCATTTTCAATATCGCGGACTCCTCGCTGACCGTCGGCGTGGTGCTCGCGCTGGCACTGGAGCTGTTCGGGCTCGGCCGAGACGGCACCCGAGCCGTCGCCGACCGGGACCAGGCGGACCGGGGGCCGCACGCGCCCGGAAGCGCGTAGGACCGGGCGGGCGGTGCCGTGGGCGGGACGTTGCCATGACAGACCGGGACCGGCGCGCACTACCCGTCCCTGACGGACTCGCCGGGCTGCGGCTGGACCAGGCGGTCGCGCGCTTGTTCGGCCTGTCGCGCACGGCCGCGGCCACCCTCGTCGACGACGGTGACGTGCTGGTGGACGGCCACCCGCGGGCCAAGGCCGACAAGCTCGGCGCCGGCGCGTGGCTGGAGGTGACCTTGCCGCGTCCGGCCCGTGCAGCCGAGCCGGCGCTGGTGCCCCAGAGCGTACCCGGGCTGTCCATTGTGTACAGCGATGCCGACGTCGTGGTGGTGGACAAGCCGGTTGGGGTGGCAGCCCATCCCAGTCCCGGTTGGACCGGCGCGACCGTCCTCTCCGGACTTGCCGCGATGGGGCAGACCGTCGCCACGAGCGGGGCCGCCGAACGGCAGGGCATCGTGCATCGGCTTGACGTGGGCACCACCGGTCTGATGGTGGTGGCGAAGAGCGAACCGGCCTACAGCGCGCTCAAGCGGGCCTTCAAGGCCCGTGAGGTCGACAAGGTCTACCACGCCGTGGTGCAGGGTCATCCCGACCCGCTGCGCGGCACCGTCGATGCGCCGATTGACCGGCACCCCGGCGCCGACTACAAATGGGCGGTGGTCTCCGGTGGCCGGGAGAGCGTCACCCACTACGACACCCTCGAGGCGTTCGCCGGGGCGAGCCTGCTCGAGATCCGGCTGGAGACCGGTCGCACCCACCAGATCCGGGTGCATATGGCCGCGCTGCGCCACCCGTGCGTCGGCGACCTCACCTACGGCGCCGACCCCACGCTGGCCGCCCGTCTGGGCCTGACCCGGCAATGGCTGCACGCCCGGGCGCTGGCCTTCGCCCACCCGCGCACGGGCGAGCGGGTCCGCTTCGAAAGCCCCTACCCCGACGACCTCGCCCGAGCGCTGCAGATCCTGAGCGGGACCTAGCATGCGCCCTAGCCGGTGGGCAGTGTCGCTTGTGGACGCGGCACTGTCCAGAGTGGACGAAAAGGTGGTGCCCCGGCTGTCGCGCGGCCTGATCCGAGTGCGTGACCGGACCGCACGGTGGCGGGTCCGTCCGGTTACCGTGGCCGCGGTCACGCTACTGGTCGCTGGCACCGCCGCGGCGGTCACGGCGCTGGACCGGCCGGATCGAGTCCGGTCCGCCAGGACGTCGCCGATCTGGGTGGGCGTGCACGAGGGCGACTCGGTCCCCACGTACCTCGAGCTGAGCCGGGCGAAGCTGGCCGCGCTCGTCGCCGGCAGCCCCGATCGGGTCGGGTACGCCCTGGTCTCGTTCGCGCGCTACCTGAGCCCGGACGAGGTCGCCGCGGTGGTCGGCGCCGCCATCGGCGTGACGACCGTGAACGGGTATGGGCGGGTCCCGCTGCCCGGGGAGCAGACCCACCAGGTCACGTTGCCGGCGACCCGACTGCCGGGGGAACTCGTGGCCGCGATGGCCGAGGTCGCCGACCGCAGGGCGGAGGACGCGAGCTCGTTCGCGGCGATGGCCGAGAACGAGCCCGCGGGCACGCTCCGTGAGATCTACGTCTCCAATGCCGACGTCGCCCGCGCGGAGGCCTACGCCTACCGGCAGGGGTGCTCCTGCGTCTTCGCCCTCGTGGTCCGGGGCAGCGCGGCGTCGCTGGCCGCTCTGGCCACATCCGCCGACGTACGGGCGGTGGATCCGGCGCCCCAGCTGGCCGACCCGCGTCTGGCGGTCTTCGCGCCGCTCCTGCCCGAGCACGTTGACTGGGTGGCCCAACCCGTTGCTAAGGCCGTGCCGTCCCAGACACCGGCAGACGGGTGAGCGTTGTCACGTCGATGAGGTCGGACGCCTCCGTCCGCTCCGGGCGCCGCTGCGCTGCTCCTGGCGCTGGCAGTAGCCGGTAGTCTTGTCCTGCCGCGGTCGCGGGTCGTGATCGCGCGGGCCGGCACGACAGGAACGGCTGGAGAGGGTTCAGCGTGGGGACCGACACGGGATGGAGCCGCGCGGCCGGCGAGTCTTCGGGCCGGTGGCGGATGCTGCTCGACCGAGCCGCCGGGCGAGCCCGGGTGCCGGCTGAGTCGGACGACCATTCGCTGCCTGCTACGGCCCCGTCCGTGCCGCCGCAGCCCTCAGCGCACGTGGCTCCGTACGAGGCATACCCGGCGGGCACGTACGGAACGCCGTCGGCCCCGCCTCCCGCTCCGTACGGCCCGGCCACACCAGCGCAGTACGCGCCCTCACACCCCGGCCAGGCCTACCCGGCGCAGGGTTACAGCCCACCCGCCTACCCCGCCCCCGCGTCGGCGCAGCCCGCGCGCACCCCGCCGCCCGTCGCGCCTCTGGGTATCGTGCCGAAACGGGGCAACTCGGCAGAGCGGGCGGTCGAGATCCTGCGCCGCAGCCTCGGCGTGCCGCGGGTGATCGCGTTCGCCAACCCCAAGGGCGGCGTCCACAAGACGACAGCCACGGTGCTCGCGGCGGCCGCGATCGGCGGTGCCCGGGGCCGGGGCGTGGTGGCCTGGGACGACAACGAGCTGCGCGGCACCCTCGGCCTTCGGGCTGGCAGCGCCCGGCACGCCAAGACCATCCGGCACCTGGTCGCCGAGCTCGCCGAGGTGGAGCTGAACACCGGCCAGGCGCTGGCCAACCGCATCGACGACTTCCTCCGCCACGCCTCCGACGGCACCTACGACGTGCTGGCCGGTGAGGAGGACCCGCGGTTCGCCTGGCGCCTCGACCCGCCGACCGTGCGCCGGGTGCTCGACCTGCTCACCCGCACCCACGAGGTGATTTGTGTCGATACGGGCAACAACGTGGAGAGCGGCAACTGGCGCACGGTCATGGAGACGGCCGACCAGCTCGTGATCACCACGGTTCCGCGCGAGGACTCGGCGTTCAGCGCCGACTGGATGATGGACGTGCTGGTCGAGGCGGGTCGGGAGGAACTGGTCGCCAACGCGGTCACGATCGTATCGATGACCACCCCGCGGCCCGGTCCCATGCAGGAGGACCTGATCCGCCACTTCCGGACACGCAACCGCGCGGTCTGTGTGGTGCCCTACGACCCGGTGCTCGAGCAGGGCGGGTGGATCGACCACACGGTCCTGGCCAAGGCCACGCGCGAGGCCTGGCTCGAGGCGGTCGCCGTGATCATGGAGCCGCTCGCATCTGGCCGGTGAGCCCGGCGCGTCGGTCAGGCTTCGTCGGACCCCCGTTCTAGGCTCGCTTCGCGGTTCGATCAGGGCGGTCTCGAGGGGGTGGCAGCGGCGCATGGGTGAGTCATTCGTGCACCTCCACGTCCACACCGACTACTCGATGCTCGACGGCGCGGCGCGGCTCAAGAACCTGATCGGCGAGACCGCGCGCCTGGGCATGCCGGCGCTGGCGATCACCGACCACGGCAACCTGTTCGGTGCGTACGACTTCTACAAGCAGGCCACGGCGGCGGGCGTCAAGCCGATCATCGGCATCGAGGCGTACGTCGCGCCCGGGTCCCGCTTCGACCGCACCCGCGTGCGCTGGGCCGAGGGCGGCGAGAACGACATCTCCGGTGGCGGGGCCTACACCCACATGACGCTGCTGGCCAAGGACGCCGACGGCCTGCACAACCTGTTCCGGCTGGCCTCGCTGGCGAGCCTCGAGGGTTACTACTACAAGCCCCGCATGGACCGTGAGCTGCTGCAGCGCTACGCCAGGGGGATCATCGCGACCACTGGCTGCCCCGGCGGCGAGGTGCAGACGTGGCTGCGGATCGGTGACGTCGAGCGGGCGTGCGCGGCGGCCGCCGAGCTCCAGGACATCTTCGGGAAGGAGAACTTCTACCTCGAGGTCATGGACCACGGGCTCGAGATCGAGCGCAACGTGCGCGACGGCCTGCTCCGCGTCGGCGAGCGGCTCAACCTGCCACCGGTCGCCACCAACGACCTGCACTACACCTTCGCCGACGACGCGGACGCGCACGAGGTGCTGCTCTGTGTGCAGTCGGGGTCGACGATGGCCGACCCGAAGCGGTTCAAGCTCGATGGGCACGACTTCTACCTCAAGTCCCCCCAGCAGATGCGGGCCATCTGGGACGGGCAGCTGGCCGGGGCGTGCGACGCCACGCTGGAGATCGCCGAGCGGGTCGGGGACTACTCGGCGCTGTTCGGTGCCCGCAACCTCATGCCGCAGTTCCCGGTGCCCGTGGGCGAGACCGAGGAGTCGTGGCTGCGTAAGGAGGTCGCGCGGGGCCTTGAGCGGCGCTTTCCCGGCGGCGTCCCCGAGGGGCACCAGCGCCAGGCCGAGTACGAGCTCGACGTTGTGTGCCAGATGGGCTTCCCGGGCTACTTCCTGGTTGTGGCCGACCTGTGTGCGTACGCCAGCTCCCAGGGCATCCGGGTCGGGCCGGGCCGCGGGTCCGCTGCGGGCGCGGTCATCGCGTATGCGCTCGGCATCACCGAGCTGGACCCGATCGCGCACAAGCTGCTCTTCGAGCGGTTCCTCAACCCCGACCGCGTGTCGATGCCCGACATCGACATGGACTTTGACGAGCGCCGGCGCGGCGACATGATCCGCTACGCCACGGAGAAGTATGGCGAGGAGCGGGTCGCCCAGATCATCACCTACAGCACGATCAAGGCGAAGGCGGCGATCAAGGACGCGGGCCGGGTGCTCGGCTACCCGTTCGCGCTCGGCGACCGGATCACCAAGGCGATGCCGCCGCCGGTCATGGGCAAGGACATCCCGCTGACCGGGATCTTCGACCCAGGCCACCCGCGCTACCCGGAGGCGGCCGAGTTCCGGTCGCTGTACGAGTCCGAGCCGGATGTTCAGAAGGTCGTCGATACGGCGAAGGGCCTCGAAGGGCTCAAGCGCCAGTGGGGCGTGCACGCGGCCGGGGTGATCCTGTCCCGGGAGCCTCTGCTGGAGGTGCTGCCGATCCAGAAGCGAGAGCAGGACGGCGCGATCATCACCCAGTGGGACATGGGTGCGTGTGAGTCCATCGGCCTGCTCAAGATGGACTTCCTGGGCCTCCGCAACCTCACCGTCATGGACGACTGCCTGGAGAACATCAAGGCCAACCGCGGCGTCGACCTGGTGCTCGAGGACCTTCCGCTACGCGACGAGAAGACGTTCGAGCTGCTCGCCCGTGGTGACACGCTCGGGGTCTTCCAGCTCGATGGCGGGCCGATGCGCTCGCTTCTGCGCTCGATGGTGCCGGACAGCTTCGACGACATCTCGGCCGTGCTCGCGCTCTATCGGCCTGGACCGATGGGTGCCAATGCCCACAACGAGTACGCCGACCGCAAGAACAAGCGCAAGCCGGTGGTGCCGATCCACCCAGAGCTGGCCGAGCCGCTCGCCGACATCCTGGACGAGACCTTCGGGCTCATCGTGTACCAGGAGCAGGTTATGGCGATCGCGCAGAAGCTCGCCGGCTACTCGCTCGGGGCCGCGGACCTCCTGCGCCGCGCGATGGGCAAGAAGAAGAAGGAGATCCTCGATAAGGAGTACGTGCCGTTCTCCGCGGGGATGCGCACCCACGGCTACTCCGACGGCGCGATCAAGACGCTGTGGGACATCCTCGTCCCGTTCTCCGACTACGCCTTCAACAAGGCGCACACCGCGGGCTACGGCCTCGTCTCGTTCTGGACCGCCTACCTCAAGGCGAACTACCCGGCCGAGTACATGGCCGCGCTGCTCACGAGCGTGGGCGACGACAAGGACAAGTCGGCGGTCTACCTGGCCGAGTGCCGCCGAATGGGCATCAAGGTGCTGCCGCCCGATGTCAACGCCAGCGTGGCCCGGTTCTCCTCGGTCGGCGAGGACATCCGCTTCGGGCTCGTCGCGGTGCGCAACGTCGGCACCAACGTCGTGGAGGCGATGATCCGGGCCCGCAAGGAAAAGGGCGCGTTCACCGACTTCTACGACTTCCTGCGCAAGGTCGAGGCGGTGGTCTGCAACAAGAAGACGATCGAGTCGCTGATCAAGGCGGGCGCCTTCGACTCGCTGGGCCACCCCCGGCGCGGGCTGCTCGCGGTGCACGCCGACGCCATCGACTCGTTCCTCGACGAGAAGCGCAAGGAGGAGTCTGGCCAGTTCACCCTGTTCGCGGACCTCTTCGGCGACGCCATGCAGGACAACGTGGCGATGACGGTGCTGCCACCGATCCCGGCCGGCGAGTGGAGCAAGCAGGACCGCCTCACCTTCGAGCGGGAGATGCTGGGCCTGTACGTCTCCGACCATCCGCTGCTCGGCCTGGAGCACGTTCTGATCAAAGAGGCAGATACCTCGATCGTTTCGCTGAGCGAGGAGGGCACGGTCGAGGACGGCAAGGTGGTCAACCTCGCCGGCATCCTCACCGGCGTGCAGCGCCGGATCACCAAGCAGGGCAAGGCCTGGGCGTCGGCGACGCTCGAGGATCTCGACGGGTCGGTCGAGGTGCTGTTCTTCCCGAATACGTACGAGCTGGTCGGCCAGTACGTCGCCGAGGACGCGATCGTCGTTGTTCGGGGCCGGATCGACCGCCGAGACGAGCAGGCGCGGCTGATGGCGATGGACCTCAAGCTGCCCGACCTGACCGCCGCGGTGCCGAACGCCACGAAGCCGGTGGTGCTCCAGCTTCCGTCGTCGCGGTGCACGCCGCCGTTGATGCAGAGCCTCAAGCAGGTGCTGTCGAGCCACCCCGGCTCCGCCGAGGTGCACCTACGCCTGTTGAGCAACGGCCAGCCGACGCTGCTCAAGCTCGGCCCCGACCGGGTGGCCCATTCGCCGGCATTGATGGCAGACCTCAAGGCCCTGCTCGGCCCCGGCGCCTTCGCCTGACCCTACGGCTCCTGACTCGGGGACGGATCGGGACTCAGCGATGCGCTGGGTGACGGGTGGGGTGACGGCGATGGCTCGGTTGATGGCTCGGGTGACGGCTCGGGTGACGGCTCGGGCGAGGGCTCGGGCGAGGGCGGGGCGGCGTTGCCGGGGTATGGCCATGCGTTGGGCTCGCAGCCCTGCAGGCCCAGCGTCTGTTGCTGCATGACCGGGGCGAGCTGGCCTGCCCCAGGGCAGCTCACATGGCTGTGGCCGAGCCGGTGCCCGACCTCATGGTTGATGGCGTACTGCCGGTAGACCGACAGTGGGCCCGGGAAGCGACTGGCGCCCTGCAGGTACCGGTCGGAGTTGATCACGACGGGAGCGCCGGCCTGGCAGTTCGTGTACGGCACACCGCCGATGGTGATGTCGACGACCCCCGCACAGAGCTGATACGCCGTCCACGGGCTGGCTAGAAAGACAGTGAAGTTGGATGATGCCGAGCCGTCGACGCGCTGGAAGCTCGCCTGGCCCGTGCTCGCCCAACCGCGGTAGTCGCCGAGCGTCGCATCCACGACAGCGGTGAACTCGGCGACCGAGACCGGCAGACCGACCTCCACCCCGACCCGGTAGGTCCGCAGTTGCCCGCCGGACCCGAACCCGGGACCGGCACCGGCGTACTCCCATCGACCGGACCCGGCGGCTGGGTTACCGACGTCGATAGGGCCGCCGCCGCCGATGGGACCGGCCTCCGACCGGGTCGTGGATGTGGGGCTGGACTCCGGCGACGGTGTGGCGGACGTCGTGGTCGCGGCCGGGGGCGGCACGCGGGCTGGCCGCGGCGCGATGCCCTCCAGCGCGGCCGAGCGGGCCCCGCCGCCCGTGACCAGAAGCGTGGCCAACGCGATGGTGGTAACCGAGACGAAGGCAGATGTCACCGCGACCGGGGTGCCCACCCGACGCCGAATCCAGGTCAGGCCTCGTCGCACGGTGCGTGAGTGTAGCGATCAACTCACCGGTACTGCTTGCCGGTTGCCTCCGCAGGCTGCGTGAAGTGTCAGGGCGGGCGATCAGCGTCACCGCCCGTAATGGGGCATTCGGGGGCGGATGACTCGCGGACATGCGCCAAGATGGCCGGGTGAGCTTCTACGCGGATCCCGGCTATGCGGTGCCGGTCTCGATGGGTGAACCGGACCGGCAGCGCCGTCGGGTACTGGTGGCGGTCGGAGTGGCGATCGTCGTCAGCCTCTTCGGCCTGGGCGTGGGGCTGTTGTGGCGGGTCCTGGCGCCACACGTGCAGATCATCAAAGTCGAGCAGGGGTTCCTCTACGCGGACTCGCAGCCCGAACAGGCGGTCGCGGCCGACGGCTGGTTCGCCTTCCTTGGCCTGGCCGCCGGGGTTCTCGTCGCGATCGGCGCATGGATCGCAGCGCGCCGCCATCGTGGGCTGTGGGTGCTGGTGGGCCTCGTGGTCGGCTCGCTGGTCGGTGCCTGGCTCGGCTGGCGTCTCGGGGTGTGGCTGGAGATGCGGCACTTCGAGGCCCTGGTGACCACCGCACCGGTCGGGGCACAGATCGAGGCACCGCTGTCGTTGCGGATCACGGATCTCGACCGGATGCATCTGTGGCCACCGCGGGCCACCGGCGTGGTCGCGGCTCAGGCGCTGGCGGCGGCGGCGACGTACACCACTCTCGCCGGGTTCGCCGCCGACCCGCAGCTGCGCCCCGACGCGCCCGTCCTCGCCGAAGCGGGCCCGATCGACCCGCTGTCCGGCGATTTCATCCGGCCGCTGCCCGGCCAGGCTGCATGGCCGCCCCTGGCGCAGCCGGCCTGGCCGGGGTCGCCGGCTGGTTCCGCTGCGCAAGCGTCGCCGGAGTTGCCGGCTGGTTCCGCTGCGCAAGCGTCGCCGGAGTTGCCGGCTGATTCCGCTGCGCAAGCGTCGCCGGAATGGCCGGCTGATTCCGCTCCGCAAGCGTCGCCGGAATGGCCGGCTGATTCCGCTCCGCAAGCGTCGCCGGAATTGGCGTGGCCGCACCGGGCGGGCGGGAATCCGGAGACTAGTTCTGGCCCGGGCGGGCCGTCAGGTCCCCCAGGGTTGCCGGCACGGCCCTGACCCGGGACAACAGCCGGGTCTCGCGGTGCAGAAGCCGCAGCTCCTCCCGCAGGCGGGTCGCGGTGTCGGTGGCGGCGAGGAGCGCCTGGCGGTCGGCGATGTCCAGGGAGGCGGTCGCCGCGACGAGGTGGGAGAGCACCAGCGGGTCGTCCGGAAGCTGCTCCTCGTCGGCCCGGCCGTGGCGGAAGGTGCGCAGGTAGGCCCGGAACGCGGCGAGCACCCGCGGGCCGAGGGCGTCCGCGTCGCCGGCCGGACCGGGCTGCTCCGGCAGGAACGTCACCGACGCCTGGGTGTAGGGCTCGGGTCCGGCGAGGACCTCTGCGATCGCGTACCGCCGTCGCCCCACGGTCACGATGTCGTAGGTGCCGTCAGGGTGCTCGGTCACGTCCCGGACCTCGGCGGTGCAGCCCACGTCGTACATGTCCACCGGGTCGGCGACGCCCGTGACAGCGGCGGCCTGGGCGACCTCCCAGCCGCGGCGGATCGCCACCACCCCGAACGTCCGCTCCGCCGGATCTGGCCGCTGCTGCAGCGTTCGCACGAGGGTGCGGTACCGCTCCTCGAAGATGTGCAGCGGCAGCACTAGCCCGGGAAAGAGGACCGTGCCGAGCGGGAAGAGTGGTAGCACGGTCCGCTCGGCGTCGGTCACGCAACCGAGCGTACGTGCCGTGTCACGGCCCCACCCACGGCTCTGCCCGCCCGGATCCATCAGCGGCCGGCCGCTTAGCCCGATGCTGCCTCGCGGCCGTGCGACTAGACTCGGCGCCGTGCTGACTCGCGTCGACTTCAGGGCAGGCACGCCAGACCGGGCAACCCTGCGCGAGTTGTTGCCCCGGGCCGCCGTTGACGTGGCGGTGGCGATGGCCACGGCCGAGCCGATCGTGGCCGACGTGCGGGCCCGCGGCGAGGCGGCCGTGCGCGAGGCCACGGCACGCTTCGACGGCGTGTCGCTCGACTCGATCAGGGTCGACCCCACCGAGCTGGCCCGCGCGCTGTCCGCGCTCGAGCCCGAGGTGCGGGCCGCGCTGGAGGTGGCGATCGACCGGGTCCGGCTCGTGCATGCCGTCCAGCGACCGGCGGATGTGACGACCGAGGTCGTCCCCGGTGGCACGGTCACTCAGCGGTACATCGCGGTGCGGCGGGTCGGGCTCTACGTTCCCGGCGGCCTGGCCATGTACCCGTCGAGCGTGGTCATGAACGTTGTTCCAGCTCAGATCGCGGGCGTGGAGGCGATCGCCGTGGCGAGCCCGCCGCAGCGCGCCACTGGCCTCCCCGACGACCGGGTGCTCGCGGCCTGCGCCCTGCTCGGCGTGACCGAGGTCTATGCGGTCGGCGGCGCCCAGGCGGTCGCGATGTTGGCCTACGGGGCCGGCGTCTGCGAGCCCGTGGACGTCATCACCGGCCCGGGCAACATCTACGTCACAGCGGCGAAACGGTTGGTGCACGGGGAGGTCGGCATCGACGCCGAGGCCGGCCCGACCGAGATCGCGATCCTGGCCGACGAGCACGCCGACCCGGTCCACGTGGCCGCCGACCTGATCAGCCAAGCCGAGCACGACCCGGCCGCGGCGAGCGTGCTGGTCACCGACTCGGTCGCCCTGGCCGACGCCGTCGATGCGGAGCTGTCCCGGCAGGTGCCATGGACGAAGCACGCCGAACGCGTCGCGACCGCCCTCGGTGGTCCACAGTCGGGGGTGGTGCTCGTCGCCAGCCTCGCCGACGGGATTACCGTGGTCGATGCCTACGCGGCCGAGCACCTGGAGATCCAGACCCGCGACGCCCCGGCGTGGGCGGCGCGGGTGCACAACGCGGGCGCCATCTTCGTGGGGGCGTACTCGCCGGTCTCGCTGGGCGACTACTGCGCCGGGTCGAACCATGTGCTGCCCACCGGCGGGTGCGCGCGGCACAGCGGCGGGCTGTCCGTCCACACCTTCCTGCGTCCCGTGCAGGTGATCGCCTACGACGAGGCCGCCCTGCGCGAGGTGGCCCGCCACGTGGTGACGCTGGCTGAGGTCGAGGACCTCCCGGCACACGGGGAAGCGGTCACGGTACGGTTCTCCACGTAGCGGCGTAGGACAGGGAGCGAGGAGAGCGCGCGATGGTGGCGCTGGTTGACCCGTTCGAAGATCTTCCGCTGCGCGATGAGCTGCGGGGTCTGACGCCCTACGGGGCGCCACAGCTCGACGTGCCGGTTCGGCTGAACACGAACGAGAACCCGTACCCCGTGCCCGAGGCGGTGGCCGACTCGATCGAGAAGTCGCTGCGTGGGCTGGTGCGCGACCTCAACCGCTACCCCGACCGCGACGCGCTCGCGCTGCGGGAGGACCTCGCCAGCTACGTCGGCCACGACGTCTCGGCCGCCAACATCTGGGTAGGCAACGGCTCCAACGAGGTCCAGTTGCAGGCCCTGCTCGCGTTCGGCGGCCAGGGCCGTACGGCGATGGGCTTCTCACCGTCGTACTCGATGCACCCGCTGCTGGCCAAGGCGACCGCGACCGGGTGGCTCGACGGGCACCGCACCCGCGAGTTCCACCTCGGCCCCGAGCAGGCCAAGGCCCAGGTACGGGTGTTCCAGCCCGACGTCGTGTTCCTCTGCTCGCCGAACAACCCGACCGGCGGCGCGATCACGCTGGAGACCGTCGAGGCGGTCGCCGCCGAGACTCCGGGCGTGGTCATCGTCGACGAGGCGTACTTCGAGTTCGCCCGTGAGGGCACCCGCAGCGCGGTCGAGTTGATCCCGCGCTTCCCGCGGCTGCTCGTCACCCGCACCATGAGCAAGGCGTTCGGCCTCGCCGGGGCGCGGGTCGGCTACCTCATCGGCCGGCCCCATGCCGTCGAGTACCTGCAGCTGGTCCGCAACCCGTACCACCTGTCGTCGCTGGCCCAGGCGGCGGCGCGGGCGGCGCTGGCCCACGCGGACGCGTTCGGCACCCAGATCGAGACCATCAAGGCGCAGCGCGACCGGCTCGTCACCGGCCTGGGCGAGCTCGGTCTCGGCGTGGCCGGGAGCGACGCCAACTTCGTCCTCTTCGGACGGTTCCGGGACGAGAAGGCGGTGTGGCAGTACCTGCTCGACCGCGGCATCCTCGTTCGCGACGTGGGTGTCGCCGGGCACCTGCGGGTGTCCGCCGGCACGCCGGACGAGACCGACGCGTTCCTGCAGGCGATGGGTCAGCTTCCGGATGGTTACTAAGCCCCGTCGCGCCACCATTGACCGTGAAACCGCGGAGTCGAAGGTACATGTGTCGCTGGCCGTCGACGGCACTGGACGCACGGATATCGCCACCGGGATCGGCTTCTACGACCACATGCTCTCCCAGCTCGGCAAGCACGGCGGGTTCGACCTGACCGTACGTACATCGGGCGACCTGCACGTGGACGCGCACCACACGGTGGAGGACACCGCGCTCGCCGTCGGCGCCGCATTGGCGTCGGCCCTGGGCGACAAGGCGGGGACCCGCCGCTTCGGCAGCGTGCTGGTGCCGCTCGACGAGGTGCTCGTGCAGGCGGCGGTTGACCTCTCGGGTCGTCCGTACGTCGTCTACGAGGAGCCGTCGGGGCTGGCACCCTTCGTGGGCGGCACCGGGCCGCTGTTCCCGACCAGTCTGGCCCGGCACTTCTGGGAGTCGTTCGGCCACGCCGCCCGGCTGACGCTGCACGTTGTCGTGCTGCGCGCCGCCCGTCCGGGGTCGCAGCCGGACGCCCACCACGTGCTGGAAGCCCAGTTCAAGGCGGTCGCCCGCGCGCTGCGCGACGCCACGCGGGTGGAAGACCCGTCGGGTGGGGTGCCGTCGACGAAGGGCGTGCTGCACTGATGGACGCGGTGCTGCCCATCCTTCTGCTCGGCGTGGCCGGTCTGCTCGTCGGCGGCGCGATCTCCCTGTACCGGCAGCGGGCCTCCCGGGCAGTGGTGGCCGGTGTCGGCCTGCTCGGCGCCGTCGCCGCGGTGGCGGGTGTGCTCTGGTTGATGCCATGAGCGAGAAGCTGCCCTCCGCCCCCACCCAGCCACCCATGAGGCCGCCTTCGGTGGTGGTGCTCGACTACGGGTCGGGCAACCTGCGCTCGGCCGAGCGTGCCCTGGCCCGGGCCGGCGCCTCCGTGACCGTCACACCGTCCCTTGAGGACGCTGCGGCGGCGGATGGCCTTGTCGTGCCGGGCGTCGGCGCGTTTGCCGCATGCATGGCCGGCATCGACTCTCTTGAGGCTGGCCCCATGATCGCCGCCCGGGTGGCGGCCGGCCGGCCGGTGCTCGGCATCTGCGTGGGAATGCAGATCCTCTTCGAGTACGGCGACGAGCACGGCGTCGTGAGCAAGGGGCTGGGCCTCCTGCCCGGCGGGGTGACGCGGCTCGAGGCTCCGGTGGTGCCGCACATGGGCTGGAACACCGTCTCGGCGCCGGGCGGCTCGCTGCTCTTCGACGCTCTTTCCTCGAACACCCGCTTCTACTTCGTGCACTCGTACGCCGCGCACCCCTCGTCGTCGCTGATGGACGGTCGCCACGTGACCACCTCCGTCCACAGTGCTCCGTTCGTGGCGGCCATCGAAGCGGGGCCGCTCACGGCCACCCAGTTCCACCCCGAGAAGTCCAGTGACGCGGGCGCTGCCCTCCTGCGCAACTGGCTCGCCACCCTGCCGCCGAGATGAGCAAGGAACGGGCCCGTCGGCGAGCCGAGCGCGAGGCGGCGCGCGCGGCGGCCGAGGCCGTACGGTTGCGGCGTTTCCGGCGTCGCGCGGTGCTCCACGATTGGCTCCGCAGGCTGCGGCGACTTCGCCCCGCCGCTCGGCGTTCGGCCTGGGGTCTGGGCCGGCGCAGCCCGGCGCAGCGGTCGATGATCGTCGGTGTCGGCCTTGCGCTGCTGTTCGCTGTATGGTATTTCGTCGATTCGTTGGCAACCCGCATCGCGCTGTCGCTGCTTGTGCTGCTCGTGCTGCCGGTGCTGGCGATCGTCTCGTTCGATCGGAAGGGCTTCCGGCTATGACCCTCGTGCTGCTGCCGGCCGTCGATGTCGCCGACGGCCAGGCCGTCCGGCTGGTCCAGGGCGCCGCCGGCTCGGAGACGTCGTACGGCGACCCGCTGGAGGCGGCGCTGGCCTGGCAGGCCGACGGGGCCGAGTGGATCCACCTGGTCGACCTGGATGCCGCGTTCGGCCGGGGTTCGAACGCGTCGCTGCTGGCCTCGGTTATCGACCGCCTCGACGTGAAGGTGGAGCTGTCGGGCGGGATCCGGGACGACGCCTCGCTGCGGGCGGCGCTGTCCACGGGGGCCGCCCGGGTGAACATCGGCACGGCCGCCCTGGAGGATCCGCAATGGTGCGACCGGGTCGTGGGCGAGTACGGCGACCGGGTGGCGATCGGGCTGGACGTACGCGGCCGGACCCTGTCGGCACGCGGCTGGACCCGCGACGGTGGTGACCTCTACGAGGTCGTGGAGCGCCTCGACAAGGCCGGCTGCGCCCGGTACGTCGTGACCGACATCCTCAAGGACGGCACGCTGCGCGGTCCCAACGTCGAGCTGCTGCGCGACGTCTGTGCCCGCACCCCGGCGCCGGTCATCGCCTCGGGCGGAGTCTCCACATTGGACGACTTACGGACGCTCGCCGGGCTCGAGCCGGTCGGCGTCGAGGGCGTCATCACCGGCAAGGCCCTGTACGCGGGCGCGTTCACGGTGGCGCAGGCCCTCGCCGTGCTGAGTTCAGCATCATGACGGTCGCCGTGCGGGTCATTCCCTGCCTGGACGTGGACGCCGGGCGGGTCGTGAAGGGCGTGAACTTCCTGAACCTGCGCGACGCCGGTGATCCCGTCGAGCTGGCCGCCGCCTACGATGCGGCCGGCGCCGACGAGCTCGTCTTCCTGGACGTCACGGCGTCGGCCGACGGGCGGGCCACGATGCTCGACGTGGTGCGCCGCACCGCCGAGACCGTGTTCATCCCGCTGACTGTGGGCGGCGGCGTCCGGGCCGTGTCCGATGTGGACACTCTGCTGCGCGCCGGCGCGGACAAGGTCGGCGTGAACACCGCGGCGATCGCGCGGCCCACGCTCATCGCGGAGATCGCGGACCGGTTCGGCCGGCAGGTGCTCACACTGTCGCTGGACGTCCGGCGGGCGCCGGGCGTGACCAGCGGGTTCGAGGTCACCACCCACGGTGGCCGCCGCGGCACCGGCCTCGACGCCATCGAGTGGGCCGGTCAGGGCTGCGAGCTCGGCGCGGGGGAGATCCTGCTGAACTCGATGGACCACGACGGCACGAAGGGCGGCTTCGACCTGCCGCTCATCGCGGCGATCCGGCGCGAGGTCACGGTTCCGGTGATCGCCTCGGGCGGCGCCGGCGCGGTCGCCGACTTCGGCGCCGCGATCGGGGCCGGCGCCGACGCCGTGCTCGCCGCCAGTGTGTTCCACTTTGGAGAGATCACCATCGGCGAGGTCAAGGACTCCCTGCGCGCCGCCGGCCACCCGGTCCGTTGAGCTGTGTCAGGAACCTTTCGTCCCGCTCGCGCGCCATGACAGAGTGACCCAGATCGACCAGACCGTAGGGCCACTGCCACCGGCGAGCCCGCCGGACGGGTTCACGCTTCTCTACGCGGAGCAATATGCACCGATGGTCCGGCTCGCCCGGATCACGACGGGGCGGGACGCTGGCGCCGAGGACATCGTGCAGGAGGCGTTCGCGGAGCTCTACCGGGCCTTCGCACGGGTCGAGCATCCGGTCGCCTACCTGCGCCGGGCGGTGATCTCCCGATCCGTGTCGATGCTGCGCCGCGCGCGGATCGAGTCTGCGTATCTCACGCGGCACCAGCTGAAGGCTGTCGTCGCGCCCCTGGGGCCGGAGGCGGTGGCCGTACGGGCGGCTCTGGCCAGGTTGCGCCCGCGCCAGCGCGCCGCGGTCTTCCTGCGGTACTACCTGGACCTGCCGGAAGCGGCGATCGGCGACGCCCTCGGCTGCCGGCTCGGCACCGTCAAGTCCCTGCTGCACCGGTCGCACGAGACGTTGCGGAGGTACCTCGATGGCTGACCTGGAGACCCGGATCCGGCGGAGCGTGGTCGAGTACGTCGAGTCCGTGCTGGTCGCGCACCCACCGGCGTTCGCCTACGCCGAGCGGACCCGGGGCTGGATCCGGCCGGTCGCCGTGGCGGCTGCCGTGCTGGTGCTGCTGGCGGTCGTGGTCGCAGTCCCCGGGGTCTGGCCTCGGCGCGGGGCACCGCCCGCCGCGATCGAGGCACCGCCGACGCTCCCCGCGGTCATCGGTGGGTATTCGCCATTCACCGGCTCTGTCACTGACTCCCCGCCGGGCCGGGCGATCGCTGTGTTCCGCTACGACTTCGAACCCGTCTACGCCATCAACCAGGTGATCGTGCTCGCGGCCGACACCGACCGGTATCGCTACATCGAGCAGGCCAAGATCGGTCCTGCCCTGTCCGTCGAGCGCGCGCCGGTGCTGCTTTCCGGCGACGGCCTCCTGGTCGCGATCGGATCGGGATCCCGCGCGGTGTCCGAGCTTCCGGTGATCGACGTGCGGACAGGCGACATCCGCCGGTACCCCGTGGACGCAGACTCGACCGTTACCTTGCTGGCGTGGTCGGCCGACGGCCGATGGCTCGCCTACGCGACTCGACCGTTCCGCCCGATGACGGAGGGCTGGCACGAGACGACGCGAGCCCGGGGCGGGCGGTTGACCCTCCTCGACGCGATCTCGGGCGAGCGTTATCCCATCGACGTACTGGAATCGGTTGGCAACGCCGCGTTCTCCCCGGACGGCACCGAGCTCGCCATCCAGGCCGGTGGACCGGACGGTGCCGAGCACCGCAGCATCCCGCCCGGCGCCGATGTCGTTGTGATCACCGTGCCCGGCGGCGAGGTCGCAGCGAGGGTCGCGGTCCCGACGGACTACCAGGTGGCCAACCAGGCGGCGTGGTCGCCCGACGGCTCCCGGCTGGCCCTGACCTCGGGATCCCGGCTACGTACGGTCGAGCGGGACGGCGCGGGCTGGCGCGTGGGGCCGGCCGAGGTCCCAGTGGGATTCTTCCTCGGCTGGCGGTCGTCGGATCGGTTCCTGATGGCCACCGGCGCGGATATGCCAGGCGACTCCGCCGCGCAGTCGCCGGAAATCGTCTCCGTCGATCTCGGCGACGGATCCCGGACGCCGTTGGCGCGGCTCGATCCGGGCACGGGCCTGGACGTGCTCATCGGCGACCTGCAGCTGGCGTACGGCCTGTTGCCCGACGTGCGGGTGAGGCCGGCCGGAGACATCGACCATGGCCCGTGGCCTCCGTGGCTGCGCACCGGCGCTACGGCGGCTGCGTTGATCCTGCTGAGCGGCGTCGCTCTGTCGATCATCGTCGTTCGGCGGGCGAGGATGAGGCGCGAGCCGTGACCGCGGCACGGAAGTTGGCGACCGCACCGGCACCGCCGGAGGCGATCACCGGGACCGTGACCTCTCTCAAGATCCTCACGACCATGGACGAATGCATGTGAATTTATCACCGATCACACACACTTGTCCATGGTCATGAGGATCTTGGTGACAGGCGCGGCGAGCAGACAGTGTACGAACAGGGGTATGGCGCGATGGACGTGTCCCCGGTGTGACCGGGCGTTCGGCCGGACGAACCAATCGCACGTCTGCGTGCCGGGCGGCACGGTCGACGAGACGTTCGCCGGCCGACCGCCGGCGCAGCGGGCGGCCTACGACGCGATCATGGCTCATCTCGGGACGCTCGGCCCGGTGCATCTCGACCCCGTCGCCGTTGGCGTGTTCCTGACCAGCGACCGCAGGTTCGCCGAGATCCGGCCGATGGCGCGGGCCCTCTCAGTGGAGATCCTCGCCGATGAGGCGGTCGACCATCCCAGGGCCATCCGAAGTCAGCGCATCTCCGCGAACCGGTTCTGGAGCACGGTCCGCCTGCACGGTCCCGACGACGTGGACGATGACCTTCGCCGATGGTTGACGATCGCCTACGACGACGCCACCGACTGAGGTGCGGATAGCGAGCAGGGGCAGCGCGATGTGCACCAGCGGGCCGATGGTCAACGCATAGGCGAGCGTGCCGATGCCGAGCGTGCCTCCGAGCAGGAAGCCGACGAGCACGACGCCCACCTCGATGCCCGTGCGCACCAACCGGATCGAGTGACCGCGGGCAGCGAGGCCGGTCATCAGGCCGTCGCGTGGACCGGGGCCGAGCCGGGCCCCGACATAGAGCCCCGTCGCGACCGCGCACAGCCCGACGCCGCCGGCCAGGAACAGCGCACGCTGCCACAACAACGACGGCGTGGGCAGCAAGGCCAGGGCCCCGTCGACGGCAAGTCCGATGACGACCACATTGGACAGTGTGCCGACGCCCGGCCGTTGCCGTAGGGGGATCCACAGCAGCAGCACCAGCGCGCCGGTGATGATCGTGACGACGCCGATCGAGAGCCCTGTCTGGCGGGCCAGGCCCTGATGGAGCACGTCCCACGGCATGTTGCCGAGGCGCGACTCCACCATGAGCGCCATGCTCACCCCGTACACGGCCAGCCCGGCGTAGAGCTGACCGAGCCGCGCCACCGGGCGGATGCGCAGGGGGAGCGGTCCGTACGTCCTGGATGGGCCGGCCGCTCGCTTCGGCAAAGTGGCCTTGCTGGTGACTGCCATGCATGCCAATATGAAGGCCAGTTTCTCGCTCACAAATAGCCAATCCGAGGTGAGTGGCCTTGGTCAACACGATACGAGGTGGCCACCTGGTCCGCCTGCTCGACCAGTGGCGGGCCACCCGCGGCGACGGCACGCTCCGGCTGCCGGAGTACGCGGCGCTGTCCCTGGCGATCCGCGGTCTGCTCCGCGACGGCCGGGTGGCCCTGGGCGTACGGCTGCCCGCGGAGCGGGAGCTCGCCGAAGCGCTGCGCGTCAGCCGGACGACCGTGACCGCGGCCTACCGCGAGCTGCGCGGGTCGGGCCACCTCACCAGCCGTCGCGGCGCCGGCAGCTTCACCGCGCTCCCGCCGGGGCAGCGGGTCGGCACCTCCGGGCTGTGGATGCCCGCGGACGCCGACGACATGATCGACCTCGGCTGTGCCGCGCTCGCCGCCCCCGAGGAGATCGACGCGGCGGTGGCGGCGGCGGTGGCCGAGCTGCCCGCCTTCACCACGGGACCCGGCTACCAGCCGGAGGGGATTCTCGGGCTGCGGGAACGCATCGCCGCCGCCTTCACTGCCCGCGGACTGCCGACCGGGCCGGACCAGGTCCTCGTCACCAACGGGGTGCAGCAGGCGGTGGACCTGATCCTGCGACTGCTGGTCGCACCGGGACAGACCGTTCTCGTGGAGTCGCCAACCTACCCGAACGTTCTGGCCGCCCTGCGCGCCCACCGGACCCGGATCGTGACGACCAACCTCGATCCCGTCGCTGGCTGGGAGGAGGAGCTGCTGCTCGCCGAGGTACGGTCGAGCCGCCCGGCGCTGGCTTACGTGATCCCCGAGTTCCAGAACCCGACCGGTCACGTGATGTCGCACCGGTTGCGGGAGCTGCTACCGGCCGCCGCCCACCGAGCCGGCACCGACCTGATCGTGGACGAGTCCTTTGTGGACCTCTCCTTCGCCCAGGATCCCCCGCCGCCGCCCCTGGCCGCCTTCGACCCGCACGCCCGGGTCCTCACCGTCGGCGGCATGAGCAAGCCGTACTGGGGTGGCGTCCGGGTCGGCTGGATCCGGGCCGCGACACCGGTCATCGCCCGTCTGTCGGCGCTCCGGGTGGCGGTCGACATGGCCGGCCCGGTGCTCGACCAACTCGTCGGTGCCGCCCTCCTCGACCGGGCCGGCGACATCATCGCCGCCCGTCGAACACAGCTCAGGCAGCGGATGGACGCGCTCACCGCGGCGCTGCGCCGGCAAGTTCCACAGTGGACGTTCACGCCACCCGGCGGCGGGGTGAGCCTGTGGGTGGAGCTCGACGCGCCGGTGTCGACCGCATTGGCCCAGGCCGCTCACGAGCACGGTGTGCGGCTGGCGCCGGGCCCGTCGTTCGGCCTGGCCGGCACGCTGGAGCGCTTCATGCGGCTCCCGTTCACGCTGCCCGAGACCGACCTCGTGGAGGCCGTACGGCGCCTGGCCGCCGCGCACGCGGACCTGGCCCGGGCCCGCCCGGCCGAGTGGTCCCCACCGTCCCTGGTGGCCTGACCGCCGCCTCGCCGATGTCAGGAAGGGCACCTTGCTGGACATAGCCCCGAGCGCGAGGAGCGAGCTTGCGAGCCCCGCAGTCGCGAGCAACCGCGGCTCAGTGTCAGCAAGGTGCCCTTCCCTACACAACAACACAACGGCGCGAGATCTCAGCTACGCCTCGGTCAGCACACCCTCGTACATCGACTCGATCTCGGTCGAGAAGTTCGTCTCGACGCTCTTGCGCTTGACCTTCAGCGACGGGGTTAGCTCACCGGTGTCGATGGACAGGTCGCGCGGGAGGATGGTGAACTTCTTCACCGTCTCCCAGCGGTTCAGCTTCGCGTTGAGCTCCTTCACGGATTGTTCGATCATCGCGCGCATCTCCGCCGACGCGGCCACCTCGCCGTAGCTCTTGCCGTGCAACGGGCCCTCGGCCGTGGTCAGCTTCGTCACCACGTCGGGGTCGAGGGTTACCACCATCGTGACGTAGTTGCGGGCCGCTCCGATGACGAGGACCTGCGACACGTACGGGCACAGCGCCTTGAACCCGCCCTCGAGGTGGCTCGGGGCGATGTACTTGCCACCGGAGGTCTTGAAGAGGTCCTTCTTCCGGTCAGTGATCTTCAGGTAGCCATCCGCGTCGATCTCGCCGATGTCACCGGTCCGGAAGAAGCCGTCCTCGGTGAAGACCCGCCCGGTCTCCTCGGGCAGGTTGTGGTAGCCGCGCATCACCGGCAGGCCGCGGATCAGGATCTCGCCGTCGGAGTCGAGGCGCACCTCGAGGTCACCCATGGGGTGGCCGACGGTGCCGAACCTGGTCCGGCCCGGGATGTTGAGGAACGCCCCCGCGGAGGTCTCGGTGAGCCCATAGCCCTCGTAGATCTCGATGCCGGCGATGTGGAAGAACTCCTGGATCTCCTTGTTCAGCGGCGCGGCGCCGGAGACGAGGGCCCGGATCCGGCCGCCGAGGCGGGCCCGGATCTTGCTGAACACCAGCCGGTCGGCGAGCTTGACCTTGAACCCGCCGCCGGACTTGCCGGCGAGTTCGCGCTCGTAGGCTTCCCGCCCGACCCGGACCGCCCACTTGAAGATCTTGTACTTGGCGCCGCCCTCGGACTTCACCGCGCTGTTGACGGCGCTGTAGAGCTTCTCGTAGATCCGGGGTGCACCGCACATGAAAGTGGGCCGCACCTTGGGCAGGTTCTCCGCGATCTTGTCGACACGACCGTCCACATAGGTCGGAAGACCCACGTTGATGACTCCACAGAGGATCGTCTTTCCGAACGAGTGCGACAGCGGCAGCCACAGGTACTGCAGGTCGGTGGGGAGCAGCAGGCCGATCGTCGACTGGGCGACGCCCTCCCAGACCCAGCCGGCGTGCAGCAGCTCGACGCCCTTCGGGGTGCCGGTGGTGCCAGAGGTGTACATGAGGGTCGCGAGGTGGTCGGGGCGTACGCTGGCCGCGATCCGCGTGACGAGCTCGGGATCGGACGCGAGCAGCGCCTTACCCTTCTCCTCCAGCTCGGCCATCGTCAGTACCGGCACCGCGGCGTCGGACGTCCCGTCGATGACCACGATGTGGGTGAGGTTGGGCAGCGTCGCGCCGGCCGTCTTCGCCACCTGGGCCTCGTTCTCGGCGATCAGCACCTTCACCCCGGAGTCGGCGAGGATGAAGGTGGCGTCCTTCGGCTCGGTGGTCGGGTAGATCGTGGTGGTCGCCGCGCCCGCGCACAGGATGCCGAGGTCGGCCAGGATCCACTCCACGCGGGTCGAGGCCGCGATCGCCACGCCGTCCTGGGGGTTCACGCCGATGGCGTGCAGGCCGGCTGCGATCGCCGTCGCACGATCCCCGACCTCCTTCCAGGTCAGCCACACCGGCCCGTCCGGACCGGGGTACGCGAACGCGTTAGCCGCCGGGGTCTCGGCGACCCGGTGCAGGAACATGTCCGGAATGGATGTGTATGGAAGGTGCAATGGCTTGCTCATGGGACGCGGAGCCTCCGTTTTCGCGCAGAATGCCGGAGCTGATCATCAGGCACTGTGGGGGACGGGTGACGGGGGTCACGCACATCCAGGGTTACCCGAGGGTACGGAAAACGGGCGCTCCCGACCAGCCCCCAACGGGTTCACCTGCGGAAAGCAAGGACGCCGGCCCTGCGGAAACGGCCGGGCGGAGCACCGTTACCGGCCCTGGCAGCAACGCCGGGGAGCGCTACCGCGAGACGCGCGGGTCGAGCGCCTTGAGGTAGGACCGGGCCCAGGCCCGGACGTCATGGGCACGGACGTGGCGCCGCATGGCCCGCATGCGGGCCCGGTTCTCGGCCGCGGTCGCCTCCAGCGCGCGCACGATCGTGTCCTTGACCCCGTCGAGGTCGTGCGGGTTGACCAGGTACGCCTCGGGCAGCTCGGCGGCGGCGCCGGTGAACTCGCTCAGTACGAGCGCGCCGCCGTTGTCGGTGCGGGCGGCGATGTACTCCTTCGCCACGAGGTTCATCCCGTCGCGCAGGGCGGTCACGGTAAGTACGTCCGCGGCGAGGTAGAGCGCCGCGACCTCCGCCCGGTCAAAGGACTGGTTGAGGTAGTGCACCGCCGGTACGCCGACGCGGCTGAACTCCCCGTTGATGCGGCCGACCTCGCGCTCCACCTTGTCCCGGAGCACCTTGTACTGCTGGACCCGTTCGCGGCTGGGCACCGCGACCTGCACCATCACCGTGTCCTGCACCTTGACCCGACCGTCGACGAGCAGCTCCCGGTACGCCTTGATCCGGTGCTCGATGCCCTTGGTGTAGTCGAGGCGGTCCACGCCCAGGATGACCTTGCCCGGCTCGCCGAGATCGGCGCGCAGGTGGGCGGCCCGCTCGACCACGTCGGCGTGCCGGCCCAGGCTGGCCATCTCGTTTACGTCTATCGATATCGGGAACGAGCCGACCCGGACCGTCCGCCCATCGATCGTGATCTCACCGCCGCCACCTGTGGTGCTGGGGACGGCCTGGGCACCGAGCAGCCGGCAGGCGATGCGGACGAAGTTGTCCGCCCCGGCCGCGGTCTGGAACCCCACCAGGTCGGCTCCGAGCAGCCCGCGCAGGAGCTCGGCCCGCCGTGGCAGTTGCATGAACAGTTCCGCGGGCGGGAACGGGATGTGCATGAAGAACCCGATCCGCAGGTCGGGGCGCAGCTGGCGCAGCATCCCGGGGACCAGCTGCAGGTGGTAGTCCTGCACCCACACGATCGCGTTGCGCTCGGCGTGCTCGGCGGTCACCTGGGCGAACCGCCGGTTCACCCGCTGGTACGCCTCCCACCAGCGACGGTGGAACGCCGGCGTCTCGACCGCGTCGTGGTAGAGCGGCCAGAGGGTGCAGTTGCTGTAGCCCTCGTAGTAGTGCTCATAGTCCGGAGTGGACAGTGGCACCGCCCGCATCCGAATACCATCGATGTCCGGCACGTACGGTGTCGAGTCGATGCCTCCGGACCAGCCGATCCAGGTCCCGTGGCGGTCGCGCAGCACGGGGTGCAGAGCGCTGACCAGACCGCCTGGGCTGCGCGACCAGGTGACGGTGCCGTCCTCGTCGACACTCTCGTCGACCGGTAACCGGTTCGCGACCACGACCAGCGATCCCCGCGCCATTGCGTCCTCCCACCTTCAGGGCCGGGACACTCCCCGTTGAGTGCCCCGGCGGTGCTGGGGCACTCCCCCTGAGCACCCCCCGCCTTGCCCCGGACCCGTCCGGGCAGAACGTTGATCGATGGGTGATTTGACCAACTACGTGTATTCCTAGCCAGTGCAGGTTAAATCGATATTACGGTGTTGCTAACTGAATCGATGAATGCCCTCACGGACAGTCGTCATTAGCCTCACACATTGGTCCTGTCCACCGGGCGGATTCCTTCCGTTCACCCGAACGAGCCTCCGGGCGGCTCGCGGCGCCCTGACCAACGGATGAGACCGGTAAGGACCGTCAGCGCGTTCGGGCGTATCATCCCTGCAGGCCTGCCGCGCCGGCGACGAGCGTTGGCGGGCGGAGGCCGCTGGCTGGGAGGTGGACCGGGTTGCGGCATGACTCGCCCACCCGTACGCGCGTTGTCCTGCGGGGCCTGGGGCTGATCGGTCGCGCGATCCGCGAGCAGCCGTGGGTCTTCGCCATCGCGGTGCTCGGGGCCGCCGTCTATGGCGGGCTCGGCGTGGGCACGGCGCTCGTCGTCGGCCAGGTGGTCGGGCGGGTCGTGGTGCCGGCCATCGACCGGGGGGACGTCGGGGCGGGGGCGCTCGCCACCGGATTCGTCGCCATCATCGCGGTCGCGGTGCTGAAGATCGGCGCGCTCTACGCCCGCCGGCTCGGAGCGGGCACCGTCCAGTTCCGGCTCACCGCCGAGTACCGGCGTCGGGTCACCCGGCGCTACCTGGCTCTGCCACCCGCCTGGCACCGTCGGCACGCCACCGGCACGCTGCTGTCCAACGCCAGCTCCGACGTCGAGGCGCTGTGGGCGGTGCAGGCGGCTATCCCGCTGGCCGTCGGCACCGTATTCATGCTGGGCGTCGCAGTCGGCGGGCTGTTCGTGGTCGACTGGGCCTTCGGCCTGGTGGCGCTCGCCCTGTTCCCGGTGCTCTTCGTGCTCAACTTCTTCTACTCGCGCCGGATGTCGCCCCGGATCAGCCGGGCCCAGGCGCTGCGCGCGCAGGTCAGCGCCGTGGCCCACGAGAGCTTCGACGGCGCCCTCCTGGTCAAGACCATGGGCCGGGAGGCCGAGGAGACCCGCCGCTTCCAGGCGCGGGCGCACGAGCTGCGCGACGCGATGATCAACGTTGGTCGGCTCCGCGGTCTGTTCGACCCGCTGGTCGAGGCGTTGCCGAACCTCGGCAGCCTGGTCGTCCTCGTGGTCGGCGTACTGCGCCTGCGGCAGGGCGCGGCCACCGTCGAGGAGATCTTCGCGGTCGCCTTCCTCTTCTCCATGCTCGCGGTGCCGGTGCGCTCGATCGGGTGGGCGCTGACCGAGTTGCCGCGGGCCGTGGCCGGGTGGGACCGGGTCCGCCCGGTGCTCGAGGCGACCGGAGACATGCCGTACGGCGACGCCGCGCTGGCCGGGCCGGCCGGTACCGCGGTCTCGCTCGCCTTCCGCGATGTCCGGTTCGGGTACGACGACCTGCGATCGGGGCCCGATCCGGTGGTGGACGCGGTGGACGGCGTGACGTTCGAGGTTCCGGCCGGGACGACGGTGGCACTGGTCGGCCCGACCGGATCGGGCAAGTCCACGATCGCCTCGCTCGCCGCCCGCCTGGTCGACCCGGCCTCCGGGGCGGTCGAGTTCGGCGGCGTCGACGCCAGGGCCCTGTCGGCACCAGAGCTCGCCCACACCGTGGCCCTCGTGCCGCAGTTGCCGTTCGTCTTCGACGACACCGTGCGCGGCAACGTCGCCCTCGGTCGTGTGGGCATCGACGATGAGCACATTCGCGCGGCGTTGGCGCTGGCCCAGGCCGACGGTTTCGTGGACCGGCTGCCTGGCAATGCTGCCGCCTCTGCGGAGGGAAGTGCGTCGGCGGACCCGCTCGACACCCCGCTGGGCGAGCGCGGCACCTCGCTGTCGGGCGGGCAGCGCCAGCGGCTCACCCTGGCCCGGGCGCTGGCCGGCTCACCGCGGATGCTCGTGCTCGACGACGCGACGAGTGCGGTCGACCCGCGGGTGGAGGCGGCGATCCTGCGCGGGTTGCGTGGGCGGCAGGGCGGGGGAGGTGGGCAGGAACTGCGTCATCGGACCGCGACCACGATCCTCCTCGTCGCCTATCGCCGGGCCACGATCGCGCTCGCCGACGAGGTGGTGTTCCTCGACCGCGGCCGGATCGTGGCCCGCGGCGCCCACGAGCACCTGCTCGCGACCGTGCCGGCCTACGCGGACCTGGTCACCGCTTACGAGCGGGCCGATGCCGAGCGTGAAGCCGCGCTGGCCGAGGATGACCTGCGGGCGCCCGGTCCCGACACCGAGGACGAGCAACTGTCCGAAGTGGAAGAATTCGAGGTGGGCCGGATCGTCGGCGACACCGGACGGGCAGGGGTCGTCTCATGACGTCATCGGGTCGGGTCGGAACGAAGCCGCCCAGATCCCTGTGGACCATCCGGCGTGGGCTGGCCCTGTCGCCGGAGCTGCGCACCGGGCTCGCCGGCACGCTCGGCCTGGCCGTGGTCGCGATGGTGGGTCGGGTCGCCGTCCCGGTCGCCGTCCAACGGGTCATCGACCACGGCCTGCGGGCCCCGGGTGGCCCCGATGTCGGCGTCGTTCTGTCCACTGTGGCCATCGCCGTCCCCGTGCTCGGGGTCACGGCCACCTGCACCTACCTGATGATGCGGCGGCTGTTCACGGTCAGCGAGACGGCGTTGGCGGCCGTACGGACCCGGACTTTCCGCCACATCCACGACCTGTCCATGCTGCACCAGCAGGGGGAGCGCCGCGGGGCGCTGACCGCCCGTGTCACCACGGACGTCGATCAGATCACCCAGTTCCTGCAGATCGGTGGGGTGACGCTCATCGTCAGCGCGGGTCAGGTGGTCGTCACCAGCGTCGTGATGTTCGCCTACTCGTGGCAGCTCGCGCTCGTGGTCTACGGGTCTTTCCTGCCCCTGGTCGTCGTCGTGCGGCTCCTGCAGCGCCGGCTGGCCAGCGCCTACCTGCTCGTGCGGGAACGGGTCGGCACGATGCTCGGGGCGGTCGGCGAGACGGTCGTGGGCGCCGACGTCATCCGGGCCTATGGCGTGGCCGGGCGCAGCGCCCGCCGGCTCGACGACGCGATCGAGCGGGCCCAGGTGGCGATGTCGCGCAGCCTGCGCATCAGCGTCCACGCCTACTCGGTGGGCGAGATCGCCGCTGGTCTGGCCATGGGCGGGGTGGTCGTCGTCGGCACCCTGCTCGGCGTCGATGCCGGGCTGCAGGTCGGTGAACTGACCGCATTCCTGTTGCTGGTGCAGCTCTTCGTGCAGCCGGTGCAGGTCGCCACCGATGTGCTCAACGAGGCGCAGAACGCGACGGCCGGCTGGCGGCGGGTCCTCGACGTGCTCGACGTCGAGCCGGACGTGCGCGATCCGGACGCGAACGGCACGGACCTACCGCGCGGGCCGGTCGCGATCGACTTCAGCCACGTCAGCTTCGCCTATCCGGATGGGCCGCTCGTACTGTCCGATGTGGACATCCATATCGCGCCGCGGACCCGCGTGGCGGTGGTCGGCGAGACCGGCTCGGGGAAGACCACGTTCGCCAAGCTGCTGACCCGCTTGATGGACCCGACCGACGGCACCATCTCGTTGTCGGGTGTCGCCTTGCGTGACGTGCGGTTCTCGTCGCTGCGCCGGCGGGTGGTGCTGGTGCCGCAGGACGGCTTCCTCTTCGATGCCACGATCGCCGAGAACGTACGGTTCGCCAACGAGACGCTGCCGGAGGCGGAACTGCAGGCGGCGTTCACCGAGCTGGGCCTCGCCGACTGGGTCGAGACGCTACCCGCGGGGCTGGCGACCCCCGTCGGCGAGCGCGGCGAGGCGTTGTCGGTGGGGGAGCGCCAGTTGGTCGCCCTGGTGCGCGCCTACGTCGCCGACCCCGACCTGCTGGTGCTCGACGAGGCCACCTCCGCCGTCGACCCGGCGACCGAGGTCCGGCTGCAGCGCGCGCTCGACGCGGTGACCCGCGGCCGGACGACGGTGGCGATCGCCCACCGCCTGTCGACCGCCCAGGCCGCGGACGAGGTGATCGTCTTCGACCGCGGCAAGATCGTGCAACGCGGGCCCCACACCGAGCTCGTCACCCACGCGGGCGCCGTCTACGAACGCCTGCACGCCGCCTGGGTCGAGGCCCGCTGACGCCCCCTCGGAAGACTGACCGGTCAGATTTCCGAGAAAACTCGGAATCCCCACCGCAGAGTTGGATCTTGCCGGCGTCAGCTGGCGAGTGCCGCCGCCGTCGCCGATTCGCTGGCCGAGCGGTCGAGGAAGAACGTGCCTATCAACCCAACCAGTCCGCCCCCCAGGGTCAGCCAGGCACCGAGCCGCAGGTCGGAGTAGGGCATGCTCACCGGGTCGTAGTGGCTGCCGTTGAGCGCGATCCACAGGCCCGCAGCCGCCAGCGCGACGGTCGAGAACAGGCCGGTGATCAGGCGCGACCGGACCAGCCCGCCGAGGGCGAGGAGCACCCCGGCGGCGAGTACGACCAGGGCGAAGGAGTTCACGAACGGGCTGTCCAGCTCGTACGACCAGCGGAACAGTCCCGTAACCGATGTCTGGTCCAGGCCGGCCGCCGGCCGCTCCTCCCGCGCCGTGACCCAGTCCATCATCGACCCAGCCGCGATCGCGGCACCGCTGAGCACGACGAGGAAGGCCACCGGGCGGCGCGCGCGTGATGTCACGGCGATCAGTATGGTCCATGATCGTCAGAAGGGCACGTGGGCGGCGGTGACTCCCTCCCAACGGCCGGTTTGTCCACATGCGACGGCGGGGTGCACCCGGTCTTCCCGGGCACACCCCGCCGTACAGGCGTTTCGGATGTCAGGCGCCGACCGTCGCGGTGGTGGCCGCCGCCGGCTCGCCGGCCTCGGCCTTCGAGCGACCGGTGGCGATGAGGATGACACCGACGATGATCAGGAGCACACCGCCTCCGCCGACCCCGAGCGGCAGGGTCTGGCTGACCAGCAGGAGCAGGTCGCGGTTCTCGGTGATGGTCGCCGCGGCGTTGTCCTGCGTCTCCTGCGTGTACTCGAAGTCCCCGCCGAGCAGGACGCGCGTGGTGTCGTTGCCGCCGCGGAACTCCAGGTTCACGGTCTGCTGCACGTTGAGGAACTGGCCGGTGACCGGCTCGACCCAGATGGTGCGGTCGACGCTGTAGTAGATGTCGCCGCTGCCACCACCGATCAGTGCCCGCAGCGCGCCCAGCGAGTCGGCGTCGTAGTCGATCTGCGTCTCCGGGACGGAGCTCTCGAACTTGTACGCCTCGAGCCCGCTGAACTGCTCGACCGCCACGAAATTGAGGTCGACGGTCTCGCCCAACTGGTCGTCCCAGTACGGGTACGTGATCTGCTCGGTGTTGAACGGCAGCTTGTACGAGTGGCCCTCGAAGGACGCGGGCTCGTCGTCGCCACCGGTGTTGAGCCACGTGCCGTCCCACTCGACGTACGCGCCCGTCTTGCGGTCGAGCGCGATCTCCGACGAGGAGGCGGTCACGACGGTGCCGCTGGAGATGTCGACGATCTGGTCGTAGACGTCCCACACCACGGCCGAGCCGGCGAGGTCACCGGTCAACTCGTCCCGGGTGGTTCCGGGCTGGGGAACGATGTACGTCGTCGAGCGGAGGGCGCCGGTCTCGATCCGCGCGCCGCTTGCGCCAACGGCCAGGTAGATGCCGTTGGACGCCTCGGCGATGGTGGTCGACGGCTCCAGGTCGTAAGGGATGTTCGTGGCGATCGGGGTCACGTAGAACCGCAGGCTGGCCGCGAACACGGCGAGTGCGACGCCGACGCCGAGAATGACTATGCCGAGGACGCGCTTCACTGCGAACTCCTCCGAGAGGACGGGGGTGCGTGCGTGGTGGAGGTAAGGCTGCCGGCACGTTACCCCTCCGTCAAGTCCGACGCCATACCCGGGGGGACCTTCCGGTGCTTGACTGGGCAATATTCGCCGGCTGAGCTACTTTGTGCGGCTCGCAAGCTCGCCGGCTGAGCCACGTTAGTGCGGCTCGCAAGCTCACCGGCTGAGCCGGCTTGTCCGGCTCGCAAGCTCACCGGATGTGGCCGTTCGGCCAGGGTGCGCGGGCCCCTTCGGCGCCGGTACCGTGTCCGGACGATTGGGACTACTCGGCGGTAGGGAGTCGCGGTGGGCGGTGCTCGGCACGTGCTCGTGCTCAACTGGCGCGACACGCGACACCCCCTCGGCGGCGGCTCCGAGACGTACGTCGAGAACATCGCCGACCAGCTCGTCGCCCGAGGTCACCGCGTCACCATCGTGTGCGCCCGCTATGCGGGCGCGGAACGCGAGGAGGTCCAAGGGCAGGTCACGTTCGTACGGCGGGGTGGCCGCCTGACGGTCTATCCGCGGGCCGCGCTGCTGTACGCCGCCGGGGTGCTGGGTCTCGGACCGCTGTCGTCGCGCCGCCTCGGTCGGCCGGACGTCATCATCGACGTCGGTAACGGCCTGCCGTTCCTGTCGCCGCTCTACGCTCGAGTGCCGGTGGTGGCCCTCGTGCACCACGTCCACCGTGAGCAGTGGCCGGTGGTGATGGGACCTACGCTGGCCCGGTTCGGCTGGTGGGTCGAGTCCGCTCTGGCTCCGCGCGTCTACCGGCGATGCCGCTACGTCACTGTGTCCCAGGCGAGCCGGGCCGAGCTGGTCGCCATGGGCATCGACGGGGACCGCATCTCGGTGATCCACAACGGGACACTCCCGGTCACCGGTGAGCCGACGCCGCGCGACGAGAACCCGAGCCTGCTCGTGCTGTGCCGGCTGGTTCCGCACAAGCGCGTCGAGCTGGCGCTACGCGCGGTCGCCGCGCTCGCGCCGGAGATGCCGAGGCTGACGCTGACGGTGGCCGGTCACGGCTGGTGGGAGCAGCCACTGCGAGAGCTGGCGGACCGGCTGGGCATCGCCGACCGGGTGGAGTTCGCCGGGTTCGTCCCGGAGGAACGCAAGCACGAGCTGCTCAGCCGGGCGTGGGTCGCGCTGACCCCGTCACTCAAGGAGGGCTGGGGGCTCACGATCGTGGAGGCCGGCGCCCGTGGTACGCCGACCGTCGCGATGGCCGCGGCCGGCGGGGTTTCGGAGGCCGTGGTGGACGGGGAGTCGGGGTTGCTCGCAGCCGACGAGGATCATTTCGTGGCGCTGGTCGGAGAACTGCTGCGTGACGACGTGCGGCGGGAGGCCATGGGGGTCGTCGCGGCGAAGCACGCGCTGTCGTTCACGTGGGAACAATCCGGCGCGCGCTTCGCCGACCTTATCGAGTCGACCTTTGCCGGCCCGACCGCTCAGCGGGTGCCGTAGTCGGCCGGCTCGCCCAGGTTGCCCTGGTCCGCGCTGTCGGCGGCCTTGTCGACGCTCGACACCGCGACGTTGGCCGTAACGACGGCGCCCAGGACTCCGGCGCCGGCTGCGAGCACCGCAGCCAGTACGACGCCCACCGCAGTCTTCATGCCGTGACTCCCCTCGGGACGGATTGCGCCCCGGGCCACGCGTCCGTGCGCGGAGGGGCAGATGCTGTGCGACCGCACGCTACCAAAGGGTAAGGTCGCGCGGAATGGACCACGGGACGCAAGTTTCCACCGCCACGGCCGCCGGCCGCGACGGGTCCGCCACCGCGTTCCGCGCCGACCTCTCCCGGGCGATCCGGCTCTTCCGCGCGTTCGGCCGGGAGCAGACCGACCGCGACCACTTCTATGGCGCCCTCGCCGACGACACCGTGGCCCAGCTGTGCCGGTACGCCGACGAGGCCGGGGTCCGGCTCGCCGGTGCGCGGCTACTGGATGTCGGCGGCGGCTCGGGCTACGTCAGCGACGCCCTGCGCGAGGTCGGGGCGACAGTGGTCTGCGTCGATGTCGATGCGGGCGAGATGAGTGGTCGCGGTCACCTGCCGGTCGGCGCGGTGCTCGGCAGTGCCCTGGACCTGCCGGTCGCCACTCGCTCGATCGACGTATGCCTATCATCAAATGTGTTGGAGCATGTCGGTGACCCGGAGCGGATGGCCGACGAGATGGTACGGGTGACACGTCCCGGCGGCCTGGTCTACCTGTCGTACACGAACTGGCTGTCGCCGCACGGCGGGCACGAGACCTCGCCCTGGCACTACCTCGGCGGCGAGCGCGCGGCCCGTCGCTACGAGCGGCGCCGGGGTCGGCGGCCGAAGAACCGGTACGGCGACACGCTCTTCCCGGTCTCGGTGGGACGCGTCCTGCGGTGGGCCCGGACCCGGCCCGACGCGGAGCTCGTGGCGGCGGTCCCGCGCTACCACCCATGGTGGGCGACGTGGGTGGTTGTGGTACCGGGGCTGCGGGAGGTCGCGACGTGGAACCTGCTCCTCGTCCTCCGCAAGCGCTGACCGAGCGGATCCCGGACCTCGACACGATGCGGGGCCTCGCGGCCGCCGGCGTGCTCGTCTCCCACGTCGCGTTCGCCACCGGTGCGGTCGGCGCTCCGCTGTGGGGCGGGTGGCTGTCACGGCTCGAAGGATTCGTCAACGTCTTCTTCGTGCTCTCGGGGTTCGTACTGTTCCGGCCGTACGTCGTGGCCGCCGCTCGCGGTGGCGCGTGGCCGGCCACGGGTCGGTACGTGATCCGGCGGGCGTTGCGCATCCTGCCGGCGTACTGGGTCCTGGTCGGCGTCTGCCTCCTGGTCCTGCTCGATGAGGCGCCCGACCCGCTCACGTGGCTGCGTCACCTCACCCTCGGGCAGTACTTCGTGGCGGCGCCGTTCGTACCCGGCGTGGCCATCGCCTGGACGCTGGCGGTCGAGGTCGTCTTCTATGCCTTACTGCCGGTGGTGGCGTTCCTGTTGCTGCGCCGGCGCGGTGTCGTGGCCTATCGGCGGTGGCGGCCGGGACGGAGTGTGGCGTTCCTGGTGGTGGTCGGGCTCGCGGTCAGCGTCGGCTGGCTGTCGCAGCTGCGCCCGGGACGGCTGAACGTCTACCTGCACACCATGTGGTTCCCCTCCTTCGCCATGTGCTTCGCCGTGGGCATGGCGATGGCCGTGGCGAGCGTCGCGCTGCGCACGAGCACGGCGCCGCGGGCGTGGGCGGTGCTCGACGAGATCGGCCGGGCCCCGTGGGTCTGCTGGGGGATCGCGGCCGAACTGTACGCACTGTCGGTGTACCTCGCCGGTCCGCTCGGTGGTCTCGGAATTCCCACCGCGGGTAACTACATCACGAAGGAACTGCTCTTCCTCGGCTTCGCCACGCTCCTGCTGCTGCCGGTGGTCTTCGGGCGTGGCGAAGCCGTGGGCGGGACCGCTGGAAGTGCCACGGGCCTGGGCCTTCTCCTGTCGCAGCCGGCGCTGCGCTGGCTCGGGACCGTCTCATATGGACTGTTCCTGTGGCACCTCACCGTCATCGAAGTGATCGCCGCAGTCGACGGACCGTTGTGGGGCGCGAGTACCGGCCGGCTGCTGCTGCTCACCCTTGCCGGTGGGTTGGTGCTCGCGGCGGCCAGCTGGTACATCGTCGAGCGCCCCGCGCAGCGACTCGGCGAGCGACTCGTGGCCCCGGTAGCCGTCCGGTAGCTCTGAGTCATCGGCCGTACTCGCTGCCTTACCTCATCGACGGTCAGTGTTTCCTCGATGGTCACGTCGTGGCCGTGTTCGCGTCAGGTCGCGCCGAGAACCAGTTCCGGCCGACTGACTATCGGGTGGGCACCGACCCCAACGCGTACGGTCGGGGCATCGACGAACAGATGAGCTTCATGCGTGCCGGCGTCGACGGCCTGTTTACCGACAACCCGGACGTCGGCGTGCTCGCGCGCGACCTGGCCGCCGCCTGAGTCACCGGGTTGCGACGACGAAGACGCGGCGGAAGGGAAACCAGACGCGTCCACTGTGGACGGGATAGGCGTCGGCGAGACGGGTGCTCAGCTCCGACCGGATGAACGCCCAGTCCTCGTGGTCGACGGTCGCCCGGACACCGCGCAGCGCCGTGCCCTCGACCCAGCGCAGCACCG
The DNA here is from genome assembly GCA_052038195.1 of Micromonosporaceae bacterium. Taxonomy (GTDB): domain Bacteria; phylum Actinomycetota; class Actinomycetes; order Mycobacteriales; family Micromonosporaceae; genus DATBGZ01. Next base: position 47,356 of record JBQGBY010000039.1, on the reverse strand, counting down.
GGTGCTCGTCGCCGGCGACCGGCAGCTGGTGCAGGTAGGTCGTCTCCCACGCGTCGACGGAGCAGCCGAGATCGACCAGGCGCTGCGCGTAGTCGACCGGGTCGGAGACGGCGTCGGTCCCGCGCAGCGTGCCGTCGAATCGCCCGCCCCATCGGGGTAGCGCGGCGACCTCACGGATGGCGCGGTGGGACGGCGCGTCGAAGTTGCCCGGCACCTGGAACGCGAGCGTGGCACCGACGGGCAGCTCACCGACCCAGCGGGCCAGCAGCGCGTCGTGCGCAGGCACCCACTGCAGGACGGCGTTGGCGACCACCACGTCGGCCCCGTCGGCGTGCCAGTCGGTGACGTCGGCCACCCCGAACCGTACGGGCGAGCCGAGCCCTTGGGCGGCGGCGATCATCTCGGCCGAGGAGTCCAGGCCGATCACGGTCGCGCGTGGCCACCGGGTCGCGAGATGGACGGTGAGCGTTCCCGGGCCGCAGCCGAGATCCACCACCGTCGCGGGCTCCTTCGCGTCGATCCGGCCGATGAGGTCGAAGAACGGGCGCGACCGCTCGTCGGCGAAGCGGAGGTAGACGTCCGGATCCCACATGGCTGAGCCCCTCTTACAAACCGTACGTACGTCTTGTTTAGCGTACGCCCGGGATGCCGTGGCCGCGCAGCCGTCCCACATGTCGGATCGCAGCGCGCCTTCAGTCCTCACGCCAGCGACCCGGGATAGGTCGGGCGCGGGCGGGAAGTAAGGTGCGCCGCCCGATGCCGCCGCATCGGCTCGCGGCCACCATCGGTGGGACGCACTCGAGAGGTGGACGCGATGGTCTCGGACAGGGTCACGTACTGGCTCGCCGGCCTGGTAGCGGTGTGCTGTGCCGGGGGCACCGTGTTCGCGGCGTTCGTCATCGTCGACCCGTCCGACGATGGGCCGAGGGACACACCGGTGGGTGCCTCCGCCAATGGTCCTTCGGATGGTCCTGGATGGACCGTCGTCGTCCCCGACGCCAGCGCCGGCTTCGTGCGCCTCGACCTGGCATTTGCGACGGCCGGCGACGAGACGCGGCGGACCAGCCTGTCGGCACTCGGTCTCGCCAACCCGGCCTCCGGTCAGTACCACGAGGAGGGCACGGCTCCCGAGCCGTGGCTGACGTTCCTCGGTGGCGACCTTGTGCCCACCCTTGACGAGGCTGGTGTCGCGGCCGCGACCGAGCCACGACTGGCGGCGGTGTTCGGCGTGCTCGGGATGACCTTCGACGGGACGATGCGCCCGTTCGACGCGGGTCCGATGGGTGGTGAGCTACGCTGCACCACCCTGACCGCACCGAGCCGGCAACCGGTCGCCTGCGGGTGGGTCGACCGGTGGACGGTCGGGGCCATCGTGGATCTTCGCTCAGGCCAGTCCGAGGACCGGGTCGCTGATCTGCTGGTGTCGATGCGACCGGACTACGAGGTGGCCCGGCTCTGACACCGACGCGTCACCTCGGCGTGCCGAAGTCCTGTGTCCAATATGGACGGCCGCGCGCGTCGTAGGCGAGTCCGACGCCGATCTGCTGCAGTCGGCAGTTGAGGATGTTGGCCCGGTGGCCGTCGCTGCCCATCCACGCCGCCATGACCGCGGCGGGGCCGCGCTGACCGTAGGCGATGTTCTCGGCCGCGTTCGACCACAGATAGCCGGCATTGGTGATGCGCTGGTCGAAGGTGATGCCCTCGGGAGTGGTGTGACTGAAGTAGTCTCGCGTGGCCATGTCGGTTGAGTGGGCCCGTGCGGCGGCGGCCAGCCGGCTGTCCACGGTCAGCACGGAGCACCCCCCGGCGGCCCGTTCCGCGTTGACGATCGCTACCACCTCGGCCTCGTAGGCCTCGACACCGGTGCCCGCCGGTGGCGGCGGAGGTGGCGCGCTCGTCGGCTCGGGTTCGGGTGTCGCCGAGCTCGGCGACGGCGTGGAGGTCCCCGCCGGCGGCGTGAGTGTGGCCGGCGTCGGCGAGTGGGAGGGTAAGGTCGGGACCGGAGTGACCGGCGCGGCGACGTCGGCCGGCTCTGGGCGCAACGCCGTGCCGGACCAGGCCCCGAACCCCAGCACGGCGGCGGTCGCGAGCACGAGGAGTGGCTGTCGCGACCGCGAGCGCCGGATGTGCTTGCCCTGCCAGGTCACGCAGCGAACCTACCCGCGTATCAGCGGACCTGCAGGATGACAAGGGCCATAGGGCGCCGCGCCGACCCGACCCGAGCGTGCCGACGCGGGCACTTCGGGCCCTGTTCGATGCATTCACCGCGCGGAGGATGGAGTACATGAATCTCAGGAAAGTGCTGGTCGTCGCGGCGTCGGCGGCCATCGCGGCGACGGTGGCCGCGGGTTGCTCCTCGACCGTCCCCGATGATCAGGCAGCGCCGTCGGGCAGCGACGCGATTCTTGCCGCGTACGACCTGGACGGGCTGGACACCCGCGCCGTGATCGACCGCCTGGACGAGATGCCGGTGACCGACCGCCCGCAGACCCTCCGCGCGTCGGTGCGACCCGACGAGGTACTGCTCACCGACACCGCTTCCGGGGCCGAGGCCACGCTCGATATTCCCGACGATGCCTTCTACCTCTCGATCGCGCCGTACATCAACGGTACGCATGAGTGCTTCTATCACAGCCTGACCACCTGCAAGGGCGAGCTCGGTGGGCAGGAGGTCCACGTGACCATCACCGACAAGGCCACGGGCGAGGTGCTGGTCGATGAGACCGGGCCCACCTTCGACAACGGCTTCGTCGGTTTCTGGCTCCCCCGTGACGTCGAAGCCACACTGCAGGTCGAACACGAGGGGCACTCGGCCAGCGCGGACATCGGCACCGGCCCGGACGACCCCACCTGCCTGACGACCCTGCAACTGACCGCATAACGCCGTGGTTCACGGGCATGGACGCGCGGACCGTCCTCGAGCTGGACAAGGATCCCGAGGCGACCATCCTGACGCTGTCGCGGGTGCTGGCGTAACCGGTGTTACCGGAATATTCGAATTCCTCGGATAATCCCTTTCCCGACGCGCTCCCGCGCTCCCGAAGCGCTGGTTCCATGACAACTACAACAGCGATTTGGGCCCGCCGGCCAATCTCGGCGGCCCCGTGGCAAGCCTCCGGGCTGGCGGCCGTTCATCCGTCTACCGGCCCGGAGGCTGCCGATCGGGGAGGCGTGGCCGGTTCGGCGATCCGTGGTAGCACCGCCCATAGAAGCAGGGCGAGCATGATGATCGAGCCAGCGTGGAAGACCAGCTCTATGGGCGCTAGGGCGCTCGGCTTGATGCCGATGTGCAGGTGTAGCGCGCTGTGTGGCCACCACGAGCCGAGGAGCCACGCCGTGGCCAACCACGCGCAGGTGGCGCGGGCCGGCGTGTGGGCGAGCCGGGCCATGGCGGGTCTGCCCACGAGCAGTACGGCGATTGCGGCGCCGAACCCGATCGCTTCGATCAGGCCGGAGGCGAACAGGGCCGAGATCTGACCGTTGGTGGGCTCCGGCATAGGAATGGGCCGCCACAGACCGCCCAGCGGGCCACGTGGTCCGGCGAGTATGGCGAACACGGTGCCGGCACCTACGGCCACCACGGCTACAATCTTTCGCCTCATGTCCTACTCCATGTCGATGATGGCTGGTCAGGGTGTTTGTTCGATCAGGTCGAGAATTCTGGTCTGCGGTGTGCCGATCAGCGCGGGTGCGTTGGCTGACGTTGACCACACCTTGCTGGTGAGGAAACTGAGAAACTTCGACGCCTCCTCGCTGGTATTGAAATCCAGCTCGATGAGTACGTAACGGTCGTCGTCTGCTGGCCGGTGGATCCGGTGGCCCAGGGCTCCGCTGTCACGACGCATGTCCGCGAACCGGTCGAACGCCTGTTTCCACGTGCCGTAGTCGGTGACCGCATGCTCGATGTGCAGCGTGACCATGATGTTCCCCTTCACTGATTCTGACCTCTTGGTCTGAGGATCGGCTGGCGACCGCGGTCGCGGGTATCCCAGGTGTCTGGGGTTCGTACACGTACGCTTCCCCCGTGGCCACGTCGACCAGCCCAGAGCGGGTTCGCGAGCACATCGTGCGGCTGTGCCGTGCCGAGATGCCCGCCCGGCATCTTCGTGCGGCGGTGCTCGATCAGCTCCGCCTCGCGGTCGGCTTCGACTTTTACGTTTTCCTTTTGACCGATCCACAGACTTGCGTGGGCTGTGATCCCTTGGCCGATGTGCCAGCGCTTGACGAGTTGCCCCGGCTGATTCGGCTCAAGTACGCCACCACCATCAACCGGTGGACCACCCTCAACGACCCGCCGGTGGCGTTGCTGTACGAGAGCACGGGCGGGCAGCGGGAGCAGAGCCTTGTGTGGCGGGACATGTTGGCGGCTGCTGGGGTCGTGGATGTCGCGTCGGTGGTGTTCCGCGACCGCTTCGGCTGCTGGGGGTTCCTCGACTTGTGGCGGTCCGAGCCCGCAGCGCCGTTCATCGGCGCGGATGCCGACTTCCTCGCCACGATCGCCCCCGTGGTGACCGCTGCCTTGCGCGGCCGCCAGGCCGCCACGTTTGTGCCGCACCCCGGCGGTGTCGCCGGTCGTGACGCGTTGGTGCTGCTGCTCTCGCCGGAGCTGACGCTCCGGGCACAGACTCAGCAGACAGGCGATTATCTGCGCCGGCTCCTGCCGACTCCAGCGGAGCGATCTCCGATCCCAGCCGCGGCGTACAACGTCGCGGCGCAACTCGCCGCGATCGAGGACGGTATTGATGACCATCCGCCTGCAGCCAGGGTTCATCTCGACGACGGAATCTGGGTGACCCTGCGCGCGGCCCGGATCGGAAACAGCCGACCGGGCGATATCGCCGTCACCATCGACCATGCCTCACCGGCAGAGCGACTTGAGGTCTTCAGCCTGGCCTTCGCGCTGACTGCTCGGGAAAGAGATCTCCTGGTGGTGCTGGCCGACGGATCTGATACCCGCCAGGCGGCCGCACAGATGCACCTATCCGTGCACACGGTCCAGGACCACCTCAAGTCGATCTTCGACAAGACTGGTAGCCGAAGCAGACGTGAGCTATTGGCCCGAGTCCTCGGATGACTTGGGCTTTCGCGACCCTGGCTCACTCGGTCCGAACGGAGCGGGACGTCACTCGCGACATCACCGGGCGCCTCGGGACGCTGCATAGCCGGTCCAGTTGCCTCCGGCGAGCCGGGTCGCCTTGACCGCCGTGGTCGGGTGGATGCCCAGGATGCCGGCCAGCATCGCGGGCGGGATCTCGGCGGCGAGCTGCACGAGCGCGTTTCTGAACCAGGAATCGCGCCGACTTAGCCATTCACGTAGCTGCTCCAGGCCGGCCAGCTGACCGCGGGGCGGCGGTCATCCCAAAGCCGTGAGTGATCGCGGCGAGCTCAACCTCGTCGATGAGTTGAGCGGTCGTCCACACCACGGGGCTTGTACTGGTGCGGCCGCGTCGTTGAGCACGATGATCACGGCGGTGCCGGGTCGCCCGCGGAAGGTGTCGAGGTCGGACAGCCCCATCAGCGCGCCACCGTCGCCGGCGAACAGGACCGGGGGGCGGTCTGGTTCAGATCGGACGGAGGCGGTCCGGCGCTCGGCGCGTCATCGGGCCCGGGGCGGCCGCGGCGTGACGCGGCCGGTCAGCACGGCCGACGCCCACAGGGCGGCGATGGCGAGGAAGCCCGCCAGGTGCGGCAGCAGGTCCCGTTGCGGCGTGGGTACGGCCAACCACAGCCCACCGCCGAGGATCAGCAGCCCCGGCGGGAGCACCAGTCCCGCCGTGCGGGCCCACCGCCGGAGCCCCGGGGGCGCGGCGGAGCCCGTTGGGTGGGGACGCCCACGGTCGTAGGCGTCGGCGACGTGATGGGCCACGACGGCGCCGGCGACCGCCACGACGACGGCGCCGAGTATCCCGCCGGTGACGACCAGCGCGGCGCCACCGACGACGAGCGGCAGCACCACGCCGGTGCTCTGTCCGACCACCGCGGCCGGTGCGGCCGACGGACCGCGCCGGCGGGACGGGACGACGGCGAGCGCGACGATGAGCAGGAGCAGGGCGGCGCCCGCGATGAGCCCGGCCCGGTACGCCGTGTCGGGCTCGAACCGCAGGACGACCTCACCCGAACGGCCGGCCGGCACGATCCATGCCTGCTGCCATCCGTCCACAATGGTCGGTTCTAGCAGCGTGCCGTCGAGGGTGGCGACCCAGCCAGGGTTCGTGTTCTCGCGTACGGCCAGCACGGCATCGGTCCCATGCGGCGCTACGGTGACGCGGCGCTGCGTGGCCGTCCACGCGGAGATGTGGACGGTCACGGGCTCGGCCTCCGTCGCGGCTGTCTCCGGGACGAGCGCGACCCGGGTCGCCGTGGCGATGTCGCTTGCGGTGGCGACGACGCGCACCGTGCCCGCTTCCAGCTCTTGCGCGGGAACGGGGTCCGATGTGGACGGCAGATCGCAGGCCACGGCCGGCACCTCGCGGCGTTCGACCAGGTCGCGCCGCGTGGCGGTCAGACGGGTGGCGACCACGTAATCGCCGATGGCCAGCGTCGGACCGCTGCCGCAGGGCAGGACCACGGGGGCGTCCGGGTCGGGGGCCGGCCCGGTGGGTTGCGGGTCCGTCAGCACCGTCACCTCGGAAACCGCGACGGGCAGGTTCTCGGTTTGGTCGAGGTAGGCGTCGTACGACCGGACCGCCGCGGTCGCGAGCAGCCGCACGCTCAGCTCCGATGTCCACACAGGAGTGTCGAAGCGCGCCTCCCCGTGGGTGAGCAGACGGGTGGTGGTCTCGTCGCCGCCGGAGGTGAGAGCGACCGCCGTGACCCGCGTGCCGGCGGCTCCGTCGGCCAGGGCCAGGCGCAGGCCCGTGACAAGGCGCGGGGTGGGCCAGGTGAAGCGCAGTTCCGGCGCCGTATCGGTGGGGTCGGCCCACCATGTGGTGGTGAGGTCGCCGTCGAGCACGGCCCCGGGGCGGGCCGCCGGCTCGTCGAACGCCCTCGACGACGCGGTCACGGTCGGGGTGTCGCCGGCCGGAGCGAGGCCGTCGAGCAGGGCGTCCAGCGCGGCCCCGGGGCGGGGCCGGGCCCACACCGACGGTGTGTAGGAAGACGGTGCGGTCAGGGTGAGCGTGCGGTCGACCGTCGTGCCGTCCTCGGAGACCCGGGCCACGCCCTGGACGCAGCGCGTCCCTGATCCGAAGAAGCAGGCGGGAATCGACGGCGCGGCGGTGAGCACGACGGTGGCGGGCGCACCCCCAGCCGGTGGTGCCGGCACCACGAGGGTCCGTTCGGCCGCCATGCCGGGGATCTCGATCTCGGCGATGCCGTACCTGCCGTCGTCGGTCAACGCCCGTGACCGCTCCACGGTCAGCCGGATCGTCCGGACCGGGTTCGCGCTCTGCAGGCCGACCACGACCCGGTCGCCGGTGACGTCCAGTGTGGAGCGTTCCGCGCCGGTATCGAGGGTGATCCGCGTCGGCAGCGCGCCGCCGCTCGCGTCGAACTCGACGACGATCTGCGGCACGACCTGGGCTCGGCCGAGAGCCACCTGCAGCCACTGGCCGTCCGGATTCTGTCCAGGCGATGGACGCCACGACGTCGACGGGTCGCCGTCGACCGCGGCGAAGGGCTGGTGCTCGGGCCGTGTGCCGCCGACCGAGTTCGCCTGCGCCGCCGAGCTGGATGCGCGTACGTCGCCGATACCCTCGTAGGCCGCCATGGTGCTCCATTGTGGACCCCACGGGGGTCGGTAGTCCTTCGAGTCCTCGGCAGCGCCGGCCGTCAGCGTCGCCGAGACGGAGTCCCGGCCCATGCCGAAGGAGACGTCCCGCAGGCGCAGCCCGTCGGTGAGGACGAGTGGCCCAGCCGTACGGCCGTCTCCCGCGAGAATGGTGGGGCCGGCGGGCAGCAGCCCCGCCTCGGCGAGCCACAGCAACGACTCCGGGCCACCCACCAGCGTCGTGACGCCCTCGACCGGATAGGCCACGACTTGGTCCACCGGCCGGTCGACCCGCAGGATCTGCAGTGGTGGGACCTCGGCGCCCAGCGTGTCCACGGCACCGTCCGTAGTGGACGGTGACAGGTCGGGGCCGAAGCTGGCGACCGGTTCGAGGCCGGGGGAGCGGTCCAGCGCCTGCCGCACGAGAAGTGGCGCCGTCGTCCCTGAGCGGCCGTACTGCAGGTCGTTGCGGACCAGCAGGTAGCGCACGCCGGCCCGGGCGAGGTAATCGGCCAGGCCGGGCGAGCCGTATCCGGTGGTGAGTACGGAGTCGACCGCGTCCATCAGGCGGATGGTGGTGGCGGGGCTGAGCGGGATCGCGTGCCGGACGGCCGCCGGCCCTTCGAGCAGCGGCTGGGTGATCTCGTCGAGCGTGTCCCCCCAGGTGTAGTTGGGGAACCGCGCGCCCGGGACCACCAGCACCCGACCCTCGTCGGCGCGTTCGTTGAGCCAGCCGGCCGCGTCGCGCCAGTACCCGGGTACGGCGGCGAACCCGTTCGGTGCCGCCAGACCACCCGCGAGGGCCGGGGCCGCCACCGCGGCGATCGCCGCGGCCGTACCCAGGCTCGCGACCACGCCGGGCCGCAGCGCCCGCCCGGCGATCGGGCGCCGTACCCGCAGCAGGATGCCCAGGAGGTGGGCGAGGCCGAGCGCTAGGGGCAGCCGCAGCAGTACGTCGAACTTGTGCACGTTTCGCAGCGGGGCACCGACGCCGTCGAGGAACTCGCGCTGCCCGGCCCCGAACGTGCCCGGCAGCTCGCCGACGTGACCGAGCCCCACCAGGGCGAAGCCGAGCAGCAGCCCGCTGATGAGGAGCCGCCGATGCGGCATGCCGGGCCGGGCCAACCCCGCCAGGCCGAGCGCGGCCAGCAGCACCGCGGCCATAACGGGCACCGGGTTCGTGGCGATCTCCCACCCGGCCGGCAGCGTCTCGGAGAACCGGTCGGTGAGGAAGGCCAGCCAGTGGCTCGAGCCCCGCACCACCGTCACCGGGTCCGTGATGCCGGTGGTCGTCTTCGCGCTCTCGATGTAGTCGAGGAACGGAGGGCTGTAGCGACCGAGCACCAGCAGTGGCACCAGCCACCACGCGGTGGCGGCGCCTACCGCCGCACACCACGCGACGAGCAGCTTGATCCTTCGTCGCCACGGCCGCAGCGTGCACAGCCACAGGAACCCCAGTGGCACCACCGCGAACACCGCCGTCGCGTTCACCCCGCCCGCGCACGCCACCGCGAGTGCCGACAGCGCGACTGCCCTCCGCGCTGATCGAGGGGGTCGGCCCGTGAGTCGATCTCCAGCAGCGGTCTTGACGCCCAGGTCGACGAGGGGGAGGAGCACCCACGGGGCGACGGCGGAGGGCCAGGCCTCGACCGAGAGCGCGCCGAGCTCGGTGAGGATCCGGGGCGACAGAGCGAACGCGACGCCCGCGATGAGCCGGGAGGCGGGTGTCCCGATGCCGAGCCGGCCCGCGAGCCGCACCGCACCGAGGTACGCGACAACGAGCAGCAGCGCCCACCACAGCCGCTGCACCGCCCACGCCGGCAAGCCGATCCCGGTTCCGACGACAAAGAACGGTCCCATCGGCCAGAGATAGCCGTACGCCTGGTTCTGCAGTTGCCCGAACGCGCCCGCCGGGTCCCACAGGTGCAGTGCCCGCCCCAGGAAGCCCACCGGCTCCACCGCGAGATCGATCTTCGTATCGGCCACGATGAGCCCGGGGGACTGGATGAACGCCAGAACCGTCAGCACCGCGGAGACGATGACATCGCGCCGGCCCACGCTGCGCCCGCCCGTGCCATGTCGCGCGCGCCACACCACCCGCCGTATCTCGGCAAGGTTCGGCATCGTGAGCTCTCCAGGGGTGGGGGCGGTCGGCAAAGCGTACTGTGGCCCACCGTGGCGGGGCGCGCGCTGGATGAGGTGAGGCGGGACTGGACCGCCCTCGGCGAGGCCGACCCGCTGTGGGCCGTGCTGGCCTACCCCGGTGCCAGGCACGGCCGGTGGGATCTGGACGAGTTCCTGGCGACCGGCCGGGCCGACGTCGCCGGCACGGTGGCCTGGCTCGACGGCCTCGGCCGGCCGACCCGGTGGCGGCGGGCCCTCGACTTCGGCTGCGGGGTCGGTCGACTGTCGCAGGCGCTGACCGCGCACGCCGACGAGGTGGTCGGCGTGGACATCTCCGCGCCGATGCTCGAGATCGCCCGCCGCATCGACCGTACGGACTCCCGATGCCTCTTCGTGCACAACGACACTGCCGACCTGCACCGGTTCCCCGACGGCCACTTCGACCTCGTCTACACCGCGCTCGTGCTCCAGCACCTGCCCCGCGACGTCATCGACGGCTATCTCGCCGAACTCCTCCGGGTGCTGCAGCCGGGTGGGACGGCGGTGGTGCAGCTCCCGACGGGGACACTGTGGACGGTGCGCGGAGTCCTCTGGCGGGCGGTGCCGTTCCCGGTGCTGCGGTGGGCGCAGCGACGGCTGCTCGGCTACCCGGCGCCGATGCGGATGACGGTCGTCCCCGATCGCGACGTCCGAGCCGCGGTCACCCGGCAGGGCGGTCGGGTCGCCGGGAGCCGCGATGACCAGACCCCCGGCATCGACTTCCGCCTCACCCGTTACGCCCTGCGGAACTGCCGTACCGGCGCTCCACCCCCACCCAGCCACCCGAATTCCGGCGACGCCCGCGGAGCGGAATCAGCAGGCAGTTCCTGACGTCAGGCGTCCTTACGGCCGACGATGACGAGGACCGATGCGAGTGTCGGCCGCACGCGCATCGCTGCGTCGAGCCACCGCACCGGCTTGGGCACGCCGTGGTAGCTCGCGCCGCGGACGAGAACGGGGGTGAAGCCGCTGCGGCGCAGCAGGTCGACCAGCGCCGTGCGGTTGAACAGCCGCAGGTGGCCCACCGGTCGGTCGTCGCCCTTCCACCGCGCCATCGCGCCGGCGCCGACCTGGGACGAGCGGGTCGAGGTCTCGGCGAAGACCGGCTGGATGCCGACGAGAAAGAGCACCCGGTTGTACCAGGCGTGCGGGTTGGGTGTCGTGATCACGATGTGCCCGCCGGGCCGGAGCAGCCGGGCCGCCTCGTCCACCAGCAGGTCCGGGTCGACCAGGTGCTCGATGACCTCGGCGGCGTGTACGACGTCGAACTCGCCGTCGCCATAGGGGATCCCGACGGCCAGGTCGCACTTCGCGAATTCCATGCCCTCCACCCCCACCCAGCCACCCGTAACGAACTCGTGGCCGAGCCGGGATGCCTTGGCCAACTGGTGCTCGGAGGCGTCGACCCCGACGTAGCTCGCGTCCGCCCGCCCCACCTGCCCGGCCAGCCGATCGATGAAGCTGCCGTCCCCGCAGCCCGCGTCGAGCAGCCGGAACCCCGCGGGGCTCCGGCGCGCGATGTCAATGATCACCTCGCGCGCGACGCGCTGCCGGTCCCGTTCGACGCCCGCCTCGAAGTTCCACCCGTCGGGGCCGTAGTAGTCGATCATCGAGCGCCAATCGGTCGCGTTACCAAAGGATGCCCAGTGTTCCACGCCCGCCGCTCCTCGACGCGGCGCGGTCGGCTACCCTGCGTCGTGGCCACGCTGCAGACCCGGGTGTCGCGGGTCAGCGCGCTCGTCGCCGGGCTCGTGCCCGAGCGGGCGGTTGCCGCCGCCATCCGCGCCGCCTACCCCAGGGTCGAGCCGGAGCTCGACCTCGTGGAGAGCTATGTGCCCCGCGGCGGTACAGCGGTGGACGTGGGCGCCTGGTACGGCCCGTGGACCCGTCGGCTGGTGCGCCTCGCTGATCGGGTGGTGGCCGTCGAGCCCACCCCGCGCCTGGCTGGTCACCTGCGCAAGGCGTTCGCTACGGTCGATGTCGTGCAGGCCGTGGCGTCCGACCACGAGGGCACCGCGACCCTGCACGTGCCCACGGCGGGCCCGGTGGTGGGCACGTCATCGGTCGAGTACGGCGAGGGCGACAGCGAGGACGTGACCGTCCGCCGGATCACGCTGGACAGCCTCGGGCTGACCGACGTCACCTTTATCAAGCTCGATGTCGAGGGTCACGAGGTGCCCGCCCTGCGCGGCGCCGAGCAGACGGTCCGCCGCGACCGGCCGGTCCTGCTGGTCGAGCTGGAGGCGCGCATCCAGCCCATCGCACCGGTAGTGGACCTGCTCGACGGCTGGGGGTATGAGCCGTACGTCCTGCCAGGCCGTACGTGGCGGCCGCTGGCCGGCTTCGACCTGGCCTCGCACCAGGACACGGCGATCGCCCGGGTCAGCCAGAGCTTCGTCCGCCGCGTGGTGTGGCCGCACCCGCGCTACGTCAACCTCGTCCTGTTCCGGCGACGCTCGCGCAGCCAGACCATGCCTCCCAGCCGGCGACGCCCGGGGCGCCGGACGATGCCTCCCAGCCGACCGGGCGGTTGAGGCGTGTCCCGTCCACTGTGGCCGGTGCACCTGACCGCTGCCGTGCTGGTGATCGTCATCCTCGGGCCGCTGGCCTGGCCCGGCTACGTGCTCAGCTACGACATGGTGTTCGTGCCGCGCCAGCACCTGAGCTGGAGCCTGATCGCGCCCGCCGACGCGCTGCCCCGGGCGGTGCCCCTCGACGCCGCGGTCGCCCTGCTGAACCTCGCCCTGCCGGGCTGGCTGCTGCAGCGCATCGCGTTGGTGGGACTGGTGTATGCGGCAGCGGTCGGCGCCGCGCGGGTGGTGCCGACCGACCGGATGTTCCCCCGCATCGTGGCCGCCGTCGGGTACGTCTGGACCGCTTACCTCGCGGAGCGGCTGCTGCTCGGCCAATGGGCGCTGCTCTGCTGTTACGCGGCCCTGCCGTGGATCGTCGCGGCGGCGCTGGACATCCGACGTGGCAAGAGCAGCGCGGTGCCCCGGCTCATCCTGGCGGCCGCCGCGGCGTCGCTGACCCCGACGGGCGGGCTCATCGCGACCGCCACCGCGGCCGCGCTGCTCGTGCGCCGCCGTACCGGTCGCACCTCGTGGTGGAGCCTCGCCGCGGTCGCTGCGCTGAATGCGCCGTGGCTGACGGCGTCCGTGGTGAGCAGTGCCGGCGGCCGGTCGGACCCAGCGGGCGTGGCGGCGTTCGCGGCCCGGGCCGAGAACTGGAGCGGAACCCTCGGCGCGCTGCTCGGGACCGGCGGGGCGTGGAACCGACAGGCCACACCGGACAGTCGATCCTGGACGGTCGCGCCGATCATCACGATCCTGCTCCTGGTGCTGGCCGTGGTGGGCTGGCGGCGGCTGCGAGCGGGCCTACCGCCGGGCGTGGCCACCCGCCTGGCTCTGTTGGCCGGCGGCGGGTTCCTGCTCGCGCTGGCCGGGGCCACCGCTCCCGGGGCGGCGGTGCTGCGCTTCCTCGTCGAGCACGTGCCGGGGGCCGGGCTGCTGCGGGACGGGCAGAAGTTCCTCATCCCGTACGCGCTGCTGCTCGTGCTGTGCGTGGCGTCCGGAGTGGACAGACTCATGGGCGGCTTGGTGGGGAAGGAGGGTAGGAACTGGATCATCGACCGGCTCGGCCCCGAGCCAGGCGGGGTGATCGCGGTGGCCGCGATCGTGCTGCCCGTGCTCGCGCTGCCCGACCTGGCCTGGGGCGGCGGCGGGGCGCTGCGGGCGGTGCCCTACCCGGCCGACTGGGGCACCGTGAGCCGAATCGTCGCCACAGCGCCCGGGGAGGTGATCGCGCTCCCGTTCGCTGAGTACCGCCGGTACGGCTGGAACCACGGCCGGGTGGTGATCGACCCGATGCCGCGCTACCTCGCCGCGCCGGTCATCAGCGACGACACGCTCATCGTGGGCGGGGTCGCCATCGCCGGGGAGGACCAGCGGGCGGCCGACGTCCGGGAGCACCTCGCCGCCGGTGGCGCCGTCGCCGACCTGGGCGTGACGTGGGTGGTGGTCGAGGGTCCGGGCGCTTCTCCGCCGACCCTGGCCGGCCTGGAGAGTGTCTACAGTGGACCTGAGCTGTCGCTGTACCGCAACCCGTCGCCGGCACCGCCGGCCCAGGCGTCAGCGGGCCAACGGACGGCGATGCTGATCGCCTACGCCCTGCCGCTGCTACTCGTGCTGGGCGCCGGGGCGTGGCCGCTCCTCGCCTGGTGGCGCCGCCGACGCAGTGCCCCATGATCCTGTATGCGTGCCTTACTGGCCAGGCACCGACGCATCGTCGAGCAAGCGCGGTTGGGCAAGCCGGGTTGCAGGAGGGACATCCGTCGGACCGCAGCGACAACTGACCAACATCAATCACTGCCGAGATCGCGCTAACGGCATCAGGGGACACTAGCCGCCACGCCGCCCGGCACGCCGAGTGGCGGTCCGGCCGATGAGGTCGACGTCGATGAGATCGGGGAACGTCAACCGCTCCCAGAAGGTCGCCGGGCTGGGATCGAGCGGCATGATGCTGGCCAACCAGACGGTCGGGGCCAGTCCGTGCGTTCCGATGACCAGAGGGTGACGCCTGGCCGCCGCGATGGTCGCGTGCCTCGCCACGGCGGCGGCGAACCGGCCCACGACGTCGGCGTGGTCCTCCCAGCCGTCGTGGCGGAGTCCTTCGACGTAGGCGCGCGCCAACGACGCATAGTCGGCGGACCACGCATGGGGGCGGCGGACCTCACGGAAGCCGGGGTCAGTGGCCACGTCGAGGCGGCTGGCCAGTTCCTGAAGAGTCTGGATGGCCTTGGGCTCGTCGCTGGCGACGAGGTACGCCGGCTGGGCCAGCCGTGGACGCAGCGCCTTGGCCGCTGACCGACCCTCGTTGCCGAGCTGCCAGAGTTCGCTCGAGACCGCGGGCTCCACGACCGGCATCGCATGCCGGACGAGCACCAGGCGAGTGAGCACGGGGATCACTGGCTATGGGGCGGGCCGTCGGGCGAGGGCACCATCCGCTCCTCAGCGGTCTCGATGGCGGGAAACCGCCCATAATCCGAGATCTTGGGGATCTGTGGCCCCTATAGAGGCCACAGATCCACACCATATGTGATCGTCGATGCCGGGCGGCGACGGGCGGACGGTGAGCGCGCGGAGCGTCGGGAGCGGGAGGAGCGTCAGGCGGGCGGGGCGGACACCGGGGCGAGGGTCTCCTCCTCGGGCGAGCCGGCTGGGCGGTGGCGACGGCGGACAGCGCGGGTGGCCACGGTCGCCACGACGCTGGCGCCCGCCGTGGTGAGCGAGAGGGCCAGCACGCCGCCCACAGTGGACGGACGGATGATCACGGCGGCGACGGCGATACCGCCGAGGGCCACCCACAGCCACAGGGCCGGCCGCCGGGCCAGAGCCGCGATCTCCGCGTTGACGAGCACGTAGACGAGCGCGTAGAGCGCGCCGACCCCGGCGAACCCGGCGGCGTACGGCGCGAGGTGGTGGTAGTTCTCGCCACCCGCGAGTCCCACCGCGAGGTCGCTGAAGATCGCCGAGATGGCCACCAGCAGAACACCGCATGCCGCGGTGGAGGCGAGTGTGATCCGGACGGCGTGCCGGCGGGCCTGGGCGAACGCGGGCAGCGCCACGACGGTCAGCACCATCGGTGCCCACAGGGCTCCCTTGGTGAGCACCGACCCGACGGAGTAGGCGCCCGCCTCGTCGGCCGGCAGCAGGGCGCGGGCCAGCACGAGGTCGGCGTACGAGATGGCGAGCATGGCGATGCCCGCGGTGCTCGCCCGCAGCACCTCGCGCTCGCCGACGCGAGCACCACGCGGGCGGCGCTCGGTCGTCAAGACACTGCCGCGCCAGAGGGCGAGGTGACCGGAGAGGGCGGCGATGGCTACCACGGACGCATAGGCCGCGACAGCCCCCACCGCGAGCGAGGCGGTGATGCCTGTTCCGGCCGCGAGCGCCACCAGCATGCCGCCGTACCGGGCGACGCCGAGCAGCACCAGGCCGACGGCGAGCCGGTTGTAGCGGCGCCGACCCTGCAGTTCGCCCAACCACCGGCCGGCGATGATCACCGGGAAGGTGAGGATGGCCAGCAGGACGGGCTGGATGGCGGGCAGATCCAGGGTCGCCGACAGCACGGGCACGGCGACGAGAAGTGCACCCGTCGCGATCGCGGCCGTCACCAGCGAGATCCGTCCGGCGCCCTCGACCGCGTCCTGCCGCGCCCACCGCACGGCCAGCGCCGTCTGCAGACCCACCCCCACCACGGCCACCACCGCGCCCACCGCGAGCAGGGCCGCGAGCGCACCCAGCTCAGCGGCGGTCAGCAAGCGGGCGGCGAGCACCGGCACGACGTAGGCCAGCGCATTGACCGCCATCGTGGCCGCACCGACCATGGCACCCGCGCCGAGCACCCCCCGGGCCGATCGGAGGCTGCCGGCGCCGGGCAGGCGACGGCCGCGGAGCAGGGTTCGCGATGCGGTACGCGCCGCGTTGGTCATGGGCACCTCGGCGAGGCTTGCGGACCGACGACGGCACTCCACCGGGCCGGTGCGTCGGCGCCTAGGAGAAACGGCGGTGACCGGGTCAGGCTACCCGAGGTAACGCCGGGATGGCCGCCCGGCGTAGATCGGCCGACAGCCGGGGCACGAGATGGGGCGTGATTTCTCCCCGTTCGACGGAGCACCGGGCGGACGCGGCGGGTCGTCCCGGTCGCGGTGGGTGACCGCGCGCTGGCGGAGGATGCGGTCTCCCGGACGTACGCGGTGGCCGCAGGTAGATGGCCATCCGAACCCGACGGCGTGGGTCCTTCGTAAGCCCTCGACGCCCAGCGGTCCTGGTGGCGCAGATCACGTCGGGAGGTCGTGGCAGGGCCGCCCGACTGCGGCTGGACCGGCACAGCGATAGATTCCGGACATGAGCACGGAGACGGTCAGCGCCACCGAGTTCGAGCGGCAGTGGCGCGAGTGGCACCGCCGCCACGAGGAGAAGCGGGCTGGGCCGTACGGATTCCTCGCGATCACGAGCCTGAACTTCCTGACCGGCACGCCGCGGCGGTTGGCGGACGCGCCGGGCGAGTGGTCGACCGGTGACGACGGCGTGCGCGTCGTGCTGGCCGACGACGAGGAGATCGTCGTCGATGGCACGCCGGTCTGCGGAGAGTACCGGTTCGGCGCGATCCCGGAGCGGGACAGCGTGACCGTCGAATGGGGCGAGGTCAGAATCGAGGTCGCCAGGCGCAGCGGGCACGACATCGTCCGGCCGCGACACCCCGACCACCCGATCCGCACCGGCTACGGCGGGACGCCGACCTACCCACCGGATCCGCGCTGGGTGGTGCGCGGCCGATACGTGCCCTTCGATACGCCGGTGCCCACCACGGTCGGTGCCGCCGTCGAGGGACTGCAGCACGTCTACCAGGCCCCGGGGCGGATCGAGTTCGAGCTCGACGGCCGGGCGTTGCGCCTCTGGGCGTTCGACGGGAACGCGCCGGGCAGCCTCTCCGTGCTGTTCACCGACCTGACGTCGGGGGTCACTACCTACGCCGCCAGCCGGTCGTTGGCTATCGAAGCGCCGGCCGCGGACGGCTCCGTATGGCTGGACTTCAACCGGGCGGTCAACCTGCCCTGCGCCTACACGCCGTACGCGACGTGCCCGCTTCCGCCGGCCGACAACCGGCTCCCCGTCGCCATCGAGGCCGGCGAGCAGAAGCCCAGCGCGCCCGCCGGCTGATCAGGACCGCCGCACCAGTGGGCTGAACCTTCACTCACGGTCGGCCGGTCGTCGTCCAGGGAGAAGCCGTACGGGAGCCGGCCCGCTGCCCCGCCGCGCCCCGTGATGCCCGGGCTTGGCAACCGGCCTCAGGCGTCGACCGCGCGGTGAGCCCATAGGAAATGTTCGATCTTTCGCGCTCTCAACTGGCCGCGCTGCCACCGGGGGTAGGCGGGCAGCGCCCGCTCCGGGGGGATGAGCTCCGGGCGGACCAGCAGATGGTCCCGGCCCTTGGTGCGTAGAACGAGGCGTCCCATGGCGAAGGCGTTGTGGACCCACTGCGACTCGAGGCCGTACAGGATCGCTATCACGAAACCGTCGCCCAGCGGGTAGGCCGAGACGGGGTTGCGGTACTCCCGGCCCGATCGGCGGCCGACGTGACGCACGATCGAGTACGCGCGCAGCGACCGGCCCGAGATCGTCAGGAATATACGGTTGGCGATGCGCTGGACCGGATCCCGTCGTGGCGTCACCGCGCCAGCGTATCGAGCCAGGTTGAGAGGTCGCTGAGCCCGCTGGCGCCTATGTGCCGGTCTGCCGATGTGGTGCCGTGACGGGCTTGGACTCCGGGGACCCGTGCTGGCGCAGCACGATGCTCAGCACGATGAGACTGCCGACCGCGAGGAACTCGCTCTGCCAGTTCTGCATGGACTGGAACCAGAACTGGGACATGCGGACGAACTCGAGGGCACCGATCGGCGCCGCCCCGTTCTGCAGCGCCTGCTGCTCGTTGAACTCGGCGGTGCCCCCGAGCAGGTGGCCGAGGAAGGACAGGAAGAAGAACCCGAAGAAGACCAACGACAGGCTGTTTCGGTACAGCCCCCCGACCAGGCGCCCTGCGCGCAACGGTGACGGTGAGTGGGGACCCGCCCGGGACGGGTCGTCTTTGGCCCGGTCCCTTGCATCGGGGCGCTTCGACTCTGGCGACCCGCGCTGCACGAGATACGCCGTCAGCAGGACGTAGGCGCCCATCTGCAGGAACTCCGACTCCCAGTTCTCGAAGACGGCCTCGGCGAAGTGGCCGCTGCCCAGATACTGCCAGTACGAGTCCGCGCCACGGCTGGCATCCAGAAGCTCGTCGTTGCGCGCCTGCCAGCCGAAGACGCTCTGCAGCACGACGAACACCAGGAAAGCACCGAACGTCGCGATCGCCAGCCCGTTGTCCCACAGCCATCGCCGCATGTACGGATTGTTCCGCAGGATTCGCGCCCCGGCCGGTCGATCGACGGTGAGGGTCAGCGGTGCGCGAGCCTGGACCGGGTCTCGGTGGTCTGCGTGAGGAGTTCGCCGGCGATACCCGGCCGCCCGCGCAGGGCATCTTCCAGCCGTACCCGCCACAGTCCTTCCTGGACCTGCTGCTCGCTCGGGGGGAGGGTCGGATCGGCGAGCCGCCGCCGGGTGGATGCAAGCGCCCTGGCGATCGATGGTCCGAGCACGGCCTCGACCCAGTTGCTGCACCAGGCGTAGGTACTCTCGTCCGCCTTGGCGGCAAGGGTCAGCACGAGCGCCCCGTCCCAGGCGACCCGTGGATGATGCACGACCTGTGTCATGGCGACCCCCTCCGACTGCCTGCCATCATGGCATCGTTCGATGCGTGACGGAACCCTTGACGGTTCGTACTCCGCCGGACACGCGCCTCGGTAGGCTCACAATCATGGCGACTTCCATGCCCTCCTCCCCCGCCCAGCCACCCGAGGCGAACTCCATGCCCTCCTCCCCCGCCCAGCCACCCGAGGCGAACTCCAGCCACGCTCGCGGAGCGGACTCAGCAAGCAATGCGGCGACAGCGGGAACGATCGCTCTGGGCGACCTGACCGTCAACCGGTTCGGCTTCGGCGCGATGCGCATCACCGGCGACGGGATCTGGGGACCGCCCAAGGACCACGACGCGGCCCTGGCGGTCCTCCGGCGAGCCATCGAGCTGGGTGTGAACTTCATCGACACGGCGAACTCGTACGGGCCGTCGGTGAGCGAGGAGCTGATCGCCGAGGCACTGCATCCCTACCCGACTGACCTGGTGATCGCGACCAAAGCGGGGTTGGAACGGCCCGGCCCCAACCGGTGGACACCCAACGGGCGGCCGGAGTACCTGACGGCCGAGTGCGAGGGGAGCCTGCGCCGGCTCAGGCTGGAGACGATCCCCGTGTTCCAGCTGCATCGGCCGGACCCGAAGGTCCCGTTCGCGGAGTCGGTTGGTGCGCTGGTACGCCTGCAGGAAGCGGGCAAAGTCCGCCACATCGGACTGTCCAATGTCACCAGGGACGAGATCGCCCAGGCGATGACCATCACTGCGGTGGTCTCGGTGCAGAACCGGTACAACGTCGACGACCGTACGTCGGAGTCCATTGTGGATCTGTGCGAGGCGTCGGGCGTCGCCTTCCTGCCCTGGGCGCCGATCCGGGACGTCGGCAACCGTGTCGTGGCCGAGCTGGCTGGCCGGTATGGTGCGACGCCATACCAGGTCGCGCTCGCGTGGCTGCTCGGCCGCTCGCCGGTCATGCTGCCGATCCCCGGCACCGGCAGCCCGGCCCACCTCGAGGAGAACGTCGCCGCCGTCAACGTGAACCTGACCGCGGCCGACGTCGCGGCCGTGACCCTCGGCTGACTTCGGCCGGATCTCCAGATCCGGCGGCGCCGGCGGAGTGGGATCGGCAGGCTATCTGGCCCGTACCGCTGGTGCCTTGGCCAGTGCTACGAGCTGCACGATGATGTCGATGGAGTAACCGACGATTGCGAGGACCAGGAGGACGCGGGCGACCGTTGCCCAGCCGGAGCTGAGGTCGAGCGGAAACACCTGCCACATCTTCGCGGTCGCGGCGATGCCGACCCCGTCCGCCGCGAGCGTGCCCAGGGCCTTCAACCACGCCGGGTCGCGGACGGCGAAGAGGACGTTGACGGCCATCGAGACGAGCAACGTCGCGTTGGCCAGCGGCAGGACCCGCCCGAAGTCCTCCGTGAGAAACGGCACCACGTCCCAGCCCGGCCACACGTTGACCGCGAACACCAAGAGGGCGTTCACAACGGCGGCAACCACGTAGCCCGCCCGCCGCGCCGCTACCGACGGCGGTTTCGAGGCCGACATATG
The DNA here is from genome assembly GCA_052038195.1 of Micromonosporaceae bacterium. Taxonomy (GTDB): domain Bacteria; phylum Actinomycetota; class Actinomycetes; order Mycobacteriales; family Micromonosporaceae; genus DATBGZ01. Next base: position 26,637 of record JBQGBY010000039.1, on the reverse strand, counting down.
GTCCTCCCTCCCGGGGCCCCCTAAGCGTTCGCACAGCCTGTGGCCGTCCGGCAGGGCCGGATGTCCCGGGTGGCTGCCCGGCTGCTACCTGGGGCAGTACGGATACAACGGGCTCGACGGCTCGATCACGGGGTAGTCCGCGAGCCAGGCGCGGGCCCGATGGCGCGAGAGGTTGAACGCGTACCAGGGCTCGTCGTCCGCCTGGGCCTGGACCTGCCGATCGAGCAGGACGCAGCGGGCGATCCTGGGAACCGTGGCGATCTCGGCGGCGGCGTCGGTCGACAGGCCTTCGAGGTAGCGAACGTCCACGGGGTACGGTCCGCCGTAGCGGGCGAGCAATGTGCGGGCCATCAGCGCCTCCGGGTTCACGGCGACCAGCGTGAACAGGACGAGCACCCCGGCCGCCAGGGCTGCGCGCGGCATCCAGGCTGCCCGCAGCCGTACGCCGGCCGCCAGCAGCAGCCCGAAGACCAGACCCAGCCACACCTCGCCCGCGAACGCGAGCAGCCGCGGCACCGTGAAGCCGTACGCGCCGGCGTAGAGGGCCAGGCGCTTGAGCGCCGACGCCACGATGACCAGCGTGAGGGCGCAGAGCAGCCCGCCCAGCAGCCGGACCAGGCCCCGCTCCACGGCGTTTTCGCGCCGTGCCACCAGGACCAGCGTCGCGACGACGCCGAGCGTCAGGACGGTCACGGTCGCGAGCTGGCCGAAGCCGCCGCGGGCGTGCACCGCGTAGTCCGGCCCACCCGGTCCGAGCACGTACCGGTCCCCGCCGAACAGGACGCGGAGTTGCAGCCAGACGAAGATGCCGAAGAGAACATCGAGCATCGCCAGTGGAATAGCCCACTCGAGCGGCCCCAGCCGGGGGTTGACCCCCAGGGCGTCGGGCCCGGCCGAGGGGTTACGGGCCAGGTGCATGGCGGCGAGCGCCGCCGTCACCGCGAACAGCCCGCCCAGCCCCGCCCGGGCCACCTCGGCATAGTCGATTCCGTTGACCCAGCCGCGCAGCAGGTCACCGAAGGCCGGGTCGGCGGCGTTGAAAAGAGAGCCGAATACGGCGAGCAGGACCGCGCCGGTGAGCACACCGACGACGACCCGGCCGGACCGCCGGCTTCCCTGGGTCGCGGCGGCACCAGCGGACCAGCCGAGCCCGCGGACGGCGGCGGGGAGGAAGGCGAGGGCGCCGGCGAGGATGCCGCCCCACGAGCGCCCGCCCGCAAGCGCGTAGGAGCCCAGCAACACCGCCACCAGCAGGCAGAGTGCGGCGAGCCACCCCGCCGCCCGGATGGCCGGTACCGCGGCGAGCAGCAGCGCCGCCACCCCCGCCGCGCCCCGCCAGGCCCGGTCGACCCGCCTGCCCCCGTCCACAGTGGACCGACCCGACCGGGCGGTGACGGCGGCACCGGCGACGGCGAGCGCGGCCAGCGGCCACCCAACGCCGAGCCGCCACAGGGGAGCGGCCGCCACCCCCACCGCCGTCGCCGCCGCCAGGGCGGTCACATCCCGCCGCTCCATCATGGCCGCTCCTACATATCGTCGACCGGTATATGCCGGCTGACAGTAGCAGTGTTACGCTTGCCGGCATATACCGGTCGTCGTATTGTCGACTCCGTGACTGCGTCGAGCCCCGGCCTGCCCGCGACACCGCTGCAGGAGCCGACCTTCCTGATCCTTACTGCCCTCGCGGAGCAACCGCGGCACGGCTACGGCGTGATCCAAGAGGTGGCGGAGCTGTCCGGCGGCCGGGTCACCCTGCGCCCCGGCACCCTCTACGGCGCGTTGGACCGCCTCGTCGAGCAGGGCCTGGTCGTCGCCGATCGGGAGGAGATCGTCGATGGCCGGCTGCGCCGTTACTACCGACTCAGTGACGACGGCGCGACGCTGCTGGAGGCCGAGGCGCTGCGGCTGACCAGCAACGCCGACGCCGCCGTGTCCCGGCTGCGCCGCCGGACCGCGGCTCCGCGCGGCGGGCAGACCCGGCCGGGCCTGTCGCAGGCATGATCCGGCCATGCTGAGGACCATGCGTCCCGTCCACCCGCCCGAGCTCGCGCCGGCCCCTCGGCCGCCCTCGCGCGCGGAGCGCCGGTGCCGATTGCTGTTGCTCGCCTATCCGGCGCCCTACCGGGCCCAGCGGGGCGACGAGATCGTGGCGACGATGCTCGATGCGACGACCCCGGGCGGCCTGCCGACGCTGGCCGACCAGGTCGACGTCATCGCGGCCGGCCTGCGCGGCCGGCTCGGCTTCACGCGGATCGCCGGCCTCGATGCCGGCCTGTTCCGTGCCGCTCCGGTGGCGCTCGCGCTCGCGGCCGGGATCTCCGCCTTCGCCTGGTGGCGCATCGAACCCGTGTCGACCGGCGCCTTCATGGGCGGGTCGCCGCTTTTCGGCGCTTTCCGTACCCTGGGCCCGATCGCGTACGCCGCCTGGATCGTGGCGGCGCTCGCGTGGGCGGTACTGCGGCCCGCCGCCGTACGGGTGCTGATCGGGGTCGCGGTCGCCGTGACGCTCGTACTGCCGCTCGGGGAGCATCTGACCACAGTGGACCGTCCGCCGCTGTGGGTGGTGATGGCGTTGACCGCCTTCGGGCTGCTCGCGTTGCTGGGCACCGCCCCGGCGGTCGGGGCGAGCACCCCCACGACGGACGAGCGCCTCGCCGTGCCCGCCGGCGCGGCCGCGGTCGCCGTTGTCGGCAGCATCGTGACCCGCGTGTGGCCACCCCAGCGCGGCGGCTTCGGGTACTACTACCAGCCGACGCTGGCCCGCGTCGGCCTGGTCGTCACGCTCGCTGTCGCCGCAGTCGCCCTGGTCGCAGTGCTCCGGCGAGGTCGGGCGGAGTGGCTGTGGGCCACGGCGCTGCTCGGCCTGCCGGCCGGCTGGATGGGGCCGTTCGACAGCGCCGGCCTGCTCGACGCCGCGCCCCGGTTCGGCCGCCTCGCCCAGGTCCTGCTGGCGAGCTGCGTCGCCGCGGCCGGCCTGACCTGGCTGTCCCGCCGCCGTCCGCCGCGCCCCTCGACGGTCGGCGCCTGGGCGCTGGGCACTTCGGTGGGGCTGCTCGCCTTCGCCCTGCTCGCGCGGGCCGGCTATCTCGGCTTCGCCGGCGGTCCCGTCCCCAGCTACGTGTGGTGCGGGGTGGGGGCGCTCGCCCTCGCCGGTCTCCTGGCTGGTGGTCTAGTCCACAGTGGAGTGTTGGTCGCCGCCCCGGTCGCCTTCGCCGGCGCCTTCGTCGTGTCCACCTACGACAACGGCTGGACGGTCGGGGGTTGGCTCGCACCGGGCCCCACCCTGATCCTGGTGATGACCCTGGCCCTGCCGCCGATGGCGGCGTGCGCGTACGCCGCCCTCTTCGCGCTCCCACGGGCCGCCGGCGCCCTGGGGGTCAGCCTCGGGTGGATCGGGTACGTCGCGCTCCCGTCCGTACGGTCGTGGGGGCCGGTCATCCTCATCCTGGTGGCCTGCGGCCTCGCGCTGCATCTGTCCGGCCGCGCCCGTCGCCGCGCCGAGGTCTGACCCGCTCGTGCTCGCCAAGCTCGCCGGGCTCGGCTAGCCGCCGCGACCTGTGATGTTGGCGTCTTTCGCTCGGTGGCTGGCGCTGCCGGGTTGAGGATGCTTGCGTGGGCAGCGACGGAGGAGACAGGATCACGCTCCGGTTGCTCGCCCCGTCGGTCTTTGTGCCGACGGTGGTCTATGAGATCGGCAACGGGGCGGTGGCGCCGATCCTCGCGTTGACCGCGCTGCAACTCGGCGCAACGCCGTCGGTGGCCGGACTCGTCGTTGCGTTGCTGGGACTGGGTCGGCTGGTCGGCAACGTACCCGCGGCGACTCTGGTCAACCGTGTCGGTGACCGCTGGGCGATGGTCGTCGCGGCCGGCGTCAGCGGGGTCGCGATGCTCGGGTCGTTCTTCGCCCCTCATGTGCTCATGCTCGCGGCCGCGACGGTGGTCACGGGCGCCTGCAGCGCCACCTTCTACCTGGCCCGGCAGTCCTTCGTGACCATCGTGGTGCCCGCCGACATCCGGGCCGCGGCCATGTCGACCCTCGGCGGAGTGCACCGGATCGGACTGTTCATCGGGCCGCTCGTGGGGGCCGCGGCCATCCACGCCACCAACCTGCGGGCGGCCTACCTGGTCGCGGTCGCCGCCACGGTGGCGACCGTCACGCTCGTGCTGGCGGTCCGGGAGCCGCCCCACGCGGCGGCGTTCACGCAGCGCCCGCGGGAGACCGCCTCAGTGGCCAGCGTCTGGCGCGACCACGGCCGCATGTTGCTCACCCTCGGCATCGGTGTCTTCGCGGTCGGTGCAGTCCGGGCGGCTCAGCCGACGGTGGTTCCCCTGTGGGCCAACCACATCGGACTCGACGCGCAGACGACGAGCCTCATCTTCGGCATCGGCGCGGCCGTCGACATGACCCTGTTCTACCCGGCCGGGCGGGTGATGGACCGCTACGGCCGGCTGGCGGTCGCGCTGCCGAGCATGATTCTGCTCGGAGGTGCGATGATGCTCGTCCCGGTCACCAGCAGCGCGGTCGGCCTGACCGTACTGACGCTCGCCATGGGCTTCGGTAACGGACTGGGCTCCGGCATCGTGATGACCCTCGGGGCGGACGTGGCTCCCCGCGATGCGACGGTCCGCTTCCTGTCGCAATGGCGGCTGATGCACGATACGGGCAACGGATCCGGCCCGCTGCTCGTCGCCGCCGTCGCGGCCATGAGCCTGGGCGGGGCCATCGTCGCCGCCGGCGCCGTGGGCCTGCTCGCCGCCGCCGGGGTTGCGCGATGGGCGCCGCGCTACTCGCCGTTCGCCACCCTCGCGATGGTCCGCGCCCGCCAGACCTAGCGGTTACTCCCGCGCCGGCCAGACCTAGCGGTCTACTCCCGTGCCGCCAGGGACTGGGCGACGGCGAAGAAGACGAAGAAGTTCGGGATGTCGCCCACGTCCGCGCGGGACCAGGACAGCCACTTGCCGTCCTTCCTGATCCGGATCTCGCCCTGGATGACCTGGAGTTCCCTGATCTGGCTCCACGGCAGTGTCTCGCGACCGTTGTCGATGCCGTGCGGGCCGACGCCGAACGGCCCGAACCGCAGCGTCTGGCCCTGCTGGACCAGCCGTACGGCCTCGGGCAGCTGCCGTCGCGTGACCTCCGTGACGATGTGGTCGGTCAGCGCTTCGATCTCGGTGAACTCGTCGTTCACGTGGACCGGGCTGGACGAGATGGACTCGAGGATGACGTGGTACTTCGTGCGCCGGGTCTTCGACTTCTGCATCGACGTGTCGTAGTACTCCGTGACCCGCCGCCACACGTTGGTCACCTCGGACCAACCGATGACCTGGGTCCGCTCGCCATCGACGTGGACGAGGCCGTGCTCGAACACGACGACCCCGACCGCCCGCCGGGGGCTGGTGAGCGTGGCGACCCCGAAACCGAGTGCGAGCACGGCCACGCCGCCCAGTGCGAAGTAGGCAGTGGCGCTGCGCGCGTCGGAGAAGAACACGGCGGGCGCCGCGCAGCACAACCCGAAGATGCCGATGGCCATGATCGGCGCGAAGACGAAGATGGCCCACTGTGCACTGAGGACCCTCCAGTGCTGACTCTGCGGCTGCCCGAGACGACCACCGGCGGCGGTCAGGGCCGCGTCGAGTGCCTTCGGTTGCCACTTCGGGGCCCACGGCGCCATCGACCGCTTCGGCTTCGGATCCACTGCAGTCATCTCAGCCTCCCCGCCGTGATCGGCGAGCGCAGCATATCGACACGCGGGTCCGCCCCGTCACCCCGTTCCGGCGTAGCATCGGCCTCCGGCGCGAGCACCGCGCACCGAGCGACGGAGGCGGAGAACTGTGCCCTGGAGCCTGGTGACAAAGTGCGCGAACGCCGTGCAGTACGTGTTCGCGGCATCGTGTGCGGCTGCCTACGTGCTCTACGCAGGGGCGCGGGCCGCGATCGGCGCCGAGGAGTTCGCGGCCCGGCTCCACGATCCCAAGGAGCTCGGCAGCGGACTGCTCAACGTCGTCATCCGGGTGGTGCACGCCTTCACCATGTTCTTCGTGCTGCTCGGTCCCTGGCTCGCCGTCCCGTCGGCCGTGCTCTCGATGGTCGGCATCGTCATCGCGTCGCGGCAGGATGCGAGCCGGTTGGTGAGGTGGAGCGTCGCCGCCGTCGTGCTGACCGCGGCTGTCGTGGTCGTCGACCAGTTGCCCGCCTCGGACGCCGTACGGCGCTGGATCCTCGACTAGGAGCCGGGACGGTTGTCGTACCGTGGGGTCGTGATCCGTAGACGGGTGGTCGTTTCCGGGGTCGTGCAGGGCGTCGCGTTCCGGGACACGTGCCAGTCGGTGGCGACCGCGTACGGCGTCAACGGATGGGTCCGCAACCTGCCGGACGGCACCGTCGAGGCCGTCTTCGAGGGGGCCCCGGACGCGGTCGGCCGGCTGGTGGAGTGGACCCGCCGCGGGCCGCGTGCGGCCGTAGTTCAATCCGTCGATCTCCGCGAGGAGGAGGTCGAACGCCTCGCCGGATTCGAGGTCCGCCCGACCCCGCGCCGCCGCTGATGGCGACGCAGGACGCGGCGGCGGCCGCGTTCGTGCGCCAGTACACGGGATCGGCGTAGGTCAGGCGTCGGGCCCCGCGGGCGACTCCAGCCGCGCGAGCAGTCGGCGTACCTGTTCGCGGGCCCGTTGGCGGATCTCCTCGCCGTGCGTGAACGCCACGATCTCGTAGTCGAGATCTCCGAGGACATGGGCCGTACGCTCGGTCATCCGGACGTCCCAGCAGCCCAGCGCCGGCGCCCGTCGCAGTCCGCCGAGGTTCCAGATGGCATCGCCGGTGATCAGCAGGCCGGTCGGCTCGTGCAGCAGCGACACGTGACCGGGTGTGTGGCCCGGGGTGTGCAGGACCCGCAGGCCCCCGGCGACGGGGAGGGTGTCGCCGTCGGCCAGCGGCGCCGTCACCTCGACGGGCTCCCACGTGACGGACGCGGTGAGCCGGCGGAAGATCCGGCCGGTGAGTGTGGGCCGTACCGGGACCGGCGTCGTGGCCGTCTCCGCGAAGTGCACGTCCCGCTCGTGCACCAGCACCGATGCGCCAGTGCGACGCTGCGTCTCGGCGGCACCTCCGGCGTGGTCGGGGTGTACGTGCGTGAGCACGATCCGGGTGACGTCGGCCGGATCCTTGCCCATGGCCGCCAGACCCGCGACGATCCGCGGCGGTGCCTTGGCGACACCGCAGTCGACGAGCGTCACCCCTTCGTCGTCGACGAAGGCGAACGTGTTGATCAGTGCCCGGCCGGCGGTCGGGATCCGGAAGACGCTGGGAGCCAGCGGCACGGCCAGATTCTTCGACATGGCTCCCTCTCAGCGTTGCCGGCGGTGTCATCGTCGTGGCCATGCTAACCCCCGACCCGTTCGCCACAATCAAGGTCATCCGACGAGACCTGAAGTGCGACTTCAGTTTCCGTCGGATGACCTTGGTTACCCGGAGAGCGCGGCGACGACCGCGGATGTCGTTGCCGGGTGAGTGGCCAGCAGCGTACGGACGCCGCCACTGTCCACGTCACTCGGTTCGGTCCAGCCGTCAGCGCAGCCGAGTAGGGCGGCCACACCGTCCACAGTGGCCGGATGTGCGCGCAGCAGCCCGGCCACCGCGGCGCACGTCCCGGCGGCCGGGCACGATATCCTTCTCGATGCACGTGATCGCGGCGTCCTGGAAGTCGTAAGGCGTGGGACGGGCGCGGCCGCGCAGGCTGGCGAGAAAAATCGATGTCTCGAAGACTGTGATAGCGTCCGCCGTGCTCGCCAGGTATCCGTTGCGGCGGGCCAGCCGCACGATCTCCACCGACCAGCCCCGCAGCTCGTCCTCGTCGAGGACGTCGAGCACCGGTGGGCTGGCCAGGAAGCCGAGCAGCCGGTCGGCGGTGGGCGCGGGCTGGCTGGCGGCGGCCGTCGACGTCGCCTTCCTCGCTCGACCGCCCTTGGGACGGCTGCCCTTCTGGCCTTCCAGCCGGTATGGGGTCAGCCTCGCGCGCGTCAGCGACTTCGCCCAGGAGGCGGCGGCGATAGACACCGACCCCGAGGCACTACCGGCTGGCGACGGCTCGGTACATACCCGCCCGAGCGGGTCGGATGGTCCGGCAGTGCCCACAATGGATCGTGGTCGACCGCCGGTAGCTCGCCGCGGCGAAGTCAGCCGCCGACGGCCCGCTCGAGCTGGCCCTTGCTCATGCTGGAGCGGCCCTTGATGTTACGGCGCTGCGCCTCCTGGTACAGCTGCTCTCGCGTGCGACCGCCGCTTCCGCTGTGTGAGCCGAGCCCGCCGCGCCGGCCCGATGGCAGGTCGGTGCGCGACAGGCGCGACGAGGCGCGGGACTCGCCGGAGCGGGCCCGCTCCTTGTTCACGGTGCGGGCGGCGATCTCCTGCGCCCGATCCTCGGACTCACCGCGTTGGATGGCACTGGACTTGATGTGCTCGTACTGGCTCTCACGCTTGGCGTTCCATGACCGCTGCGGCATCGTCGCCTCCTCGGGTGAGTGGCTCGCCCCCACTTAGCCACCCGCGCGAACTCAGCAGGCAATGTGGGCTCAGCAGGCTCGCGCGTCGGCTGGCCCGAATCCCGCTGTTCCGCCAACGCTACGACCGGCCAGGGCCGTTTGCCACCGATGGCGCGGAGTTGCCACGATGCCCGCGGACCTGCGGTAGCGTCGCCTCTTGATCGGGGCCTGACGTACGGGCCAAACGCGGGCCGGCGGTGCTGGTCATCGAAGGTCCCGGGCGCGCCGTACCAAGGCGACGACCCAGAGTTGCTTGCGTGACTCGCTCCGCAAGCCTCGCGAATGGGGGACTGCAGTGAACAAGGGTGAGCTCATCGAGAGGCTGGCCGGACACCTGGGCGACCAGAAGACCTCCAGCAAGGCCGTTGACGCCGTGGTGAATGAGATCGAGCACGCGGTGTCTTCGGGGGAGAAGGTGAACATCACGGGGTTCGGCGTCTTCGAGAAGCGGGATCGCGCCGCGCGTACGGGCCGCAACCCCCGTACCGGCGAGCCGATCAGAGTGAAGAAGACAACTGTCCCGGCGTTCCGTCCCGGCACGTCGTTCAAGACGCTTGTCGCGGGTGGCGGCCAGGGTCAGAGCCGTTACTCGCAGAGCGCCTACTCGCAGCCACGCCAGACGAGCCGGGCGCAGACCAAGCGGGCGCAACCCCGGGCGCAGGCGAACCGGACCCAGACAAGCCGCGCCCAATCTCCACGCGCGCACAAGGGCGCGAGCGCGGGCCGTCGCATGGCGACCTGAGCCAGCGCGGTTACACCAGGATGCACCGGTGCCGGGGGCGCCGCCACTGCGGTGGCGGCGTCCCCGGTCATACGGCGCAAGAAGGAGGGGTAGACCATGGCCACAACCAGATCGTCGATGCCACAGATGGCATCCGGTATGCAGACGATGCCATCCGTAGCGCAGGCCCCGCCGGGCTCACAGGCTATGAACACCCGACCATGGCCACAGCCGACCGCCGAGCAGCCGTCGGTCACGGTCGCGTCGTACGCCGACTACGCCGACGCTCAGCGCGCGGTCGACCACCTGTCGGACCAGGGGTTCCCGGTGCAGAATACATCGATCGTTGGCACTGGGCTCCGTTTGGAGGAGCAGGTGCTCGGACGCCTGACGACGGGTCGCGCGGCCCTGTCCGGCGCCGGCGCTGGTGCCTGGTTCGGTCTGCTCATCGGTCTGTTGCTGGGCCTGTTCGTAGGCGGATGGGTCGCCGTAGTGCTAGCCGCCGTACTCATCGGCGCCGTGTGGGGCGCGATCTTCGGCGCGGTCGCCCAGGCCACGACGCGCGGGCAGCGGGACTTCAGCTCGCGCAGCCAGTTGCGCGCATCGGAGTACGCGGTGAATGTCTCCGCGCCCTACGCCGATCAGGCCCGGGACCTGCTGACGCGCCTGTCCTGGAACCGGGGCACCAGCGGGAGTCAGGGAAACGCCATGCGGTGAGGGCCGGCGGGAGGCCGTCGCCAGCGCCGACGACATCCAGGGACCTCTGTCGATGGTCGTTGGGTGTCGTCGTCGCGTGTCCGGACACTTGTACGCCGGCCCGGTGATCATGTCGTTATCTATCCGCCTGGTGCCGGGGTCTTTTGCTTGAGCGTTTCCACATGTTTAATGCTCGGTAACTTAGGGAGCCGAGCAATGTTGCAGGTGCAGAACCTTGAGGTCGTCTACGACGACGTCATGCTGGTGCTACGGGGCATCAGCCTCAAGGTTCAGCCCGGACAGATCGTGGCTTTGCTCGGTGCCAACGGTGCCGGCAAGACCACGTTGCTGCGCGCCGTGTGCGGGCTCTTGGACGTCCACGATGGACGGATCACCAAGGGCTCTATCCTGCTTGACGGCAAACCGATCCACCAACTGAGACCGGCGTCCATCGTGCGGCGCGGCGTCAGCCAGGTGCTGGAGGGGCGTCGGATCTTCACCGAACTCTCGGTCGAGGAGAATCTGCGCATCGGGGCGCACTTATACCCACGCGGTCGCGCCGCGAGGATCGACCGAGCGTACACCCTCTTCCCGGTGCTGGCACGTCGGCGCCGGGAGACCGCCGGATACCTCTCGGGCGGCGAACAGCAGATGCTCGCGATGGGGCGAGCGCTGATGGCCTCGCCCCGATTCCTCTTGCTGGACGAGCCGAGCCTCGGACTGGCGCCCCGGCTGGTGGAACAGATCCGTGACCTGATTGTCGAGATCAACCGCCAGGGCACCGGTGTCCTGCTGGTCGAGCAGAACGCGACGATGGCGCTGTCGATCGCCTCGTACGGGTACGTGCTGGAGACTGGCAAGGTCGTCCTGGACGCCGCGGCGAGCGAGCTGCTGGCCGACGACGATGTGAGGGAGTTCTATCTGGGCCTGCATCCCGAGGGTTCGGTCCGCAGCTTCCGCGAGGTCAAGCACTACAAACGGCGCAAGCGGTGGCTCTCGTGACCCGGGTCGATGAGGCACCGACCATAGGGGCGGCGAAGGCGGTCCTCGTGTTCGACGACGTGCATCTCGCCTTCGCCGGCGTGCTAGCGATCGACGGAGTCAGCTTCACCGTCGGCCGCGACGAGCTCTTCGCCATCATCGGTCCCAACGGCGCCGGCAAGACATCCATCTTCAACGTGCTCTCCGGGGTCTACCGACCGCAGCGTGGGCGCGTCGTCTTCGACGGGCAGGACATCCTGGGCCGCCGGCCGCACCAGGTAGCCGCGGCCGGGATGGCGCGTACGTTTCAGAACGTCGAGCTCTTCGCCAACCTGACCGTGCTCGACAACCTCATGCTCGGCCTGCACACCCACCTGACCTATGGCACCTTCGCCGCCATCGCCTGGTTCGGCCGGGCGCGGCGGCAGGAGCGCGCTGCTCGGGAGGAGGCCGAGCGGATCGTCGAGTTCCTCGAGCTCGAGCAGTGGCGCCGGCTGCCCGTGGGCCTGCTCCCGTACGGCGTGCAGAAGCGGGTCGAACTGGGTCGGGCGCTGGCCATGCGCCCGAAGCTGCTGCTGCTCGACGAGCCGGTGGCCGGGATGAACCTCGAGGAGACCGAGGACATGGCCCGCTTCATCCTCGATATCCGGGACGAGCTGAGGATCCCGATCATCCTCGTGGAGCACGACATGGGTCTGGTGATGGACCTCGCCGACCGCGTGCTGGTGGTCGACTTCGGCCGGGCCATCGCCACCGGTGTGCCCGCGCAGATCCAGACCGATCCTGAGGTACTGCGCGCCTACCTGGGGGAGGTGTCACGGGCATGAGCGAGCGTCAGCGAGCGAACCAACAGGCAGCCGCGAGCGTGAGGAGCGAGCGCCAGCGAGCCCCGCAATCGCGAGCAAACGTAGCTGAGCGTGCCCGTGGCTCATGCCCGCGCGCAGCGAAGCGAGCACCGGCATGAGTACCTCGGTCGCCGCCAATCCGTCCGTCGCCGCCGACCGTACGTCGGATGTGCGGACCCTCGCGACCCGCGTGCGCGAGCGGGCCCGCACCATGCCGCGTCGGGTCGCGATGCGCGAGAAGGAGCTCGGCATCTGGCGGGAGGTGACCTGGGAGTCCTATTGGGACACTGTGCAGACCGTCGGTCATGCGCTGATCGCACTCGGCGTGCAGCCCGGCGACCGGGTGGCCATCCATTCGGAGAACCGGCGGGAGTGGCTCTACACCGACGTGGCCACCATCGCGGTCCGGGCGGTGACCGTCGGCCTCTACCCCACCAACCCGGCGGTCGAGGTCGGGTACCTGTTGAGCCACTCGGGCGCGAAGGTCCTCGTGGCCGAGGACCAGGAGCAGGTGGACAAGGCGCTCGCCGTGCTGGACCAGTGCCCGGATCTGGAGCGGGTCGTGTACATCGACCCGCGGGGCATCCGGAACCGCTACGAGCATCCGAAGCTGCTCTCCTGGGAGCAGCTGCTCGACCTCGGAGCCCGGCATCGAGCCGAGCACCCGGGGGCGGTGCCGGAGCGGATGGCGACCGCGACGCCCGACGACATCGCGACCCTGGTCTACACCTCTGGCACCACCGGTCCGCCCAAGGGCGCCATGCTCTCGGTGTCCAATGTGGAGTATGCCATCATGGCCCTGGTGGACGGCGGCGGGTTCACCTCACCGCCACCCAGCCCGCGCGACCTGACGCTGTCATACCTGCCGCTGTGCCACGTGGCCGAGCGGGTCTTCACGGTCTGGTTCAACGCCGGCGCCGGAGTGCAGGTCAACTTCGCCGAGTCGATCGCCACCGTGCAGCCGAACCTGCGCGAGATCCAGCCGACCATCCTGTTCGGAGTCCCACGGATCTGGGAGCGCATCCTCGCCTCGGTGACCATCGGGCTGCGCAACGCCTCGTGGTTCAAGCGCGTCAACACGAAGCTGTGGCTGGCCGTCGCCGCCCGCATCGGCGACACGCTGGTGCGCACCGGCGGGCGCCACACCGCCACCACCCGTCTCCTCTATGCCCTCGGCTGGCTCTTCTTCTACCGTGCGCTGCGGGAGCGGATCGGCATGCGGCGGGTCCGCTACGCGGCCTCGGGCGCCGCCCCGATCGCGCCGGAGGTCCTGCGGTTCTTCATGGGCATCGGTGTGCCGATGCACGAGGTCTACGGAATGACCGAGAACTCGGCGATCGCCACCGCCAACCGGCGCGGGCGGGTCCGCCTCGGCACGGTCGGCGAGGCGCACGCGGGGGTCGAGATCCGCATTGACGAGGATAACGGTGAGATCCTCACCCGGCACCCGGGCAACTTCCAGGGGTACTTCCGCGACCCCGAGGCGACCGCACGGGTCCTGACCGAGGACGGCTGGCTGCACACCGGCGACATCGGCGAGTGGGTCGGCGGCACGCACGTGCGCATCACCGACCGGGCCAAGGACATCATCATCACGGCCGGCGGCAAGAACATCGCGCCGAGCGAGATCGAGAACGCGCTGAAGGCATCGCCGTACATCAAGGAGGCGATCGTCATCGGGGACCGCCGGCCGTACGTGGTCGCCCTCATCGGCATCGAGCTGGAGACCGTCGGCGACTGGGCGCAGCGCAAGGGCATCGCCTACACGACCTACCGGGACCTGTCCGAGAAGGACGAGGTGGTCGCGCTCGTGCAGGGCATCGTCACCTCGGTGAACGAGCGCTTCGCCACGGTGGAGCAGATCAAGAAGTTCCGCCTGCTGCCCAAGGAGCTCGACCACGAGGACGGCGAGCTGACCGCGACCCAGAAGGTGAAGCGCTCCGCGATCGCCAAGCTCTTCGCCGAGATGGTGGAGGAGATGTACGCGGGCGGTCACCGGTGAGCACGAGGAGCGAGCGCCAGCGAGCCCCGCAGTTGCGAACGAAGAGGCGGGCACCGTGACGGAGGCGCTGGAGATCGTCAGCCGGGGCCTGGGCACGGGCAGCGTCTACGCGCTGCTGGCGCTGGGATTCGTCATCATCTATAAGGCCACCCGGGTCATCAGCTTCGCCCAACCGGCGTTCATGCTCGCCGGCGCCGTGGCGGTGAGCTATCTGGTCGGGCCGCTGGGTTTCTTCGTGGCCGTTCCGGTGGCGGCGCTGGGCATAGCCCTGCTGGCCCTGGGCGCCGAGCGGGCGGCCGTACGGCCGATGCTGGGCCGGCCCGCGTTCACCGTCGCCATCATCACGATCGGCATCGACATCGTCATCCGGGTCGTCGCGAACGCGTTCATCGGCATCAAGCTGCGCCAGGTCAGCGACCCGTGGGGTCTGTCCACAGTAGACGTACTCGGCGCGGCCGTGCAGCAGCGGCATATCGCGATGGTCGTGACGACCACCGTCCTGGTGACGGCGCTGTTCGCGTTCTTCCGGTACACCCGGATGGGCCTGGCCATGCGGGCAGCCGCGTTCGACCAGGAGGCGGCGATGGCACAGGGCGTCTCGGTCGGCGCGGTCTTCGCGCTGTCCTGGGCGATCGCCGGCGCACTGGCCACGGTGGGCGGCACCTTCGCCGCCACCGGCGGGACGAGCGTCGAGGCGACGATGTGGCTCGTCGCCCTGGTCGCGCTGCCGGTCATCATCCTCGGCGGCCTGGACTCCCTGCCGGGCGCGGTGATCAGCGGCCTCGTGGTCGGGGTCGTGCAGGAGACGGTCGCCCACTACCAGCAGTACTTCCCCGAGTGGTTGGGCCGCAACGTCTCGGTGATATCGCCGTACGTCCTGATGATGCTCGTGCTGCTCGTCCGCCCGTACGGCCTGTTCGGCACCCGGGAGGTGGAGCGGGTATGACCACGCTGCTGCCGCATCGCGGCCAGACGACGGCCGGCCGGGGCGCCCGGCTGTGGGGGCGGCCCCTGCTGCACACGTCGTACGAGTCGGAGATGGCCCTGCTCAACACCGGCACCAAGAAGGTGACGGTGGGGCTGCTGCTGACCCTCGGCGTGGCGATGCCGTTCCTGGTCACCGACGCCGATCTACAGAACCTCGCCAAGGCGTTGATCACCGCGGTCGGCGTGATCGGGCTGGGCCTGGTGACCGGGTACGCCGGCCAGGTGTCGCTGGGGCACGCGTTCTTCCTCGGCGTCGGTGCCTACACCGCGGCGGTGATCGGCGGCGACCCGGAGGGACGGCAGATCGGCTTCGGCGTGACCGAGGTGCTGGTCTGGTTGCCCGCGGCCGGCCTGGTGGCGGCGCTCACCGGCATTATCGTCGCGCCGCTCGCCGCCCGGCTGCGCGGGCTGTACCTCGCCATCGTGACACTGGGCCTGGTCTTCGTCGGCGGGCACATCTTCAACGAGTGGCGCGACGTGACCGGCGGTCGCGACCTCGGCCGGGCCATGCCGCAGCCGACGCTGTTCGGTTACCAGCTGGGTGTCTCCGACGACTTCCTCACCCGGGACCAGAAGCTCTACTGGCTCATGCTCGCCGTGCTCGTGGTGTCGGCGTTCGCGGCCCGCAACCTTGTCCGGTCGCGGGTCGGCCGTGCCTTCACGGCGATCCGCGACCGCGACATCGCGGCCGGCGTGATGGGCGTGAACCTGTTCCGCTACAAGATGGTCGCGTTCGCGGTCTCGTCGTTCTACGCGGGCTGCTGTGGTGCGCTGCTCTACGTCGTGCCCGGCTTCTTCGTGCCGAACAGCGCCTTCAACCTCGAGGTCTCCATCGTGTTCATCGCCATGCTGCTGATCGGCGGCGTGGGGACAATCTCCGGCGCGATCCTCGGCGCCTTCTTCTTCACCTTCCTGCCCACCGTGACCCGGATGCTGCCCGACTTCGTCCCGGTCCTGTCCGACAACTCGGCCATCACGCCCAACGTCTACCAGCTCGAACGTGTCCTCTATGGAGCGTTGGTGATCGTCTTCCTGATCTTCGAACCGCGGGGGCTGTTCGGCATCTGGCTGCGCCTACGCAACTACTGGAGAGCGTGGCCGTTCTCCTACAACTAGTGAGAAAGGGAAACGCATGCGACCATTCGCACGGCTCGCGGCCGCGTCCGCCGCGACACTCCTGTTCACCGGTGCCCTCGCCGGCTGCCGCGGCTCCGATGGTGGTGACACCCAGGAGACCGGCATGCAGACCGATGTCGGGGTGACGTCAGAGCCCTGTCCCGACGCGATCGACGAGACCAAGGGCTGTATCTACCTCGGCACGCTCTCGGACCTAACCGTCGGGCCCTTCCGGCCGCTGGCCGTCCCGATCACCGAGGCTCAGGCGGCCTTCTGGCAGCGTGTCAACGAGGCCGGTGGCATCGGCGGTTATGAGATCGACGTCACCACATACGTGCGGGACAACCAGTACAACCCCGAGGTGACCAGCCAGGTCTACCAGGAGATCAAGCCCAACATCCTGGCCCTGGCCCAGACCCTCGGCTCACCCACCACGGCGGCCATCCTGCCGGACCTCAAGAGCAGCAACATCGTCTCGGTCCCCGCCGCCTGGACCTCGGCGTACGCCTTCGAGGACGTCATCCTCGAGTCCGGTGCCAACTACTGCGTCGAGTCGATGAACGCCGTCGACTTCGCGATGACCCAGCGGCAGAACATCGACGCCGTGATGGCGGTGCACTACCCCGGCGACTACGGTGACGACGCCGCCGGGGGCGTGAAGTACGCCGCCGAGCAGCTCGACCTCACCTTCACCGACGTGCCCACCGGGCAGGGTCAGGAGGCCCAGGCGGGCGCGATCCAGCAGATCCTCACGGAGCGGCCGGACCTGGTCATCATCACGACCGGACCGACCGAGGCGGCGGTGCTCGTGGGCCAGGTGGCCGCTCAGGGTGTCCCGGCCGGCTACGCGCCGCTGTTCATCGGCACCAGCCCGACCTGGAACCCGGCCCTGCTGGGCAGCCCGGCCGCGCCGGCGCTGACGGCGCTGTATCTGCAGTCGGGACCGTGGGGTCCGTGGGGCTCCGACACGCCCGGTCACGAGGCGATGCGGGAGGCGCTCGGCACGCCCGAGACGCTCAATGACGGCTACACCGCCGGCTGGGTGTGGTCGTACCCGATGAAGGCGGCGCTCGAGAAGGCGGCCGAGAACCGGGACCTGACCCGCGCGGGCCTGCTTGCGGCGGCGAAGTCCCTCACCTCGGTCGACTACGAGGGCATGCTGCCCGCCGGTGCCGGCAACTACGCCGCGGGTGCGGAGGGCCAGGTGAAGGTCACCCAGATCAGCAAGCCCGACGCGAGCGAGCCGACCGGCGTCGCCACGATCCGGGAGCTCGAGGTCGGTCCGACCGCTGAGGGCTTCACCCTCGAAGAGCCCTGCTACGACACCCTGTAATACCTCCTACCGCCGATCTAGGGGTTCGCATCGTGAGTTGATCTCCAAACACCATGCGAACCCCTAGATCGACACCTGGGCCGGTGGCTAGTAGCCGAGGTGGCGGTGCAGGCGGAGGAACGTCTCGGTGAAGCCGAGCGTGGGCCACGTCCGCGACGAGAGCAGGTTGGTGACCCGCCAGTCCACGACCACGCTGTCGAACCCGGCCTCGCCGGCCCAGGTTATGACGGCGGCGCCGAGTGCCCGCCCCGCCCCGAGACCGCGCGCCTGCGGCAGGACGGCCGCGAAACCGAGGAAGCCGGCGTTGTCGGGACGGGCCGGGCCCGTGTGCGCCTGTGACTTCTCCAGCGTGGTGCCGACCGCCGAGCCGACGACGGCACCGTGGTACTCCGCCACGAACGGCATGTACTCGGGACTGTCGATGTCAGCCGCCCACTCGGCCACGCTCTCGTCGTAGCTACCCGGCTCATAGGAGGAGAAGGTGGGCGCCTCCGCCTGATGCCGGGCCAGCTCGAGCTCGAGCTGCGCGAGGACGGGAACGTCCCGGCGTTCCGCCCGCCGCACCGTCGCATCCGAGCTGACGTCGAGCCGCTCCGGCTTCCGGATCGCGTGCGCGTGCTGCTGGCCGAAGCCCAGCCGGAACCACGCCCGGACCAGATCCGGATCGGTCGCCGGTACGAGGGCGTAGTGCGCCGTGCGGTCCTCCTCGGCCCAGCGCGTGGCCGCGAGCCCGTAGAGGTCGCGGACCGTCTCGGCCTCCGTCGCCGCGTGGCCCGCCGACTCGACCCAGATGTTCGGGCCCCAGGCTGCCGACTTGGGCGCGCCCAGGAGATACGCGATCAGTTCGCCACCGCGCAGCGCGACCGCCCCCGAGGCGCCGTCGGCCGCGAAGGCCGCGCTGACCTCGACCACTGCGGCGTCGACCGCCTCGTAGCGGGGCGACAACAGCGGCTGCGCCAAGCGGTGCCGGCGATGACGCTGCGCCAGCAGCGCGCCGGCGGCCGGGATGTCGGCGGCCTCGAAGGGCCGCACCGCGACTCTGGACACGCCGTCACGATACGGAGCGGGGATCCGCCCCGCACCGGCGTTTCAGCCGCTCGCTCCGGGCGCTCGCGGCTGCCTCCACCAACCGGCGGTGTCGGGTGGCAGTTGGCCGTCGGGTAGCGGCCCGCTGGCCAGCAGGAGGGTGCCGGCGGGCGTCGCCACGGGTCCGTCGCCCAGGTTCACGGCGCAGATCACCGACGGCTCGTCGGGAGGCCCGGGCCGGACGAAGACGAGGACGTCGTCGTCGGGTTCGGACAGCCAGCGCAGCTCGCCATCGCCGAGTTCCTTGCCGGTACGCCGGATCCGCAGTGCCTCCCGGTACAGCTGCAGTGTCGACTGTGGATCGTCGCGCTGGGCCGCCGCGGCGAGCGAGGCCCACTGCGCCGGCTGGGGCAGCCAGGGCTGGCTGCCGTCGGGGCCGAAGCCGTACGGCGGTGCGGCGCCCGACCACGGCAGGGGAACGCGGCACCCGTCGCGCCCCAGCACGACACCGTCGGTGCGGCTGAAGACCGGGTCCTGGCGCGCGTGCGGTGGCAGGTCGAAGACCTCGGGCAGGCCGAGCTCCTCACCCTGGTAGAGGTACACCGAGCCGGGGAGGGCGAGCATGAGCAGGGTGGCGGCCCGGGCCCGGCGTAGCCCCAGCGCGGGGTCGGCGGTCAGCATCTCGTCGCCGGCCCAGGCCCCACCCGCCATCCCGCCTCGACGGACGGCCAGACGGGACGGATGCCGGACAACGTCGTGGTTGGACAGCACCCAGGTGGCCGGGGCGCCGACCGAGCCGGTCGTGGCGAGCGAACCGTCGATGACACTGCGGTAGGCCGGGCCCGCCCAGGCCGTACCCAGGAACTCGAAGTTGAACGCCTGGTGGAGCTCGTCGGCGCGGACGTACCGGGCGACGCGGTCGGGTGGCACCCAGGCCTCGGCTACGGCGACGCGCTCGGGGCTGTAGCCGTCCATAATGGACCGCCAGCGCCGGTAGATCTCGTGCACGCCCTCCTGGTCGAAGAACGGCGTTGGCGCCCCGTCGAAGACGGCGCCGGCCCGGCCGGCGTCGGGGAGCCCCGGCGCCTTGGCCAAACCGTGAGCGACGTCGATGCGAATCCCGTCGACACCGCGGTCGAGCCAGAACCGCAGCACGTCGTCGAACTCGGCCCGCACCTCCGGGTGGTCCCAGTTCAAGTCGGGCTGCTCGGGCGCGAACAGATGCAGGTACCAGTCGCCGTCGTCCAGCCTGGTCCAGGCGGGGCCGAAGAAGACGGACTGCCAGTCGTTGGGCGGCGCGTCGCCCTCACTCGGTCCGCTGTCGTCGATTGTCCGGCTCCGCCGGCTGTCGTCGATTGTCCGGCTCCGCCGGCTGTCGTCGATTGTCCGGCTCCGCCGGAAGTCGTCGATTGTCCGGCTCCGCCGGAAGTGGAACCGTTCCCGCTCGGGCGAGCCGGGCCCGGCGGCTACGGCGGCCCGGAACCACGGATGCTCTGAGGAGACATGGTTGGGCACCACATCGATGATCACGCGCAGACCCCGGTCGTGCGCCGCGCCGAGTAGGGCATCGAAGTCGGCCAGGTTGCCGAACAGCGGATCGACGTCGCGGTAGTCGGCCACGTCGTAGCCACCATCGGCCATGGGGGAGCGGTAGAACGGGGTGAGCCAGATCGCGTCGACCCCCAGGTCGGCGATGTGGTCGAGCCGGCTGGTGATCCCGCGCAGGTCGCCGACGCCGTCCCCGTCGCTGTCGGCGAAGCTACGGACGTAGATCTGGTAGATGACCGCGTGGCGCGACCACGAGGGGCGGGGTGACATGGTGCTCCTCAGAGTTGCCAGATCTGGAACGTGGGGCCGTCGCCGGGCAGGACCAGGCGACCGTCCGGGCCGAGGAGCGCCGTTGCTCCACCGTAGACGTTAGCCACGTCGGCGACGTTCGCCAGCGGGCCATCGGGCCCAGCGGTGACCTCGAGGGTGAGCGGCTTGCCCTGGGCCCGGCGCGCCAGGACCAGCAGTCGCTGCGTGCTCGTCTCCCGGAGGTAGGCGATGGCGTCGTCGCTGGCGTGGACCCAGCGCAGGCCGCCGTGACGCAGTGCCGCCAGCCGTCGGCGCAGCCCGATCAGGGATCGCAGCGTGGCGAACGTCGTGGCGTTGCCGCCGCCGTCCCAGGGCATGGGGCGGCGGGAATCCTCACCGTTGACGCCAAGCAGCCCGACCTCGTCGCCGGCGAAGACCATCGGAACGCCGGGCATGGTGGCCAGCAACCCGAAGGCGACCTCGAGACGGGCCTGGTCATCGATTACGGTCGCGATCCGGGCCGTGTCGTGCGAACCGAGCATCGTCCAGGAGTGGGTGAGGCTCCGCCACGACTGCAGCGAGGCGAAGGCCCGCATGGTGGCGACCGCTTCCGCACCACCGCGCTGCGGCACCCCGCCCGGCACGCCGATGAAGTCCGGCAACGCGAGGTCGGGCGAGCGCAGCCAGCTCCACACCGGCCGCGTGAACCCGGCGTAGTTCATCGTGCCGTCCCAGCCGCGCCGGTCCAGGTCGCCGGTGGCGTCGTGGCCGTGCTCGGCGACCAGCAGCCGGTCGCCCGCCACGGACCGTACGGCCTCCCGCAGCAAGCGGGCCACCTCGTGGGCGTGGTCGTCGGCACCGAGCCGCCCGGTCATGTTGGCCACGTCAACCCGCCAGCCGTCCACATTGTACGGTGACCGCAGCCAGTGCTGGGCGACCTCGCGCATCCGCCGGCGGGTCTGCGCGCTGCCCCAGTTCAGCTTCGGCAACGACCGCACGCCGTTCCACGACACGTAGTCATCACCGTCGAAGTAGAACATCTCCCGTTCGGTGCTGCCGGAATCGGCGCTCGCGGCCAGGAACCATGGATGGGCGTCGCCGCAGTGGTTGGTCGTGAGGTCACCGATCAGCCGCATCCCGCGCGCGTGCACGGCATCGGCCAGCCGGACCAGCGCCTCGTCGCCGCCGAGCAGCGGGTCGACGCGGTCGAACGCCGCGGCGTCGTAGCGGTGGTTCGAGCGGGCCGGGAAGACAGGGGTCAGGTACACGGCCGTCGCGCCGAGCCGCTCGATATGGTCCAGTTTGGACACGATCCCGTCGAGGTCGCCGCCGTAGATCTGGTAGGGCGTCTGCGGGCCTCGGCCGACGACGGGGGTGTCCCAGTCACAGCCGATGGCCCAGTCCGGCAGCGCTCGGGTGGCCGAGCGCGGCGAGC
This sequence comes from Micromonosporaceae bacterium, assembly GCA_052038195.1. GTDB lineage: Bacteria > Actinomycetota > Actinomycetes > Mycobacteriales > Micromonosporaceae > DATBGZ01. The sequence goes on along the minus strand of JBQGBY010000039.1, from coordinate 5,160 downwards.
GGGCGAACCGGTCGGGGAAGATCTGGTACACCACGGCGTCGGCCGTCCACGCCGGCGGCGGATCGTCGGCGACGAGCCGGAAGTCGGTCGCGTCGGGAACGTCGTGGTCGGCCAGCCCGCGGGCGGTCAACCACCGCGAACCATGCCCGGTGTCGAGCAGGAACCGGTACCGCGTGACCGGGTTGTGGGCCCGCACGTCGACCCGCCACCACGTCTCGCCGCCGGTACCGCGGTCGATCCTCGCCTCGGTGAACCGCGGCTCCGCATCGGGCGTCGTCCGCACGTACACCCGTCGCACCTGCGCGGCGTCGGGCGCGCGGAGGAACAGCGCGACCTCGTCGCCGAGTGCGGGCGAGGGATGCGTGATGTACTGAGCCGACCCGTCGTGGCTCGGCTCCTGCAACAGGTTGGTCATCCCTTGGTGCTGCCTGCCGTGAGACCGGAGATGAGGTGGCGCTGGGCGAAGTAGTAGACCAGCGCCGCGGGGATCGTGATGAGCACGGCGGAGGCGGTCAGGTAGTGCCACTGCGGGTTGAAGCGGGGCACGAACTGCTGCAGGCCGTAGGCCAGGGTGAAGTTGCTGTCCGTCTGGATGAAGGCCGAGGCGTACGCCACCTCACCCCACGCGGTGAGGAAGGTGAAGAAGCCGGTGACCGCCAGCCCTGGTCGGGCCAGCGGCAGGATCACCCGCCAGAACGTGGCGAAGTAGCCGCAGCCGTCGAGCTGCGCCGCCTCGTCGAGGGCGGTGTCGATGGTGTCGAAGTAGCCCCGCAGCATCCAGGCGCAGAAGGGCACCGCGATCGTCAGGTAGGCGATGACGAGCGATGCCAATGTGTTGATGAGACCGAGCCGGGCCATGACGATGTAGATCGGCACGATGAGGATCGCGACCGGGAACATCTGCGTGACCAAGAAGATGAGCATCAGGTGGCGGCGGCCCGGAAACCGGAAGCGCGACAGCGCGTAGCCCGTGGTGGCGGCCATGAAGACACCGATCACCATGGTAAACGCCGCCACGATGACGGAGTTGAGCGCCCACCGCGGGAAGCTCGTCTCGCCCAGGACGTAGGCGTAGTTCTCCAGTGTCGGTTCCCGCACCAGGCTCAGGTCGCTGCTGTTGACCCAGTGGGCCGGCTTGAACGACGACACCAGCACCCAGACGATGGGGCCGACCGCGACCAGGCTGGCGACCACCAGCGTCGCGTGCAGCGCCAGCGACGCCGGCAGCGACCGGCGTACACCGGTGCGCGGTCGCTGCCGCACGGGCTTTGCCCGCCGTAGGGCCTCGACCTCGGCTACGACCGGGAGGGTTTCGCTGCTGATGGAAGTCATCACCACACCTCGCCTGTCTTGCGCAACGCCCGGCGGTAGAAGAACGAGAAGACCAGCAGGATCGACAGGATCAGCACGCCGTAGGTGGCGGCGAGTGAGTAGTTGCGGATCCCCTCGAACGCGGCCCGGTAGGCGCCGGTGACAAGGATCTCCGTCTGTCCGGCCGGTTGGCCGCCGGTCACCAGATAGATGACGGGGAACATGTTGAACGTCCAGATCGTGCCGAGCAGGATCACGGTCATGCTCACGGACCGCAGCCCGGGCATGGTGACGTTGACGAAGCGTTGCCACGGGCTCGCGCCGTCGATGGTGGCCGCCTCGTGCAGTTCGGCGGGGATCGTCTGCATGCCACCGAGCAGCGCGACCATCATGAACGGCACGCCCAGCCAGATGTTGGCCACGATCGCGGTGGACAGCGACGTCCAGGTGTTGTCGAACCATGGCACCGGGTCAATGCCCACGCTGGTGAGCAGTCCGTTGACCAGACCGAAGTTCTGGTTGAACATGTAGCGCCACGCGAAGGCGCTGACGAACGACGGGACCGCCCACGGCAGGATCAGCAGCACCCGGTAGAACCCGCGGAGCCGCATCGGCCGGTTCAGCAGCACGGCCAGGCCGAGCCCGAGGCCGTAGTGGAAGACCACGCAGGTGACCGTCCAGATTACGGTGATCATGAATTGGTGCCAGAACTCGCCGACCTCGCCGGAGAGCACCCGGGTGTAGTTGTTCAGACCGACGTTGTGGGCCGCGTCCGGGTTGGGCTCGCATACCTCGGTGCCGGTGATGGACCGGACGCAGATCTCCGCCGCCTGGTTCGCCTCGGTCGTGTCGGTGAACGAGAGGGCCACGCCTTGGACGAGCGGGTAGAACACCAGCACAGCGAGGACGATCACCACGGGCGCCACCATCGCCCAGGCGAACCAGTACCTGTCCCAGTGGCGCTGCATGGTCCTCGCTCCGTTCGCGGCTCGGCTGTGGGCTTCGGCTGTGGGCTTCGGCTGTGGGCTCGGCTGTGTGCTGGGGTGCTGGGTGCTGGGCTGTGGGCTCGGCTGTGTGCTGGGCTCGGCTGTGTGCCGGGTGCTGGGTGTAAGGAAGGGCACCTTCCTGACATCTGATGTACAGGAAGGTGCCCCTCCCTGACATCAGAGGGTGTAGCTCGGCACGACCTCAGCCTTGTACTTGTCGGCCACGTCGTCGAGAGCCTCCTGGGCGTCCCGGCCCTGGACCAGAGTCTCGGTCGCCATCGTGTCCAGCGGGCCGAAGAACTGCCCGCCCTCGGGGATCCACGGCCGAGCCGCCGCCGCATCCACCACCGGCTTGAACGCCGAGACGATCTCGTTGTTCGCGACCAGCGGGTCGTCGTAGGCCGACTTGCGGGTCGGCAGCAGCCCCAACTCGTCGGCGAGGAAGGCCTGCGACTCCGCCGAGTTCATGAACTTCACGAACGCGATCGCCGCGGCGGTCTTCTCCTGCGGCACACCGGACCACACGACGTAGTTGTGACCGCCGACCGGCGCGCCTGCCTTGACGCTGCCCGCGGGCACGGCCGCGATGCCGAGGTTCTCCACGCCACCGAAGGTCGGCGCGTTGCGGATGTTGTTGACCTCCCACGGGCCATTGATGATCATGGCGACCTTCTGCTCCTTGAACAGGGTCATCATCGTGCCGTACGAGTCGTTGGCCGGCGGCTTCACCGCGGCGCCGCTGTTGACCAGGTCCTGGGCGATCTGGATGCCGGCGACGTTCTCGGGGGAGTTCACGAGGATCTTCTTGTCGTCGGCGTCAACCAGGTCGCCGCCCTCGCCGTAGATGAAGGGCAGCAGGAAGTAGCCGCCGGCGTTGATGAACAGGCCGTCCACGCCGGTGGCCGCCTTGATGGCCGCGGCCGCGGTCTTCAGCTCGGCCCAGGTCTCCGGCGGGCCGGCGATGCCGGCGTCGTCGAAGATCTTCTTGTTGTAGAGCAGCGCGAGTGAGTCGGTCACCTGCGGGACGCCGAACGTCTGGCCGTTGAACTTGTTCGACGACAGCGGCGTGGAGAAGTAGTCGGACTCGTCGGCGAGCAGCTCCGAGTCGTCCAGCGCGGAGAGGTAGCCCAGCGAGGCGAACTCGGGCACCCAGGCGACCTCGGCCCGCAGAATGTCGGGCGCGCCGGAGTTCGCGGCGGCGGCGGTCTTGAACTTGTTCTGGGCCTCGCCGAACGGCACCGACTGATAGTTAATGGTGATGTTTGGATAGGTCTCGTTGAACCGGTCGATCAGCTCCTGGAACGCCGGGCCCTCGTTCGCGGGGTCCGAGGTGTCCCACCAGGTCAGCTCGGCCGTCATGTCGGTCGGATCGGCCGGAGGCGGGTCTTCGCTGCCGCACGCGGCAGCGGAGAGGGTGAGGGCCAGCGCGGCTGCCACCACACCCACGGTGCGACTGTGCTTGCTGGCTCGCTGCGCCAGCCTCGCGAGATGCATTGTGACTCCTGTCGATGGAAAGGCCACGAAACCCGTTTCAGGCCTGAGGCCGTACGGTGAGGAGCGTTTTGGGGGTTTGTCCAAGAGCCACGTCGGGGGCATGCGTGACGCCTGGAGGACGGTCGTTGCAGCAAGGAAATCTCAGGTTCACATGACGAGGGGTCACGCTAGCAAGAGGTTGCAAGAATTGGAAGGCCTTACAGGCACTTTGCAAGAGTTTGCTGATGGACTACAGTCCACGCCATGCGAGCACGGCTGTCGGACATCGCGGCGCAGGCTGCGGTCAGTGAGGCGACGGTGTCCCGGGTGCTCAACGACAAGCCCGGTGTCTCGGCCGAGACCCGGCAGGCCGTCCTCACCGCGCTCGACGTCCTCGGCTACGAACGCCCGGCTCGCCTGCGCCGCCGCAGCGCCGGCCTGGTCGGGCTTGTCGTGCCTGAGCTGGACAACCCCATCTTCCCGGCGTTCGCGCAGGTCATCGAGTCGGTGCTCGCACAGCAGGGGTACACCCCCGTGCTGTGCACGCAGACTCCCGGCGGCGTGACCGAAGACGAGTATGTCGAGATGTTGCTGGACCGGCAGGTCAGCGGGATCGTCTTCGTCTCCGGGCTGCATGCCGATACCACCGCCGACCCCGACCGTTACCGCAAGCTGCTGGCCAGCGGCCTGCCGATCGTGATGATCAACGGGTTTGCCAAGAACGTCTCAGCGCCTTTCATCTCCTGCGACGACCGGGCCGCCGGCGAGTTGGGGGTCTCGCACCTCGCCGCCCTCGGCCACCGTCGCATCGGGTTCATCTCCGGCCCGGAGCGGTTCGTCCCCGTCCAGCGCAAGCTCGCCGGCTTCCGCGCCGCGATCGCGAGACTCCTCGACGTGCCGCCAGCGGATGTCGATTCGTTGGTGGCCCTGTCCCTGTTCGGCGTGGAAGGTGGGGCCGCGGCCACCGGCCGGTTGATCGACCGCGGTGTCACCGCGCTCGTCTGCGGCTCCGACCTCATGGCGCTCGGCGCCATCCGCGAGGCGCGCTCGCGCGGTCTACGCGTGCCGGAGGACATCTCGGTGGTCGGGTACGACGACTCCCCGCTGATCGCCTTCACCGACCCGCCGCTGACCACGATCCGCCAACCGGTCTCGGCCATGGCCATCGCGGCGGTTCGTGCCCTCATCGACGAGATTAACGGCCAGGGCGCCCCGCACTCCGAGTACATGTTCCGCCCCGAGCTCATCGTCCGCGGCTCGACGGCGATCGCTGCGCCGCGCGTGCCCGCCCAAACCCCTGCGGTGAACCCTCGTCGCGCCGCGAAGCACGCCACGGTGTGAGGACCGCGCTCAGATCTTTGACGAGTCCAGATGGGTGGGCCGTACGGCC
>JBQGBY010000038.1:0-17400 GCA_052038195.1 Micromonosporaceae bacterium | reverse complement strand
CTCGTGGGGAAGGAGGGAGTTGAACCCTCACGCCCGTTCGGGCACACGGACCTGAACCGTGCGCGTCTGCCATTCCGCCACTTCCCCGCGGCGCGCTTGGCGGGCTCGGGCCTTCGGCCGCACCCGCCGCGCCGACCAGGATAGACCGTCGGTCGGACGGGGAGCGAGCCGGTTAGCAGCAGACCCGTAAGCTCCGTGTCAGCGCCTGCATGCTCGGCTCGCAAGCTTCGCCGAGGCGGCCCGCGAAGACTAACATGCCGGCGCCGATTGGTGCGCGGACGGGAGTGCGCCGGGCGGATAGCATCATGTCCTCTAGTGCAAGCGGAGGACGAGTGAGCGCGCGTACCGCATCCACCGCCGATAGCCACCGGCGGGACCGGCGCAGTCGCGAACGGAAGGGTCTGCTGTGAGCGTTCTGCAACGCTTCGAGAAGCGATTGGAAGGTCTCGTCGAGGGGGCCTTCGCCAAGGTCTTCAAGGGTGTCGTCCACCCGGTGGAGATCCTCAACGCCATGCAACGGGAGGCGGAGGCGCATAAGGCCATCCTGGCCGGCGGCCGCACTCTCGTGCCGAACCGGTACGTGATCGACCTGTCGCCCTACGACCACAGCCGGCTGGCTCCCTACGCGGCCGCACTGGCCCAGGAGTTGGCCCAGTCGCAGGCGGAGTTCATCGGCGAGCAGGGCTGGACGGTCTACGGCGACGTGATCGTCGAGATCGAGCGAGGCGAGGGGCTCGACACTGGGATGTTCCGCGTGACGGCCGAGGTCTACACGGGTGGGGCCGAGCCCGCCCCACCGCCCCCGGCCTACGACGCGGGGCCCGCCTACGCGCCCTACGGTCCGCAACATGGCGGTTACGGCCCGCCGGCCGGCGGACCCGGTCGAAACGCGCGTCTGGTGTCCAACGACGGTCGCACCTATCCTCTGTCCGTCGGGTCGACCGTGATCGGTCGCGGAGACCAGGCAAATCTCCGACTGCCGGATGTCGGCATCTCCCGCCGCCACGCCCGGCTCGACTTCGACGGGGGGCAGGTCGTGCTCACCGACCTCGGATCGACCAACGGGACCTCGGTCAACGGGCAGCGCGTCTCCGCGGTCGCGCTCAACCCGGGCGACATGATCCAGATCGGGACCACCACCCTGACGTTCCGAGTGGACGGTTAGCTTGCCCGAGAGCATCGTCATCACGGCCGCCCGGTTCGGGTTCCTGCTGCTGTTGTGGATCTTCGTCTTCACGGTGGTCGGGGTCATCCGCCGGGATCTCGGGGTGCGGGCGAGCAGGCTCGTGGCAGCGCCGCGAGGGCTGGTGGTGAGCAGTGCCCGCCCGGCCAAGGTCAAGCGGGGCAAGGCGGCCACCTACCTGGTGGTGACGGAGGGCGACCTGGTCGGGACCAGACTCAGCCTTGGCGACTCCCAGATCACGATCGGCCGGGCGGACGACTCGAACCTCGTGATCACCGACGACTACGCCTCGGCACGCCACGCTCGCCTCGTCCCCCGGGGCGGGCAGTGGTATGTCGAGGACCTTGGCTCAACCAACGGCACGTACCTCGACCGTGCCAAGGTCACTGCTCCCACCCCCGTACCCCTCGGCGTCCCGATCCGGATCGGGCGCACCTGCATCGAGCTGAGGCCCTAATGCTTGCCCATCTATCCGTCCCGCTCGCGCCGTGCCCGACCCTGAGCCTGCCGGCCACCCCCACCGCCCGCCAATGACACTGACCATGCGTTACGCGGCGCGCAGCGACCGCGGCCTGATCCGGCACGGGAACCAGGACTCCGTGTATGCGGGCCCGCGGCTGCTCGCGGTCGCCGACGGGATGGGTGGCATGGCCGCCGGAGACGTCGCGAGCAACATCGTCATCGCGGCCCTGGCACCACTGGATGAGGACGTGCCGGGCAGCGCCCCGCTCGATTCGCTGCGCTCCGCCGTCGAGACGGCGAACCAGCAGATCCGCGAGGCGGTCGAGGTGAACCCAGCCATGGAGGGCATGGGGACGACCCTCACCGGGATGCTCTTCGGTGGCAACAAGATCGGGATGGTCCACATCGGGGACTCCCGCGCCTACCTTCTGCGCGACGGCGAGCTCGCCCAGATCACCCGGGACGACACCTACGTCCAGTTGCTGGTCGACGAGGGGCGCATCACGGCGGTCGAGGCGGATACGCATCCGCAGAAGTCGCTGCTGATGCGGGCGCTGGACGGTCGGGACACCGACGCCGAGTACTCCCTGCGCCAGGTCATGGCCGGGGACCGGTACCTGCTCTGCAGCGACGGCCTCTCGGGCGTGGTCTCCGACGAGACGATCGCGGCCACCATGCGGGAGTACTCCGACCCGCACCAGTGCGCGGACCGGCTCGTGCAGTTGGCGCTGCGGGCGGGCGGACCCGACAACATCACGGTCGTCATCGCGGATTTCACCGACGCCGACATCGTCGAGGCGGCGCCCGTCGTCGCCGGCGCCGCGGCCAACGACCGTGGCATGATCACCACGGCCGACATCTCGACCCCGGCCGCCCGCGCGTCGGCGCTCACCCGGCCGCGCAACGCCGAGCCCGCGCCGGGCGTGGCCGACGACGCCGACTCCCGTCCGCGACGCCATCCCGTACGGACCCTGCTGATCCTGCTCGTGCTCGCCGCCGTGCTCGGCGGAGGCGTGTGGGGCGGCTGGCGTTACACGCAGACGAAGTACTACGTCGGCGTGACCGACGACGGCCGGATCGCGGTCTTCCAGGGCATCCCGGCCAAGGTCGGCGGCTTCGAGCTCTCCGAGGTGGTCTACCGGTCCAACGTGAGCATCGACAGCCTCACGCCCGCGTCGCAGGAGTCCATCCGGGCGACGATCCCGAAGAACAGCCAGGCCGAGGCGATGGCCGCCCTCAACGACCTGCTCGACCCCGACGCCGGCAACGTGGTCCCGGTCTGCGTGACCATCACGCTCTACCCGACGCCCTCGGCCAGTCCGTCGCCGTCGGCCGCCACGTCAGCCGATCCCGCGAGCCAGCCGACCGGAACACCCGACCCGACCGCTAGCCCTTCGCCATCGCCCAGCCCGTCCGCGCGCGCCTCCGGGTTCGTCACCACGAGCCCGTCGCCCTGCCGGCCGGGCAGCAGCTAGCCCCGACCCTGCAAGGTCCACCGACCGCGATGACCACAGAGGACCAGCCACCGTGACCACCCAAGCCATCGCCGCCGTGCCGAGCCCGGCCGCCTCGGGCCGCCGGATCGGCACGCGTCGGGGCACGGAACTGTGGCTGCTGATCCTCGCGATGCTGGTCGTGCTCGCCTACAGCGCCGCGGTCGAGACCGGGCTGCTGGAGAAGGTGACCGCGGACTTCTGGGTGCCGGTGGCGATGCTGTTCGCCATCTTCTTCAGCGTGCACGTCGCGGTCCGGCTCCTCGCACCGTACGCGGACCCGGCGCTGCTGCCGATCGTGGCGCTCATCAACGGGCTGGGAGTGGCGTTCCTGCGCCGGCTCGACCTGGGCTCCGCACCACCCGAGCTGCGGGACAACCTGTCGATCTTCGAGGGCATCGCGATCCGCCAGATCCAGTGGACGGCGGCGGCCGCCGTAGGTGCGGTGCTGCTGCTGGCCTTCGTGCGCGATCACCGCCTGCTGTCCCGGTACGCCTACACCCTCGGCTTCCTGCTCGGCACCATCCTGCTGATGATCCCGGCGGTGCTGCCCTCCCGGTTCTCCGAGGTCAACGGTGCGAAGCTGTGGATCCTGGTCGGTGGGTTCTCGATCCAGCCCGGTGAGCTGGCGAAACTGCTCCTGCTCTCGTTCTTCGCCTACTACCTCGTCACCAAGCGCGAGGTGCTGTCACTGGCGAGCCGGCGTTTCCTCGGCATCGACTTCCCACGCCCGCGCGACCTCGGCCCGGTAATGGTGATCTGGGGCGTGTCCCTGGTCGTCCTGGTCTTCGAGCGGGACCTCGGTACCTCGCTGATGTTCTTCGGCATGTTCGTGGCGATGCTGTACATCGCCACGGAGCAGTCGAGCTGGCTGATCATCGGTCTGCTGCTCTTCTTCGGCGGCGCCTTCCTCGCCTGGGTCATGGCCGAGACGATCGGCGGGCCGTTCGCCAACTTCGCCGACCGGGTCGACGTGTGGCTGCACCCGTTCGAGGACGCCGACGGCAACGGTCTGCAACTGGTGCAGTCGCTGCTAGGTCTCGGCACGGGCGGGATCTTCGGCGCCGGTCCCGGCAACGGGCTGCCCTACGTGCCCCAGCTCGGGCGCTTCGTGGTTCCGCTGGTCGAGAACGACTTCATCTTCGCCGGCCTGGGTGAGGAGATCGGCCTGTTCGGCCTCACCGGCCTCCTCGCGGCCTACCTGTTGATCGTGAACCGCGGGCTGCGGACCGGGATCATGGTTCGGGACTCCTTCGGCAAGCTGCTCGCCGGTGGTCTGTCGTTCACCCTCGGGCTGCAGGTCTTCGTCATCATCGGCGGTGTCACAGGGCTGATCCCGCTTACCGGCCTGACCACGCCGTTCCTGTCCGCGGGCGGTTCATCCCTCGTCGCGAACTGGTTGCTCCTCGCCCTGCTGTTGCGCATCTCCGACGCGGCGCGGCGCCCGGCGACCGTGACCATCGGGGGGTCGATCCCCCCACCCCCGCCGCCGAGACTGCACGAGGTGCCGACGGAGGTGATCAAGTGAATGCGCCGCTGCGCCGGGCCGGCATGGTCATGGTCCTCCTCTTCGGGCTTCTGTTTGCCCAGCTCAACTGGATCACCGTCGTGAAGGCGGACCAGTACCGCAACGACACCGATCACAACGGCGTGCGCATCCTGCAGCAGGACTACGAGCGCCAGCGCGGGAGCATCATCGTCGACGGTCAGGCGATCGCGCTGAGCACTCCGACAATGGACACGTTTAAGTATCTGCGTACGTACCCACAAGCCGCTCTCTATGCGCACGTAACCGGATACCGGCCGGTGTACGGCCAGGTCACCGGGATCGAGGCCATCGAGAACGACATCCTCAACGGCACCGCTGACGTGTTCACCGCCGACCGGCTGCTGGAGATGTTCACCGGCAAGAAGTCCAACGGCGGCAACGTGCTGCTGACCCTGCGCCAGTCGGTGCAGGAGGTGGCGTACAACGCCCTGGTCAACAACGACACCCAGAGCAACATCGGCGCGGTGGTGGCGCTCGACCCCGCCACCGGCGCGGTACTGGCGATGGTCTCCACGCCGACGTTCGACCCGAACGGGCTGGTGGTGCACGACTTCGACACCGCCGAGACCGCCTACGACCAGCTCATCGCCGATCCCGGCCGGCCCCTGCTCAACCGGGCGACGTCGGAGACGTTCCCGCCCGGGTCGACGTTCAAGGTGGTCGTGGCCACCGGGGCATTGCAGCAGGGCCTTGACCCGGACACGGTGCTCGCCGGCGGCGAGAGCTACACCGCGCCGCAAACGACGGTGCCGATTCGCAACGCGCCCGGGGTGAACTGCCCGAATGAGATCACGCTCCTGGATGCGCTGCGGGTCTCGTGCAACACGGCCTTCGCGCGGTACGGCGTGGAGCAGTTGGGCGCCGACGAGCTCAAGTCGGTCGCTGCGGCGTACGGGTTCGAGGAAGTGCCGACCTTCGACCGGGACGAGGACAACCAGATGAACGTGACGTCCAGCCACACCGGGGAGATGACGGGACCGGACGGCACGATCGACCCGCCGGCGCTCGCGCAGTCCTGTATCGGGCAGCGCGAGGTGCGCTGGACCCCGCTGCAGGCGGCGCTCGTGGCGGCCAGCGTCGCCAACGACGGGGTGCAGATGCGGCCCTACTTCATCGACACGATCCAAGACGCCAATCTCGCACCGATCTGGCGGGCCGACCCCCAGGACGTGCGCCGACCCCTCACGTCGGAGGACTCGGGGCAGCTGCGTCAGATGATGAACGCCGTGGTCAGCAACGGTACGGGCACAAACGCGCGGATCGACGGCTTTGAGGTAGGCGGCAAGACCGGGACAGCGCAGAATGGGGATGCGCCAGACCATGGGTGGTTCATCGGGTATGCGCGCACCAACAGCGGCCAACCGGTGGTGGCAGTGGCGGTGTTGATCCAGAACGCGGGGTCGGGGGGTAGCGCTGAGGCGACGGCGATCGCCGGCCAGGTCATGGAAGCGGCGATCGCCGCCAAGGGCCTGAGTTGACGGGCCGGGCGAAGCCGTGGGTGGGATGGACGGTACAGGTGGGCGAACCCGTGGTCGGGACTGACGTGGTGGGGTCGGGATGATCAATCCTGGGACGATGCTGGGCCAGCGGTACCGGCTGGAGGAACGCATCGCGAGCGGCGGCATGGGCGACGTATGGAGGGGCACCGATGAGGTGCTCGGGCGCACGATCGCCGTGAAGCTGCTGCTGCCGTCGCTACTTGACGAGCCCGGCTTCACGGAGCGGTTCCGGGGCGAGGCCCGCACCATGGCCACGATCAACCACCCGGGCGTGGTCGACGTCTACGACTACGGCAGCGACCCGTCGACCGGTGCCTATCTGGTCATGGAGTACATCCACGGCGAGGCGCTCTCGCGCACGCTCGCGCGGGTCGGCCGGCTGACCGCGGGCCGCACGATGGCGCTGGTCGCGCAGGCGGCGGAGGCGCTGCACTCCGCGCACCGGGCCGGGGTCGTGCACCGGGACGTCAAGCCCGGCAATCTGCTCGTGCGGCCCGACGGGACGTTGGTGCTCACCGACTTCGGCATCGCCCGGTCGGCCGGGGCAGCGCAGCTCACCGCCGACGGGTCGGTGCTGGGCACCGCGTCGTACATCTCGCCGGAGCAGGCCAACGGTGAGCGGGCCACGCCGCTGTCGGACATCTATGCCTTGGGTGTGGTCGCGTACCAGTGCCTCTCGGGCTATCGCCCGTTCGAGGGTGACAACCCCCTGGAGATCGCCCGGCGTCACGTGATGGACCAGCCCCCGCCCGTACCGCCGGACGTGCCGGTGAGCGCGCGGGCGGTCGTGGAACGCGCGATGGCCAAGCGGGCGGCGGACCGCTGGCCGAACGCGGCTGCGCTGGCCCAGGAGGCCCGCCGGGTAGCGGCCCAACTCGGCACGAGCGCTCCGCAGCCGGTCCTCGCCGCGGCCGGGGCCGGCGGCCAGCGGCCGGGCGCGCCGGTGTCCCCGCCCCCGGGTCAGGGCGCGGGGCCGACCCGCCCGCTGCTGGCCCGTGGGGGTTACGCCGGTCACTCCGGTGAGATTCGTCCCGTGGTCCGGCAGTCCAGCGGACCGAGCGCCGGGACACTCGTGGCCATCATCGTGGCTGTTGTGGTGGTCGCCGTGTGCGTGGGCGCGGCCATCGCCTTCTTCCAGCAGAAGGGCGGCGGCGCGCCCTTCAGCCAGTCGCCGGCGGCGGCTACCGTACCAGGGGTCATCTCCAACGTGGGTGGCAAGGATGCATGATTCGGCTCGCGAGCTCGCCGAATTGGACAGCGGAGGGCAAGGCACACCATGACACAGGCCCGCCTCCTCGGGGGGAGGTACCAGGTCGGCGAGCTGCTGGGTTTCGGCGGCATGGCAGAGGTGCACCGCGGTCGTGACCTTCGGCTGGGTCGGGACGTGGCGATCAAGATGCTGCGCACCGACCTCGCGCGGGACGACACGTTCCAGCTCCGCTTCCGCCGCGAGGCGCAGAACGCCGCGTCACTGAACCACCCCGCGATCGTGGCGGTCTACGACACGGGCGAGGAGCGCGGGTCGAGCGGCGAGTCGCTGCCGTACATCGTCATGGAGTACGTGGCCGGCCGGACGCTCAAGGAGGTGCTGCAGGCCGAGGGTCGGCTCATGCCCCGCCGGGCACTGGAGATCACCGCGGAGATCTGCGCGGCGCTCGAGTTCAGCCACCGGCACAGCATCATCCACCGCGACATCAAGCCCGGCAACGTGATGCTCACCCAGACCGGCCAGATCAAGGTGATGGACTTCGGCATCGCCCGGGCGCTGGCGGCCAGCGGCTCGACGATGACCCAGACGTCGGCGGTGATCGGTACGGCCCAGTACCTTTCGCCCGAGCAGGCGCGGGGTGAGTCGGTGGACGCGCGTAGTGACGTCTACGCCACGGGCTGTGTTCTCTACGAGTTGCTCTGCGGCCAGCCGCCGTTCGTGGGCGACAGTCCGGTGAGCGTGGCATACCAGCACGTCCGGGAGGACGCCCGGCCGCCGAGCCTGCTCAACCGGGACGTGTCGCCGCCGGTGGACGCGGTCGTGCTCAAGGCGCTGGCGAAGAACCCGCTCAACCGCTACCAGAGCGCGGCCGAGATGCGGGCCGACCTGCTGCGCGCGGCATCGGGCCGGCCGGTTTACGCCGAGCCCGTGCTGCCCTCCGACACGGGCGCGACCCGGGCCCTGCGCCCGACCCCCGGAGCCCGGCCGATGCCGGGCCGGTCCCCGGAGGAGCCGCGTCGGCGGACCAACGCCTGGCTGGTCGCTGGGCTGAGCGCGCTCGCCGTGGTTGCGGTCGGGGCGCTCGTCGCCGGCCTGTTGGCCGCGTTCTCGCCGCGGGACCGGCAGGTGCCGGACCTGGTCGGTGAGACCAGGACGCAGGCCGAGACCATGATCGCCAACGCCGGGTTCGAGGCCGATGTGAGCACGGAGGTCGGCGACACCTGCGAGCCCAACCGGGTCATCCGCCAGGATCCGAGGGCGTCAACGTCGGCCTCGCCGGGCAGCACGATCGAGATCGTCGTGTGTGCGGAACCCGGCGACGTGGAGATCCCGACCCTGGTCGGCCAGCAGGAGGACGTGGCCGTCGACACGCTGGAGGAGCTCGGTCTCGAGCCAACGGTCGAGCCGGTCGACGGCACCGAGCCGGAGGGCACCGTCAAGGAGACCGACCCGCCCGCGGGCGAGATGGTCGCCCCCGGAACGGCCGTGACCGTGAAGGTGTCCAAGGGCAACCTCAAGGAGGTGCCCAACGTCGTCGACCGCGAGCTGAACGTGGCGACCGGGATCCTCGAGTCCGCGGGGTTCACCAACATCGCGCCCATCCCCGAGGCCGTGACCGACTCCGATCTGGACGGCATCGTCATCCGGCAGGACCCGGTCCCCGGCACACCCAGGGACCCGGCCTTCGTGGTCACTCTCTACGTCGGCGAGTACCAGGCCCCGACGCCGTCGCCGACCCCTTCGCCGACGCCGTCGCCGACGCCGTCACCGTCGACGCCCTGACCATCGGCGCGATCCTCCGCGGGATACGCCAGTCACGCCCGTACGGCAACCAGGCCGTACGGGCGTCGCGGCAAGCGGTGTGACCGGTCAGGCGAAGGCGGCGACGCGCCGGGCCTCGACCTCAGCGGCGAGCGCGGGTGCGCGCTCGAGCGCGGAGCCGTGACCGAGGCCGTCCAGCCAATTGGCGAGCATCAGGTGCCCGCCCTGGGTGAGCACCGACTCGGGGTGGAACTGGACGCCCTCCAGCGGGAGCGTCCGATGACGCATCGCCATGACAACTCCGCTGTCGACGGCGCGGCCGGTGATCTCGATCTCCTCGGGCAGGGTGGACTCCACGACCGCGAGCGAGTGGTACCGGGTCGCCGTGAACGGGTCGGGTAGCCCTCGCAGGATGCCGGCCCCGGCGTGGGTAACCTCCGACGTCTTGCCGTGCAGCAACTCCGGCGCGCGGGTGACCGTGCCGCCGAACGCCTCGCCGATCGCCTGGTGGCCGAGGCAGACCCCGAGCATGGGGATGGCGTCGCCGTATGACGTGATCAGCGCGGGCATGACCCCGGCCCGATCGGGCGTGCCCGGTCCGGGCGAGAGCAGGATGCCGTCGGGGGCCAGCCGGCCGACCTCGGCCACGCTGATCTCGTCGTTGCGATGGACGTCGCAAGCCACGTCGAGCTGGCCCAGGTACTGCACCAGGTTGTAGACGAACGAGTCGTAGTTGTCGATGACCAGTACGCGCATGACCGGTGCTCCACCTACTAGGGGGTGCCGACCTGCACGTCGTCGAACGGCAGGAGGGGCTCGGCGGCGGGGAAGACCCAGAACCACAGGATAGCGATCGCGCCGGCAACGAGCAGGGTCGATCCGATGATCTTGCCGGGCAGCCCGAACGGCAGCTTGCGCCAGATCCACGTGTACACGACGACCTCCCGCTGTCTCTCCTGTTCCGGCGCCGAGCGTCCGCTCCTCGCTCGCTGCGATGCTCCTGGCGCCGGGTTCACATCCCGCCGAGCTCCGTGGGCCGCCCGTCGGCCCGGTCCTGCGTGCCGACCAGTCTGGCGTGCACGATCAGTCGTTCGTAGTTGTCCCACTTCGGGTTGCAGGTCGTGATCGTCAGGTACTCCCCGCCCGGTTCCTCGCCCGGTGGCACCGGCCCAACCACCTCGACCGACCACGGGGGCACTATCAGCACCTGGCTGACTTCATAGATGAACCAGGTCGTCTGGGTCTCCACGATCACCGCGTCATCGATCTGCATCCGGTCGAGATCCCAGAAGATCGCGGGGCTCCGGTGGCCGGCGATGGCGAAGTTGCCGACCTCACCCGGCAGAACGGACTCGGGATAGTGGCCGGGCGCGTACTCGATGTCGGCCGGCTCGACCCCCTCGACCACGACCCAGTACTTGCCGAGCCGGGGTAGGTAGAGCCGCCCGATGGCGTCTCCGGGCGGGATGGGGGGTGCGTTCGGGTCCGCAGTGGCGCCCGGATCGGGCTCCGTGGGTGCCACGGGGTCCTGAGCCCACTCCTGCGCCAACTGAGCGTCGAGCGCGTTCTGGTGATCGGCGACGATCGCGGCCTTGCCCCAGACCTCGTACGCCGCGAAGAGCAGGAGGACCAGACCGAAGGTGACCATGAGCTCGCCGGTGGTCCGGATCACGACACGCGCCGGCGACTCCGGCGGGACGATCCGGTCGAGCTTTTCCCGGTAGACCCTGGTGTCGTAGAGCGCCGTCCACCGGGATCGGGTGTGCGTGGCCGACCTCACCGAGGGGAGCAGCATGGTGGCGTCGCGGTCGGCCTGGGCCGGCGGCACCGTGGGTAGGACGGTGGTGGCATCGCGGTTGGGGCTGGCCGGCGAGATCGTGGGCAGGAGCATGGTGGCATCGCGGTTGGGGTCCGACGGTCGCCGCCCCGAGAGCGCGGCCCGCAGCGCGGCCCGGTCGAGGACCACGGTGCTGTCTGTGGCGTCGCCCGGTTCATGCCACGGGCGGTTCGACGCGGCCGGCCCGGGCCTGACCATGGCGGGCTCGGTGCTGTCCCGGTCCCGGCGGCCTGGCGGGCCCGGCGGAACGTGCCCCTGCTCACCCGATACCACGACGCCCCCTCCCGCGGATGGCGACCGCTTGAACTACGCTTGCGTACGACCATATTCGCCGGTGCCCAGGGCGCCCGCTGGTGGTGGTTGCAGATCCCTCGTCAGGAGTAGCCGTGCCGAAGTCATCCGTGCGCAAGAAGAAGATCTACACACCACCGACGGAGCTACGCCCGCAGGTGGCGGCAGCCACGCGCAAGCCCAGCCCGACCTGGGTTCCGGCCACGGCGGTCAGTCTGATCATCTTCGCGATTGCCTGGCTTGTCACCTATTACCTGACCGGCCAATGGTTCGACCTGGGTGACTCGTTCCTCTTCCTGGCCGAGCTGACCTATTGGAACCTGGTCATCGGGTTCGGCGCCATGATCGCGGCGCTGGCTCTCCTGTCCCGCTGGCGCTGAGCGGAATGACAGCGCTGTAGTTATCCCCAGGCGTTCTCCACAGCCTGTGGATCAACCCTCGGCGCGGGTCGGAGAAAGTCGGACGCATCACGTTACCGATAGGTAACCCAACCCCTTAGGCTCGGCGTCAACGCGATGCCTCCCGAGCCGGCGGGCTGCAATATGCCTCCCAAGCCGGCAGGCTCCGAAAACACATGGAGGACCCATGATGTGGTGGCGCCTGGTCATCGGCCTGGTCGGTAGCGTGGTGGCGGTCGGGATCGCGTCCCGGCGGGTCTGGTGGCTGTACCGGCTGATCTCCTCCGGCCAGCCCGCGTCCGGGCGGCTGGCGAACATCCCGCAACGCCTGCGCACCGAGCTGCGCGAGGTCGTCGGCCAGCAGCGGCTGTTGCGGTGGTCGGTGCCGGGCCTGGCGCACGCGCTGACCTTCTGGGGCTTCCTGATCCTGGCCCTGACGATCCTCGAGGCGTACGGCGCGCTGTTCGACAAGGACTTCCACATCCCGTTGATCGGTCGGTGGGCGGTCGTCGGGTTTCTCGAGGACTTCTTCACTGTCGCGGTGCTGGCGGGCCTGGTCACGTTCGCGATCCTCCGCCGCCGCCAGGACCCGGCCCGGTCCGGGCGGGCGAAGCCGGGGGTGGGTGAGCACACGGAGAGGTCCTCACGCTTCTACGGTTCCCACCTCGGCGCGGCGTGGCAGATCCTGGGCATGATCTTCCTCGTCGTCCTGACCCTGCTGCTCTACCGCGGCGCGCAGGTCAACACCGGGGTCTTCCCGTGGGGGACCAGCTGGTGGACGTTCGCCTCCCAGGCGACGGCCAGGGTGCTGGAGCCGCTCGGCCCCGGAGCGAACGAGGCGATCGAATCCGTCTTCGTCCTCGGCCAGATCCTCGTGATCATGGGCTTCCTCGTGCTGATCGTCTACTCCAAGCACCTGCACATCGCCCTCGCACCAATCAATGTCCTGACCAAGCGCGAACCCATCGCGCTCGGTGGGCTGCTGCCGATCGAGTCGGGCGGCAAGCTCGTGGACTTCGAGGACCCGGGTGAGGAGGACGTCTTCGGCCGGGGCAAGGTCGAGGACTTCACCTGGAAGGGCATGCTCGACTTCGCCACCTGCACCGAGTGCGGGCGGTGCCAGTCGCAGTGCCCGGCCTGGAACACGGGCAAGCCGCTGTCCCCCAAGCTCGTGATCATGGACCTGCGTGACCACCTCTTCGCCAAGGCCCCGTACCTCATCGGCGGCGCGGCCAAGCCGGGGCCGGAGGTCGATCTCAAGGCCCTGCTGAAGGATGCCCACCATGGCCACGGGGTTCCGGAGTCGGGGTTCGGTCGCGTCATCGGCTCGGGACCGGCCCAGGCCCTGCGGCCGCTCGTCGGCACGGCCGCCGAGGGCGGGGTGATCGACCCCGACGTGCTGTGGTCCTGCACGACCTGCGGGGCATGCGTGGAGCAGTGCCCGGTCGACATCGAGCACGTGGACCACATCGTCGATATGCGCCGCTACCAGGTGCTGGTGGAGTCGAGCTTCCCGGCCGAGGCCGGCGTCATGCTGCGCAACCTGGAGAGCAAGGGCAACCCGTGGGGCGCTCCGCCCAACACCCGCACCGACTGGACCAAGGGCCTGGACTTCCCGGTGCCCCGGGTCGGCGAGACCGACGACTGGGAGTACCTGTTCTGGGTCGGTTGCGCGGGAGCCTTCGACGACGGTGCGAAGCGAACCTCCCGCGCGGTGGCCACGCTGCTGCATGAGGCCGGGGTGAGTTTCGCGATCCTTGGTGACGGCGAGACCTGTACCGGTGATCCGGCCCGCCGGATGGGCAACGAGTTCGTGTACCAGATGCTCGCGAGGCAGAACGTCGAGACGCTCGGCGAGGCCTTCGGAGAGCGCGAAAACCGTAAGATCGTCGCTACCTGTGCACACTGCTTCAACACGCTCGCCAATGAGTACCCCCAGTTGGGCACGAGCGTCAGCCCCGAGCACGAGGAGCGAGCGCCGGCGAGCCCCGCAGTCGCGAGCAAACCCTTCGATGTCGTCCACCACACGCAGTTACTCGCCCAACTCGTCCGATCGGGCCAGCTGACCCCGGTCAAACCCATCGACGGCGGTGTCACCTTCCACGACCCCTGCTACCTCGGCCGGCACAACCGCGTCTTCACACCACCGCGCGAACTCATCGGCGCGGCCGTCCCGGCGGATGGTGCGACAGCCGAGGGCGGCGGCTTCGTCGAGATGGATCGATTCGGGGAGCGTTCGTTCTGCTGCGGCGCCGGCGGCGCTCGCATGTGGATGGAGGAGCGCATCGGCAAGCGAATCAACGTCGAACGGGTCGAAGAGGCGATCGGCACCGGCGCCCGCACCATCGCCGCCGCGTGCCCGTTCTGCCTCACGATGCTCGGCGACGGCCTGACCCAGAAGAAGTCCGCGGGCGAGGTCGGCGACGACGTGGAGGTGGTGGACGTCGCCACCGTGCTGCTGCGGGCGGTGCGGCCGGCCTGATCAGACCGTACGGTCAGGAGCCCGAGCCGTCGGAGAGCAGGAAGACGAACACGCCGATGAGAACAGCTGCGATCAGCAGGCCGGAGACGATGGCCCGGCGCACCTCCGTGAACAGGATGGTCCGGCCCTTCTTGAGCGCGGTCCGCGCGGTACCCCAGTCCTTGTAGGAACGGCGCGCGCGCTCGGTGCTGCGGCCCACCACGATGCCGGCGATGAGCCCGACGACGATGACGCCCACCATCAGCTCGCGCACCGCCACCTCCCCAGGCCGTGGGTTGTGATCGACAGCATTGCCTGCCTCCCGCGCCGCGCGCAAGCCGGGGCATGCATTGGGGTGGCTGGGTGGGGGAGGAGGGCCGGCACGGCGTTTCGCCGCCTGCGGCAAAGTCCGGGAACCAGCCACCCGACCAGCCCGTGTGGCAGAATCGCGGCCAGGTGACTGCCGGCGCAGGAGCATCGCAGCGGAGCCTGCGAGAGACGCTCGGCGCCGGAAACAGGAGAACGGACCATCGACGCCGGGGTCTTATCGGTCGTACTGCCGTTGCTGGCGTTCGTTGCGCTCACCGCCGGCAACGCGTTCTTCGTCGCGGCCGAGTTCTCTCTCGTCACCGTCGACCGGGCGGCCATCGATGTGCAGGCGCGTTCGGGCGACGCGGTCGCCCGCACCGTCCGCAAGGCGTTGCGGCAGCTCTCCTTCCAGCTCTCCGGCGCCCAGCTCGGGATCACCATCACCG
This sequence comes from Micromonosporaceae bacterium, assembly GCA_052038195.1. Taxonomy (GTDB): domain Bacteria; phylum Actinomycetota; class Actinomycetes; order Mycobacteriales; family Micromonosporaceae; genus DATBGZ01. Next base: position 2,501 of record JBQGBY010000038.1, on the reverse strand, counting down.
CGCTGCTCACCGGTTACCTTGCCGAGCCGGCGCTGGCCCGGTTGTTTCGGCCCGGGCTGTCGCTGTTCGGATCGGCCGCCGACCAGGTCGCCACGTTCCTGGCCCTGGCGCTGGCGACCGTGCTCTCGATGCTGTTCGGCGAGCTCGTCCCGAAGAATGCCGCGCTCGCCCGGCCGATGCCCGTGGCCCGCCGTACGGCCGGCCCGATGCGGATGTTCTCGGCCGTCTTCGCGTGGCTGATCCGGTTGCTGAACGGCTCCGCGAACGCTCTGGTGCGCGGGCTGGGCGTGCAGCCGCAGGAGGAGCTCGCCAGCGCCCGTTCGCCTGAGGAGCTCGGCCTGCTCGCCGCGTACTCGGCCAAGGCGGGTGCGCTCCCGGAGGACACCGCTGTGCTGCTGCGCCGCACGATCCGGTTCGGCGACAAGCGGGCGGCCGAGGCGATGACGCCGCGGGTGGACGTCATCGGCATCGCGGCGACGGAGACGGTTCAGGCGATGCTCGACCTGGCCAAGCAGACCGGCAAGAGCCGGTTCCCGGTGTACGTGGAGACCCTGGACTCGGTGGTCGGGGTTGTGGGCGTCATCGATGCGTTGCGGGTGCCGGTCGCGGCCCGGCCGACCACGCCCGTACGGACGGTCGCCCACGAGCCGGTACTGGTGCCCGAGTCGCTGGACCTCGACGGGGTGCTGGCCGTGCTGCAGGCGTCCAGGGCCGACGTGGCGATCGTGGTCGACGAGTACGGCGGCACCGACGGCGTGGTGACCGTGGAGGACCTGGTCGAGGAGCTGGTCGGCGACATCGCCGACGAGCACGACGTCGTCGGGCCGGGGCAGGGTCGCGCCGAAGGCGGGCGGGGCGCGCTGGCCGAGGAACCGATCCTCGGCCCGCTCGCGCCGGCACCCGGGGTTGAGGGCCTGCAGGGCCATGCGGGATACGGCCACCCGGGATACGGGCACGAGGTGACGGTCGCGAACGGCGTCCGGACGTGGCTCGTCGACGGCGTGCTGCGCGAGGACGAGTTGGCCGAGCACACCGGGTTCCGGCTGCCCGAGGGTCCCTACGAGACGCTGGCCGGCTACCTCATGGCCCGGCTGGGCCACATCCCGGTCCCGGGCGAGACCGTGGCCGAGGACGGGTGGGAGTTCACGGTGGTCGAGGTGCAGCGCCGCCGCGTGGAGCAGGTTCGCGTGGTGGCGCCGGAGCCCGGTGACGAGGAGGACGTCCGATGACGTCCCGCGCGCCGGTGGCCCGCCCATGACGCTGCTCATCGCCGTGGTGCTGCTGCTCGGTAACGCGTTCTTCGTCGGCGCCGAGTTCGCCCTGATCGCCGCTCGCCGGACGGTGGTCGAGCCGCTGGCCACCACGAGCGCCCGGGCCCGGGCGGCCCTGCGGGCCATGAACAACATCCCGCTGATGGTGGCCGGCGCCCAGCTCGGCATCACGATCTGCTCGCTCGGACTCGGCGCGATCGCCGAGCCGGCCATCGCGCACCTGCTCGAGCGCCCGTTCCACGCCATAGGCCTACCGTCGTCGGCCGTGCACGCCGTTGCGTTCACGGTCGCTCTGGGCATCGTCGTCTATCTGCACACCGTCGTCGGTGAGATGGTGCCGAAGAACCTCACCCTCGCCGGGCCGGAGGCGGCGGCCCTGTGGCTCGGTCCCCCGATGCTCTGGTTCTGTCTGGTCACCAGGCCGGTGCTCGTCGCCCTCAAGTGGATCTCCGCCACGGTGTTGCGGCTGTGGGGGATCGAGGCGAGAGACGCGGTGAAGACCGTCTATACGGCGGACGAGCTCGCGGGGCTGGTCACCCAAGCGCGGTCTGAAGGCCTGCTCGACCCGGAGGAGTACGCCCGTATCGAGGGGGCGCTGGCGCTGCGCACCCTCACCGCCGCCGACGCGATGCGTCCATGGTCACGGACCACCACGGTGCCGACGGACGTCTCGCCGGCCGTTCTCGAGGTGCTCGCCTCCCGCACCGGGCGGTCTCGGTTCCCGGTGGTGCACGGCGCGAGTCGGCGGGTGGTGGGGTTCGTCCACGTGAAGGACATGATCGGGCTACCGGAGCGGCTGGCGCCCATCCCGACCAGCCTCATCCGGCGTCTCGACGTCGTCGGACCCCGGCAGAGCCTGGGCGACCTGCTGCTCGCGATGCGCCGCAACCGCCGGCACATGGTGCTCGTGAGCGAGGGGGGCGTCCCTTTGGGGGTGCTGACGCTCAACGACGTCCTGGGCGTGCTGGTCCCCAACTCCAGGCCGCCCGTCGGGCCGGCGGCCGGCGGAGCCCGTGGAAGCACGCGAAGTAGCGCTTCGAGCACTAACAGTTGATGTCACCGGCCACCCTCCGGGGGAGCGGCGCGCCATTGTTGCGATATCCGAGGTTGGGTCCTAATCTGTCCTGCGTCCGGCTGTCCCAATGGTCGACCTCCGACCGCGGCCGGGCGCCGCCTCATCGCCGACTGCCGCCGCTCTGCCTGCTGATTCCGCTCCGCAGGCGTCGCTGG
>JBQGBY010000037.1:0-4297 GCA_052038195.1 Micromonosporaceae bacterium | reverse complement strand
CAGGGCGAGGATGGCCACGAACACCAGCGACGTGCGCCCGCGAACCCTCTCGCCGGCGGTCCGATGGCGTCCCGACACGCTTCCCCCAGGTCTCTGGCGCTGCTTGCCACGGTCCCGGGGAGGGGGCGCGGCATGTGCTGGCGCAAGCGTACGGAACGCGACGCGGATCGCAACTCCCGGTGAGTGGGAAACCCCGAGCGCCCCCAAGTGATTACGGAGGGTAGTGATCGGTCAGATCGCGTCTCCGAAAGGCGGGCAGTCGGGGATCGTGGCGCTGTCCCGGGTGAGCAGGAGCGCCCGGTAGGTGAGGAGGGCCGCCTCCTCGAGGTTGGCCGCCCGGCGGTGGGCCATCTCGACCGACTCACCGAGGACCGAACACCCGTGGTGGGCGAGGACGACACAGTTCGTACCGTCGGCGACCGCGCGGGCCGCCGCCTCGGCGAGTTCGGCCGAGCCCGGGGGATGAAACGGCACGCGCCCGATCCGGCGCAGATAGAAGGCGTGGTCGGTCGTGACCAGGCGGACACGCTCACCGAGCGCGTCGAGCAGCACGGCGACCTGGGGGTGCAGGTGCACGATCGCGTTGACATCCGGGCGCACCTGGTACGTCGCGACGTGCAGCGCGAGCTCGCTGGTGGGGCGCAGCCCCGGTGGCCCCGACGGCGTACCGTCGTCGACCCCAACCGCCACGAAAGACCCGGAGTCGAGCTCGCCCAGCCAGGTGCCGCTCGCGGTCACCCAGAACTCATCGGCGCCGGGCTCGCGAGCTGACAGGTTGCCACCGCTGCCGACCACGAGGCGGGAACGGACGACCTCGCGGCCCACCCGGGCCAGCTGGTCACGCAGGTACGCCACGGCCGCCCTTCAACCGGTCCCCGACGGGACTTCAGGCCGCGCTACCCCCGCCAGCGGCGCCTGGCCCCACTGAGGCCGGGCGAGGCGGGCTGAACGCGCACCGGCACCACGTGCCGGTGCGCGTCGGCCGTTCGGTCAGCGGGCCGCCTTCTTGGTGGCGCGCTTCCGCGGTGGCGTGAGCAGATCAGCGATCGCCTGGATCGCTGACGGCACGAGCCGGTAGTAGGCCCACACACCGCGCTTCTCCCGCTCCAGCAGACCGGACTCGGTGAGGATGCGCAGATGGTGGCTTACGGTCGGCTGCGACAGACCGATCGGAGCGGTCAGGTCGCAGACGCACGCCTCGCCGTCGGGCGAGGCCTGGATGAGGCTGAGCAGCCGAAGACGCGCCGGGTCGGCAAGTGCCTTCAGGACGCCGGCCAGTCGCTCAGCATCGATCTTGTCGTAGACCTCGCCGTTCAGCGGCGAGGAATGGGGCAGTATTTGTTCGGCCAGCACGGTTCGCACGTGTTACATCCTTCCACCACAGACCATCGATTCGCCCACATATCCGTGGTCATCGAACCGATAATTTTTCTTGACTGAAGAGTCAGCCATGGAGGTCCAGATCGGTGAGTGTGTACGCCGATCGGAAGGGCAGCCCCGACGCTCGAACCGCGTCCCCTGCGCCCCGATCGACGATCACCACCGCTCCCACGACCTCCGCACCGGCCTGCCGGAGCGCCTCAACCGCGGTCAGCACGCTGCCGCCCGTGGTCGAGGTGTCCTCGACGGCGAGCACCCGACGACCGGTTACGTCGGGTCCTTCGATCCGCCGTTGCAGACCGTGTGCCTTCTCCTCCTTGCGCACCACGAAGGCATCCAGCGCCCTGCCTCGCTGAGCCGCCTCGTGCAGCATCGCCGCGGCCACCGGATCGGCGCCGAGCGTCAGTCCCCCCACCGCGTCAAAGTCCCAGCCCTCGACGAGGTCCAGCATGACCTTGCCGACGACCGGGGCACCGGCGTGATGGAGCGTGAGCCGGCGCAGATCGACATAGAAGTCCGCCTCCGCGCCCGACGACAGCGTCACCCGGCCCCGCACCACGGCGAGGTCATGGATGAGTTTACGCAGGTCGTCGCGCTCCGACATGTTGATTAGCCTATCTCCCTCATGCTCACCCGTGGATCAAAGCTCCCTGTGAGTTTGTTGTGCTTCCGACAGTCGTCGATACCCGTCATTCGGGTCAGATGCGCCCCCGGGTGTCCCGAGCGCCCAGCCGAATGAACCGTCGGGGCAGGTGCCGCAGCGCGAACGCGGCGGCCTTGTACTTCCAGTCCGGCACGCTGATGACCTTGCCGCGCGCGAGGTCCCGTAAACCATCGGAAACGACGCTGTCCGCATCCAGCCACAGCCGGCTCGGCAATTTGGACATGTTGATACCGGCCCGCGCATGCATCCCGGTCTGGACATATCCCGGACACAACGCCATCACCCGTACGCCCAGCGGCGCGACCGAGAGCGCGACCGACTCACTGAAGTTCGTCACCCACGCCTTCGAGGCCGGGTAGGTGGAGCCCGGCATGGCGGCGCCGAAGCCCGCAACCGAGGAGACGTTGATGACGGCCCCCCGGCCGCGCTCCACCATCGGGGTCAGCGCGGCCATCGTCAGCCGCATCACCGCGTGCACATTGAGGTGCAGCAGCTCGCTCTCGCGCGCGACGGTGGAGTGCAGGAACGGCTTGTTCAGACTCAGCCCGGCGTTGTTGACGAGCAGCTCGACCGGGCGGGCCGGGTCGGCCAGACGCTCCGCCACGGACTCGCGCCCGGCGTCGGTGGTGAGGTCGGCCGCCAGCGCCTCCACCGCGACGCCGTGCGCCTGGGTCAGGGCGGCCGCGGCGTCAGACAGGCGGTGTGCGTCGCGGGCCACGATCACAAGGTCGAACCCGTCTGCGGCCAGGCGGCGCGCGAACGCGGCGCCGATCCCACTGGTCGCGCCGGTGACGAGAGCGGTACGGCTGGACACGGCTACCTCGCGATCTCGGGGCCGCCGTCCTCAGGCTCGGGCTTGGTGGCCGGCGCCCCGGTGGGTGGCTCACCCGGACGGCGCCGGAAGTAGGCGCCGGAGGTCGGCAGGAGCAGCAGCACGACGACAGCAATGTAACCCAGCGTCTGCAGGCAGCCCAGACCTGCGGTGAGGGAGGTGAGCCAGGCGGGCACGGCCGCTCGCAGGGACTCCCCGACATCGACCTGGGCTCCGTCGAGGGTCACCATGAAGTCCCGACCGGCGCCGAGACCCATCGTGCCGCCCCCACAGAGGATGCTGATCAGGGCGAGCGCCACCGCGGTGAACCGGGCGGCGAGGTTCGCCCGCAGGACCCCGATCGCGAGCGCGACCATGGCGAGCGCGAGCACCGCCCCGGCGCCGCCGAGGACGAGGAACAGCCCCTGCACGCTGCGGGCCAGGTTCGCGATCTCCGTGGCCGGCGCGCCCGTCTGTTCGGTCGCCCGGTCCCGGAACTCCCGCCCGATCGTCCCGGAGGCGACGATCGTGGTGACACCGTTGAGGAATCCGGCCGCCGCTCCGCCGAGCATGAGCACGCTGGCGAGGCTCACGGTCGCGGGGCGACCACGCGGGACGAGGACCGGTTCCCGGGGCGCGGTGGGGTCCGACGGCATGTGCGACATCGACTCTCCGGTGGTCGGCTTCGTCGGCAAACTACCGATTTGTACCACGCGCCGTCGCCTGCGGAGCCCTGATCTCCTCCGGCCCATGCGCGATCAAGGGGTAACTCTCACGAGTCGATCTCTAATCGTGAGAGTTACCCCTTGATCAGCGCGCGGTTGGGGACCCTACGGGGCCGGGGGTGGCGGGGGTTGGGGCGGCGGGTTGTCGCCCTGGGCGGGCGGCGGGTACGCCGAGGGCGGGGTGGCCGGCGGGACAGACGGCGGCACGTTGGGTGGGAACGCCTGGCCCGGTTGGGTCGGCCCACCCGGATAGGCCCCGCCGGGGTAGGTCGGCGGCACCCAGACCTGCTCCTCCCGGCGGAAGAACTCGTTGGACGCCGGCACGGCCAGCGCGATGATCGCCGCCAGCTGCGACACCACGATGAGCACCGCGACCACGGTCGTCGCGACCGTCAGCCACCCCGGCGTCGCCGCGGCGATCTCGTCCAGCGTCTCCTGGTCCATCCCGGGCATGTTGGCCAGCAGGCTGCTCGTGAAGGCGTTGCCGACAGAAGAGCAGCCGCAGCACAGCACCACGATGCCGTCGACGACCCAGGTGACGATGCGGGCGGGGTTCTTACCTTTGGCCACCAGGCTGCCAAGCACCACCAGGCCGGCCGCGATGGCCAGGTAGATGACGCCCGTGACGACGTTGCCGATAGCCCCGAACGAGCTCCCGAAGCCCGGCTGCACGTTCTGGCCGTCGATCTCGATGTCCCCCATCATCTGGCTGGCGAC
>JBQGBY010000036.1:0-2457 GCA_052038195.1 Micromonosporaceae bacterium | reverse complement strand
GGCCAGGCCGAGGACCGCCAGCACGTCGGCGGCCCGCAGGGTCAGTGCGGAAGCCGTGACCGGACCCAGGGGCAGCGTCGTGCGGCGCGCGACGCTGGTGACCCGCAGTGCCTCGCCCAGGCGCAGCGGAAGGACGTGGTTGCCGAGCAGGGACACGTGCAGCGCAGCCCAGGCCTGACCGGCCGGCAGGCCCGGCAGGGTCCGCTGCCATGCCCACGTCCGCAACCCGAAGGCACCCGCGTACCCGAGCAGCGCCAGGGCGAGCCCGGCCGGATCCGCGAGCAACGCGGACACGACCCGGCGCAGCACGCCGGCGTCCACGGTTCGAGCGACAAAACCGGCGGACCCCATCAGGAGCGCGACCCCGAGGACGACGCCCGCCACGCGCAGAAACGAGCCACCCTTCCGTCTCACGGCAGGTAAGGCTAACCTACGTCGAGTTTGGTGAGCCTTACCTATCTGACGCGATGCGGGCGGGAGGTTTCGCACATGCCGGTCGTGGTCACCGGAGCCGCCGGCTTCATCGGCAGCGCGGTCGTGTCTTGTCTGCTGGAGGGGGGCGAGCAGGTCGTCGCGATCGACCGGCTACCCGTCATCCGGGCCGGCGTCACGACTGTACGGGCCGACCTGTGCGACGGCGTACCGGCGGTTCTGGACGCGCTGCGCGAGGCCGATTCGGTGATCCACCTGGCTGGATGCCCGGGAGTGCGCGACCGCGCGCCCGGCCTGGAGCGGCGCCGGCGACGCGACAACGTCGATGCGACCCGGGCCGTGTTGGCCGCCACACCCATCGACGTGCCGGTCGTCGTCGCCTCATCGTCGTCGGTGTACGGCGGCGCGAGGTACGGCCGGGCCAGCCGCGAGGGGGATCCGTGTCATCCGGTTGGCGGATACGCCGCCAGCAAGGTGCGCGCCGAGCGGCTGTGCGCCTCGAGACTCGACCGGGGCGCGCCGTTGGTCGTGGCGCGACCGTTCACCGTGGTGGGGGAGGGCCAGCGTCCGGACATGGCGCTGTCGCGGTGGATCGCGGCCGCGCGCCGGGGACGTCCGCTGCGGGTGCTCGGCAGCCTCGATCGCACGAGGGACTTCACCGACGTGCGTGACGTCGCCAGGGCACTGACCGCCCTGCGGGGCGCCGGCGGTGTGGTCAACGTCGGCGCCGGTTCGCCGCGCAGCCTGCGCGATGCGACCGATGCGGTCGGGGTCGTCCTGGAGATCGAGCCCCTGGTCGAGGTCGTGCCCGCAGCGCCCGAGGAGGTGCCCGACACCTGGGCCGATCCGGCCCGCCTGGCCGAGCTGACGGGAATCGTCCCCGGGACCGATCTGGTCGACGCAGTGGCCCGGTTAGCAGGCGAATCGGCGCTCGAGGCGGCTGGATGAGCGACCGGCGGCTGCACGTCGCGATGGCCGTAGCGGCCGTCGCGACGCTCGCCGCTGCGCTCTTGGGTATCGGCGTCCGGTCCACCTACGGCGGGCAGGCCGCCGTCGACGAGCCCCAGTACCTGCTCACGGCGACGTCGCTGTGGGAGGACCGCGACATGGACATCGCCGACGAGCTGGCCGGGCAGCGCTACCGGGCCTTCTTCGACGCCGGGCTCCCGGTGCAGACCAGCCGCCTCGACGACGGCCGGCAGGTCAGCCCGCACGACCCGCTGCTCCCCGTCCTGCTGGCCGTACCGGTGGGCGTCGGCGGGTGGGTGGGCGCCAAGGTGGCGATGTCCGTGCTGGCGGCCGCGACCTCGGCGTTGCTCGTATGGGTTGCGGTGCGACGCTTCGGCGTCCCCACTGCGGTTGCCGCGGCAGGGGGCACGGTCGCCGGCGCGTCGGCCCCGCTGGCGGTCTACGGCCAGCAGGTGTACCCGGAGGTACCGGCGGCGCTGGCGTTGCTCGCGGGGGTGGCGCTCGCCACCGGACCGCTGCGGCGGGCGGGACTGGTCGGCTTCGGTATCGCCGTGACGGCCCTGCCCTGGCTGGGAGTGAAGTACCTGCCGGTGGGCGCCGCGCTCGTCGCGGTCGTCCTGATCCGGCTGTTCCGCCGTGGCCGCCGGCGTGCGGTGAGTGCGTTGGCGGCGGGCCTGGCGGCCTCCGGCGTCCTGTACCTGCTGGTGCACCAGGTGGTCTGGGGCGGCTGGACCGTCTACGCGACCGGTGACCATTTCGAGCGGACCGGTGAGTTCTCGGTCGTGGGCGTGCAGCCCGACTACGTCGGCAGATCGCTCCGGCTGGCAGCGCTGCTCGTCGACCGGGCCTATGGGCTGGTCCCGTGGCAGCCCGCCTGGCTGCTGGTCGTACCGGCCGTCGCCTCGGTCGCCGTGCTCGGTGCTCGGACGATGCGGTACCGCGCGGCGGTGATCGTCGCACCGCTGCTCGCGGGCTGGGCGGTGGCGACGTGGGTGGCGCTCACCATGCACGGCTACTGGTGGCCCGGCCGTCAGGTCGTGGTCGTCCTGCCGCTCG
>JBQGBY010000035.1:0-1606 GCA_052038195.1 Micromonosporaceae bacterium | reverse complement strand
AACCGTCCGACGTCGCCGATCTCGACCACCAGGATGGCGGCGATGGTGGGGCCGATCCCGTTGATCGCCTGGATCGCCCGGTAGCCCCGGTGACCCCGCAGCTGCCGGTGGATCCGGCCCTCGAGCATCGCCACCTCCCGGTCATAGAGCTCGATCAAGCCACGCAGTGACTCCACCCGGGTCCTGTAGTTGTCGGCCATGACCATGGCCTCGAGCTGAGCGTGACCGCCCGGTCCGAACATGTCGGCCAGGTTGGGCAACACCCCCTCCTTGGCCATCACCGCATGCACCTGAGCCTTGAGCCCCGACCGCAACGCCACAAGCTTGGCCCGGTAGCGCACCAGCTCCCGTAGCTCCCGGGTCGCCGGTGGAGCGATCCACGCCTCGGGCAGCCGGCCCAGGCGCAACATATCGGCCAAGTCGATGGCGTCCCGCTCGTCGTTCTTGACCCGCCGCTGCCCCCAATTGAGCCCCTGAGGGTTGGCCAGATGCACTCGGGCGCCGCTGGCCTGCAACAGGTCCACCACCCAGTACCAGCCATACGTGGCTTCGATCACCACCTCAGGCTCTGGGCCCGCCTCCGCCACCGCCGCCGCGATCGCCAACGGGTCATTCGCCACCCGCGTGGTCGAGAGCTTCTCACCCGCCGGGCTCATGCGCACCACCACCGAGCGGCGACGATGAAAGTCGATACCGACATACTGTCGATCCATAGGGGCCTCCTCCTCTTCGTCAGAGGGTCGGTTGTGAAGAACCCCGAGTCTGGATCGACTCGGTTCCTCACGGGGAGCGGAGGCCCCGCTCCTTCATCGCATCAGATCTGGGCGGCCCAGCCTCACCTTGGCTTCACGTGCGCCGTGGGTTCGCTTACCAGTCGACCCGTGCAGTGTCGATCAACCCCGCACGGCTGTGGAACCTGATCTCGGTCGGGATGGGTTCGCTCAGTAGCGCGATGGCGTAGATCATGCGTCCGTCGGGCGCTTCGGTACCGCTCCAACTGCTCCACGATTCCTGCGCGTCGGGCGTGCTGATGCCCTCGGTGCCATCGGGGGTCATGCCAAACACAACGATCGGCTTCCCGTCGGCATCATGCAGGGTTATGGCCAGGTCATCTGTGGTCCCACAGACCAGCGACGCCGGGTCAGGTGACGTCGCCGGGCCGGTCGCGCCGCAGAGTTGACCCTTCGTGTCCATGTACACGAGCCACACGCCGTTGGCGAAGTCACCCTTGATCGGCTCCACCGAGTCGTCCAGCACGTGTTCCGAGCCTGACGGCTCCTCTCCGCCTGAGTCGGAGCCCGTGCATCCGCCGACGGCTAAAGCGACGAGAAGTGCAATCACCCCAGCGCGTTTCCGCATTGCTGAAGATTGCACCATCCACGCGACAAGCGCAGCGGCTAGCCACCCGCCCCGATTGCCCGCTTCGAGCGGCCCCCGCCGGCCGGTCGTCGGCGCAGACGACGGTGCGCGAGATCGGCAGATATGGGCGTCGCGGGTGACCAACGGCCCTGTTCGCTGCCTGCCCGGCGGTTCACGCTGGACATGTAGATCGCGAGAAGGGAGTTGCCGTGACGACGACGGCAATCAAACCGGTCCGCGGCGATTC
>JBQGBY010000034.1:0-54959 GCA_052038195.1 Micromonosporaceae bacterium | reverse complement strand
CAGCGCCGCGCCGACGCGGTCGTGGACCTGGCGCGAGGTGCCCTGGCGGGTGACCACCTCCCGACGGTCGGGGGCGAACGGCCGCACGTCGGTGTGCTGGTGACGCCCGAGGTCCTCTTCGGCACCGCCACTCCTACGCAGACCGGTTGCCCCCACATCGGCCACGACGGCGACAGTCCACAGCAGACCGAGGCGCCCGACCTACCGACGCCCGACGAGACGGGTGTCCAGGCTGCGGCAACGCCGGCGGCTGCCCTGGGCGGCGGTTGTGGGTGTGATCCGCTGACCCGGGCCGGGGTTCCACTGCCGCCCGAGCGGCCGTGGCTGAACTGGGTCGGAAAGGTCTCGCCGGAGTGTGCTCAGCGGCTGGCCTGCGATGGCGTGGTCTGGCGGTTGATCCTCGACCCGCGTACGGGCTTGCCGCTCGATGTCGGACGGTCGCACCGGATCGTGCCGTGGTGGATGCGCAAGGCCCTCTGGGCCCGCGATCGGAGCTGCCGCTGGCCGGGCTGTGACGTGCCGGCCGAGTGGACCGATGCCCACCATCTGGTCTTCTGGTGGCAGGGCGGCATCACCGAGATCAGTAAGCTCATCTCCCTGTGTCGGTTCCACCACGGGTTGGTCCACGAAGGACGGTGGAAGCTCACCGCCGACAAGGCCACCGGTGAGGTCTGGATCACGAGGCCCGACGGCAGTCCGTACGAGCTGGGGCCGTCACGGCCCTGGACCACGCCGAACCAGCAAGGGCCGGCGCCACCACGTCAGGCCCGCCCTCCCGACACCTCCGACCCATCGTGGCCGCAGGCCGCGTGACGGTGAGCTATGCCACCAGCGCGGCCAGGTCGGGATCGGTGACGAGCGCACGCATCGTCGCCAGGTCGAACGGAGAGCCGCCGTCCTCGAAGAGGATCATCCGACCGTCGGGGTACATGGCCATCGCGTAGAGGTCACCCCCGGAACGTCCGCCGTATGCCGTCGGCAGGGCGGCTGTCGCGTCGTCGCAGAACAGCAGCTCGTCCCCCGCCCGCTGCAGCGAAGGCAGCTCGGCGCAGCTGGGCAGATCGATGGGAGGCGAGGTGCGGACGAGCAGGACGCTGAAGCCCCCGTTCTCAGCGCTCCCTCCGACGCTCATCCTCATCTCTGCCGAACGGACGATCGTCGCGCGTTCATCGCCCGCGAACACGGAGGGTGGCCCGTCGGTCACCTCGCAGACTCCGTGAGCGGACGTGAGCACGTAGTCGTCGCGCGGTGGGAGCTTGGCGACAACGGTGGCGACGAAGGAGGGCCAGGTGTCTGGGGACGCGAGCGCCGGTGGCGTCGTGACGGTACGGCACTCCACGGTGGGGGTGACCGTCGGCGCCGCGGTGGTGCTCGATGTCGCGTCGACGACATCGGTGGCCCCGTCGCCGCGGGGGACGAGGGCAAAAGGCAGCGTGATGGCGGCAGCGCCGGCGATAGCGGCCAGTGCGGTCACGACACGCCGGCGCCGGCGGACATGGCGCGCGCCCGCGAGCGCCCGGTCGGCGGTGGAGGGCGGTGCAGGCTGGTCAGCCAACTGCCGCAGCCCTTCCCGCACGGTCGACTCGAAAGGGGAGGTCATGCTGTCTCCATCCGGGCGGGCGGAGCCGTGGGTGGGGGAGCCTCTGTGGACGCAAGCTCCGGGCATAGCGCCCGCAGGCGGGCGAGGGTCCGGGCGGTCTGGCTTCGCACCGTCCCGATGCCGCAGCCCAGGATGCGCGCCACGTCGGCCTCGGGCAGGTCCTCGTAGTAGCGCAGCACGAGAACCGCCCGCTGGCGGTCGGTCAGCTTCGCGAGCGCACGGGCGAGGGTCAGGCGCAGTGTCGTGTTGACGGCTGGGTCGCCGACGACGCCAGGCTCGGGCGGCGCTGGGGTGGGGTACTCGCGGTGCCCGGCCCGCCGACGCCAGTGCCCAACCTGCTGGTGGTAGAGGATCTTCCTCACGTAGGCATCAATGGATCCCGCTCTAGAGGCGGTCGCCCAGTGCCGGGCGAGCCTGGTGAGCGCGGTCTGGAGCAGGTCCTCCGCGTCCTCCCGGTGCCCGGTGAGGAGGAGAGCCACGCGGAACAGGGCGGCGTGCCGCGCGGCCACGTATTCGCGGAACTCCTGCTCGGTGCGTTCGTCCATCCAGCCTCCGTCGGTCAGGAGTAGAGACGCCGCCGGGAGCCTGCGGCTATGCCGCCGATGCGCGAACTCGCGTCTCAGAAGAAGCGGGAGCTGGGCACCGGGCCGGGTGACCACATCCGATCGCGCGGGCCGGTGGCTGGCCAGGCGTCGCCCAGGGTGCGGACGAACGCGACCAGGTCGGCGACCGTGTCGTCCGGTGCCGTCTCCGCGTCGCGAGCGGCGGATGCGGAGGAGGCGGCGGTGGCCGGGGTGGCGGCGGTGGCTGGGGCGGCCGGTGCCGAGGCGGCGGGGGTGGCTGGGGCCGATGCGGCGGCGACGATGTCCTCCGCCACCGCCTCGGCGGGCCGCGAGTCGGGCTCGACCCGCCGTACGTCCTCGCCCATCCGCGCGACCATGCGGGCGCCCCACGGCTCGATGAGGTGCTGGTGGAGCAGTCCGACGAAGTCGGCGGCCACCGGGGGCGGGCTGGTCCAGCAACTGGCGTGCTCGACCAGCAGCGAGCCGGGTGTCCGCTGGCGCAGCGCTTCGAGCGTCGGAGGCTCGACGGACCGCAGGTCGTAGGCGATGACGAGTGCGTTGTCCACATCGGACTCCCACGGCCGGGTGGGGAGTTCGAGCAGCCGGCCGGCCGCCAGGCCGAGGATCTGGCTGGCGCGGTCCGGGAGCAGGCCGACCGACGAGGCGCGGTGCACCTCCCGCAGCCGGATCAGCGTCGTGGCGCAGTTGTCGGGGCTGTCCTGGATGAACGCGTACCGGCCGTTCATTCCCTCGTCGAGCCCGTAGGGCGAGACGTGGGCGAGCACCGAGGCGTTGAGCACGAAGTGCCAGCTCCGCAGCGACGTGGCGTCGAGCGGTCCGACGAGCTCGGCTCGCCGCAGCATGCCGGTCAGGCGTTGCTCGGCGCGGGCCCAGTCACTGTCGGGAGTGGACAGTCGGGCGGCCCAGTGCCCCGCCTTCGCCACGTCGCCGGACATCATGGCGTTGAAGGCCAGCAGGTAGCGCCCCGGCCAGTCCGGCAGGACGGCCTCGTTCGCCTCCAGCAGCGCCACCGCGTCGCTGTAGCGGTAGCAGTCCTCGTAGGCGGTGGCCAACTCGTTGATGATCGGCAATGTGCCCGGTGCCTGCTCGAGCGCGGCGACCAGCAGCGGCACCGCGATAGCGGAGATGCCCCGTTCGATGCAGGCGTAACCGAGGTCGTAGAGGTTCGGCGGACTGTCCGGGTTGGACACCACGGCCCGCGCGGCCGCGACCATGTCGTCGAAGCCGGTTACCGCCGCCGCCCGCTCCAGGACCGCGGCGAGGCGTGGCAGCGGCAGCCGGTCGGCCTGCGACCGCAGCGCACCGATCGCCGCACCGAGGTCGCCGTGGCTGAGGTGTTCGTCGATGCGTGCCAGCACCTCGTCGACGTCCGGCGAGCCGTGTGGAGCGGAGTCAGCAGGCACATCGGTCACGCCGGAGAACCTAGTCCGATGTGCCCCGGCGGAGCGAGCCAGTTGCCCGTGCCCGGACAAAGTCCGTATACCGGTCAGGACGGTGCTGGCGCGGCGTCAGAGCTCCTTGAGCCGGGCGATCGCGGCGGCCTCGTCGGGATCCGGCTCCGGGTTGTCCAGGAAGGCCTGTACGGTCTCGACGGCGACGTCGGGGGCGACCCGCTTGAGACTCATCGCCAGCACGTTCGCGTCGTTCCAGAGGCGGGCGCCCCGCGCGATCCACGGCTCCCAGGCCAGTGCGGCCCGGACCCCCGGCACCTTGTTGGCGGCGATGGCCGTCCCGGTGCCGGTCCAGCACATGACGACCCCGACGTCGGCCTGGCCGCTGACGACGGCCCGTCCCACGGCCGCGCCGAGGTCGGGCCAGGTGGGCGTCGCGACCACGTCGACCTCGCCTCGGCTGCGCAGGTACTCGACGACGGCTCGGGTCGTCTCGTTCTCGTCGTCGGCACCGAAGGCGATCCGCATGGTCGAACGGTAGCCGCCCGGCCTCCGGTCACGGGCGAGCATGGCCGCCGGCCTCGTCAAGATCGGTGATCATCAGGCGGCTAGCCGGCCACCGGCGTCGCGGTGGGGGACGCGGTGCGCTCGAGGTGCGGCCGGCGGGGCCGGGCCGGAGCCGGTGCGGGCAGGGTCGACCGTACGGTCTCTTCCATGGCGGTGAGCAGCGCCTGGGCCAGCGGTCGGGGCCGGCGCCGCGCCACCACCGCGCCGACGTAGCGGGTCGGCCGGGGTGGCGCGAGTTCCACGATGGCGAGTCCATCGATCTCCGTCGTGAGCGCGACCGACGGGATGAGGCTGATCCCGACCCCGGCCCGCACCAGGGCCTGCGCGAAGGTGTAGTCGGTGCCCCGGCACGCGGTGCGCATCTCGACGCCGGCGAGGGCGGCGTAGTGCTCGACGGCGTCGCCCACGTACAGGCAGCCGTGCACCCAGCGCTCGCCGGTGAGCTCCGCCATCGCGAGCGAGTCGCGGTGCGCGAACCGGTGACCGGCCGGCAGCACTATCCACATCGGATCGTCGGTGAGGTGGGTCCACGTCAGGCCGGACCGGTCGCCGGGTCGCACCGGCGGCGGTCCGTCGAAGTGGTAGGCCAGGGCCACGTCGGCCGTGCCGGAACGCACGAGCGGCAGGCTCTGCTCCGGGTCGCACTCCAGGACGGTTATCTCGACGTGCGCGTGCGCGACCGAGAACCTGGTCAGCGCCCCGGGCAGGATCCGTTGCCCGCCGCTGGTGAAGGTCGCCACCGTGAGGCGCTCGTGTTCCGCTTGGGACAGTCGCTCGATCTCGCGCTCGGCGTGCGACAACTCGGCCGCGATGGCGTCGCCGGCCTCGACCAGCACCTGGCCGGCGTCGGTGAGCAGGACACCGCGGCTGCTGCGCTGCACCACCGCCGTGCCGAGTGATCGCTCCAGGGCGCTGACCTGTTGCGAGATCGCGGACGGGGTGAGCCGCAGCCGTGTGGCCGCGCGGTTGAAGCTGCCGTGGCGCGCCACCTCGCGCAGCACCCGGAGCCGGTGCACGTCGATCATCTTGAAGCCCCGATCATCAGAACTCCTTAACACGACATCACAAAGTAACCACTACCGCTTAGCACGATAGCCGGTCAGGCTAGGCGGGTGAGCCGTCGTGCCTGGCTGCTGTTCGCGGCCGTATCGGTCCTGTGGGGCATCCCGTACTTCTTCATCAAGGTCGCGATCGTCGACCTGTCGCCACTGTTCGTCGTGTTCGGCCGGTGCGCCATCGCCGCCGCACTGCTGGTGCCCGTCGCCGCGGCCCGCGGCCTGCTCCCCGCACTGCGGGGACGGGTGGGCGTCGTCGTCGCCCTGGCGCTGGTGCACATCGTGGGTCCGTTCCTGCTCATCACGTACGGCGAGCTGTACGTCACGTCGTCGCTGGCCGGGCTGATCATCGCGATCGAGCCGATCGTCATCGGGCTGATGCTCATCCGTTCCGAGCCGTTCACGCCGGTGCGCGTGCTCGGCCTGGTGCTCGGGTTCGGCGGTGTGGCGGCATTGACCGGTATCGAGTTGCGCGGCGGCGGCCCGGCGATGGTGGGCGCGGCCATGGTGGCGCTCGCCACCGTCTTCTACGCGCTCGCCACGATCCTGGTGCAGCGCAAGGCATCCGACGTCCCGCCGACCGCCCTGGTCGCCGGTACCCAGGTCACCAGCACGATCCTGCTCGCCCCCTTCGCCCTGTTCGCCCTGCCGTCGACGCCGGTGCGCGCCACGTCGTGGACGGCGCTCGTCGTGCTCGGTCTGCTCTGCTCCGCGGTCGCGTTGATGGCCTTCTACGCGCTGATCGGCGAGGCCGGCCCGAACACGGCCGGCCTGGTCACCTACGTCAACCCGCTCGTGGCCGTGGCCCTCGGCGTGGCCGTGCTTGACGAGCCGCTCGGGCCGGGCCTGCTGGTCGGCTCCGTCCTGATCCTCGCCGGGTGCGCCCTGGCGACCCGACCCGCCCAGCGTCCAGTCCGTGAGACGCCGCGGGAGCCACTTCCGGTGGTGGACTCGCCCTGACGCGCGGGTGGCGCGGGGCGTACGGCGTGCCGGGCGGCGTACGGCGTGCCGGGGCCGTACGGCGTGTCGGGGGCGTACGGCCCTGGTGTGCCGGGCGTACGGCCTGCGACCGTACGGGCGTGACTTCGGGTGGCTGGGTGGGGGCGGACGCCCGGTACGGCAACTCCGTGCGCCTGCCGGCCAGCCACCTCGATCTGCTCGACCGGCCGCTCCCGGCCGTGTTGACCACCCACCAGCGTGACCGGCGCCTGCAGTCCACTGTGGTCTGGTTCGACCGCGACGGCGACCACCTGCTGGTCAACACCATGCGGGAGTTCCAGAAGGCCCGGAACATGGCCGCCCGGCCGCTGGCGACACTGCTCGTCGTCGACCCCACCGACGGCAGCCGCTGGGTCGAGGTCCGGGCCCGAGTCCGGCCCGACGACCGTGACCCGATGGCTCACCTCGACGCCGTCGGGCGGCGGTACACGGGCCGGTCCGTCTACTTCGGACAGGTGGTGCCGGCAGAGCTGCGCGACGTCGAGCACCCGGTGCTCTTCCGCCTGGTGCCCCTGGCGGTGCGCACCTTGCCGACCGCTGCCCCGGTGACCGCGGCCCGTTGGCGCGAGCTGAACCCGCCACCGCTCGCGGTCGCCTGCCACGACGAGCCAGCGCTGCCCGCCTCACATCTCGACCTGCTCGGCGCCCCGGTCGTCGCGGCGCTGAGCACCCGCATGCCGGACGGTCAGGCCCAGACCCAGCCCGTGTGGTGCGAGGTCGATGGCGGCGACATCCTGGTCAACACGACCCGGGAGCGGCGCAAGGGACGCAACCTCGCGCTCGACCCGCGGGCCACCCTGGTGGCTGTCGATCCGAACGACAGTGGTCGATGGATCGAGGTCCGCGGCGACGTCGACCTCATCGAGGACGGTGCCCTGGACCACCTGGACGCGCTCACCCGGCGGTACACCGACCACGAGCACTACTACGGCGCCATCTACCCGCTGGCCCAGCGTGAGCGGGAGACCCGCGTCATCGCCCGGATCCACCCGCGCCGGATCACCTGCGACGCCATCCACCGCTGACCCTACCGTCGTGCACCGTCCGTACGGGCGCTAGGTCAACAGGGCGGTGATCACGAAGATCGCGGGTACCGAGCCGATCGTGGTGACGAAGGTGGCGTCGCGGGCCAGGATCTGCTGCCGGCCGTAGCGCGTCGCGATCACGAAGATGTTGTTGGCGACCGGCAGGGCACCGGTCACCGCGACCGCCAGCAGGGCGGCGCCGTCCAGGCCCAGCGCCCACCCGACCAGGTAGGCCCCGAGCGGCTGCGCGACGAGCTTGAGGCCGGTCACCAGGGCGAGCTCTGCCGGCGGGGCGCCGCGGCCGGGTAGCGGTCCGAGCCGCAGCGAGGCGCCGTACGCGATGAGGACCGCGGGTACGGCCATGCCGGCGACGAGCTCGATGGGCGCATGTACGTACGTGGGCATCGTCCACCCGGTGGCGGAGACCACGAGGCCGACCAACGTGCCGAGCGTGAGCGGGTTCGTCAGCGGTGTCGCCACGGTCCGCAGCAGCGAGAACCGGCCGGAGCGACCCGCGTCGAGGACCGCCAGCGCGGCGGGCTGCAGGACGATGAGGTGCAGGATCAGCATCGGCGCGATGAGGGAGGCGTCGCCGAGCACATAGGCGGCGATGGGCAGGCCGAGATTGCCGGCGTTGCAGTAGGCCGAGCACATGGCGCCGATGGCGGTCTCGTCGGCCCGGCGCCGCCAGTGCAGCCGGGCCACGAGGATGTACGGGAGGGCGGCGAGCGTTATCCCGCCGGCCGTGGCGACGAGCGTGCCCGACAGCACGCCCGACACCGGCGTGCGGGCCATGACCGTGAGCATGAGGCACGGCAACGCCACGAAGAAGGAGAGCCGGGTCAACAGCACCTGCGCGCTGGAATCGACCAACTTCACCGCCGCGAGTACGTAGCCGAGACCGATGACTGTGGCGATGGCGGCGAAGCCGGTCACGACTCCGGACACGCGTATCAGTCTCCGGGCTGGCCGGCGGCGGTCGCGGGCGAGGCTCGTGGGGCGTGACGAAGGACATACGACGTCCGGCGAGCGGCGCGGCAACCCGCCGTCCGATCCGCGGCCGGTGGTTGGTCTCGATGCGGTACTCTCCGACACCAGTGACCGCTGAGGCTGGTGCGCACGCCCCGCGCCGGCGCCACCCAACGCCTGCCGCGTCGGGTGGGGTTGGTAGGAGGGGTTGTCGATGGGGCGGGCCTCTTGGCTGAACGTGCGCACGGTTGTCACCGGGCTTGGGGTGACGCTGCTCCTGCTCGCCGTCGCTCTCCTGGCGGTGCTGAGTACCGATCCATCCGACGACGGGCAGCTGCCGCCGTCGGCCGGCGACGCCCAGCAGGTCCTCGGCACGGCGGCCGCCGGCGGTGCGCCCCCGGGGGTGTCCTCGACGCCGACGGCCGCGCCGACCGCGACGGTGACCACGACGTCGCCGGCGCCGGCGCCGCCACCGTCATCGTCGTCCCCCGCGCGGGACCAGGCGGCGCCGAGCATCGGTGATGCCGTGACGGAGAACCTGGGAATCTGGACCGATTACTGGTGCTCGGCCGGCCCGACCAGGTCGCAGATCCAGATCCCGGTCCAGGACCCGACGGACGCGACGAACCAGTTACAGGTGACCGTCCACTTCGTACTCCGCCGCGGGGACACCCAGGGCACGGTCGATATGGGCACGGTTGCGGTGTCGGCGGCCAGCAGTCCCTTCGTCGTCGACTTCGGTCCGTATCCGGGCCCCGACGCCGACTACGCCTACGACAACGTCATCGACATGAACGTGACCGCGACCGACCCGGCGGGGAACAGCGCGACGCGCACATTCGCGAGCTTCATGACGTTCAACGACTGCAAGGCGGGGGCCTAGGGCACCTGGCTGGACGGTCGGCGGCCGGTGTCAGTAGCGGGCGCGTAGGTCGGCCAACGGCAGCACGGTGGCGAAGCCGTTGGCCAGCGCCGCAAAGGTCACTCGGCCGATGTCGTCACGGTCGACCCGGTCGCCGGACGGTCCTTTGAGATCGAACGTCTCCACGGCGTCGGTGACGAAGAACGGCCGGTACCCGAGCGCGGCGGCCTCACGGGTTGTGGTGTCGCAGCACTTCTGGGTCTGCATCCCGCCGATCACGAGCTCCTCGACTCCGGCCTGCCGCAGGGTGGCATCGAGGTTCGTCCCGAAGAAGGAGCCCGGGGTTCGCTTGACGATGCGGACCTCATCCGGGAGCGGCTTGACACAGTCGTGGATCTCGTAGCCGGGGGTGCCCGGGCGGAACGTCCGACCCTCGGGCTTGCGGGTCGCGTTCTGTACGTGGACGACGAGGAATCCCTGGTCGCGGGCGAAGTCCAGCAGTTGACCCGCTGCGTCGACGAAGCGCTGCCGTGGCTGCCGGGGAGGAACCCAGTAGTCGTTCTGGATGTCGATGAGAATCAGTGCAGTTCGGGTCGGCACGCCGTCCCCCTTTCCGACGTTGGCGCCCGTCGCGGGCAACCGCCCGGGATCGTGCCCGGGACCGAGCCGGTCCGGTAGGGCACAAGTGCCCGACCCCCTCGCCGTCTACCGCGGAGGCTTGGCGGCCGCGTCGCGCGTCGTGCCTGGGTAACGCGGGTCACATGACCACGTCATCGCGATCGGACAGAAGTGGCCGTCGATCTCCGAGGAGGGTCCGGCGTCCCGCGCGCGCGGGGACCTTCGGCCCTCTCCGCTGTGGCCCGTGACGGGACAGGATCTCGGTAGAGCGGTCCCCGGGCCGCCGCGGTCGATGTGGAGCGCGCGCGCCGGGCATCGTCGCGACGGTAGGGGAGGGCATGGACACGAACCCGGCGCAGCCCCCGCCCGCGGACCTGCGGGCGTTGGCCATCGCCCAGCTGCGCAAGAAGAGGGACCTTCAGGCGCACGTGATCGCGTACGTCACGGTGAACCTCTTCCTGATCGGCATCTGGTACGCCGTGGACGCGGACGGCTTCTTCTGGCCGATGTTCCCGCTGCTCGGGTGGGGCATCGGCGTGATCTTCCACATCTGGGACGTCTACTCGCCGCAGGTGCCGAGCGAGGAACGGATCGAGCGCGAGATGCGGCGGATCGCCGCACGCGACAAGTCCCAGGGTTCGTGAGCGGAGGCCGGAGTGTTCGAGATCAGAATCCATGGCCGGGGCGGGCAGGGTGTAGTGACCGCCGCCGAGATGCTGTCGGTCGCCGCGTTCCTGGAGGGGCGGCACGCGCAGGCGTTCCCGAGCTTCGGCTCGGAGCGCACGGGCGCGCCGGTCGTCTCGTTCTGTCGCATCGACGAAAAGGCGATCCGGCTGCGCGAACCGGTGCAGCGGCCCCACGCGGTGATCATCGCTGACCCGACCGTGCTGAACCAGGTCGACGTGCTGGCCGGGTTGCGTCCGGAGGGGTACGTGCTCGTCAACTCCAGCAAGAGCTGGGACGAGCTGGGGCTCGCCCGGGTGGTCGACAGTGTGGGCGCGGGTCGCGCGGCGCTCGTTCCCGCCACGGCCCTGGCGCTTGAGCACGTCGGTCGGCCGGTCCCCAACGCCGGCCTGCTCGGCGCCTTCGCCGCGATGACGGGGCTCATGTCGCTGAAGGCGGTGCGGTCGGCGATCGAGTCCCGGTTCCCGGCCCGGATCGCGACCGGCAACCTCATCGCGGCCCAGGCCGCGTTCGACCTGACCACCGTCGAGATCGGACTAATGGCGGGGACCGCGGACCCGGAGACCCACCGGCCCGGGACCCAGATCGGAGCGTCGCATGCTTAACCAGATTGAGGGGTCGCGGGCGGTGGCTCGGGCGGTGGCGTTGTGCCGGCCCGAGGTCATCTGCGCCTACCCCATCTCGCCCCAGACCCACATCGTCGAGGCCCTCTCCGAGCTCGTCGGCTCGGGCGAGCTGACGCCGTGCCAGTACCTGAACGTGGAGTCCGAGTTCGGGGCGATGTCGGTGGCCATCGGCGCGAGCGCGGGTGGGGCCCGGGCCTACACCGCGACCGCGAGCCAGGGCCTGCTGTTCATGGCGGAGGCGCTGTTCAACGCCTCCGGGCTCGGCCTGCCGATCGTCATGACGGTAGCGAATCGCGCGATCGGTGCGCCCATCAACATCTGGAACGACCACGGCGACTCGATGTCGCAGCGGGACTGCGGGTGGCTGCAGCTCTACGCCACCACCAACCAGGAGGCGTCCGACCTCCACATCCTGGCCTACCGGCTGGCCGAGGAGCTGTCGGTGCCGGTGATGGTCTGCATGGACGGGTTTATCCTCACCCATGCCGTCGAGGAGGTGGACCTGCCCGAGCAGGCCCAGGTCGACGCGTACCTGCCGCCGTTCCGCCCGCGCCAGGTGGTCGACCCGGACGAGCCGGTGTCGATCGGCGCCATGGTGGGGCCGGAGGCGTTCACCGAGGTCCGCTACCTCGCGCACCGCACCCAGCTGCAGGCGCTGGAAACCATCCCGGCGCTCGCCACCGAGCTGTCGGCCACCCTGGGCCGCGAGGTACCCGGACTGCTGACGCCGTATGCGGTGGACGATGCCGAGCTGGTCGTCGTCGCGATGGGATCCGTGATCGGCACACTCTGCGACACCATCGACGCCCTTCGTGAGGACGGCGTGCGGGTGGGCGCGCTCGCGGTGAACAGCTACCGGCCGTTCCCGGCCGCGGCGCTGCGCGAGGCGCTGCCGGCCGGCGCCCGGGTCATGGTCCTGGAGCGGGCCTTCGCGGTCGGTGTGGGCGGCATCGTCACGCAGGACGTGCGAGCGGCACTGTCCGATGTGGATGTATCGCTCACGACGGTCGTGGCGGGGCTGGGCGGGCGGCCGGTGCTGCGGGCCTCCCTGGCCACGGTGATCCGGGACTGCCTTGCCGGTCGGCTCGAGGCGCTCACCTTCCTCGACCTCGACCACGGCTTGTTGAACTCAGCACTGGTCGGAGGTGCCCGATGAGCGCGACCCGGATCAAGTTCTACCAGACGGGAAGCTTCGCGGTCGGCAACCGCTTGCTGGCCCCCGAGCAGCGCACCGTCCAGGCCGACGCCACGCGGACCAACGCCCTGACGTTCGGCCACCGGGCCTGCCAGGGCTGCGGTGAGGCGCTCGGTGCCCGGTACGTGATCGACGCCGCGATGCGCGCCACCGAGGGCAGGATGGTCACCGTCAACGCGACCGGCTGCCTGGAGGTGTTCAGCACGCCGTACCCGGAGAGCTCCTGGCGGATCGCCTGGCTTCACTCGCTGTTCGGCAACGCCCCGGCCGTGGCCGCCGGCGTCGCCGCGGCGCTGAAGGCCAAGGGGCGCGAGGACATCCGGGTCGTCGCCCAGGCCGGTGACGGGGGCGCCGTCGACATCGGGTTCGGCTGCCTGTCGGGCATGTTCGAGCGCAACGACGACGTCTTCTTCATCTGCTACGACAACCAGGGCTACATGAACACGGGCGTGCAGCGCTCCGGGGCCACGCCCCCGGCGGCCCGTACCTCCACCACACCGGTGGTCGGGCCGCAGCCGGGCAACGTGTTCGGCATGGGCAAGAGCGCGCCCCTGATCGCGATGGCGCACGAGATCCCGTACGTCGCCACGGCCACGATCGCCGACCTGCACGACCTCGAGGCGAAGGTGACCCGGGCGATGCAGTTCCGCGGCGCCCGGTACCTGCACGTGCTGGTGCCCTGCCCGCTCGGCTGGGGTTCGAAGTCCAGCGACACCATCCGCGTGGCGCGGCTGGCCACCGAGAGCGGCTACTTCCCCGTCTTCGAGGCGGAGCGGGGAACGGTCGTCGCGGCGACCCCGATCCGTCACCGGGTACCGGTGGATGAGTACCTGCGGCTGCAGAACCGTTACGCGCACCTGTTCTCGGCCACGCCGCCGCGCACCGACATCATCAAGAAGATCCAGGAACAGGCCGACCGCAACATCGAGCGCTTCGGCCTGGTGGAGGGCATTGCCCCGCTGGAAGGGGAGGGTTCCTGATGGACCGGCCGTTTGCGATCACCCTCTCACCGGGGTCCAGCCTTACCAACCGTACGGGCGCCTGGCGCACGGAGCGGCCGGTCTACATGGACCTGCTGCCACCCTGCAACGACGGCTGCCCGGCCGGCGAGAACATCCAGAGCTGGCTGTACCACGCGGAGGAGAAGGACTATGAGGCCGCGTGGCGAGTGATCATGAAGGACAACCCGTTCCCCGCCATCATGGGCCGGGTCTGCTACCACCCGTGCCAGACCGCCTGTAACCGGGCGACCATCGACGAGGCGGTGGGTATCAACGCGGTGGAGCGTTTCCTCGGCGACGAGGCGCTCCGTCGTGGTTGGACGGTCACGGGTGGGGAACCTGGGCGGGCAGGCTTCATCGCGACGGCGCCGCCGTCGGGGAAGCGGGTGCTGGTCGTCGGCGCCGGTCCGGCCGGACTGGCTGCCGCCTACCACCTTCGGCTGCTCGGGCACGACGTGACGATCCGCGACGCCGGCAGCGAACCCGGCGGCATGATGCGCTACGGCATCCCGGCCTACCGGCTGCCGCGGGACGTGCTCGACGCCGAGATCGCACGCCTGGTCGGCATGGGCATCACGCTCGAGCTCAACACCGAGGTCCGGGATGTCCCGGCAGCGATGTCGGACGAGGGATTCGACGCCGTGTTCCTGGGCATCGGCGCGCAGCTCTCCAAGCGCGCGTACCTCCCGGCCGGCGACTCCGCCAAGATCCTGGACGCGCTCAACATGCTGCGCGACGTGGCCGACGGCGACCGGCCGATGCTGGGCCGGCGGGTGGTCGTGTACGGCGGCGGCAACACGGCGATGGACGCCGCGCGCACCGCCCGGCGGCTCGGTGCCACCGAGACGCTCGTCGTCTACCGGCGCACCCGGGAGAAGATGCCCGCGCACGACATCGAGGTGGAAGAGGCGCTGCAGGAGGGCGTGCAGATCAAGTGGCTGTCCACCATCGCCTATGCCGGTGAGGACACCATCAAGGTCGAGAAGATGACGCTCGGCGACGACGGCAAGGCCCACCCGACGGGCGAGTTCGAGGAGCTCGCCGCAGATGCCGTGGTGCTCGCCATCGGCCAGGACGTGGATCAGTCCATCGTGGACGGAGCGGATGGTGTCCGCGTGGTCGACGGCTCGATCGAGGTCGGGCCCGACATGATGACCGGGCGTCCGGGCGTCT
This sequence comes from Micromonosporaceae bacterium, assembly GCA_052038195.1. Taxonomy (GTDB): domain Bacteria; phylum Actinomycetota; class Actinomycetes; order Mycobacteriales; family Micromonosporaceae; genus DATBGZ01. The sequence goes on along the minus strand of JBQGBY010000034.1, from coordinate 40,610 downwards.
TCGCCGGCGGCGACGTGGTCGCCGAGGACCGCACGGTCACCTCCGCGATCGGCCAAGGCAAGCGCGCCGCCCGGCAGATCGACGGCTGGCTGCGGGGTCACGGCTACCAGCACCCCGACCGGCCAGCGCTCGCCACGGCCGACCGGCTGCACCCCTGGTACTACTCGGACGCGCCGCGCATGGTCCGCGACCGGCTCGACGTCGCCCGGCGGGTGTCCACATTCGACGAGGTCGTGCAGGGGCTGGACGAGGAGACGGCCGTCTTCGAGGCCCGCCGGTGCATGTCCTGTGGTAACTGCTTCGAGTGCGACAACTGCTTCGGCATGTGCCCCGACAATGCCGTCATCAAGCTCGGTCCGGGCCAGCGGTTCGCGATCAACCTGGAGTACTGCAAGGGCTGCGGCATCTGCGCTGCCGAGTGCCCCTGCGGTGCGATCACCATGGTGCCTGAGGAGACGTAGCCTCCCCCCTCGGCACCGCCGCGAGACCGGCGACGCCCCGGCGCTGCTGCGCCCGGCCCGGGGCGTGCCCTCCCTGCGCCGGACCGGAGGTCGCCGTCGGTGGGACGGACGTAGCCCATACATGCGATCCGTCCGCCGGCTGCGACCTCGTATCCTTTGCCGGTGCTGACCACAGGCAACCAACCCGCGCCGCCGACAACCCCTCCGGCCAGCGGCGACCCGCAGGCCACGCTGCGACTGGCGATGCGGATCGGGGACGTGCTGCTCGCGTCCGGTATGTCCGCCAATGACGTGGTGCGCTTCGCGTTGCGGATCACGAGTGCGTACGGGCTCACCGGCGTGCACGTGGATGTGACCCACACGTCGATGGCGGCCTCGTTCCACCCTGGGCCGGGGCTGCCGCCGGTCACGGCGATCCGCGTCGTCCGCCCGACCGAGGTCGACTACACGCGGGTGCGCCGGCTGCTGAGGTTATGCATGCGCATCGAGAAAGGCCTGCCGGTCGCCGAGGCCGCGGCCGAGCTCGAGCGGATCCGCTCGGCGCCGCACCCCTACCCGGCCTGGCTCTCCCTGGTCGGCCATGCCGGCGTGGGTCCGGCGGTGTCGCTGCTGTTCACCACCAACTGGAAGATCCTGCTGCTGACCTTCCTCACCGGCTGCGTGGTGGAGCTGATCACCGCCTTCTGCGACCGCCGGCGGATGCCGCCGTTCTTCAGCCTGCTGGCCGCGGCCGCCATGACCACCCTCGTGGCGGCGGGCATCACCTACGCCGGCCGGCACGGGGTGACGTTCTTCGTCGGTCTGGACCCCACGCTCGTCGTCGTCGGCGGCATCGTCATGCTCCTGTCGGGCGTGATGATGGTCGGCGCGGTCCAGGACGCGATCGACCAGTTCTACGTCACCGCCTCGGCCCGGGTGCTCGAGGTGTTCATGCGGACCGGCGGCATCGTCGGCGGGATCGTGGTGGGGCTGGCGCTGGCCGAGTACCTCGGGGCGCCGCTGACCATCTCGGCGGAGCCGATCGCGCTCGGCCCGCTGCCGGCCCAGTTCGCGGCGGCCGGGCTCGTCGCGATCACGTTCGGGGTCTACGTCTACGCCGACGCGGTCACGATCCTGCTCGCCGCGACCATGGCGCTGGTGGGGTGGGCCGTGTACGTCGCCGCGTTGGAGCTCGATGTCTCGGCGGTACCGGCCAACACGGTCGCGGCGCTGCTCGCGGCGGTGGTGACCACGCTCATCGTGCGGCGCCGCAGCCTGCCCGGGTTCGGACTCATCACCGCGGCGTTGCTGCCGCTCGTGCCGGGCCTGGCCATCTACCGCGGGCTGCTGCAGCTCGTCGGTACCGAGCCCGGAGCGGCGGGCGACCAGGCCACGGCGAGCGCGACGTTGCTGCTGGCGCTCAGCGTCGCGCTCGGCATCGGCGCCGGCGCGACGCTGGGGATCTACCTCGGCCGCCCGATCGCGGACACGATGCGGCGGATCTCGTTCCGCCGAAACTCACGGTGATCCAGGGGTGCTGGCGTGCGCTGACGGGGCGCAGCGGCGGAGCATCGTCTGAGCATTGTGGACGGCGGCGGCACCGGCGTCGTTGTTGAAGTAGATGTAGACGTCTTCGTCGCCCGCGAAGGTCTCCCCGATGCGGGCCAGCCAGGCGTCGATGGCTCGGACGCCGTAGCTGGTCCCGGCGCCGCCGCCCTGATGCATGCGCAGGTAGCCGAACCCGGCGGTCCTCCACAGTGGAGTGACTGGGCGGCCGAGCCGGTCGGCCCAGCTGAGGGCGGCGCCGTGCTCGGCCAGCACCGCGCGGATCTCCTCGCTCCACCACGAGTCGTGCCGGGGCTCGACCACGACGCGCGGGACGGGCCGGTCGGCTCGCTGGGCCCGGTGCGCGAACTGCCTCAGCGTCTCGGCCAGGGCGTCGGGGCGCGCGGGCAGGTTCGGCGGCAGTTGCAGCAAGACCGGCCCGAGGTGCGAGCCGAGCCCGACCGCCCGGTCCAGGAACCGGGTCACGGGCTCGGCCGGGTCGGCTAGCCGCCGCACGTGGGTGAGGTACCGGCTCATCTTCACCGCCATGACGAACCCCGGCGGAAGCGTCGTCGCCCAGTCGGTGAAGGTCGACCGCTCCGGCAGGCGGTAGAACGTGTTGTTGACCTCCACGGTGGCGAACGCGGCCGCGTAGTGCCCCAGCCACTCGCGTTGCGCCAGGCGGGCTGGATAGAACCGGCCGCGCCAGTCGCGGTACTGCCATCCGGACGTTCCAATGTGGAGCATCGGCATCGATGGTACGCCCCAACCGACCACGGTGCGGGCCGGATGGCCGTACTGGTACGGTCGGCGGGTGCCCGAGACATCCGACGAGAGGCTCCGTCGCTGGCGCATCGCCCGCGCATGCGACCGCCGGCTGTCCGGTGAGCCCCCGCCGAGCGTCGCCGAGTCCCTCGCCACGCTCGCCGCCAGTCCCTACGATCCCGACGCCGTCGTCGATGCCTACGGCGACGGGCCGGTGAGCCGGCTGGAGGAGCGGGTCGCTGGGCTGCTCGGCAAGCCGGCGGCGGTCTTCTTCCCGACGGGTGTGATGGCCCAACAGGTGGGGCTGCGAATCGGGGCGGAGCGGACCGGCAACCCCACCGTGGCCCTGCATCCCCAGTCACATCCCGAGGTCCACGAGGCGCACGCGTACTCGACGCTGACCGGCCTGCGCGCCGTATGGACCACGACCGCGCCGCGCCAGCCAACCGCGGAGGAGGTGCGCGAGCTGGCCGAGCCGTTCGGCACGCTGATGCTGGAGCTGCCGCTGCGCGAGCCCGGGTTCCTGCTGCCGACCTGGGACGACCTCGTGGCGGTGGTCGGTGCCGCCCGCGACCGCGGGGCGCGGGTGCACTTCGACGGCGCCCGGCTGTGGGAGTCCGCACCGTACCTGGGTCGGGACCTGCCGACCATCGCCGCGCTCGCCGACACCGTGTACGTCTCGTTCTACAAGTCGTTGGGCGGTATCAGCGGCGCCGCGCTCGCGGGCGACGCCGACGTGGCGGCCGAGGCCCGCGTATGGCGCCGCCGGTACGGCGGCAACGTCGTACGGCAGTGGCCGGCCGTGCTGACCGCCCTCGCGGGGCTCGACACGGAGCTGCCCCGGCTATCGTCCTATGTGGAGCATGCTGGCGTGGTGGCCGCCGCCCTGGCGTCGGTCGCCGGCGCCCGGGTGCATCCGCTGCCGCCGCACACGCACGAGTTCCAGCTCTGGCTGCCGGCCGACGCGGAGCGGCTGAACCGGGCGGCGCTGGAGCTGGCCGAGCAGGAGAAGATCTGGTTCGCCGGCCCGTTCAGCGACTACGCGCCGACCGGGTTCGCGCGCACCGAGATCCGCGTCAACTCGTCCGCTCTGGACTGGACCGCCGCGGACGTCTGCGCCGCCGCCGAGTCCGTGCTCGCCCGCGCCCGGGCCTACCCCCCCGACTGAGCCGCCCGGCGGTGCGCCTCGACCTCGGCCTTGCTGCGCAGGATGCAGAACTCGTTGCCCTCCGGGTCGGCGAAGACCACCCATCCCGTGCCGTCCGGGTTGCGCCGGTCGGCGACCTCGGTGGCGCCGTGGGCCCGCAGCCGTTCGACCTCCTCGTCGCGGGTCCCGGTGGCGGGGCGCAGGTCGAAGTGGAGCCGGTTCTTCACCGACTTGGCCTCGGGCACGCGGATGAACAGGATCGAGTGTCGCCCGTCCGCGGAGCGGATCATGCACTCCTCGTGGTCGGGTTGGTTGGGATCGTCGGCATCCTCGGCGTAGTCGAGGACAGCGCTCCACCACACGGACAGCGCATACGGATCACCACAGTCCACTGTGGTGTGTGAGACGTACGAAGCCATCTCGCCATCCTGCCCTATTCGCTGCCCCGGCGGCGACCGGGATTACCGGGCGAGGCGGTGCTCGGTTGGGCGGCGTCCGGAGCCGACCACGGCGACCGCGGCGACCTCGACGAGCATGTCGGGTGAGGCCAGCGCGGCGACCCCGATGATCGTCCACGCCGGGTAGGGCGGGCGGATGAACTCGTCCTTGACCGCCCGGAAGGCGTCCACGTGGGCCATGTCCGTGTGGTAGGTGGTCAGGCAGACGATGTCGTCCATGGTGGCGCCGGCTTCGCGGAGCGTTCTCTCCAGTTGGCGGAAGGCGACCCGGGCCTGGATGACGGCGTCGCGCGAGATCTGGTCGCGTTCGTCGAAGCCGCGCTGGCCGGCGACCCAGACCGTACGGCCGACCCGGTTCGCCTCGGCGAAGTGCCAGACGTCGTACGTGTCCTCATTCCGGATGATCGCTTCCCGATCCATGAACGCAGCCTCCGTGCCGGTCGCCCGCCCCGCATTCCGGCGACGCCTGCGGAGCGGAATCAGCAGGTAGTTTCCGGCGACGCCTGCGGAGCGGAATCAGCAGGTAGTTTCCGGCGACGCCTGCGGAGCGGAATCAGCAGGTAATGTTCTCGCGATCGGGACGATACCGGCCGGGTCCGGGTGACGGTGGCTACGGGGCGAGATAGCCGAACCGCCGCATGAGACCGCGTACGTCCGAGCCGCGGCCGACCTGCCCCAGCCGCTCGTAGAGGCGCAGCGCCTCGGCCAGGTGCGCCCGGGCCTCGTCGAACCGCTCCAGCGCGTGGTAGTCGATGCCGACGCTGTGGTTGGTCAACGCCAGGATGTGTTCGTCGCTCGTCCGTTGGGCGATCGCCATGGCCTGCTGATGGTGGTTGAGGGCGGCCTCGACGCCCATCTCGAATCGCGCCGTGCCGAGGTTGTTGAGGAACGTGGCCTCGAGCGCAGGTTCGCCCAGGTGCTGGCTCAGCGCGACCCCGCGCTCGGCGATGTCCCGCACGCGGGCGTAGTCGCGCTGGCGGAAGGCGGCAACGCTGTGCTGTTCGAGAATCCGTACCGTGCCGACATCGTCGCCCTCGGCGCTGGCGAGGGCGTACGCCTCGGTGAAGCACTCGTCCGACTCGGAGTGGCGGCCACGCTCGGCGAGCACCTTACCGATGACACCCAACAGGATGACGCGGCGCCGCGGTCCGGGGGCCAGCGCGAGCGCCTCCCGGTAGCAGGCGACCGCGCCCGCCAGGTCCCCCTGGTTGTAGCAGGCGTTGCCGCGCTTGCTGAGCAGGTAGTGCAGGCGCTGCGGGTCGTCCATCTCCCGCACCGTCGCGATGAGCGCGTCGATGAGACGCAGCAACGGCAGCGTATGGCCATGGGTGTCGATATAGCCACAGGTCGCCATGGTCTCGACGATGGTCGCGAAGTCGTCGACGGCCCCGTCGCGGGCCAGTTCCGCCGCGGCCACGACGTTGTCCAGGTCCCGCGCGAGCACGTCGTGGTCGTCGCGGTGGGCGACGACGAAGTCACGGACCGCCGCGATCGCCCGCTTGCCGTTGTCGCCGCTGTCGCGGAGCACCGTGCGGGCGTAGCCCATTGTCAGATCGTGGACCGCGTAGGCGCCGGCGCCGGCGGCGCGCTTGGCCAGGCTCGCGTCGACGAGGGCATTGAGCGCCGAGAGCGTCCGGTTGGCGCCGATCCCGAGATACCGGGAGAGCAGTTCGGGCGTCACCGAGCCGCTGAAGAGCCCCCCGATCGCGGCGACGGCGGCGCGGGCATCGTCGTGGGGCAGGCGTTCGTACGTCGTGTCGAGCAGCCGCCGCGCGTTCTCGCGCCCGGTGGCGGCGAACCCGGCCGGCATCTCGAGCTCGTGCGCGGCGCCGGCGACGAGTCGCCGCAGATGCGACGGCGTGAGCGAGTACTGGCGCAGGTGATGTCCGGCGATCTCGATGAGGTACGGGTGGTGGCTCAGCTCATGGCAGAGCGCCAGCGCGTCGGGGTGGGCGGTGTAGCCGTCCTGGCGCGCATGGTGGGCGAGCAGCCGGGTCGCCTCGGTGGCGTCGAGCCCCTCGACCTCGAGCTGGTGCTCGATGCCGATCCGCAGTCGCGAGGTCACGAGGACGGGCAGACCCGCCGGAATCGCCCGGAGCACGCCGTGCAGCGTCGTCGCGTTCCACACGTCGTCGACGACGCACAGGCCGATGCCGGCGGCCTCGATCCGCTGCGCGATGGCCAGCAGCCGCGCATCTCCGGCGGGGGGAACACCGCCATCCCCGCCCGTCGCGGCGCTGACGCATCGGGCCATCGCGTCCAGCGCGGTGTCCTCGTCCGCGGCGGCGGTGCGCAGCCACAGGTATGAACCTTTCCCCGCGTCGACCCGACGGTCGGCGACGGTGGCCGCCAGCGCGGTCTTCCCGCTGCCGCCGAGCCCGTGCAGCAGTACCCGGGCGCCGCCATCCAGCAGTCCGTTGACGGCGTCGATGACCGACTGGCGGCCGACCATCAGCTCGGGCCGGTTGAGTCGGTTGACCGGAGCATTGAAGATGATGACATCCAGGCGTGTCGTTCCGTCGGCGTGCGCGACGACGACCGGACCGGGCCCGGGTCGCGGGGCCGCGTCTGTCGCCGCCTCTGTCGCCAGCTCGTCGCCGGCCCGTTGCTCGTTCCACGCGACCGCCGCAGCCCGGCGCAGACGCTCGGCCCGCTCGGGGTCACCACCGAGGTGGACGACCAGGTTGCGAAGGTGGTCGCGGCCGATCAGGCGGGTGCCGGTGAAGAATGCCGAGACCGTGGCGGCGGCCAGCGAGATCGCCCGGGCCAGCTCCGACATCGCCGGCTGGCCCTGGTCTCGATGCAACTGGTCCAGGTACTCCAACAGGTCGCGCACCGGGCCCCGGGCCGGCCACCTGTGCTTGCTGAACCTGGCCACGGCACCTCCGCCGACATGCGGCCTGGACTATCGCGCACGACCCGCGATGGGTAACTATATTCGCCACCCGCCACCGGGGGTTCTGTCAATGAGTAGACCGAGTGCGGTGGGGTGGATCAACTCTTCGCACAATCTCGGCAGAGCGTCTTCAGTTTCTCTGCATTCCCTCTCCCACCCTGGTCGAGCGGTCCACCAGACTCCACGCTGGCCTCCTGACCGACATCAGGAGGCGGCATGGATGGCATCCGGCGCGAGAGCCTGCGTGACGAGTACCAGCTGGTGGTGACCCGCGAGGGTGGCCGGCCGTGGTCGGGCACCCGCCCTCGTTTCGCAGGCTTCGGGCGGTTTCGGGCCGAAGTGGACGGTGTCCCGCTCGCGCTGCCACCGATCACCTGCACCATGCTCGCGCGACTCGTGCTCGCGCGCGGCGGTCTTGTCGACGCCGAGGACCTCTACCGCGACGCCTGGCCCGACCCGTTCCCCGTGGTCCGCCGCGATCAGCGCGTCGCCGTGCACAAGCGCATCGGTGAGCTGCGCCGCCACCTCGACCCCGACGGCCGCGGTGAGCGCAGCGTGCTGCTGACCGAACGATCCGCCCGTACGGGGTACCGGCTGCTGCTCGACGCCGACCAGGTCGACATGTACCGGTTCGAGGATCTGGTCGGTCGGGCGGGGGCCGCGCGCGACGCCGTCGCCGTCGACCTGCTGATCCAGGCACTGGGGCTCTGGATGGAGCGGCCGCTGCTCGGGCTGCCGGACAAGGCGTTCGTCCGGGGTGCCGTGGCGCGCCTGCTCGCGCTGCGAGAACGCGCCTGCCGCGAGCTCGTCGCCGTCGGTCGGGCGCTTGGCCGGACCCGAGAGGCGCTGGTCGCGCTGGACCGGCTGACCGCGAGTCGGCCCGACGACGCCGAGCTTTCCGATCTTGTTCAGGAACTGCGCCCCGGGGCGCACCGTATCGCGGATCGGGTGCTGACCGCGTGAGACCCGTTCCGGCGTCGCTAACCATGGAGGTAGATATGAGAGGCCGGCTCGCACACGGGGTGGCGGTACTGGTGGCCGCGGCAACGCTCGTTGCCTGCTCGGGCGCGGCCGATCCGTCGAGCGCGCCCGCTCCAGCGCTCACCGCACCAGCGTCATCGGTCAATGCACCGGATCCGGGCAATGTCGCTGTGCTGGTCGTCGATGACTTCGGCTTCGGCCGCGAAGGCAGCGTCGGCGCTGAAGGCGACAACTGCGTCGAGAGCGCTGGCAACGTGGTCGGGTCGGGTGGCGCCGGCAACGTGGTCGGGTCGGGTGGCGCCGGCAACGTGGTCGGGTCGGGTGGCGCGGGCGACGACGTGCTCTCGCCGCCGCGTCCGCACGGGGTGCTCGTCTACGAGGTGCTCAGTGAGGAGTTGACGAGCCTTCTCTCCGCCTCCCCGAAGGCGACCGCCGTGAACCTGCCCCAGGTGCCCACCGGGTCGGTGGACGACTGGTCCTACACCGTCAACGGTGTCGCCACGACCGTACGGCTGGTGCCCGTGCACACGTCCGACTACACGACCACGGACGTCATCGGCGGAATCCACGAGACGGTCCGGGATCTGGCCGCCGCGGGCTACAAGCGCTTCGTGCTGAACCTCAGCTTCGTGGTCTTCCCGTGCGATGTCGACAAGATCCTCGATCCCATATCCCGGCAGATCCTCCTGGACGGCTACCTGTACGTCCTGGACGTGGAGCCGAATGTCGGGACCGCGCTCATGGAGTACCTCGACGAGCTCGGCACCGGCGGCGCGCGCCCGGACCTCTCGAACGTCGCCGCCCCGGCCGTGACGCGGGGCGTGCGCACCGACCCTCGGCTCCTGCGGCTGCGCCCGTACCTCTTCGGCGCGTACTACGAGGCGGCCACCCGCAACGGTGTCGGGTCTCTGGATCCGATCCGCAGCGACGCGGCCTGGACGGCCTTCGTCGCGGCGGTGCGCGGCGACGGGCTCGAGGTCATCCCGGTGGCCTCGGCGGGCAACGGCATCCGGACCGCCCAGGGGACCGGCTCGACGGGCGCGTCCTACCGGCTCGGGGTGGACTTCCCGTTCGCGCCGGCGGTGTGGGACTCCGTGGTCGCCGTCGGGGCGGACCCGGCCACGGTGGCGGTCAACTGGTTCAACAAGGGTGAGGTGTCCCACGACGCCCGGGCCCTCGATCCGAAGTACGAGGGCACGTCCTTCGCGGCGCCCCGGGTCAGTGCCCGCGAGGCCGTCTATCTGGTCCACACCGGACTGACGCGGTGCGGCAACGACGACCCTCCGCTCGGCTACGTCGGGGTCCCGACTGCTGGGGCGGCGTGGGAGAACTGGCCCGAGAGTGACTGGCGGACGAACGTCTGCAAGGACTGGTTCGTCTGATGGTCTCCATCTGTCCACAATGGATTGCTATGCGGACGTCGAGAGGTACACCGATGACAGGCAGCACCGGCTTCGTCGACCAAGACTGGCTCATCACACCCGCGACTGACTCCGAGACCGCGCCTGGACCGGTGGGCGAGGAGGACGAGAGTTGGCTGCTCGCCCTGACCGGGGTCGCGGTCCTGGATCGCGACCGCATCCGGCGCGGCCGGGTCGGGCTGCGGCCCGACCTGACCGGGCCACTGCGGGAGGCGATCGCCGAGCACGGGATCCCGGTGCCACCGGACGCGCGCCGGGGCAGCTACCACGCCGGCTTCCAGGTGAACCGATGGTCATCGTTCGGTGCGTTGGCCTCCCTGCTGACCGGTGAAGGATCGGCCGGGCCGGCGGTCGATGTCTGCCGACCTCGTCCATTCATGACGGTGATCGATGTTTCTGGTGCCGCTCGGGACGGGATCTTCGACGGGGTCGAGGTCGACCTGACCGCCGCCGGGGCTGGGCAGCACCGGCTGCGCTACAGCATCGTGCTGGTGGGTCGCTTCGTCTTCACCGCCCGCGGTCCGCGGGTGGCGCAGCGGTGCGCGTCGCCGGCGATGGATGGGGAGAGGCGGGTGCGGGACTGATGGCGCAACCGGATCAGCTCCAGGCGGTTCCCGCGCCGGTGCTCGAGGCGGCCGCGCGTGACAACCTGGGAGGCTTCCGCGGTCACTGGCACGGCCGGTTCCGGGCCAGTGTCACCGCGACGATCGCCCTGGCGATCGTCTTCGGGCTCGTGCTCCCCGCCTGCATGATCAGTGACGGGCTTGAGTCCGGCTATGTGTTCGTGGCGGTCGGGCTGGTGCTGTGCGCGGCCACCGGTTGGCTCGCCGGGTGGGAGCACCGCCACAGCGGCGACGACGTCTACCTCTTCGGCGCCGGGATCGTCCATCTGGACCGCCGGGGCACGGTGACCGCGTTCCCGTTCTGGGCGATCGCCGAGGTCCGGTACCGGGTGCGCAAGGCCCAGGCCGACATCCCGGGCAACCCGCTGCCGGTCGGCAGCATCAAGGTTCGCACCGTGCACCACCTGACGGCCCTGCGAACCGACGGCGCCCGGCTGATGCTGAACAACCGGTTCCGGAAGGTTGCCGCGCTCATCCACGACCTTCACGTCGGGTTCGTCGCCGCGCGGTTGACCGACCTGCTCGCCACCCTCCGGGCCGGCCAGACGATCAGCTTCGACGGCGTCGTGGTCGACCATCAGGGCATCCGCATGCCTCGAGGGGTTGTCCCGTGGTCGGAGATCACCTCGATCGATGCGGTGGAGGCTCTGTTCGGGACGTCGGTCACGGTACGCACGGGCCGGTTTCGCCCGCACAGGCGCCGGTTGCGCCCGGCCCGGCCGCTGGCCAACTACGTCCTCCTGCTGGCGCTGCACCATGTGCTCGGGCGCAGCGCGTAGCCGGGAGGGTGCACCGCTACCGCACGAACGTGAACAGGCGCTGGCCCCGGGGCAGCGGTCGCGGCGCGATGACGAGCCGGTGCACCCCGACCCCGTACCGGTGCTCCGGTCCGGATCCGAAGACCCGGGCGAGGCCGGCGTCGGCGAACCACCGCTCGATGGTCGGCACCAGGTCGGGACTCTCACGGTGCCGGGTCCAGATCACGGTCCCGCCGGCGGCCAGGAACGAAGGCATCGCCCGCACGGTCGCGGCGACGTCCTCGTCGGTGATGTTCCCGAACACGCCACAGACGAGGACCAGGTCGGCCGGGACGGCACCAACGTAGGCGTCGGTCAGGGCGGCGTCGCCCACCATGTAGTCCAGTCCCGGCCATGCGCTGGCGCGACCCCGGCCGGCGAGCTCCGGGTCGAGCTCGACCAGGCGGCCGCGGACGTCGTTGCGCCGGGGGTGGGCGGCGAGCGCGCCGATCAGGTCCCGGCCGTCGCCGGCGCACAGGCTCACCACGCGCAGCGGCCCCGCCGGTGCGGCGTCGACCGCAGCGCGGATACGCTCGCGCACGACCACGAGCCGTTGCGAGTTCGTGGACTGCGGGTCGTCGTACGTCCGGTGCCAGTCGTGCCAGTCGCGCCGCGAGGCCATGCCGGCAGGCTACCTGGACTCCACAGTGGATGAAAACTTTCATCCTGGTAACTGGGCACCACGAAACGTTTACCAGTGTTCACGTTCGCGTTGTGGACGCAGTGACATCCGGCTACAGTGCGACGGGCTGAAATGTCGCCAGATGGGGGATGACCGATGCCGTTCCCGCTGCATGATTCATCTGCCGAGTTCTTCGGACGGCTCGCCGCAACGGTCATTGACACATCGATCGATCCGCTCGAGCCGGAGCCCGACGCCGACGAGCTCGAGCTGGGCGCGACTGTGACGGTCGAGTTCGAGAACAGTGGCCTGTTCGGCGACCAGCTGGCCGACATCTATGACGACGTATATCCCCGCTACCGCAGCCTGCGCGATGCCTGGTGGCGGGCGCTGGCCAGCGCGGGCGACGAGGACTCACCGCGCCTGCGACCGTACCTGCTTCCCTTGCCCGCGCGCGGCGCGACGGTCGGGGCGGCGCTGGCGGCACGGTCGCCGGCGAGCCGCGAGATCGAGGTGGTGCCGTTGGAGACGGTGCCGCGGTCGTCCTACGTGGACCGGATGCGGCGGCTGTACGGCCTGGAGTTCGCCATCCGGGGCGCCAGCGGACGGCTCTACGATCTGCCCGAGGGGCTGTTGCTCGCCGTACGGTCGGCCGCGGACGCGATGCCCGACCTCGGGTCATACGTCGAGCTCGGCGCGGGCACTGGTGCCGCGGCCGGCTTGGTGCTGCGCAAGGCACGGCCCAAGCGGATCCTGGTGCACGACGAGAGCGAGGTCGCGGGCCGCCACCTGCGCGAGCACCTCGGGCCTGCCGCGGCCGACGCCGGGTCGGCGCTTCACGTGACGACCGGGGACTGCCGTGACCTCGGCTTCGTCGAGCCGATCGGCCTGCTCGCGATCGGGATCCCGTTCGCCCAGCAGCCGAGCCTGCTGGTCCGCCGCGGCGAGGCGATCCGCGCCGCGCTGGGCGAGGACGGTGTGCTCGTGGCCGCATCGTCGACTGTGGGCATGCGGTTCTACCAGGCGCTCACCGACGGCGACGACCCCCGCCTCTCCGCCTGGCCGTGGCGTGTTCCGGGTCGGTCGTTGCGGGACCTGTTCGGCAACGGTGCCACGGTACGGGTCCGGAACCTGGTGGTCAGTGTCGCGTCGGGCTCGAGCGCGCGGGTGGACGCGACCGTCGCGGGCATGGTGGCCCGGGGCGGCGAGCTGCTGTCCTGACGGCGTGATCGGGCGCGAGGCCCGCGGGTCAGGGGTGGTCGCGGTGGATGGCGTACAGCGCCGCGGGCACGCTGCCGGCCATCACGAAGGCATCGACGAGGTCGCGGGTCTCCAGGGCGTACAGCACGGGGGCTGACGGCGCGACCAGCGCGAGCCGCCCGGCCCGCGCACGCAGCCGGTTCGAGATCTGCACGAACACCGCCAGACCGTTCGAGTCGCAGGAGGTCAGCGCACGGGCGTCGATGATGACGTCGCGCGCGCCGTTCTCGACGAGGCCCATCGCGACGGTGGCCAACTGCGGAGCGGTGGCAGCCTCGAGCTCACCAGCAAGGATCAGGACCGGTCGCTGGTCCTGTTCCTTCTGGACGATGGTCAACGACATCGCGGCTGGGCTGCTCATCGAACCTCCGGCTGGCGTCACGGTCGGCCCGCGTTGGTTGATCGTACCCGCGTCCATGGCAAGCCATCCCAGAGACGGGGTGCCAGGCAAATTGGCAACTGCTTGTCATCACACGACTTCCGACCGTTAACAGCGTCCATAGTGGACCGCCGACCGGATGACGACGACAAGTCCACCGAAATCTGGATTCCGATAGCTCCAGCGTCCGCGCGCCCCACGGCTCGCCTCGACGGCAAATATCTGTCCAAATCGCTACGCGAGGTTCGCGACTGCTGGGCCATATTCGCTGCGCAAGCTTCGCGAAAAGCGCTGCCACTCACTGGCGCATCGACAGGTTGTACGGTAGTGTGACGCACGTCACAACGGGCCTCGGTTTTGGGTGGACCGTTGTGGAAAGCGGAGGACTACCGGCGACGTGCGGTGACGTGACCGATGCCGGCAGTTACCCGCGGCGCGGAGGGGCGCCGCCGTCGCGGGGCGACCGGGGTCGGTGCCGCCGACCCCGGTGCAGCCATCCGGGGTTGTTCGGGCCGGGCCGCCCCGGCCCGAGCGGCTCCGCTGGTAGACGGCCGTATGCCAGCGACGCCGGCGGACCGGAGTCGCTGGTAACTCCCGCTCAGGCCACCGGCTGAGCGGGGCGGCCGTCCATCCGGGCCCGCTGTCCGGCGTAGACGTGCGGCGCGAGCAGTGCGGCGCACCGAAGATTGCGGTACCGCCCGCCGTAGTCCAATCCGTACCCGACGAGAACCCCGTCGGGAGCGTCGAAACCGACATAGCGCACCTGCGCCGGCAGCTCGGAGATCGTCGGTTTCCGGAAGAGCGCGCAGAAGCTCACCGACGCCGGTCCGCGGGAGCGCAGGTTGGACAGCAGCCACGACGCGGTGAGCCCGGTATCGATGACACCGTCGACGATCAGCACGTTGCGTCCGGAGATGTCCACTTCGAGATCCTTGCGCAGCCGCACGGCTCCCGAGGTGCCGGCGGTGCCTGGTCCGGCCCGGTACGAGGACAGGCCCATCCAGCCGATCTCGACGTGGCCGTCGAACGACCGGGCCAGATCCGCGGTCATCACGGCCGCCCCACCCAGCACCCCCACGAGCAGCAGGTCCCGGTCGGTGCCGTTCCCGTCGCGGTAATCGGCCTCGATCTGCGCGGCGAGCTCACGGAGCCGGGCGATGATCTGGTCCTCGGTCCACAGCACCGCGGCGAGATCGTCGGCTACGTGCTCGGGCCTCATGGGATCCTCCGGGGAACGGCGGCTGGGACTTGCGGTTACCGTACGACGCCCGCCCGCCCCAACCGCGCACGACCTGCCGGCGTGTGGCGTGGTGATCTCTGGGCCGACAATGATCGCATGACCGAGATCGCCGTGGCGCACACGGCCGACGTCGGCTCCGACGTGCTCGCCGCGGTGCGGGACCTGCTCGAGGCCTCGTTCCACCGGTTCATGGAGTCGGACTGGGAGCACACCCTCGGCGGGCTGCACGCCCTGGCCTTCCACGACGGCGCGCTGGTCGGACACGCCGCCCTGGTCCAGCGACGGCTGCTACACCGGGGCCGGGCGCTGCGCACCGGCTACATCGAGGGGGTCGCCGTCCGGGTGGACCGGCGCCGCACCGGGGTAGCCGCCGCGCTGATGGCGGAGTTGGAGCGGGCGACCCGGGCGGCCTACGAGGTGGGCGCGCTCTCGGCGAGCAGCGCCGGGGTGCCGCTGTACCTGGCCCGGGGCTGGCACCTGTGGCGGGGCCCGACCAGCACGCTGAGCCCCCGCGGCATCCTCGCCACTCCCGGCGACGACGGCTCGGTCTTCGTGCTGCCGGTCACGGCCGACCTCGATCTCGACGAGGAGCTGACCTGCGACTGGCGCGACGGCGAGGTCTGGTGATCCATCCCCCCGGTCGCGGAGGTGATCACAGCAGGTCGCGGCCGGCGGTGACGAGGTGGCGCAGCAGCGCGGCGGTCGCCGGCGGGTCGGGGGCCTGCCCGTGCACGGCGGCGAAGACCCGGCGGCCGCCCTCGGGCAGGGGTGTGGTGCGCACGCCCGGATGGCGCTGCGCGGCGATGGCCAGCCCCGGCAGGGTCGCCACCCCGAGGCCAGCGGCGACGAAGGACTGCACCGCGACGTAGTCGTCGGTAGTGATGCGGATGTCCGGCGTGAAGCCCGCCCGCTCGCACGTGCGCAGGAGGAACGCCCGGCACCGGTCACACCCGCCGATCCAGCGCTGCCCGGCGAAGGACTGCAGGGTCGAGCCGCGGGTACCCCGTCGGGTCACGAGGTACGTGGGCTCCCGCAGGACGGGGATCCGGCGCAGCCCGTCGTCCTCGTCGTCGGCGCTACGGTCGCCGGCACCGGTCGGGGCGTCGTCGTACGAGAACATCAACGCGACGTCGACCTCGCCGGAGCGCAGCAGCCCGGCCGCCTCCGGCGGCTCGGCCTCGGTGAACCGCACGTCGACGCCGGCGTGCTCGGCGAGCAGTGCGGCCGCGGCCCGCGGGACCAGCGTGGACAGCGCGGACGGAAAGGCGGCCAGCCGCACCCGGCCGGCCCGCAGGCCCACGTAGCTGGCGAGCTCGGCCTCGGCGGCGTCCAGCCGAGCCAGGATCTGCTCGGCGCGCTCGGCCAGCATGCGCCCGGCGTCGGTCAGCCGGATGCCCCGGCCCGCGCGCTGGGTGAGCTGGCTGCCGGTCTCAGCCTCCAACCGGGCGAGGTGGTGGCTCACCGACGGTTGGGCGTACTGCAGGGCCCGCGCGGCGGCGGTGACCGAACCGAGCCGGGCCACCGTCGCCAGCACGCGCAGGCGGGTGATGTCGAGCATGCGGACAGGCTACGCGATACATCGGCGGCGTCTATGGTTCGGGTAGTGAAGTGGCATTGGACTGATGAGTCGTCTGCGGGCGACGATCAGGGCATGGTCACGTTCGCTGACGTTCTCGCCGCCCGGACGGTGCTCGCCGACCGGCTCCCGGCCACTCCACTGTGGACTTACCCGGCCCTCTACGACGTCGCCGGCGCGACCGTCTACGTCAAGCACGACAACGTCCAGCCCGTCGGCGCGTTCAAGGTCCGGGGCGGTCTGGCCCTGCTCGGCGCGATGCCCGCCGCGCAGCGCGAGGCCGGACTGGTGACCTGGTCCACCGGTAACCACGCGCAGTCGATCGCTTACGCCTGCCGCGAGCTCAGCGTGCCCTGTACCGTCGTCATGCCCGAGGGCTCGAGCGAGGTGAAGGTCCGCGGCGTGCGGATGCTCGGCGCCACGGTGGAGCTGGCCGGGGCCGACCTCGCCGGGGCGCAGGCGCACGCCGAGGCGATCGTCGCGGCCGAGGGTGGCTACCCGGTCAGCCCGGGCGACACCCCGCAGCTCATCGCCGGGGTGGGCACCGCCTACCTGGAGATCTTCGAGGCGCTGCCGGACCTCGACGTCCTCCTGGTACCGGTCGGCAGCGGAACCGGCGCGGCCGCCGCGACGGTCGTCGCCCGGCACCTGGCCCCCCGGTGTGCGGTGGTGGCGGTGCAGTCCTCGGCCGCGCCGGCCGCCTACGAGTCATGGCGGGCCGGGCGGTGCGTGACGCGGCCGTGCCGGACCACAGTGGACGGTCTGGCCACTGGGCGCGGCTACGAGGTGCCGCAGCGGCTGCTCCGCGGCATGCTCGCGGACTTCGTGCTCGTCAGCGACGAGCAGATCGGCGCGGCCCAGCGGCTCATGGCGACCCACGCCCACACGCTCGCCGAGGGCGCGGGCGCCGCCGGTCTCGCCGCCGTCCTCGCCCACCCCGACCGGTTCGGTGGGCGCCGCGTCGCCGTCGTCTGCACGGGCGGCAACGCCTCCGCGCGCGAGATCGCCGCGTTGGCGGCGGTCGGCGCGTAGCCCGTACCCGCCCCACGCCCCCAGCGTCCACTGTGTGGCTCCACAGTGGACCGCAAGAATGGGTCAGGGCCCGAGCAGCAGCTTGCCGGTGGTGCGGCGGGACTCGAGATCGGCCTGCGCCCGCCCGGCGTCGGCGAGCGGATAGCGGCCGTGGATGTGGACCTTCACGCCATCGGCGATGAACCCGAACAAATCAGCGGCCCGGCGCCGCAGCTCCTCGGGCGTCGCGATGTAGTGGCCCAGGCTCGGGCGGGTCAGGTACAGCGAGCCACCGGTCTGCAGGCGATGTGGGTCGAACGGCGGCACCGGACCGCTGGACGCGCCGAACAGCGCGAGCACCCCGCGCGGGCGCAGGCTCGCCAGGCTCGCCTCGAACGTTGTGGCGCCGACCCCGTCGTAGACGGCGGCGACCCCGACCCCGTCGGTGAGGCGCCGGACCTCGGCCGCCACGTCCGTGCTCTCGCCGTAGCGGATCACCTCGTCCGCCCCGGCATCGCGGGCGAGCTGCTCCTTGGCCGGCGTGGAGACGGTGGCGATCACCCGTGCACCGAGGCGCTTGGCCAGCTGGGTCAGCAACAGCCCGACCCCGCCCGCGGCCGCGTGCACGAGGACAGCATCGCCCGGCCGTACGGGATACGTATCGAAGAGCAGGTAGTGGGCCGTCAACCCCTGCAGCAGGGCGGCAGCGGCCCGCTCGTCGGTCACGCCGTCGGGCACGGGCACTACGAAGTCGGCCGGTGCCACGGCGCGCTGCGCGTAGGCGCCGTGCAACGACGACGACGCGACGCGGTCCCCGACCCGTACGGACGCCACTCCCGGGCCGACGGCGACCACCGTGCCGGCGCCCTCCGAGCCGAGCACGCGGGGCAGCGGGCCCGGATAGCGGCCGAGGCGGTTGTAGATCTCGACGAAGTTCACCCCGATGGCGGTGAGCTCCACCAGCACCTCGCCCTCACCGGGCACCGGCTCGGGCACGTCATCGAGCACCAACTGCTCGGGACCGCCATAGGCCTTCAGCACGATCGCGTCCATGACATCCTTCCCGCTACGTTCCGCCCCGCCGACAACAACCAACCACCCGAGGCGCCCCGTGCTTCCCGCTGGTCTACCGGGGGCCGAGCGAGGCGCGCAGGGTTTTGCGGTCGACCTTGAGTACCGAGGTGAGCGGGATCGAGTCCACGATGCGCACTTCGCGGGGGTACGCGGTGGCGGCAAGGTTCGCCTTGCTGTACGCGACCAGATCCTCGGCGGTGACCGTGGCGCCGGGCGCGAGCGACACGAACGCCACGACCTCCTCCCCGAGCCGGTCGTCCGGACGACCCACCACGGCGGAGGCGACGACCTCTGGGTGGGCGGTCAGCACGTCCTCGACGTCGCGCGGGTAGACGTTGCAGCCGCCCCGGATGATGAGGTCCTTGATCCGGTCCACAATGGTCAGATACCCATCGGCATCGAGCCGGCCGACGTCGCCGGTCTGGAACCACTCGCCCGGAGGGTCGCTGGCGTCCCAGTAGCGGGCCATCACGTTGGGTCCGCGGATGACGACCTCGCCGTCCGCGCCCACCGGCACGTCCCGACCCTCCCCGTCGACGACCCGGATCCAGACCCCGGGTACGGGCGGGCCGACCGTACCGTGTCTCGGCGCGGAGGGTCGGTTCGTCGTCGCGATGCCGGCGGTCTCGGTGCAGCCGTAGCCCTCGAGGATCGTGCAGCCCGGCACCCGCCGGGAGAACTCTTCGCGCACCGCCGGCGGGAGCGGCGAGGCGCCGGAGAAGATGTACCGCAACTCGGACAGGTCGTACTCCTCGATGGGGCAGGCCAGCAGCATCGCGATCGTCGAGGGCACCATCGCCGCGGTCTGCGAACGGTGCTCGGCGGCGAGCCTGAGCCAGGTGGCCGCGTCGAACCACCGCAGCAGCACCGCCGTCGTGGGCTCGGGCAGGTGCATGGCGCCCACACTCACCATCAGCCCGAACGAGTGCGACAGCGGCAGGCCGCTGATGCCGCGGGTGAGGCCGCGGACGTGGGTCGCGGCCCGCGACGCGGCTCCGGCGTGGCTGAGATTGGCGTGGGTGAGGCAGACACCCCGGCTGCGGCCGGTGGTGCCGCCGGTGTAGAGCAGCGCGGCGAGGTCGTCGGCGCGACGATCCACAATGGACGAAGGCTCGTGCTGTTCCAACTCGCCGAGGTCGGCGCCGACCACGATGACGCTGACCCCGCCCGCGCTCGGCCCGCCCGTCACCGGCCGCGCCCGGCCGTCGAGCGCACCGGCGACGACGTCGACCAGCTCGGGTGAGGTGATGACCGCGACCGCGCCGGAGTCGGCCAGGATGTGGCGCAGCTCCGGGCGCGAGACCAGGAATACCACGGGCGTCACGACCGCGCCGGCCCGCCAGATCGCCGAGTAGACGATGCCGACCTCGGGGCAGTTCGCCATGAAGACGACGACCCGGTCACCCGGAGCGACCCCGATCGACCGCAGCCCCGTGGCCACCCGCTTCGCGCGGGTCTGCAGTTCGCCCGACGTGTACCAGGTGCCTTCGTAGTGCAGCGAGGGGTGGTCACCGAGCCGGTCCAGCGCCTCCTCGGCGAGGCGCGCGAGGTTCGTCGCGGGTGGCTGGGCGGGGGAGGAGGGCATGGAATTCGTCACGGGCGTCATTTCGGGCGGTTGGGCGGGGGATGAGGGAACGGCGTTCATCGACGGATGCTACGACCGCCTCCGCGAGGAACGCCACTGCTCGGCCTCGGGGCTGTCGGCCCATTCCGCGCTGTGCGTGCTGGTTCGCTCCGCAAGCTGCGCGAACGGGTCGTAGTCGACCTCGAGCTCCTCCTGCAGTGGCCGTTCGCCGGGTGGGACGTGACGCAGGTTGACGCGTACCCGGTACCAGAGGCTGCTGCGACCGCGCATCGAGTCGACCAGGATGTCGTCCTCGGCCAGACGGGGCAGCACGTCGGGATGCTTCGCCTTCCACCGGTCCAGCCCGGCCAGCGCCTCGGCCTTCGTGGCGGCGCGGGCGATCTCGATCAGGGGCATGCTGCTGCGCCGACGCCCGCTCGCCCCGCTGGACTTGCCGGGGGCCGGTGCGGCGACGGCGCCCCGGTCCACCTGGGAGGGTGACGGCGCGTCCGACAGGCCCGCCGCCCGATGCTCCTCGGCGATGGCCAGCAAGGTGTCCAGCGATCCGACCGCCTCGTCGATGCCCTCGGCGGGGTCGCCGCCCGTGGCCACGCGGTCGGGCACCGTCGCGAACGTGTAGTCGGCCGGATCGCAGGCCGGCACCTCCTCCCACCGCAGCGGCGTGGACACCCGCGCGTCCGGTGTCGGCCGGACGGAGTAGGCCGAGCACTGGGTGCGGTCCTTCGCGTTCTGGTTGAAGTCCACGAAGACCCCGTGGCGCTCCTCCTTCCACCACCGGCTGGTCGCGAGCTCCGGCACCCGCTGCTCCACCAGCCGGGCGACGGTCAGCCCCGCCCGGCGCAGCTCGGTGAACGTCCACAGTGGCTGGACGCGGACGAGGATGTGCAGGCCACGGGAGCCGGACGTCTTGGGCCACCCCGTCAGTCCACAGTCGACCAGCACGTCTCGCACCACCATGGCGACCTCGCATACCTGGGCCCAACCCACGCCCGGGTTGGGGTCGAGGTCCACCCGCAGCTCGTCGGGGTGCTCGAGGTCGGCCGCGCGCACGGGATGGGGGTGCAGGTCGATGCAGCCGAGGTTCACCAGCCAGGCGAGGTCGGCCGGGTGCCGCACCACGACCTCGTCGGCGCTACGGCCGGAGGGGTAGCGCAGCTCGACCGTCTCGATCCACGACGGTCGGTTCGCCGGCGCCCGCTTCTGGTAGAACGCCTCGCCCTCGATGCCGTCGACGTAGCGCTTGAGCCCCATGGGCCGGCCCTGCACCCCGGTCAGGGTCGGCTCCGCGAGTGACTCGTAGTAGCGGACCAGGTCGAGCTTGGTCAGGCCGAGCGCGGGAAAGTAGACCTTCTCCGGGTTGGAGATGCCGACCTCCCGGCCACCGATGTCGATCACGGTCTTCTTCGACGCCGCCACGTCGCCATTGTGCCGCCCCGATGTGGGCGTGACCGGCCGTACGGCCGCTCAGTCGGCGTCCCACGGCCGCCGCGGCTGCCCCCACAGCAGGACGCCCATGCTGACCAGGCCCCGGGCCGACAGCAGGCACGGCTGTTCATAGGTGAGCATCACGCGGCCGTCGGAGACGACGATGAAGGCGTCCGCGCGCCGGTCGGCGCCCGGCTTGCCAGTCTGCGAGAGGTGGGTCAGCGAGCCCTCCTGGATGCGCCACGCGGGCAACGGTGGGGCCAGCTCGGAGTGCCGGCCGTGCCACCAGTTGCCGGTGGTGACCCACCCCTTCAGCTCCGCGTTCGGCGGCTTGCCGGCCTCGGTGATGCGGACCAGGAACCACTGCGCGACGGACAGCGAGTGCCACGGTGGGGCGAGCAGGTTCACCGAGCCGGGCCCCTTGGGCCAGAAGTCCGGGCAGACCCGAGCGAGGTCGGGGTAGAAGTCGGTGAGGACCGGTTCGAACCGCAGCGGCCCGGTGCGCGGGGTGCGGCCGACGCTGACCCCGGCCAGGTAGTGCATCGTGCGCACCAACCGCTCGGTGCCGGGCGGCAGGGCGGCCAGCCCGGCGACGTACTTCTCGTGCGCGTCGCGGGTGCGCTCCGAGTGCAGCGCCCGGTCGTGGACGCCCACCCGCTGGCACTCCACGCACCGGTCGGGCACCGTCTCGCCGTTGACGACCGCCCGGTGGGAGGTGCACATCGCCCGCCCGCAGGGTCCGCACCGTCCGACCGCGAGCACACCGCAGCCCCCGACCTCACATACGGCCGCCATGGGCACCAGCGTGGCCGACCAGTGCAACCCGGTCAAGTCAAGATCCAAGTCTGCGGTGAGATTTGCAAGGATGCTCGGAAATCTCACCGGTCAGCGCGGGGGGCGGGCCTGGGCTGGGCGGGGCGGGGCGGGGGGCGGGGGGCGGGCGGGTCAGCCGCCGCCGGGGAGGGCGCGGGGGAGGCGGACGTCCAGGTCGGGGGTGTCGTAGCCCATGAGCGAGAGCCGCTGCGCCACCTCGCGGATCGGCTGATGCGTCTTGGTCGCCCCGGCGAGGATGTGAGAGAGCGAGACCCGCCGATCACGGTCCAGCCAGGGCCGGGTGCCGTCGAGGTCGTTGCTCGCGTACGTCAGATCATTTGATCGGATCTTGTCGATGGCGATGGTGGCCGGGTCGACCTCCATCGTGTACCCGAGTTGGCGCAGCCGGGCGGCGATCTCAACCGCCGGCCGGCGCAACCGGCGGGCCGCCTGCAGCAGGTGCGGCAGCCCCACCGACTCGTCCGGCTTGAGCCAGGGGTCGGCGCCGTCCAGATCCTGGCTGGCGATGACGAGGTCGTCGCGGGTGAGCTGGTCGACCGCCAGCTCGCCGAGGGTGGTCTGCACCGTGTAGCCGAAGATGGTCAGGCGGGCGGTGATGTCGTGCACGTCCCGGCCCGTGGCCCGGGACGCCCGGATCAGGTGGACGGCCGGAACCGGCTCGGCGGGGTCGAGCCACGGGTTCGTCCCGTCCAGATCGGCGCTGGTGATGACCAGGTCGTCGGGGTCGAGGTGGTCCACGATGATCTCGTCGGGCGGCGTGGCGAGGCGGTAGCCGAGCTGGGTCAGCCGGTTCGCCGCCTCGGTGACGGAGACGTTCCGTACATCGGCCGCCCGCAGCAGGTGCAGTGTGGACACCGGCCGGGTCGCGTCGAGCCAGGGCGGGGAGCCGCCGAGGTCGCGGCTGGCGAGCACCACGTCGTCGGCGGTTATCTCGACGTCGGTCAGGGTCGCCGCGTCCACGCCGATGGTGAAGCCGAGCGTCGACAGCCGCGCCGCCACCCCGGTGACCGGCACCGACAGCTGCTTGGCGCAGCGCAGCAGGTGCACCGGCGTCACCGGCTCGGCCGGGTCCAGCCAGGGCGACGCCTTGTCCAGGTCGCGGCTGAGCAGGACCAGGTCGTGCGGGCTCGTGGCCAGGCCCTCGCAGCCGGGTGGAAGCTCGTAGCCGAGCACCGCGAGGCGGGCCCCGACGTCGCTCACCTCACGCCCGACCTTGTGCGCGACCCGGATGACGTGCAGCAGCTTCACCGGCTCGGTGGGATCGAGCCAGGGGAAGGCGCCGTCGAGGTCACGGCTGGCCAGCACCAGGTCGGTCGGGTCGAACGTGTCGAGCGGCACCGACTCGAGGCCGTCGAACCCGCCCCCGCTGCGCCCACCGAGGTCGACCAGGAACTGCTCCATGACCCGTTCCGCCCGCTGCGCGAACTCGTAGCCCAGCTGCGTCATGCGGGCCGTGACCTCGCGGACCGTACGGCCGCTGCGGTGCGCGGCCTTGAGGAGGTGCGGCAACAGGACCGGCCGGGACGGGTCGAGCCAGGGGCGGGAGCTGTCCAGGTCACGGCTGAGGAACAGCAGGTCGTCCGGGTCGCTGCCCACCGACTCGTGGCCGACCGCCACCGTGAACCCGAGTTCCTCCAGACGGGCGGCGATCTCGCTGGGGTGCCGGCCGATGCGGCGGGCCGCCCGGACCAGGTTCGCCAGGGGGACGATCTCGACCGGGTCCAGCCACGGCCCGGCCCCGTCGATGTCGACGGAGAGGATCAGCGCGTCCGACGGCCGGGCCCGCGCCACGGTGCTCCAGTCCGTACCCGGGGAGATGAGCTTCGGGTAGCGCCCGGCGGCGCCCAACGCGGTCAACCGCCACTCGACGACCTGGTCCGGCCCGGTGGGCCCGGAGCCGTCGGGCATGAAGCAGCCCGCGATGGCGGCGTCGATGGTGTCGTCGCCGAGCCGCCATTGCCGGTAGCCGGCGGCGATCGCCCGGTCGAAGACCACGTCGGCGATCAACGGGCGGGCGTGCGCGAAGGCGTACAGCCAGTCGTAGGTCAGCACCGCGGGTCCGGCCGCGACGAGCGCGTCGACCGCCTGCCACAGCAGGCGTTCCAGATCCTCCTCGCGGTAGGCGAGGATCTTCGTACGGTCGACCGAGAGTCGCGGGGCGAGGTCGCGGCTCAGGTTCACCACCGCGCCGCTGAGCTCCTGCCCGGCCCACAGACCGTCGGCGAGGATCGCGCCGGCGCCCGTGCACCACCAGACGCCGGCCGAGGTGTCGGCCACGACCGCGGCGACCGGCTCGCCCTGCGTGGTCTTGCTTGCGGCCTGCATCGGCGGGGTGGCCGCCGAGATCTCGCCCGGCCTCCACTCGTGCGCCTCGGTGCCGTGCCCCGCCACGGTCGCGAAGTCGGCCACCCACAGCACCGTCCGGAGGGTGTCCACACAGGACACCGACGCCCCCGCGCGCAGGTGCAGGCGGACGGTCGTCCCGCACTCCTGGCCGGGGCCGAGGGTCCGGATGCGGAACAGGCTGCCCGGACCCGCGATGGAGACCCGCAGCCGTTGCCCGGGCACACCGTCGCGCCCCATCCGGCAGGTGTCCACGGTGATCTCGTCGGCGAGCATGAAGTAGCTCAGTACGCCGATGCCGAAACGGCTGTTGGGGAACAGCTGCACCGGCGGCTCCAGGCGGGCCCACTCGGCCTGTTCCTCGATGAACTCCGGCAGGTCGCCGAGCCGCACACCGGCCTGAGCGAAGACCTCGCTCAGCTCCCGCACACCCATGCCGATGCCGTTGTCGACGCAGTCCAGGTACGGCCGGCCGTCTTCGTCGACCCCCTGGTCGAACCGGATCGCCCCGGCCCAGGTCTGGGCGAACCCGTTGGTGCGGCGCAGGTACTCGGTCCGGGCCTGGCGGTAGCGGCAGGCGTCCAGCGCGTTCTGGTAGAGCTCGCGGATCGCCAGCGCCGGGTCGCCGTAGAGCTGCTCGCCCATGAGCAGTTCCTGCACGCGGTCCTCGGCCAGGCGGAACCGCACTCCGGCGGACTGGTACGCGCGGGCACCATCCACAACGGACGGTTGCAGGCCGTCGGTGGTGATGTGAGTAGGTAGCGCGCGCAGCGGGGTGAGCGTCGCGTCGGATACCGCGGCTCGCTGGATCTCCGTGAGGACCTGATTAAGTGTCTCGATGTGTGAGCGCAGCGCGACCTCGACCGCGGGGTGGTCGCAGACCGCCTCGAGCACCAGCGTCGTGGGTGGGCGCAGCGTGGGCGGGACCGATGTTGGCGGCCGGGGCTCCCACCGCGCCCGCTCGGCCGTGCCGCGCAGGCCGGCCGCGGTGACCGGGTCGACGATGCCCAGGTGCTCGCCGATCACCTCGGGCAGCGCGACGGTGTCGATGGCGAGCCCTCGCGCGGCGATGAGCAGGTAGCCGAGCAACCGCTCGCGGACCGCGTCCGGTGCCACGGAGGCGAGCGCGTCCGGGCGGTCCGTACGGGCCAGGAAACCCGGGTCGGCCCGCAGCGCCCACAGTAGGCCGGCCACCCGCTCGGGCCGGAACGGCCCGCGCGCGCCCAGCGGCACCAGCACGTCGCCCAACGACTCGGGCCGGTACGCCGCCGGCTGCCGGACGATCCAGCGGTGCAGCAGCCACCAGCCGATCTCCTCGGCCGCATCCCGTTGCTCGCGGGCCACGGCGGCGACGGCCCGCCGGTACGGCTGGGGGTAGCTCTGCGCAAACCGCTCAAAGGCGGCGCGATCGCTGGTAGCGTCCTGCGACGGGGTGAGGTCGTGCGGCGCCACGGCGCGCTCGCGTCCGGCCAGCAGGGACCACTGGGTGTCGTAGAGGAACGGAACGGCGAGTAGCAGGCTCACCTCGTCGGCGGTGAGGTTCGTCTCGTCAGGCAGGGCATCGATGAGAAACGTGAGCCGGTCCGTCATCCGGCGGGCGAGCCCGAGATCCTGCCACGGGTCGTCGGCGAGGGAGAACATGCCTTCGCGCCGCACCAGCGCCAGATGGACGAGCAGCTCGGCCACCGTCCGGCGGCCGGTATCGCGGGCGGTCGCGTCGGTGACGCGGTCCCACAGCGGGTGCCGGGCCGTGCTGGCCACCCAGCGATCAAGTTCGTCGGCAGTCGTCGGCCACACCACACCCGGCATGTTCATGCTCGGCCCGCCCAGCTCCACCCGACCGTGCTGGGACCGCCCAGCCGCGCCCCGCCCTTCACCCGCAGAAACTTACCGACCGCGCGCAATCCTCATCAACCTTGCCCGGCTTCGCCCGTCAACCGGGCCCCGTGTCGCCAGGCGCGACGCGGGTACCTCGGCCGCGACGACGGTCACACCGTGCTGTTGTTGACAAAGCAACTACCGCCTACGTATTGTTTTCCGCGGCAACAGTTGAACCTTCAACAAAGGGGCAAGTCCATGACTCGTACGTTCGGCGGGGTGGAGATCCCGGAGCCCGGCACCTTCGCGTTCGACCCGGCCCATACGGTCGTCGGCGCGGTCGCCCGGCACATGATGGTGACCAAGGTCCGCGGCCGGTTCACCGAGGTCGAGGGCACGATCACGGTCGTCGAGGACCCACTGCAGAGCTCCGTCGAGGTTCGCATCAAGGCGGCCAGCATCGACACCGGCGCCCAGCAGCGTGACGAGCACCTGCGCAGCCCGGACTTCCTCGACGTGGAGAAGCACCCGGAGCTGACGTTCCGGAGCACGCGGATCGTCAAGGCCGACGGCCCCGACCTCGTCGTCGCCGGCGACCTCACGATCCGCGGCATCACCCGGGAGATCGAGCTACCGATCGAGTACAGCGGTGTGGGCACCACCCCGTGGGGCAGCGAGGTGATGGGCTTCTCGTCCACCATCGAGCTGGACCGCGAGGACTTCGACATGACGTGGAACGCCGCGCTCGAGACGGGTGGTGTGCTCGTCGGCAAGAAGCTCAAGATCGAGCTCGAGGTGGAGGCGATCCGGCAGGGCTGACCGGCTGTGCTCCGTAATGAAGGGCACCTTGCTGACATCCGGTGTACAGGAAGGTGCCCTTCCTGAGATTGGGGGCGGTGCGGGGGCCGATAGGGTCGCCCCGTGGAGATTCCGGATCGGGCCAGGGTTGTCGTCATCGGTGGTGGAGTGATCGGTACGTCGGTCGCCTACCACCTCGGCCACCTCGGTGTGACGGACGTCGTGCTGCTGGAGCGCGACCGGCTGACGTCGGGCACGACCTGGCACGCGGCCGGGCTCATGGTGACCTTCGGCTCGATGTCGGAGACCTCCACCCGGATGCGCCAGTACACCCGTGACCTCTTTACCCGGCTCGAGGCGGAGACCGGGCTCGCCACCGGGTTCACCCCGGTGGGGTTCATCGAGGTGGCCGCCGACCCGGGCCGGCTGGAGGAGTACCGCCGGGTCGCCGCGTTCAACCGGCACCTGGGCGTCGACGTGCACGAGATCTCGCCGGGTGAGGTCAAGGAGCTGTTCCCGCTCGCCCGCACCGACGACATCCTCGCCGGCTTCAATTTGCCCGGCGACGGACGCGTGAACCCGGTCGACGTCACGATGTCGCTCGCCCGCGGCGCCCGCCAGAAGGGGGTGCGGGTCGTCGAGGGGTGCCCGGTGACCGGTGTGACGACCCGCAACGGCTCCGTCGCCGGGGTGAACACCCCGTACGGGCACATCGAAGCCGAGGTAGTGGTCAACTGTGCGGGTATGTGGGCGCGGCAGCTCGCCGAGGCCTCCGGCGTCACCGTCCCCCTGCAGGCGGCCGAGCACTACTACCTCATCACCGAACCACTGGCCGGGATGGACAGATCGCTGCCGGTGCTGGAGGACCCGTCGTCGTACGGGTACTACCGCGAGGAGGGCGGCGGCCTGATGATCGGCCTGTTCGAGCCCGTGAGCGCGCCGTGGCACACCGACGCGATCCCCGAGGACGCGTCCTTCCTGACCCTGCCGCCGGACTGGGACCGGATGGCGCCCTTCCTGCACAAGGCGATGGACCGGGTGCCGGCCGCGCTGACGGCCGGCGTGCGGCTGTTCTTCTGCGGGCCGGAGAGCTTCACGCCCGATCTGTCGCCGGTCATCGGCGAGGCGCCGGAGCTGCGCAACTACTTCGTGGCCGCCGGGCTGAACTCGATCGGGATCCTCACCGCGGGCGGTGTGGGGCGGGCGGTGGCGCAGTGGATTGTGGACGGTCACCCCGAGATTGATGTGACGGGTGTACACATCGACCGCTTGCTGCCGTATCAGACCACCGAGGAGTACCGCGCCACCCGTACGGTCGAGGCGCTCGGTCTGGTGTACGCGCCGCACTACCCCGGCCGGGCGATGCGGACCGCGCGGGGAGCACGGTTGAGCCCGCTGCACGAGCGGCTTGCCGCCCAGGGCGCGTACTTCCGCGACGTGAGCGGGTGGGAGTCGCCGGACTGGTATGCCGGCGCCGGTGTGACAGCCGACCCGGGCGAGCTGACCTGGGGTCGGCCGGCCTGGTTCGCGCAGTGGGCCGCCGAGCACCAGGCGACCCGGGAGGGCGTGATCGTCATGGACATGTCGTTCATGGCGAAGTTCCTGGTGCAGGGCCGTGACGCGGGACGGGTACTCGACTGGGTGTCGGCGAACCGCGTCGACGGCGAGCCCGGACAGCTGACCTACACCCAGTGGCTCAACGAGCGCGGCACCCTCGAGGCGGACCTCACCGTCACGAAGCTGTCCGACGAGCTCTTCTGGGTGGTCGCCTCCGATACCGCGCACCGGCACGTGCTGACGTGGCTGCGCCGTCATATCGGGCCGGACGACCACGCCTTCGTCACCGACGTGACGTCGGGCTACGCCCAGATCAACGTGCAGGGGCCGCGCTCCCGCGCGCTGGTCCAGGAACTGACCACAGTGGACATGTCCAACGCCGCGTTCCCGTACCGGTGCGCACGGGAGATCCCGATCGGGTTCGCTCGGGGGCTCTGCGTCCGCATCACCTACCTCGGCGAGCTCGGGTACGAGCTGTACGTACCGACGGAGCAGGCGGTGCACGTCTACGACCGGATCGTCGCGGCCGGCGCCGGGTCTGAACGCTCTGGCCGCGAGGCCGGCTTGGGGCTGCGCCACGCCGGGCTCAAGGCGCTGGCGAGCCTGCGGATGGAGAAGGGCTACCGCGACTACGGACACGACATCGACAACACCGACACGATCCTCGAGGCCGGGCTCGGCTTCGCGGTGGCGCTGGACAAGGAGTTCCTCGGCCGGGAGGCCGTCCTGGCCGCGAAGGCCGCCGGCCCGCCGCGACGCCGGCTGGTCCAGGTGCTGCTGAGCGACCCGGATCCGTTGCTGTACCACGGCGAGGTGGTGTACCGGTCCGGTTCCCCGGTCGGGTACGTGCGGGCGGCCTCGTACGGCCACACGCTCGGCGGCGCGGTCGGCCTCGCCATGGTGGAGGCGTCCGGTCCGGTGACACAGTCCTGGCTGGACAGTGGCGAGTGGACGGTCGACGTCGCCGGCACCCACCATCCCGCCCGGGCCTCGCTTCGACCGCTCTACGATCCCGCCAACGCGCGGGTGAGGGCCTGACCGGTCGGCGCGACCCCGCGGCCGTCGCGACCCGGCGGCCGTCGCGGTCCCGGCTGCGCTCGGGGTTCGTGCGTCGCTCTAGGATCGTCAGCGGTCCCGCCGGGACCCGTCCCCTTCGTATGAGAGGTCCGAGCGTGACCGAGCCAACCTCGAACCCTGCCCAGACACCGATGCCGCCCCCGGTGTACCCGCCCGCGCAGCCGACCGCCTATCCGCCGGCGTACCCGACCGGGGTCCAGCCGGCGTACCCGGGCGTATACCCGGGGCAGCCGACCGCCTATCCGGTCTCGGCGGCACCCGCCTCGGCGTTTCCGGTCTCGGCCTACCCGACCGCGTACGCGGCTCCGCCCCGGCCCGGCACCAGCCCCTGGATCTGGGTGCTCGCCGCCATCAGCGCCATCCTGCTGCTCAGCGCCGCCGGCCTGGGCGTGGCGTACCTGGGCGCGCAGAACCGGATCTCCGAGTTGGAGCAGACGGTCGCCGACGTCGAGGACGAACTGGACGAGGTCCGCGTCGACCTCGAGAACACCGAGGAGGACTTCGACGAGGCGCAGGCGTGTGTCGACGCGTTCGGCGCGTGGTGGGACGCACCGATCGAGGACGACGACGCCGAATGGGCGGAGATGATCGGCGCCTGCCAGTGACGCCACTACGGAGTGCGATGCGTATCTGAGCGGGGGCGGTGGTGAGTGTTGGCGCCTTTGCCATGGTTCGTCTCACGCAACGCCCGCTGACCTCGGGCTTCTCGAAGGATCGACGGACTCCTCTGCCATAGACCGTTACTGTTGGTAACGGTGGTTATCCACAGGACGGCGGCTGTGGTTGCGGCTCTCACCGCGCGGGGTCGAGGCTCATCGTCATGAACGGGGAACCAGCGCCACATCACGATGACCAAGCGCCACCGTCGATCACCGGGGATGGACGAGGGACCGGCGAGGACCGACCAACCGGCGGTGGCCGGGTGCCGCCGTCGATCGCCAGGGACGGACGAGGTATCGGCGAGGAGCGACCAACCGGCGAGGAGCGATCGGGCGGCGGGCAGCCAGCGGAGATGCCCGACGAGGTGTGGGCGCGGGTGGCCGCGGCCCGCGAGGAGGCGATGCCCAAGCTGGGCGGCGCGTACCCGATCTCGGGTCTGCTGCGGCGGGCCCGGCGGATAGCCTATCTCAGCCAACGGGAGCTGGCCCGGCGCGCCGGTGTCGCACCGTCCACTGTGGCCAGAGTCGAGAGCGGTGCGATTGTGCCGACGCTTCCGGCGTTCGAGCGCATGCTCGCGGTGGCGGGACTGCGGCTGGTCGTGGTGGACGACGACGGTCACGTGGTCGCCCCCATGCGCGACATCCCCGACACCCGCCACCTCGGCGGTTGGCGATACCCCTCCCACCTGGACGTGATCCTCGACCCGCGGTCCGGCGAGTGGTGGGGCGACAACTACGGCCTCGCCCGACCTCCGGAGACGTTCCACCGTGACCACGACCGTCGCCGGGCCAAGCAGTGGCGGTCGGCGTGGGAGACGCGGGTCGATCGCTACCGGAGTGCTCCGGAGCCACCGGACGTGGACATGCGGGACCTGGTGGCCAGCCGAGCGAAAGACAAGCCCGCGCGGGCACCGTCACCGCCCATCGATCCAGATGAGTTGGATGTCGACGAGTGGTCGGACGAGGACGCCCGCGCGTGGTACGCCGGCTAACTGCCGCGACAGCCCGGCCGACGCCGCTCCGGCGCCACGCCGGGCTCGCCGCGCGGCACAAGGGAGCGCCAGCACACTGCGTAAGCAGCGCTGGCCGGGGGTGTTCGGGCCCTGCTGCGAACACGCTGGTCAGAGGCCGTTGCGTGAGAAGAACCATGGCAAAGGCGCCAACACTCACCACCGTCGCCGGCGCGACCGAGGTCACCGTGCGTGATGTCTGGGCGAGCGGGCGGAGGCCCCGCCCGGGTTGATGCGATAGATGGTCACCGTGCGTACGGTCATGGACTCCAGCTCGGGGCGGACGGGCACCTCGTCGGTGACGACCGCGGTGAAGTAGTCGGGCGGCAAGTACGCCCGTCCGGGGTCTCCGATGAGTACGTCGGCTCCGTCGCGGGCGGCCCGGCGGAGGAAGGTCAGCACCCGTGCCGACATGGCCTGGCTGTAGAAGACGTCTCCCGCCAGCACCACCGGGCGATGCTCGCCGTCGGTGGGGAGGCCGAGGTCGGCGAGGCCCTGGTCGAGCACGTCGTCGAGCACCACGTGGACACGTACCCCGTTCGACGAGGCGTTGAGGGGGATCGCCGCCGCGGCGAGTGGGTCGATCTCCACGGCCCAGGCGGCGCTCGCCCCGACGCGGGCGGCCGCGATGGCGACGAGTCCACTGCCCGCGGCGAGATCGAGCACGGCCCGACCCGCAACCTGATCAGGGTGGTCGAGGACGAAGCGGGCGAGCGCGGTGCCGCCGGCCCACGCGAACGCCCAGAACGGCGGCGGCTGGTCGCTGCGGTACTCGCCCTCCGTGAGCTCCCACAGGCCGATCGGCTCCTCCGCCTGGTGCAGCAGGATCTCAGGCACGTGCGGGACCGGTGCCACGCGCAGGTGCGCCCGTATGAAGTCGTCACGGGCGCGATCGGCCTGGTCGGTCACGCCGCTCACCAGCCGGGCGCGGGCTCCCGGTCACGCCCGGCGTCGGGGTCTCGTCGCGGGTCGGGGTCTCGTCGCGGGTCGGGGTCGCGTCGGCGGGCGGCGCGCGCGCGGCCGACGTCGCCGACCAGCACAGCGAGCGCGGTCGTGATCGGAACGGCGGCGACGAGACCCATCGTGCCAACGGCCGCCCGCACGATCTCCTGGCCGAGGTACTCGCCGCTGAGCACGTCGCTGATGTCCGATCCGCCCGCGGAGATGAGCAGCAGCAGGGGCAGCGAGGCGCCGGCGTAGGCGAGGATGATCGTGTTCACGGCCGAGCCCACATGCGCCCGGCCGATCCGGATGGCCGCTCGGTAGAGCTCCAGCCGCGACGTGGCGGTCGGCGCAAGTTCAGCGACCGTCGTCGCCTGGGTGACCGTGACGTCGTCGAGCACACCGAGTGCGCCGATGATGATGCCGGCCAGCAGCAGGCCGCGCATGTCGACCTCGCGGTTGAGGATCGAAAGATAAAGAGATTCCTCACTGCCGAAGCCGGTGAGCGCGGTCGTGGCGGTGAACAAGGCCCCGAGCAGCCCGGTCAGCACCAGGCTCGCGAGCGTGCCCAGCACGGCCACCGAGGTGGTCACCGAGAACCCGTGAGTCAGGTAGAGGACCGCGAACATGATGGCCGCGGCCCCGACGATCGCCACCAACAGCGGCGCCTCGCCGGCCAGGATCCCGGGGATGATGAACAGCAGCAGGAAGCCGAAGCTCACCCCGAGGCCGATTAGTGCGCTCAACCCACGCCAACGGCCGAACGCGATCACCACCACGGCGCAGAGCGCCACCATGATCAGCATGTCGCTGCCGCGCTGTTGGTCCATCACGCCGTACCGGGCCGGCCCGTCGCCGCTCGGGTCCGGCAGATAGCTCAGCACCACCTCGTCGCCGACCGCCAACCGCGGCGCTCCCGGGAACTCCGGCAGGTCGACCGTCACGGTCTGGTTGGTGCCCGGTCCCGACGACACGCGTACCACGGCGGTCCCGCACGGCAGCGCCTCGTCGTAGATCACACGGTTCGGCGGGCACGTCTCCTTCGTGATCTGCAGCACGTCGCCGTAGGCCCGTTGCATCCCGGACGACGGCATCGCCGGCGCGTCGGGCCGCCCCGGCCACAGCACGATCAACGCGATCGCCGTCAGCAGCGCGCACGGGATCAGGATCCAGCGCACGATGCTCTTGGTGCGTTTAGATACCCCGATGTCAACGGTGCCGTGTCCGTGACCGTGGCCGTGGCCGGACCCGCGGCCGTGGTCCGGGGCCTCCCGGCGCCCCCGGCCGTCCCGGGCGGCGTGCGACCGGATCTCGCGCCCCGCCATCCCCGGCGGGTCGTGCGGCCGTGGCCCCGGCTGTTCGCCGTTGGGGCCATGGGCGGCGTACTCCCCGGTCCCGGCGCTGAACGCCCGCTCCTCGTTCCGCTTGCCCCGCTGCCCGGCTCCGGGCGCCGCGTACTCGCCCGTCGGGTACGGGCGTTGCATGGGGTACTCGCCGGTGGGCGGCCGACCCACGATCGGGTGCTGGCCGCTGGGCACCTGCGGCGGGCTGGGCGCCCGCGTGTGGCCGGTGCCACCGCCCGGCAGCGCGGCCGGCGCCTGGTCGGGGAGCGGCGCCGTGATGGGCTGCGCCGGATGAGGCGGCGCCGGCGGCGCCCCGGCCGCGCCGTTATCCGGGCCGGGAACTCCTGCCTGGTTCAGGTTGGGCTGGCCGAATGCCGGCTGGTACGCGCTCGGCTGACCGTACGGGTTGGGTTGACCGACGTGGCCTGGCTGGCCGTACGGATTGGCTTGTCCGTGTGCGCTGGCATGACCGTACGGGCTGGCTTGTCCGTGTGCGCTGGCCTGTCCGTGCGCGCTGGCATGACCGTATGGGCTGGCTTGTCCGTGTGCGCCGGCTTGTCCGTGCGCGGTCGGGTGACCGTATGGGCTGGCTTGTCCGTGTGCGCCGGCTTGTCCGTGTGCGCTGGCTTGTCCGTGCGCGCTGACCTGTCCGTGTGCGCCGGTGTGACCGTAAGGGCTGGCCTGTCCGTGCGCGCCGCCGTGGCCGGGCGGGGCTGACGGCGGATCGGGTTCGTCGGGCGGGGTCGCCCGGGTGCCGGGCGGTGTGAACCACCAGTCGGAAGGCTCAGTGCGCACCCGTGCACTCTCTCATTCCCGGCAGCGTGGCCGTTAGGCTGCCCGGGTGTCCGCCGCAGCGCCCGTGCCCGTCTGGGACGTTGCCGTCGTCGGGGGCGGGCCCGCCGGTCTGGCCGCGGCCCACGCCGCCGCCCGCCGGGGTGCGCGCACCGTCGTACTCGAGCGAGCCACTCATCCCCGGTACAAGACCTGCGGCGGCGGTCTGATCGGCTTCTCGCTCGGCGCGCTGCCCGACGGCTTCGCTGTGCCAACCCGGGTCGACGTGTTCCGCGCCACGTTCACCCATGACGGGCGGCGCCGGTTCACCCGCACGTCTTCGGCCCCGCTGTTGCGGATGGTCCAACGCGACGAGTTCGACGCCGCGCTCTGTGCCGCCGCCCGGTCGGCCGGCGCGACTGTGCGGGAGGCGACGACCGTGCGTTCGCTCGAGCAGGACGCGGACGTCGTCCGGCTCCGCGTTACCGGTGGCGCCGGCGACGACGAGGTGCAGGCCCGGGTGGTGATCGGGGCTGACGGCTCGGCCGGGATCACGGCGCGCCACGTCGGGGTCGGCTACGAGCAGGTCGACCTCGGCCTCGAGGTGGACGTGCCAACCCCACCCGGCTCCGACTGGCACGAGCGTCTGTTGATCGACTGGGGTCCGGTGCGGGGCTCGTACGGCTGGGTGTTCCCCAAGGGGGATCTGCTCACGGTCGGCGTGATCGCGGCCCGCGGCCTCGGGGAGGCGACCCGGGCCTACCTGGCCGCGTTCCGGCGCCGCCTCGGACTGTCCGATGTGGAGCCCGTGCACGACTCGGGGCACCTGACCCGGTGCCGCGCGTCGTCCTCGCCGTTGCGACGCGGGCGGGTGCTCGTCGCCGGGGACGCGGCCGGCCTGCTGGAGCCGTGGACGCGGGAGGGCATCAGCTTCGCGCTGCGTTCGGGTGTGGCCGCCGGTGCGGCCGCGGCGAGTGGTGACCTGGCATCGTACGAGTCCACTGTGGAGTCGACCCTGACACCCGTCATGGCGGCGGGCCGGCGACTGCTGAGCCTCTTCGAGGCGCATCCCGGCGCCTGCCACGCCGCACTGGCGACCCGGCCCGGATGGCAGATCTTCAGCGCCGTCTGCCGCGGTGAGGCCGATCTCGCCCAGGTTGTGCGCCGCGTCTCAGTCCGCTCCGCTCTGGCCCTGCTGTCACCCCGTGCATAATAGTGGGCATGCCACACAGTGAAGTGACCGCACAATATGAGCGGGGTCTGGGTCTGCTGCTGCAGGTGGCGCTCGTGCTGCACCACGATTTGACCCAGAGCCTTTCCCGCGACGGACTGACCGTCTCGCGGGCGCACGTGCTGTGGCACCTGCGGTCCAACGGACCGTCGCTGCAGCGGGCGCTGGCCGAGGCGCTCGGCGTCACGCCGCGCACCATGACCGGGCTCATCGACGGTCTCGTCGCGACCGGTTTCGTGACCCGGCAGCCGCACCCGAGCGACCGCCGCGCGGCCCTGGTCACGCTCACCCCCCACGGCGAGACGACGATGGCGGCGATGGCGCAGGACCAGGCCGCCTTCGTGGAGATCCTGTTCGGGGGGATGAGCGCCACCCGGCTGCGTCACCTTCTCGACGGGCTCGACGAGATCCTGTCCCGGTTGCGCGAGCACGGCCTGCGGCTGCCCGTACCGAGCGAGGCGTCGTGAGAGTTCTCAGGCTCCTCGGCGTCATGGTGCGGTACGAGATCGGCATCTGGCGCAGTCTCGGGATCTGGCTCCTGCGGTTGCGGACCCTTCCCCGCGACAGCACGGCCCACCCGTACGCGGGCGTGGTGACTCCGCTGTTCATCGTCTTCATCGCGGTCTCGGCGATCGAGCTGCCGATCCTTCACCTGGTGCTGCCGTGGCCTCCCGTGCGCACTGCCGCCGACATCCTCAGCATCTGGGGTCTGGTGTGGATGATCGGGCTACTCGCCGCCGTGCGCGTCCACCCGCACGGCATCAGCGACGCGGGGATCCGCATCCGCAACGGCTTCTCGGTCGACGTGACGGTTCCGTGGGACCTCGTTGCGTCGGTGCGGTCGCGGGGCCGTTCGGTCGAGCGCAACCGGACCGTCCAGTGTGAACAGACGCCGGCGGGTGCCGTGGCGATTGTGGCAGTGGCGAAACAGACCACTGTGGAGATCGTGCTGCGGTCGCCGACCGTGCTGCCGCTGGCCCGGCTCGGCGGCGAGCCCGTGACGGAGGTACGCCTGTTCGCGGACGACCCCGGTGCCATGGTCGCTTCGATCCGGCAACGGCTGGTCGGCTCGCCCGACGTCGCGCGGTAGGGTCTGGACCGGGCGCGGCGCGCGCCGTACGGTCTGCGCATGTCGTCCCAGGAGCCCCAGCTGTCCGCGGCGCAGGTCGCGGAGTCGGTGCGCACCGGTCGGCGCTCCGCCGCCGACGTCGTCGAGGAGTGCCTGGCCCGTATCGGGGCCACCGACGCGGCCATCGGCGCATTCCAGATTGTCGACGCTGACGGCGCCCGGCGGGCCGCCGCCGAACTCGACCGCCGCCTCGCGGGGCCGGCGTCGGAGGACCGGGCCGGCCTGGTCCTGGCCGGTGTGCCGGTCGCGGTCAAGGACAACATCGACGTCGCGGGGCTGCCAACCCGGCACGGCTGCTCGGCGACCCCGGCCGATCCCGCGGCCGCCGACGCCGAACTCGTCCGGCGGCTGCGGTCCGCGGGTGCCGTCGTCGTGGGCAAGACCCGGCTGCCCGAGCTCGCTATCTGGCACTTCACCGAGTCGGCGTTCGGCGGTACGCGGAACCCGCGCTTGCCGGACCGCAACGCCGGCGGGTCGACCGGCGGCGGCGCCGCGGCCGTGGCGGCGGGCATGGTGCCACTGGCCCTCGGCTCGGACGGCGGCGGCTCGCTTCGGATCCCGGCGGCCAACTGCGGCGTGGTCGGGTTCAAACCGGCGACGGGAGCGGTGCCAATCGCCGGTGGCATCGAGGAGCACTGGTACGGGTGCAGCGCCTACGGGCCACTGGCGACCACCGTGGCCGACACCGTCTTGGCGATGACCGTCCTCTCCGGACAGTCGTGGCACGCACCGGCGTCGCCGGCCGAGCGGCGAATCGCGGTCGCGGTGAACCGTCCGGTGCCGGGCGGACGGCCTGACGCCACGGCGCGGGCCGCGCTGCGGAGCGCGGTCAGCGCGCTGCGCGAGCACGGTCACACCGTCACCCCGGTGCGGCTGCCGTACACGCCGCGGGTGGCGCTGGGGTGGATCGGGTGCTGGTTCGCTGGCGTGGCCCAGGATGTGGACCGGCTCGCGCTGCCGATCGACCGGCTCGAGCCCCGGACGCGCTGGATCGCCCGCCGAGGGCAGGGGCTGCTGCGCCGCTACGGCGCCGACCTCGAACCCGTGCGCCGGATCGCCCGCGAGTGGACCTCGCGGGCGACCGCCTTCCTGGAGCCGTACGACGTGCTGCTCACCCCGGCGATCGCGCGGCCGTCCCCGCCGTACGGTTGGGGAGCCCGGGCCGGGTTCGCCCGCTCGTTCAACAACGGATCCGCAGTCACGCCGTACACCCAGGCCTGGAACCTGGCCGGCTTCCCCGCGATGAGCCTGCCCTTCGATGGAAGTTCCGGCGACGCTCGCGGAGCGGAGTCAGCAGGCCATGCCGGGGCCGGTCGACCCGGCGCCGTCCAACTGATCGCGGTGCCGGGCGGTGAGGCGGCGCTCATGGCCCTCGCCGCCCAACTGTCGGCCACGGGGTAGCGCCCGTCCATCGTGGACGATCACGGGACGGGTCGCACCCAGGGCCGGAGCTCGACCGCGCCGAGGTCGATCCCGGCGAACTTCGCGAGCAGGGGCTCGGTGAGGACGACCATCTCGACGAAGATGAAATCGCCGTATCCGATAATGTAGATGCCGTTCGTCTGGTCCTCCATCAGCGCTCCCAGGGCCGGCTGCAGTTCACCCTCCAGCCGGCGCCGCTCGGCGAGGCTGGGAAGGCCCGGCCGCGCGACCACGCACAGGTTGCCGGTGTAGTGGCTGCGCAGCTCGTCCGTGGTTTGGGCGAGGTCACCGCTGACGACCTCGACGACGAGTACCTCGACCGCCGCCGGGGACATGCTGCCACCGGGCACTCCCCCGGGGTACGACACCCACAGCGGGCGGAACTGGTCCGCGTGCGCCTCGATGTACTCATGCAGCTCGTTGCTGCTCGGTGAGAACCCTCGGACCCAGCCGTCCTCGGGAGTCGGGCACGGCAGGGGCGGCGGCTCGGGCTGCGGGTCGGCGACCGGTGGTCCCTGCTCGGTCACGGTGATGGTGCCCGCGTGCCACACCCCGCGCAGGTAGGCCCGGCCGTGCCGCACGCCAGCCGTGGTGCCAGCCTCCGCGAGGGCATCGAGATCGACGCCGGTCACCTCCACGCCGAGGGGGCACGAGGCGAGGAGCTCCTCGAGGGCCGACCCCCGGCCGATGGCGGGGACGGGGGCGGGCGCGCAGAACCGTACGGGCTCGCCGGACGCGGCAATGACCAGGCCGGATGCCTCGACCTCGTCGCCGTCGCGGACGACCCGAACCGTCGCGTTGTTGTCGGTGGTGCCCCCGTCGGTGCTCATCACGACGACTCCGGTCGGCACCGCGGGGTCGGGGCGGGCGGTCAGCGCGACCACCGTCCCGGTAACAGCCACGACGGCGGCCGCCGCGGCGAGGACCGCCGGCCACCGGCGGCGGTCGCGCGCCGGCCAGGCCGGGGGCGCCTCGGGGGCGAGCGGCTGGGTCGAGCGCCATTGCGCCCCGGCGCGGCGGAGCAGGTCGTCAACAGGATCAGACATGGGAGATCTCCAGCAACGTACGAAGGATCGCCCGGGCATCGGCCAATGTGGATTTGACCGTGCCCTCGGCGCAGCGCATGACGGCGGCCGTCTCGGCGATGGAGAGGCCCACGAAGTACGTGCAGTCGATGGCCAGGCGCTGCCGGTAGGTCAGGCGCTGCAGCGCGCGGTGCAGGTCGACCAGCTCGTCGGCGCCGCGGCCGGGGTGAGCCGGGACATCGGGGAGCGGTCCGGCGGGTCGCAGCCCGCGCACCGCCTTGCGAGCCTGGTCGGCGGTGATCGCGAGCAGCCAGGCGGCGGGCGTCCCGCGGTCGGCGTCGTAGTGGCGGCGTTTCAGCCACGCCCGGGCCAGCGCCTCCTGCACGATGTCGTGGCGGTCGGCCGTGGGGGCGAGTCGGCCCGCGAGCCGGTACATCACCGCCAGGTGCGGCCGGACCCACTCGCCGAACTCCTCGGCCACTGCCGGCGCCGTGCCGGTCACCGTCGTCACACCCCCTTCTACCCGCCCCGGCGCCGCCCGGTTGGGTGCGCTCGTCGAGATTCTCGCCGGCCGTGCGGGGCCACATTCTCGCCGACCTTGCAGGGCCATATTCTCGCCGGGGCTTGCGGGACCATTCTCGCTGGCCTCACGCTGACCCGGGCAACAGTCCATTGTGGATGTCGCCGCTTTTCTCGTTCAGAAACGGGAAAGTGTTCGAATCATGGACCACTCGTGTCGTACGGGTGTCGTAGGTTGCGGGCATGGATACATCACGGGGAGTGGCTGAGGCTGAGGCGCCGGCGTCGTTGCCGGTGGGGTTGCCGGTGGGGTTGGCATCGATGGTGCCGGGTGCGCAGTTGGCGGTGTTGCTCGCGTCGGTGGACCGGTCGCGGGTGGGTTGTGACGAGTTGCCGGATCTGGTGGCGGCGCGGGCGCGGTTGGCCGCGCACACGGAGGCGGAGTTGCTGGCCGACCTGTGGGAGGCCGCGCGTGGGATCTTCAACGAGCCACAGAGCGGCGTGGTGCGCTACACCGAGGAGGAGTTGATCGACTACGCGGCCCGGGTGTTGGGGTGGGTGCTGCACTGCTCGGAGAACTATGCGTATTCGCGGGTGATGGTGGGTCGGGCGTTGGTGGTGCGGTTGCCGATGGTGCTGGCCGCGTTGCGGGCGGGGGAGATCGACTCGGGTAAGGCGCGGGTGATCGTGGAGGCGTTGGCGGCGGTCGTCGATGACGATCTGGCCCGGTTGATCGCGGGCAAGGTGCTGCGCAAGGCGGGGGTGCAGACGATGGCCCAGGTCCGGGCCGGGTTGCGGTATCACATCGACCGCAACGACCCGGGTGCGGCGCGGCGGCGCTACCAGAAAAGGGTGGTGCAGCGGGCTGTCTATCTGCACGGCAACGA
>JBQGBY010000033.1:0-9582 GCA_052038195.1 Micromonosporaceae bacterium | reverse complement strand
ACGAGGTGGTCGGCGCCGGCGTGCCGCCGCCGGGCCTGGTCCGCGACGCCATCGGTCCCACCCTGGCCGCCCTGCTGCCCGCCTGGGGCGCCGACACCGAGGGCGTCCGGTGGGTGCCCGACGCACCGGCCGACCTCGCCCACGCGGTGGCCGACTCGGTATCCACTGTGGACGTCACCCTCGTCTGCGGCGCCTCCTCGATCGGGCCCGCCGACCACCTGCACCGGGTGGTGCGTGACCTCGACGCCCGGCTGCACGTCGACGGTGTGGCCTGCCGTCCCGGCCATCCGCAGGTGCTCGCCCAGGTCGGCGCGAGCTGGATCGTCGGGCTGCCGGGCAACCCGTTCGCCGCCCTCGTCGCGGCATGCACGCTCGCGCAGCCTCTGCTGGCCGGGCTCGCTGGTCAGGCCCTGCCGGATCTGCCACGGGTCGCGCTGGCCGGCCAGGTAGCGGGCGACGAGCACCACACCCGTCTGCTCCCGGTCCGGTGGCAAGCGGGCCGGCTCGGTGTCATCGACGGAGCCCGACCCGGGCACCTCGGCGCCTCCGCCCACGCCGACGCCCTCGCCATCATCCCGCCCGGGCCGCGACCCGTCGCCACCGTCGAGGTGCTGTTGCTGCCCTCGGGGTGAGTCGCGGCGATCGAGGAGTTATGCGTGTGATTGGAGATCAACTCACGCGCACAACTCCTCGATCACTGTCTACCGGAGTTCGAGTACGCCGTCGTCCGTGACCGTGATCGGTAGACCGGCACTGTGCTCGGTCAGCGTCCGGCACAGGAACTCCGTATCGGCGGCCCCGGCCCGGTGCAGGCGCATCTGCCGGGCCTGCAGCGCAACCAT
The DNA here is from genome assembly GCA_052038195.1 of Micromonosporaceae bacterium. Lineage (GTDB taxonomy): Bacteria > Actinomycetota > Actinomycetes > Mycobacteriales > Micromonosporaceae > DATBGZ01. The sequence goes on along the minus strand of JBQGBY010000033.1, from coordinate 8,740 downwards.
GCGCAGCGCGGCCAGCTGACCCGAGCCGGGACCCACCGTGGCGAGGTAGAGCAGCCGCAGATCGTCGCGATAGCGCTCGTACCCACCGATCCCCTCATAGTCGTCGATGAGATCCCCAGCGCCGTAGAGGATGAGCCTGCCCCGGTACACCTCGATGGGCCTCGGATGATGGGACGAGTGGCCGTGCACGAGGTCCACCCCGCCGTCGACCAGACCGTGAGCGAACTCGATATGGGTGGCCGGCACGTCGTAGCCCCAGTTCGATCCCCAGTGGACGGACACGACCACGATGTCACCCGGCTGCCTGACCGCACCGACCCGGTCGAGCATCGACCGTACGGACTTGGCCGACAGGTCGGCCAGCAGATCCACCCCGGCGGTCTTCCCAGCGGCGGTCCACTGTGGAGGGATACCGCTGGACGGGCTGCCGAGGCTGAACAGGACGACCCGACAACCGGGTCGCACCGGCACGATAGCCGGCCGGGCGGCGTGCTCCGCGTCCCGCCCGGCTCCCGCGACCGGGATCCGCAGCGACGCCAGCGTGTCGAGCGTGTCGACGAGGCCGGGCTCGCCGAAGTCGAGCACGTGGTTGTTGGCCAGAGCGACCGCGTCGAGCCGCGCGGCCGTCAGACAGCCCGCGTTCCCCGGCGCCATCCGGTAGTGCACGGACTTGTTCGGCGCCGCCTCGCCGCGCGCGGTGATGCTCGTCTCGAGGTTGACGAGCCGGACCTGGGCACCGTAACGGTCGAGCAGCTCAAGCGCGTCCCCCCACGGCCAGCGGTCGTCCACCGGCTGCGGGAACGGTCCGTTGGCCTCCTCGGCGAGCCGCACGTAGGCGCGCGCATCGCGCATGGCTGGCTCCCACAGGCGGGGGTCGCCCGGGTGGGCGAGGATCTGGTCGACGCCCCGCCCGGTCATCACGTCGCCGCCGAGGAAGATCGTCACCCGACCGTCGTGGCTGCCTGCCATGAGGTCACTCTATGGCGGTGGCGGCCGCGCGAGGGCTCGCTGCGGATCGGCCGGATCTCTCCGGCGGGGCGCGGCCGCCGCGGAAGCGCCGGTCGCTCGACCGGACTTCCCGGAAGATTCCGCCCGGTCGATTTGTGGCGTGCGGCCCGTCCGGATCGACGGTAGCCTGTGCGGTGTCTCCTGCCGGGCGATTACCGGGTTCGGCGCGGGTTCGCGCGGCCTGGCCCGCCAACGCGTCGATCATCGATCGACGAGGCCGATACCGCCTGGGCTTGGCTCGCCGGCGGGTACACCACGGTCGCGGCGATGCTGGCGGTCACCCGGAGCAACGGGTCTGGACTTCGTAGACCTGCGGGTAGGGACCGAGTTCGGCCATACCGAGGTCGCGCACTGCGGCGGCGGCCACCTCGGCCTCCTCGCGCTCGGCGAAGTACAGGGCCAGGTAGCGCGTTGCCTCCTCCCTCCCGGGCGCGGCGAGGTCGGCGCCCACATCGCAGCCCTGCATGGCCTGGACCGGGCGGTAGCCGACCTGAGCCGCCGCGACCAACCCGTGGCCCGGCCTTGCCTCCTCGTCGTCGATGTCGTTGACGTACAGAACCACCAGCCACACGTGGTCGCCCGGCGAGATCTGCTCGAGCTGAGCCGGCAGGCCCGGCGCCGGGGTGCAGCCGCGGTACAGGCACAGCCGAGGCAACGACTCGCGCACCAGCGCGTCCAGGTCTGAAGGTGTCGCCGCCTCCAGCACGCCGGTGTAACCGTGGGCCGGCGTGGAGAGGACGACCGCGATCGCCCGGCCGACCCGGACCGCGATCGCGTGAGCGGGCCGGCCGGCCAGCTCCCCCGCCCCGTCCTGCGGCATCAGGAACGTGAGGGCCACGCTCTCGTCGCCGTAGGGCTGCGCCGGGAACGGCGAGGCCTGCGCGTCGGGGAAGCCCAGACACGCCCGTAGGTCGGCCGCGACCGCCGCGAAGGCCGCCTCGGCGTCCGTGTTGGGTCCATAGACATACAACGACACCCATACGGGCGCGGCATTCTCGCCGATGCCCCGCAACACTGTCATCTGGTCGTCCGGGTCCCCGTAGCACTGGGCCAGGGCGCCACCGACCCGGTACTCATCCCGGTCGTTCTCGTCCCGCACTAGATCGGCGTTGCGCGGGCCCAGCAGCGGACTGTCCAGGAACCCGGAGTACACGTGTCCGGTCGGATCGATAAGCATCATGCCTTCGGGCACCGTGAAGGTCGGCGACGGCGAGACGGTGGGACCGACGGGCGGCAGCGTCTGGTGCCCGCCCAGTGGGCCGCCGATGGCCGCCCCGACGGCGACGGCGACGAGCGCTGCGACACCGGCGAGGATCGCGTGGCTCGCCCGCCGCCGGCGCGCGCGGCTCACGATCGCGCCGAGCTCAGGCGTGACGGTCCTGGCCGTCGTCGCGCGGTAGACGTGGGCCAGTGCCCGCTCGACGGGGTCCGCCTCGTTGGTGCTCATGATGCCGTCACCTCCTTTGCAGGCATGAGGGTCGCGGCCAGCGCCTGCCGGCCGCGGGACAGCCGGGCCTTGACCGTCCCCTCGGCCACGCCCTCCAGGCTCGCGATCTCGGCCACCGAGAACCCGCCGAGGTAGAACATCGTCAACGCCCGCCGCTGCGCCACCGGCAGGCGCCGCAAGGCGGCCACGGTGTCGGCCAGGCCGGGGTCGGGCTCGGGAACCGGCGGTGGCGGCCCATGGCGCACCAGGGTCTTCGCCACTGTCCGGGCTCGCCGCCACCGGCTGATGACGAGGTTGTACCCGACGCGGGCGACCCACGCGCGAGGGTCGTCCATCGCCGAGACGTGACGCCATCGCGTCCACGCCCGCGCGTACGCCTCCTGCGCCGCGTCCTGCGCCTCGCCGTGGTCGCCGCAGTACGCGTACAGCTGCGCCACCAGCCCGGCGTAGGTCGCCCCGTAGAAGCCGCTGAAGCCGTCGATCATTGGTGCCCCGTGGCCCTCATGCCGGCAACACGCCGCCCGAGCACGTTAGGTTGCCTCGGGCCACGGACCCGGTCGGCCGCTCACGCCCGGGGGCTCAGGCGGCCGCACTCCACGAAGAACGCATGCAGATCGCTCACCGTCTCGGTGAAGGGCCGCGGGCGGTGGAGCAGCTCCCGACGGGCCTTGGCTCCATCGACCGTCGGGAACGAGGCGAGCGCATGCAACGACTCCCGCGTCGGGATCAGATGGCTGCCGGTGCCCCGGGCCAGCAGGTCGGCGGCAGGCGCGACCGCGCGGACCAGTCGCAGCGGCGCCGTCCGGGCGCTGACGCGGGTGGCGCTGGCAGCCGCCGCCGCCCGGGCGATCGAGGCGACGCTGAGCCGGTGCCCGGCGACGAGGTAGTTCTCACCCGTACGGCCGCGCACGCCGGCGGAGCGCAGCGCACCGACGACGTCGCGTACGTCGACCCAGTCGAACCCGCCCTCCACCAGGGCCGGGAGGCGGCGCCGCCACATCGCCAGCATTACCGCGCCCATCCGCGACGGTCCGTCGTCGACCGGTCCGACGATCCCGCTCGGGTTGACGATCACGGCGTCGAGCCCGCGCTCCGCGACGCGGCGCAGCTCGATCTCACCCCCGGCCTTCGACCGGTCGTAGGCGGGCAGCTCCGGCCGCACCGCCGGCGGAGCCGTTTCGTCGGCGGGGGCGCCGTGCAGGGCCGCGAGATCGAACGCGTGCACCGAGCTGCAGTGGACGAAACGGTGCACCCCCCGGTCCAGCGCGGCCTGCGCCAGGGTCCGGACGCCGTCGACGTTGACCGAGTGCACGCGGCCGCGTAGGCCGCCGACCACCGAGATGACGGCGGCCAGGTGATAGACCGTTTCGCATCCATCGAGTGCCTGCCGCATCGCCGCCGGGTCACGGATGTCCGCGTGGACCCACTCGGCGCCATGCCGCATCGCCCGGACCGGCTCGCGGATGTCGACGGCGCGCACCGTCTCGCCGTCGGCCCGCAGCGCGACGCACAGGTTCGAGCCCACGTGCCCGGCCGCGCCCGTCACCACCGTCACCATGCCGGAGATTGTGCCCGACCTTCCGCGATCTTGGGCTTGCCCACGTGAGTCTAACACCTATCACGTTGCCAAGCCCAAGATCGCGGGCAACGGGCGGGGGGTGCGGCCGTCAGGTCCACCTCAGCGGATAGAGACGACCACCTCGCGCCCGCTGTGGGTGACCCTGACCTGGGTCGCGTCTTCGGGCAGCAGCGCGGCGTCGGTGCCGGCGTCGGTCCAAACACCCTCCACTGTGGTCCGATAGGCCAGCGCACTACCGTAGGCGGCCACCACCCACCCGTGGCCGCCGTCCAGCCGGATCGCGACGGGCAGCGCTGCCGAGGGCTCGACGGTGCCACCGATCTGGACCCTGACGGGTTCGCCAGCCGCGGCGATGGTGAGGGCATAGATCTGGCTGGGATCCTCGTCCTCCTGGACCTCGCCGACGATGACCGTCGTCCCGTCGGCGATCCCCACCACGATGCACCACCCACCCTGGCCCGACGAGTGGTCCGGGTCAACGGTGCCCCATTCCCACAGCGTGTCGGTGAAGACCATGCTCGGCGCGTGCATCGCCGGCCGCGTCCCGCTCGGCCGTGCCGCGCTCCGGGCCCTCGACGCTGCCCGCCGCGTTGGCCAGGGCCGCCCGGGCATACGGCTCGGGCTCTGTGTGGATGCCGCGCCAGCGCACGTACATGCGCTCGAGCACGTCCTGTAGGAGGTCCTCGGCGGCGGCCCGGTCGCCGGCGCAGAGCAGGTACGCCTGGCGCAGCAGGGACGCCGAACGACCTCGGACGAACTCCTCGAAGCCCTCCAAGGCTGGCTCCACTCCCGACTCGCTTGCGTGTGGCATCCCCGTCATTGACCAGACACCACCCCGCCACGAAAGGTTCGCACCCGACCGAGCGTTCGCGATCTTGGTCCTGGCAACGTGAGTCGATCTCCGATCACGTTGCTACGCCCAAGATCGCGCGGAGGAGGGTGGGGTGCGGTTGCCGGCGGCTGAACGCTTGTATAGCATGCTAAACGTGGGTTCAATGCCGGCCGACGACCGCACAGCTCGGGCCCGGATCCGGGACGCGGCGATCGAGTGCATCGCGGCGAACGGCGTGGCCGGCACCAGCGTTCGTACGGTCGCCGCGGCGGCCGGTGTCTCCCCCGGGCTCGTCATCCACCACTACGGATCGAAGAACGGCCTGCGGCTGGCCTGCGACGAACACGTCGCCCGCCTGATCTACGAGCGCAAGTCGGCTGCGAACGCCGCCGGCCTGGGGCTCGACCCGCTCGCGGCCCTGCGCCAGGCCGGCGCCGGGCCGCCCACCGTGCGCTACCTGGCGCGCACCCTGGCCGAGGGATCTCCGCAGACGGCCGCCCTGGTCGACACGTTGGTAGCGAACGCCACCGAACTGGCGACCCGCGGCGCGGAGGCGGGCACGGTGCGCCCGTACCACGACGAGTTCGCGCGGGCGGCCGTACTCTCCGTCTGGATACTCGGTGGGCTGGTACTGCACGAGCACCTCGAACGACTGCTCGGTGAGGACCTCACCGGCGACCCGTCCCGGGTCCCCCGCTACCTCGGCGCGGCGGTGGACGTGCTCGGGCGCGCGGTATTCACCGAGGAGATGTACCGCCGGCTGCAGGAGGGTCTCGCCACGGTGCTCGACCCAGATCTTCCGCAGCGCAGAACCAGCACGAGAACACGACGAAAGAAGGCGTAGCAGATGGCGGACGCAATCCAGATCACCGGCGTGGTCAAGAAGTTCGGCCATGTCACGGCGCTCGATGGGCTCGACCTGACCGTACGCACGGGCGAGGTGCACGGCTTCCTCGGCCCCAATGGCGCCGGGAAGTCCACCACCATCCGGGTATTGCTGGGACTGCTCCGCGCGGATGCCGGGCAGGCGACGCTCCTCGGCGCGGACGCCTGGCGCGACGCGGTCGCCTTGCACCGCCGGCTCGCCTACGTGCCCGGCGATGTGACCCTGTGGCCCAACCTCACCGGAGGACAGGCGATCGACCTGCTTGCGCGGTTGCGAGGTGGATTCGACCAGGCCCGACGGGACGAGCTGTGTGAACGCTTCGATCTCGATCCGAGCAAGAAGGCCCGCACCTACTCGAAGGGCAACCGGCAGAAGGTCGCCCTCGTCGCCGCGCTGGCCAGCGACGTCGAGCTGCTGCTGCTCGACGAGCCGACGGCTGGGCTCGACCCGCTCATGGAGGCGGTGTTCCAGGAGATCATCCTGGACGAGCGCAAGCGCGGGCGGACCGTTCTGCTCTCCAGCCACATCCTGGCCCAGGTCGAGAAGGTGGCCGACCGGGTCTCCATCATCCGTGCGGGAAAGATCGTCGATGCCGGCTCCCTGGACGATCTGCGCCACCTCACCCGGTCGACCGTGGTCGCCCGTACGGTCACTCCGGTCGACATCGGCCAGCTCGCCGGCGTGCACAACCTGACCCTCGACGGCGACACGGTGACGTTCGATGTGGACGGAGCCCACCTGGACGCCACCATCGGGTATCTGCACACGCGCGGGCTGCGGTCACTGGTCTGCCAACCCCCCACATTGGAACAGCTCTTCCTGCGCCACTATGACATCAGCCCCGCCCATGCTTCGCCCACCCATGGCGACGAACTCGCCGCGAACGAGGTGACGACGGCATGAGCGCCCCGACCATCGCCCGCCCAGCCCCGGTCTCCGGGGCCGGCGGACCGGGTCGGTTCGCCGGCACGGGTGCGCTGATTCGCTTCGCCCTGCGTCGCGACCGGGTACGCCTGACCGCCTGGCCCGGCGGCCTGACCGCCTACACGGTCATGATCGCCGCCTCGTTCCCGCCGCTCTATCCCGATGCGGCTTCCCGTCAGGCGCGGGCCGTGCTGATGTCCAGCCCCGGCGCCATCGCCTTCGGCGGACCCCGAATCGGTGTGGAGAACTACACCCTTGGCGCAATGATGACCAACGAGATGCTGGGGCTGACCACCGTACTCGTCGCGCTCATGAGCATCTGGACGGTGGTGCGGCACTCGCGCCATGACGAGGAAGCGGGCCGCACCGAGCTCGTGCTCGCGAGCCCGGTCGGGCGCCAGGCTCCGCTCGCGGCCGCACTGTCCGTGGCGACGCTGGCGAACCTGGCCCTCGCCGTGCTCACCGCGGTCGGACTGGCCGGCCTCGGCATCGAAAGCATCGACTGGCCCGGGTCCGTCACGTACGGCGCGGCCTACGCTGCGGTGGGCCTCGTCTTCGCCGCGCTGGCGGCGGTGACGGCGCAGCTGACCGAGCATGGTCGCGGCGCCTCGGCCATGGCCGCGCTCGGCCTCGGTGTCGCGTACGCGCTGCGGGCGGTCGGCGACAACGGTGCCGAAGCGCTGTCCTGGCTCTCGCCGATCGGCTGGGCTCAACGCACGTATGCCTATGTCGAGAACCGTTGGTGGCCGCTGCTGCTCGCGCTGGCCGTTGCCGGGCTGCTGGCCACGCTCGCCTTCCGGCTCGGCATCCATCGCGACTTCGGTGCCGGGCTGCGCCAGCCCAGGCCCGGTCCCCGCGGCGCGTCCGCCGCGCTCGCCACCCCGTACGGCCTGGCGACCCGCCTGCAGCGAGGGGCGCTGATCGGCTGGGCGGTCTCCCTGCTGGGCTTCGGCCTGATCTACGGGTCGCTGTTCGGCGACGTGGAGGGGTTCGCCAGCGAGATGGAGGCGGTCAGCGACGTCATGTCCGGCATCGACGCGGATAACATCTTCACCGCCTACCTCTCGCTGATCGTGATGCTGATGGCGATGGTTATCTCGGTCTATGCCGTGATCGCCACACTGCGGGTCCAGGCCGAGGAGCGATCCGGCCGGGCGGAGGCGCTGCTGGCGACCCCTCTGTCGCGCACCCGGTGGCTGCTCAGCCAGGCCGGCACTGCCGTGATCGGCGGTGTCGCCATCCTCCTCGCCGGCGCGGTCGGCCTCGGCGTCAGCGGGTCCGCGGCCACCGGAGACACCAGCGTCCTGCGCGACGTCCTCCTGGGCAGCCTCGTCCAGATCGTTCCGATCGTGCTGCTCGTCGGCCTCGCGGTCGCCCTCTACGGTCTGCTCCCGGCCGCCACGGGCGCGACCTGGGCGGTGATCGGGTACGCGGTCGTGGTCGGCATGCTCGGCGGTCTGCTCGGCCTGCCCCAGTGGGCCATGGACATCTCGCCATACGCGATCGTGCCGCTGCTGCCCGCCGAGGACTTCACGCCGTGGCCGGTGCTGGGCATGCTCGCGGCCGCCGCGGCGCTCTTCGCCGCCGGCGTGCGGGGCCTGCGCCGCCGCGACCTCAGGTCCGGCTGACCCGCCGGAAGATCATCGTGGCCGGGCCGACTACGCTCCCCGTTCATGCCGGAGCTGCCCGAGGTCGAGTCGGCCCGCCAGGTCATCCAACGATCGGCGCTGATGCGTCGCATCGTGGAGGTGGACGACTCCGACATATACGTGTGCCGCCCGCACCTGCCCGGGGAGATGCGCGCAGCTCTGGTCGGTCGCCGGTTGGCGGCGGTGAACCGGCGGGGCAAGAGTATGTGGTGCGAGACATCCGGCCTGGGCCGGTCGCGTCAACCGGGCCCGGTGCTCGGCATCCACCTCGGCATGTCGGGCCGGATCGTCTTCGGCGACGGCCACGGAAACGAGATCGACGGCGGGGACTACTGGGAGCGCGGGCGGGCGAACGGCGACCACCGGTACGCGCGGTTCGGCCTGACGTTTGCGGACGGCACCTATCTGATGCTCG
>JBQGBY010000032.1:0-26924 GCA_052038195.1 Micromonosporaceae bacterium | reverse complement strand
GCCCTCGGCCCAGGCGGCCGCCGTCGTCCGCGACGCCGTGGCCATCGGGGCGAAGGCGGTCTGGCTGCAGCAGGGCATCGTCTCGGCCGTGGCGCGGCAGATCGCCACCGACGCCGGCATCGACTACGTCGAGGATCTGTGTATGGCCGTCATCCGGGCGATCGAGCGCCTCTCCCGCCGCGCCTGACCCGGCGGTCCTCCCCCTGAAGTCCCTCCGATATCGCCACAAGAGGGGAAGAATAAGGCCGACGCCGAGAGTGACCCTGTGGCCCGCTAGGCGCCGCAGACTCGCGCGGCCTGGGGGAGCGAGGGGGACGTCGATGACCTGGCCGAGCAACGACCCACCTCGCGAACCCGCGCACGGTGACAGCGTGCCGGAGCCGGAGCCGGAGGCTGAGCCGGGTGCGCCGCCGGCCGGCGACCCCGGCTGGGCGAGGCCGCCGGAGGCCTGGGGAACCGAATGGTCGCGCGCAGCCGGCTCGTCACCGGTCCCGCCGCCGACCCCGGAGAACCCGTGGTCGGCACCGTCGCCCGGGCAAGAGCCGGCCGTGCCTCCCGGCGACCAGACCGACACGCCCGGCGGCCGGCCGGAGCCGCCCGCCGGCACGCAGCCGGGTCAGGGCCAGCCGTACCAGGGCCAGCCGTACCAGGGCCAGCCGTACCAGGGCCAGCCGTACCAGGGCCAGCCGTACCCGGGCCAGCCGTACCCGGGCCAGCCGTACCCGGGTCAGCCGGGTCAAGGCCAGCCTTACGCGGGTCAGCCGTACCAGGCGCAACCGTACGAGGGCCAGCCCTACGCGGGTCAGCCGTACCAGGCGCAACCGTACGAGGGCCAGCCCTACGCGGGTCAGCCGTACCAGGCTCAGCCGTACCCGGGGCAGCCGCCGGGTGCTGCACGCCCGACCAACAGCCTCGCGGTCGCCGCCCTGGTCTGCTCGCTCGCCGGCCTGATCACGTTGGTCTCAGCCCCGGTCGGGGCCGTCCTCGGGCACGTCGCCACGCGGCAGATCGCGCAGACGGGCGAGGAGGGCGGGAGTCTGGCCCGGGCGGCCATCTGGGTCGGCTGGATCATCACCGGGCTGTTGGTGGCGGCGTGCTGCGCCGCGCTCGTCGTCGCGATCACGGCGAGCCGGACGGGCACCGACTTCGGCACCCGGTAAGGCGCCCGGACGCCGGCGACGGGGGAACGTCAGCGGAACGGGACCTCGCGAACGCTGTTACCGCCGTCGATGACGAGGATCTGGCCGGTGATGTAGGACGCAGCCGGCGTACACAGGAACGCGATCGCGGACGCCACTTCGTCGGGCGTGCCCGGGCGGCCCATCGGTGTGTCCAGGCCGCGCCTCAGCTCGGCGACGGTCGAACTGCCGGTGTGGATGATCCCCGGCGCGACCGCGTTGACCGTCACCCCGTCCGCCACCACCTCCATGGCGAGCGCCCGGGTCAGCCCGAGCACACCGGCCTTGGCCGCCGCGTAGGCGGCCTCGGTCGGCAGCGCGTTCACCGGCCCCGCCGTGGCGGAGAGGTTGACGACCCGGCCCCAGCCGCGCTCCGCCATCCCAGCGACCACGGCCCGGCTGGCCAGGAACGTGGTGGTGAGATTGCGGTCGATCTCCACCCGCCACTCGTCCACGCTCAGCTGGGCCACCGGGCGCAGTACCTCGGGGCTCGCCTTGCTCGCCAGGCCGGCGTTGTTCACCAGCACGTCGACGTCGCCCACCGCCTCGCCAACCGCATCGACGAGCGCCCCGACCTCGGCCTCGTCGGTCAGGTCCGCCACGAACCCGGTCACGCCGAGCTCGGCGGCCCGGTCGTGGATGCGTTTTGTGGTGGACACGATCGCCACCGACGCGCCGAGCCCGCGCAGACGCGAAGCCGTCGCGTACCCGATGCCGTCCGGGCTGCCCGCGCCGGTCACGAGCGCCACCCGACCATCAAGGCGATCGCTATCCATGCCTTGAGATCCTGCCGGGACCGGGCCGCGCGGGCAACGTCAGTTCGACCCAGGCTCGGCGCTCGGGCGAGGCAGGTATCCGGCTGAGCGTCGACCCGCTACCCTGACCACCGACATCGCCGACCCTCGGAGAGCATCACCATGACGACTCCTCAGAGCCCCGGTCAGTGGCCCGACCCGACCTACCAGCCGCCCTCCCCGCCGAGCTGGCCGACGCCGGGCGGCGACCCGGTCCCGCCACCGTCGGGGCCACCGGCCTCACCGACATACCCGGCCTACCAGACGCCCCCGCCGGCAACCTACGGAACGGTGCCGGGCTACGGAGCCCAGCCGTACGTAGTGCAGCGACCCTCCAACGGCCTGGCGCTCGCCGCGATGATCTGCTCGCTCGCCGGCATCGTGACTGGCATCAGTGCCCCGGTCGGGGCGGTCCTCGGCCACATCGCGCTCAAGCAGGTGCGCGAGCGCGGCGAGGAGGGTGAGGGCTACGCGAAGACCGGCATCATCGTCGGTTGGATCATTACCGGCCTGTATGCCCTGTGCTGCGTCGGTTACTTCGCGATCTTCGCCGCCGCCGTTGGAACGGGCGGCTTCGCGACCTGATCGGCCCAACCGGCAAGACCGGCTCGGAGGGTGGGGGCGCGGCCGCGGTCGCGTTCCCATCCCAGCTCATGCACCCGTAGAAACTGCCCGCTCCGCCGGCCTCGCTGGCGATCGCGGTGTCTAGGCGTCCGTCGGTGGCTGACGGGTCAGCCCGGCGGCCCGGCCCTTCGCCGCGATGACGAGCGCCATCTTGCGGGACGCCTCGTCGACCATTTCGTCGCCGAGCATGACCGCGCCCACGGCACCGCCCGCCGCTGAGGTGGCGTGCTCGTACGCGTCCAGGATCAGCTCGGCGCGATCGTAGTCGGACTGGGAAGGGGCGAAGACCTCGTTGACGGCCTCGATCTGGCCGGGATGCAGCACCCACTTGCCGTCGAAGCCGAGCAGGGCCACCCGGCGCGCCGCCGCCCGGAGGCCGTCGATGTCGTGGATACGCAGGTAGGGGCCGTCGATCGCCTGCCGGTCGTGCGCGCGGGCGGCGATGAGGATCCGCATGTAGACGGAGTGGAAGGGGTCGCCCGGGTAGTCGGGGTTCAGGTCCCCGACGGTCAGCAATCTCATGTTCAGCGATGCCATGAGGTCGGCTGGGCCAAGGACGAGGCTCTCCAAGCGGGGCGAGGCAGCGGCGATGGCGTCCACAGTGGCCAGTCCCTGGGCGGTCTCGATCTGGGCCTCGATCCCGATCCGGCCCACCGGTAGGCCGAGGCTCCTCTCGATCTGTGTCAGCGTGAGGTCGAGCCAGGCGACGTGCTCGGGCCCGGCCACCTTTGGTAGCACGATGCAGTCCACCGACGCGCCGGCGCCCTCCACCACCTCCACGACGTCGCGGTACGTCCACGCCGTCGCGAGATCGTTGACGCGTACGGCTCTGGTCTTGCCGGCCCAGTCGCCCTCGGTGAGGGCGGCCACGACGTTGCGTCGCGCGTCGGCCTTCGCCAGCGGCGCCACCGCGTCCTCGAGATCGAGGAACACCATGTCGGCGGGCAGCCCCTGGGCCTTGCCGAGCATCTTGACGCTCGACCCGGGCACGGACAGACACGAGCGGCGGGGACGGAACGGGCGCACGGCTGACTACAGTAGCCTTCCGCCATGCCCCCGGAGAACCAACGCGTGGAAGCCACCGGCCGGTCGCGCGTCGCCGTCGTGACCGGCGCCAGCTCGGGCATCGGGCTCGCCGCCGCCATGGAACTGGGCCGGCGGGGGTTCCGGGTGGCCCTGCTGGGGCGGGACGAGGGTCGGCTCGAGACGGCCCGGCAGCGGGTCGCCGAGGTCGCCGCCGGGCCGCCGCGGTCGTACCGGTGCGACTTCGGTTCCTTCGCGCAGGTCCGGCGGGTGGCCGCCGAACTGCGCGATGAGTTCGGCTCCATCGATGTTCTCGCCAACAACGCCGGAGGGAACGTCGCGACACGACGCTCCACGGAGGACGGCTTCGAGGAGACCATCCAGAGCAACCACCTCGCGCACTTCCTGCTCACCCACGAGCTGCGGGAGGCGCTGCGTGGTGGGCGGGTCGTCAACACCGCCTCGGCGGTGCACGGCCGGGGCCGGTTGGACCCGGACGACCTCAACGCCGCCGCCCGGCCCTACTCGGCGCTGCGGATCTATGCCTCGGCCAAGCAGGCGAACATCCTCTTCGCCATCGAGGCGACCCGGCGGTGGCCGGACATCCTGTCGACGGCCTTCCATCCGGGGGTCGTCCGCACCCGGTTCGGTCACGACAACCCGCTGTACCGGTTGTTCTGGAGGTTCGCGCCGTTCCTCCGTACGCCCGACCAGGGCGCCCGCACGCTCGTGTACCTGGCGACGGCCGACCGGGACACGCTCGTGCCCGGCGGCTACTACGTGGACGAGCGCCCGCAAGACGCGGCGCCGCGGGCCACCGACCCCCGGCTGGCGGAACGACTCTGGGTCGCCAGCGCCCGGGCGGTCGGGGTATCCACAGTGGACTAGACTAGACGACCGCGGAGGGCTCAACGGCGAGCCGGCGGTCCTTGACGGCCACGATCGCCACACCGGCGAGGATCAGGACGAGACCCGGAACGGCGGCCAGGGCCGGCACCTGGCCCAGCCACCCCCAGGCGAGGAGCGCCGCCCCGGGCGTCTCCAGCAGGATCACCACCGACACCGTGGTCGCGGTGACCCGCCGGAGCGCGAAGCTGAACAGGGAGTGCCCGAGCAGTTGCGGCCCGACCGTGACCGCGACGATCGCGGCCCACGCGGTGGCGGGGTAACCGGTGAGCGGGATCCGGAAGGCGAGGCAGACGATGAGGACGGCCGCCGCGCAGACCCCGTAGCAGACCGTTGTGTACGTCGTGGTGCTGACCGTCGCGCGGATCCGCTCGCCCAGCACGGTGTACGCGGCGCCCAGCACCCCACCGAGCAGAGCCAGCAGGTCGCCGATCAGCGCGGTCCGGGAGGTGCTGAGGTCCACGCCGGTCACCGCGACCGTGCCCACGACCGCAGCGGCGATGCCGAACCAGGTCCACCTCGACAGCCGCCGGCCCATGGCCACCGCGATCAGGCCGACCCACATCGGCTGGGTGGTGACCAGCGCCAGCGAGGTGGCGATGCTCGTCATCTTCGCGCTCGGCACCCAGGCCATGAAGTGCCCGGCCAGGGCGAGGCCGGCAAGGACGCAGAGCAGGCCCTGGCGCCGGCTCGGGCCGATCAGGGAGCGCAGCTCGGCGCGCCGGCCCAACGCGGCCGCCGGCACGAGCAGCGGCAGCGCCATAGCGTTGCGCCAGAACGCGATGGCAAGGGCGGGCGCGGCGGCATAGGCGATGAGCGGCCCCGAGGTGGAGACCGCGAGGGTGCCGACGCCGAGCGCCAACCACGCGGCCAGGTCGCCGGTGCGGTTCATCGCGGAGATCGTCTCACGTTTCGTCGATCCAGAGCCTCACGTGGTGGTTGAAGATCCCACCTCCCCTGGCGGACGACACTCGTGGCAGTTTCCCCCTTATAGGCGATTTGCCCATATCTCCCGTCCCGCGGCCGTCGTTGACCGCACGAGAGTCCTGCACTCGCGCCGAGACGGGTGTCGCCTGAACCGGCCGTCCACCCCTGAGTTCAGGTCGCCAGGACATCGACCTTCAATCGAGAGGGGTGTTTGTGACAGTACGATCTTCGCGGAACTGGACCATCGTGGCGGCCATTGGCGTCACGGTAGCCGCGGTCGTCGCGGCGACGTCAGCGACGGCGAGCCAGAGTAGCTCCGGCCCGATGGCCTTCAACGAGCAGCTCTCGGGGTACAACGAGACCCCGGTGGCGATCTCCACCCCCGGCGGAGGCGAGTTCCGGGCGCGTATCGACGAGAACAACCAGCAGATCACCTGGGAACTCAGCTACGCGGATCTCGAAGCCAACATCACGCAGGCGCACATCCACTTCGGGAGCGCAGCCCAGACCGGTGGGGTCAGCGTCTTCCTGTGCACGAACCTCGGTAACGGTCCGGCGGGCACGCAACTCTGCCCGGCTGACGACGGGACGATCTCGGGAACCATCACTCCGGCTGACGTCGTCGGCCCCACGGCCCAGGGCATTGACCCAGGGCAGTTCGCAGAGCTCGTGGCCGCGATCCGGACGGGCAACACGTACGTCAACGTGCACACCACGAAGTACACGGGCGGCGAGATCAGGGCCCAGCTCGGACACAGCCACTAGCCCGGCCCCCACAGTCGATCGAGGGGTTCGCATGGTGGTTGGAGATCCACTCGCCATGCGAACCCCTAGATCGACGTGATCTTCACAGCGGGTGGGCGGTGGACTCGCCGGCGGCGAGAAAGGGATCGGGCTTTCGAAGGCGGTACTCCTTGTCGAGGAGTGTCACCCCCGCGATGCGGTCGATCCGGAAGCTGCGGACGTCGTCACGCAGCCGGTCCCAGGCGACGACGTACCAGATGGGCAGCGCGTAGTAGAGGTACTGAGCCTCGACCGTCCGCCGCGAGCGAGCGCCGTGGCCGTCGCGGTAGTCGATGACCGCGAGACGCTGCTGCGCGAAGGCGTCCATCAGCGACCGGACCATCGCCGGGTCGGGTCGGGCGACTCCGGACATCACCCGCTCGGAAGCGGCGCTGCCGACCAGGATCCGGCGCCGGAGAGCGAGGATGCGCCGCGCGTGGGCGGGGGCGAACGAGGTGGCGACCTTGCGGCGCACAGACCGGAGGTCGTCGAGCAGCAGCGGCGAGCCGACCTGCTCGGCGATGGCCAGGCTGAGCAGCAGCCCGATCGCCTCGGACTCGTTCAGGTGCACGCGACCCACGGACCAGCCGGCGGCCAGGCTCAGCCCGCCACCCCGACCCCGGTCGCTGTCGACCGGCACGCCGGTGTCGCGCAGCAGCGCCAGGTCGCGATGGAGCGTACGGACGCTGACCCCCAGGTCGGCCGCGAGCTCACCCGCAGTGGTGAAGTCCCGGGCCGCCAGTAGCCCCCGCAACTCGTCGAGCCGCGCAAGCCGAGCCCGCGCTCCCTGACCAGCCATCACACAAATATGACATTAACCGTCATGTTCGGCTATAGGCTCGGCGGTAGCGACCGAACACACAGAGAGGGGTCACGACGATGACCAGGCTGCCGGAGCCCTCCGAGTACACCTCGGCCCCCCTGCGCAACCGCATCCAGTTACACCTCAACGCGCCCGTCGACACGGTGTGGGCGCTCGTCGGCGACCACGGCCGGCTCCCCGAGTACAGCGGCGGAATCGAGACGGTGACCGGGCGCCCGACGGCAGCAGCCGGACCTGCCGTTTCCGCGCGGTGGACGACACACCCTCGGTCGACCTCACCGAACGGATCCGGTGGGAGATCCCGGTGGTCGGCTACTCCGCCAGCGCCGTCGAACCGAACCCGTTCCTGCTCACCGGCGATCTGTCCGTCGTGACGGTCACCGCGACCGACACCGGGACGGCCTTCGAGTGGGCGCAGTACTTCGACAGTGCCGACGTCGCCGCCGCGGTGCGGAGCTTCGATCAGGGCCTCGTCGACATGGCGGAACGGCTGATCGCGAGGTTCGGCGGAGAGCTGAGCGAGCAGTGGGCCCAGGGATCCGCGGGTTGAGCCGCTCTACCGTCCACTGGGGACTGTCACAGGGCGGACATCCGCCGTTCGAGAGCGGCCGGGTCGTCCCGCCAGAGCTGGTAGCCGGACCGGGACATCGGGTCGGGAAGGATCGTGTCGTCGCCGGCGTCGACTCCGTCGAGGATGGCGACGGCGACCTCGGCCGGGCTGGCCTTCGGGATGTCGACGGCGCGGATCATGTCGGTGTCCACGGCGCCGGGGAAGACGCCGTGCACCGAGATTCCCCGCGGCGCGAGCTGCGCCCGAAGTGCCTGGGTGGCCGACGCGGCCGCGGCCTTCGACGCGCAGTAGGCGCCCATGGCAGGCACCGGCGCGAATGCGACCAACGTGAGCAGGTTGACGATCGCCCCGCCTCCGGCCGCCTCGATCACCGGGGCGAACGCTCGCGTGACCGCCAGCGTACCGAGGTAGTTGGTGCGCCAGTCGGCCTCGATCGCGGCGAAGTCGCCCGTGAGCGAGTCGGCATACGCAAGCGACCCGGCGTTGTTGACCAGCAGCGTCACGTCGGCCGCCTGGCGGGCGGCAGTGGCGACCTGCGCCAGATCGGTGATGTCCAGCTCGACGGGCACCACCCGCTCGGGCTGGTCGCGGTCGTCGGGCCGGCGCGCAGCCGCGTACACCTTGGCGGCGCCGCGGGCGAGGAGCGCCTCCACGAGCGCTCGCCCGATCCCGCGGTTGGCGCCGGTGACGAACGCCGTACTGCCCTTGACATCCATGTCTGACTCCTCCTGATTGGGATTACGTGCCACCGGAAGACTCGTTCGTAGCGCGTTCGTAAGCCAGTGCCCCGTTCTTCCAGGGAACCGCCCGGCCGTGGGTCTGGCGTGACCAGGCTTTCGCGGCACGGCCGACCGATACTTGGTCGCATGGATCGACGAACCCAGTTGGCCGAGTTCCTCCACTCGCGGCGCGCCCGGCTGGACCCCGGGCAGGTCGGGGTGGCAACCTATGGCAGCCGTCCCCGCCGCGTGGCCGGGCTCCGCCGCGAAGAGTTGGCCGCGCTCGCCGGTGTGAGCGTCGACTACTACGTACGACTGGAGCAAGGCCGCGCCGGCAACATCTCCCAGTCCGTGCTCGACGCCGTGGCTCGGGCTCTCCGCCTGGACGATGACGAGCGGGCCCACCTGTCCCGGCTCGCCCGCCCGCCCCGCGTCGTCGTGCGACGCCGGCCGCCGCAGCGGGTCCGGCCCGAGTTGCGCCACCTCCTCGACGCGATGTCGGACACTGCCGCGTATCTGGTCGGGCAACGCACGGATGTGCTCGCCTGGAACGCGCTCGGTGCGGCCCTGATCACCGGCTTGGAGACCCTGCCGGCGCGGCGGCGCAACTTCGCACGCATCATGTTCTCTGACGACGTGGGCCGGTCACTCTTCGTCGACTGGCCGGCCAAGGCGCGCGACCTCGTCGCATTTCTGCGTCTGGATGCGGGACGTCGCCCGAACGACCCGGCCCTGGCCGAGCTGGTGGGAGAGCTGTCTATCGCGAGCGACCTGTTCCGCCGGCTGTGGGCGGACAACCCGGTCGCCAACAAGGGCCACGCCGCGGTGGCGCTGCAGCATCCGGTCGCCGGGCGACTCGACCTGTTTCACGAGACCCTCGCTGTCGCCGGCGACCCCGAGCAGATGGTGGTCACGTACAGTGCCGCCCCCGACTCCACCTCACGGGCCGCCCTCGTCGCCCTTGCCTCGTGGCACGCCACCGCGATTGGCCAAGCCGGGTTGCAGCAAGAGACATCCGTCGGACCGCAGCGATCCACTGAGCCACATCAATCGGACGCGCAGGGTCCCCCGAGCATCCCCCATCAGCCCACGAAGGGCGGGACGGCGATCTCGCCCCGGGCAATGGGGACAACCGATCCAGTGACCGTCGAGCGTACGGCGTGACCGTCCACAGCCGACACGGAGCACTCCAGTGTGGATGGACGATGGATCTCGATGCCCTGGCGGACCGTGTACGTGCTCTCCCCTTCCGGTGGCAGCAGCCCGGAGCCGACCAGGAACACGCCGAGCCCCAGCGCGGCCGAGCCCGTGGCCGGGTCCTCGGGCACACCGAGCCCGCCCGCGAACAGGCGCGCGTGCGCGACGCGCGACGACGGGTCCCAGGCGAAGAGGTACACCTGGGACACCTCGGGCACGGGCGTGGCCTGGGCCCGGGCCACCGCGTCCGGGCGCACCAGCAGGTAGGGGAACTCGAGGCCGGTGCCGGCCAGCCGTACGGGCAGTTCGCGCGGCTCTCGGCGTGAGTCGTCAGCCACGGTCATCAGGTCGTTGGAGGTCAGCCCGGCGGCGGCCAGGTACGGCATCGCGTCCACGGGCGACCCGAGGGTCGGCCGGCCGCCGGTGAGCGTGGCCCGGCCGTCGTCGTGCACCCGGACCGGCAGGACGCCGGCACCGCACTCCTGGTGCACATCGCCCGCCGGCAGCAGGCCCCGTCGGTGCTGGGTGACCGCGGACCCCACGCTCGGGTGACCGGCGAAGGGCAGCTCCGCGGCCGGGGTGAAGATGCGCAGCCGGTAACTCGCACCGTCCACTGTGGGCGGAAGCACGAACGCGGTCTCCGACAGGTTGAACTCCCGGGCCAGCGCCCGCATCTGGTCGGTGTCGAGGCGCTCGCCCCCGAAGACCACCGCGAGCGGGTTGCCCGCGAACGGCCGGTCCGTGAACACGTCCACGATCTCGTACGCCAGCGACGTCACCCGCTCAGCCTAGTCACGGAGCGGGAACGATGCTCCGGCTCCGTGGCCCGTGCCCTGGTATGCGGTCGCCGCGTCCGCTCGCGAGCCCCGGCGCCTACGCTGGGGAGCGTGACGTCCATTCGGATCTACGTCGCCCGGATCACCGGCCTGCCCGTGTTCGACCCGAACGGGGACCTCGTGGGGCGGGTCCGGGACGCCGTGGCGCGCGTGCGGCAGGCCGACCATCCGCACGTGGTGGGCCTCGTGGCCGAGCTGCCGCTGCGGCGGCGCATCTTCCTGCCGATCGGTCGGGTGGATGCGATCGACGCCGAGGCGGTTGTGCTCGGCACCGGCAAGCTCTCCGTGCGCCGGTTCGAGAAGCGGCCGGGTGAACTGCTGGTCCTCGAAGAGCTGCTCGACCGCCAGGTGGTCGTGACCGAGACCGGAAGAGCTGGCATGGTCGTCGATGTAGCGATGGAGGCTGATCGGGCCGGCCAGTGGTCGCTCACCCGGGTCGCCGTCCGGGAGGTGTCCGGCCGGCTCAGCCGCCGCGGGGCCCTGCACGAGCTCGGGTGGGACGAGGTGCGCGGCCTGACCGGTGTCGCGCAGGCCCAGGGGACGGCCTCCCTGCTCGAGATGGTCGAGGACATGAAGGCCGCTGACCTGGCCAACATGCTGCAGGACCTGCCGGCGACACGCCGGAACGAGGTCGCCGCCGCCCTCGACGACGACCGCCTCGCCGACGTGCTCAGCGAGCTGCCCGAGCACGACCAGGTGGAGATCCTGATCGCGCTCGACCGCGACCGGGCCGCCGACGTGCTGGAGGAGATGGACCCCGACGACGCGGCCGACCTGCTCGCCGAGCTGCCCAAGCGCGACCAGGACGAGCTGCTCGGCCTGATGGAACCGGCGGAAGCGTCACCCGTACGAGCGCTCATGCACTATCAGCCCGGCACTGCCGGCAGCCTCATGACCTCGGAACCGATCGTGATGGCGCCGGACTCAACCGTGGCCGAGGCGCTGGCCCGGGTACGTGAGCAGCACCTGCATCCGGCGGTGGCGGCCCAGGTCTTCATCACCCGCGCCCCGGCCGCGACGCCGACCGGTCGTTTCCTCGGGGTGGTGCACTTCCAGCGGCTGCTCCGCGAGCCCCCGTCGTCGCTGCTTGGCGGGATCATCGACACGGGCATCGACCCGCTCGACCCGGCCACGCCGGTCGTGGAGATCACCAAGCGCCTGGCGACGTACAACCTGGTGGCGATGGCCGTAGTCGACTCGGCCGACCGGCTGGTCGGGGCGGTGACCGTCGACGACCTGCTCGACCACCTGCTCCCGCACGACTGGCGCGACCGGGACACCGACCCCGCCCTCAGGTTGCGCCCCACGGGCCGGGCCAGCTACGCCCGCCATGCCTAACCACCGCTCGCCCGTTCGACTGCGTCAGCCGGGCCGGCTGGACCAGCCACGGGAGCCGGCACGGCTGCGGCTGCCGCGCTTCGACCCGGAGGCCTTCGGCCGCTGGTCGGAGGCGATCGCCCGGTTCATGGGCACCGCCCGGTTCCTCGTCTACCTCACAGTGATGATCATGCTGTGGCTCGGCTGGAACTCGCTGGCGCCGCAGGGGTTACGGTTCGACCCCTACACGTTCACGTTGCTCACACTGCTGCTGTCGATCCAGGCCTCCTACGCGGCGCCGCTCATCCTGCTGGCCCAGAACCGGCAGGCCGACCGGGACCGGCTCGCGCTGGAGGAGGACCGGCGCCGGGCCGCGATGCAGAAGTCGGACACCGAGTACCTGGCCCGGGAGATCGCCGCCCTGCGCATCGCGCTCGGCGACGTCGCCACCCGCGACTTCCTGCGCAGCGAGCTCAACCGCCTTAGCGAGACCCTCGACGAGATCGCGAGCCGACCGACTCACCAGCGCATCGAGGCGGTCGACGGCCGCCCGGCGCCCAAGCGAGCCCGACCTAAGAAGCCCAAGGCACCCCGCAGCCCGGCCCAGGACCAGGCCGCGAGGGAGTGATTCCGGCGACGCCTGCGGAGCGGAACCAGCCGGCAATGCCGGCGACGCCTGCGGAGCGGAACCAGCGGGAGACGAGCTGAGCCGCGCGCCTCAAGGGGCAGGGCGCGCGGCACTTCGTCAATTCTCCCACCCCGGCCCGTCGATGGTCCACCCGTACCCGCGACGGCCTGGCCGTGTCGGGCGTGACCAGCGCAACGTCCGCCGCCACCGGAGAGCAGCCCGTACGGGCATAGAGTGAATGTCATGTCGGCACCGGCAACAAACGCCAAGGATTCGGCCTCCGGGCCCAGCCAGCCCTCCGGCCCGAGCCAGGGCGCCCATGAGGACGCCATCCTGGCCGTGCTGGCCACCGTCAACGACCCGGAGATCCGCCGCCCGATCACCGAACTGCGCATGGTCGAGTCGGTCACGGTCGGCGAGGACGGCACCGCCACGATCGGCGTGCTGCTCACCGTCGCCGGCTGTCCCATGCGCAACACGCTCGACCGCGACGTCACAGCGGCGGTCGGCGCGGTGGAGGGCGTCACGCGGGTCGTCGTGAACTTCGGCGTGATGTCGGCCCAGCAGCGCCAGGAGCTTCAGCAGAGCCTGCGCGGCGGCTCCGGCGCCGAACCGGTGATCCCGTTCGCGCAGCAGTCGTCGCGGACCCGCGTCTACGCGGTCGCCAGCGGCAAGGGCGGCGTGGGCAAGTCGTCGGTGACGGTGAACCTCGCGGCCGCACTCGCCGCGAAGGGGCTGTCGGTCGGGGTGGTCGACGCCGACATCTACGGCCACTCGGTGCCACGGATGCTCGGGGTCGAAGGGCGCCCGACGCAGGTCGAGGACATGATCATGCCGCCCGAGGCGCACGGCGTGAAAGTGATCTCGATCGGGATGTTCACCTCGGGCAACGCGGCTGTGGTCTGGCGGGGCCCGATGCTGCACCGGGCGCTGCAGCAGTTCCTCGCCGACGTCTACTGGGGCGACCTCGACGTCCTGCTGCTCGACCTGCCCCCCGGCACCGGCGACGTGGCGATCTCACTCGCCCAACTGCTCCCCAGCGCCGAGATCATCGTGGTGACCACGCCCCAGGCCGCGGCTGCGGAGGTCGCCGAGCGGGCCGGGGCGATCGTTGCGCAGACCCACCAGCGCCTCGCCGGCGTGGTCGAGAACATGTCCTGGCTCGAGCTACCGGGCGGCGAGCGGATGGAGATCTTCGGTACGGGCGGTGGTGCCGCGGTCGCCGGCTCGCTCTCCCACCTCGTGGGGGCGCATGTGCCGCTGCTCGGTCAGGTGCCGCTGGACATCCGGGTTCGCGAGACCGGCGACGGAGGCACCCCCATCGTCCTCGCCGACCCCACCGCACCCGCTGCGGCGGCGCTCACGGCGATCGCCGACGCGCTGGCCGTCCGCCGCGAGTCCCTGGCCGGCAAGTCCCTCGGCCTCTCCCCCCGCCGCGCATAGCGCATTGCCCCGGTGATCGAGGCCTTGTGCGTGTGCACCACCAGTGATCGAGGCCTTGTGCGTGTGATTGGAGATCAACTCACACGCATAAGTCCTCGATCGTCGGTGTAGAGGAGCCGGGGCGGGTCAGGTGGCGTCGGGGTCGGGCTCGTGCCGGCGCGGCTGCTCGGTGGTCGGCCGCGTCTCCCCGGAGTCGTCGGGCCGGCTGGTGTCGAGCGGGCTGGTGTCGAGCGAACTGGTGCCGGGAGCGGTCTTCTCGAGCGGGGTGGCTCCGGCGCGGCGTACATCCGACGCGACACCCCGGACGTTGGTGCCGACGCCCCGCACGTCCCGGGCCAGATCATCGAGCGGCCGCCGCAGCGCCGCTTGCTCGTCGTCGGAGAGCACGTGCTTGCGGATGAAGGTCTTCGGGTTCAGGTCCTCGAGGGTCAGCTCGGTCCCGAGCTCACGGCTGAGGTCGTCGGTCGCGTTCCGGGCCATCGACCGCAACCGGCGCAGGAGCCTGACTCCGTCGCCGATCAGTCGAGGCAGGCGTTCGGGCCCGAAGATGAACAGCGCGATCAGCACCAGAATGATGATCTCCCAGGCGTTCAGGTTGCCCACCCCGCCACCTCCCTCACCGGGCACCAGGCCACCAAGGGTACGCGGCCGCCGGCCCTCCGCCGCACCGCCTGCGGTGTGGGCCACGCCCGGTCGGACGAGGCGGGTCAGTCCGCGTCGGCGACCAGCACGACCTCGGCGACCTGGGTCGAGGCACCCCGACGGTAGAAGATCTTCACGGTCTCTCCGGGGCCGTGCCGCCGGACCATGGCGATCAGGTCGTGGGGCGCCTCGACCAGGTGGCCGTCGATGCGGATCACCACGTCCCCGGTGCGGAGTCCGGCCGCGGCCGCGGGTCCAGCGGAGTCGACAGCGGTGATGCGCACGCCCCCACCCGGGCCCTCGAACGTGTCGACGTCGGCACCCACGACCGTACGGCGGGCCCGTCCGGTGTCGATGAGCTCCGTGGCGACGCGCATCGCCTGGTTGATCGGGATGGCGAACGCGATCCCGATGTTGCCGGCCTCCTGACCGTTGTCGACCATGGACTTGATCACCGAGTTGACCCCGATCACCCGTCCGGCGAAGTCGAGCAGCGGACCGCCGGAACTGCCCCGGTTGACCGCGGCATCGGTCTGGATGGCGGCGTAGTACCGCTGGCCGCCGCCGACGTCGCGGGTCTGGATCGTACGGTCGAGGGCACTGACGATGCCCGCCGTGACCGTGCCGGCCAGCGCGAGCGGAGTGCCGATGGCGAACACGCCGTCGCCAATCGAGACGTTGTCGGAGTTGCCGACGAACACCGGGCTCAACCCCGTCCGGTCCACGCGCAGCACCGCGAGATCCGACTCCGGGTCCCGACCGACCACCCCCGCCTGGATGGGGTTGCCATCGGAGAGCGTCACCGACACCTTGTCGTCCGCGGCGTTGTGGACAACGTGTTCATTGGTGAGAATGTAGCCATCTTTACCGATAACGAACCCTGAGCCGATGCTCTCGGCCCGGCCCACCGAGGCGGTGACCGTCACGACGCTCGGCAGGACGCGCGTCACCAGGTCGGGCAAAGATCCCGGCAGGCGGTGGGGAGATGGCGCGCCACCGCTGGCCCCGAGAACCACCGGCTCCTGGCGCCCGGTCGCGACGACGTAGCCCAACCCACCGCCGAGCAGGCCCGCGAGCAGGCCGGCGAGGAGGGCCACCAGGACCACGAACCGGGGCAGGAAGACGAGCGGCTTCGGCGGCTCCGGTTGCGCCGGTGGCGCCGGGTCCGCTGGGGTCGTCACGATGACCGCGGTGGAGTCAGGATCGCGCCATGGATCGTTCCGGGCGTCGGACCACCACGCAGGCGCGGCGCCGCCGGCCGACCACCCGTCGCCGGGCGGGCCCTTCATGTTCCGGTGGGGCCAACCGACACCGGAGCTGGTGGTGCGCCAGGAGCCGTGACCGTTTCCCGCGAGGCGGTGCGCGTCCTGCCGACCGTCGCCCTCGGCGCCGGCTCCGCGACCCTCGCCGGCCGTGACAGCCACGCTCCGATCACCCCCGTCGCCGAACCACGTCGCTACCACCGGACCGACATGTCCGGCTTGTTCGCTTCAGAATGGCACGAGCGACCCCTGCGAGGGCCGCCATCGCCAATTCGCGTAGCTTGCGGAGCGAATCAGGCAGGCAACGTCGCGTAGCTTGCGGAGCGAATCAGGCAAGCAACGTCGCGTAGCTTGCGGAGCGAATCAGGCCGGACCGGATCAGGCAGGCAACGTCGCGTCGCTTGCGGACCGAATCACGCCGGACCGGATCAGGCAGGCAACGTCAGGAGGCGGTCATCGAGGAGCCGACGGACGTGGGGATCGGCACGACGCACCCCGTGGTCCTGCACACGATGAGTTGGTCCGCCGAGTTCTCGGTGGCCTGCGTCGCACCCGCCGTCGGCTCGGTGCTGCGCCTGCTCGCCACCGCCACCCGCGCCCGGGCCGTCGTCGAGGTCGGCACGGGGCTGGGTGTGAGCGGCCTATGGCTCCTGGACGGCCTGCCGACCGATGCCGTCCTGACCACCATCGACATCGACGCCGATCTGCAGGCGATGGCGCGCCAGGCG
Source organism: Micromonosporaceae bacterium (assembly GCA_052038195.1). Taxonomy (GTDB): domain Bacteria; phylum Actinomycetota; class Actinomycetes; order Mycobacteriales; family Micromonosporaceae; genus DATBGZ01. The sequence continues at coordinate 10,523 of JBQGBY010000032.1, read as the reverse complement.
TACGCGGCGGCCGGGCACGGGCCCGGGCGGTACCGCCTACTCACCGGCCGCGCCGACGTGATGCTGCCCCGCCTCGCGGACGCCGGGTACGACCTGATGCTCATCGATATCACCGATGACCGTCCCTTGTGTACAGAGGCGGCAGCACGGCTGCTGCGTCCGGGCGGCGTTCTGATGGTGCACCAGCCGACCGCCGACGACCACGCCCGCCTCTCGAGTCCACACTGGACGACGGCCCGCCTGCAGCTGGACCTGCTCGCCGCGACCCCGGCCCGCGCCGGCGCGCGCGCCTCGTTGATCTAGGACGAGGGGGCTCGACCACTGGGCAGAGCGCGGAGGAAGTGGACCAGGAGGCGCACGCCCCAGCCGGTGGCGCCCTTGACCAGCGGGCCGTGGTCGCGATCGGTCCATGATGGTGCAGACATGTCGATATGTGCCCACCGGTCGCGGCGGTCACCGGCGAGCTCGCGCAGGAACATCGCCGCCACCACAGCGCCGGCCTGCGGTGCGGGGGCGACGTTGGCGAGGTCCGCCACCTCGCTGCGCAGCAGGCCCAGGTAGTCATCGGGCAACGGCAGCCGCCACACCGGCTCTCCCGCGTCCTCGCCCGCCGCGTACAGCGCCTCGGCGAGCGTGGCCGAGTCACTGAAGAGGGCAGCGATCTGCTTGCCGAGCGCCACGTGTGACGCACCGGTGAGGGTGGCCAGGTCGATCAGATAGTCCGGCTTCAACTTCTTGGCGGCGTAGGCCAAGGCGTCCCCGAGAACGAGGCGGCCCTCCGCGTCGGTGTCTAGCACCTCGGTGGTGATGCCGCTGAAGTGCCGGATCACGTCGCCCGGACGCATCGACGATCCCGACACCATGTTCTCCGCAACCGGGGCGAGCGCCGTCACCCGTACGGGCAGGCCGAGGTCGGCGGCGGCGAGCGTCGCGGCGCACACCGCCGCGGCAGCGCCCATGTCCTTGCGCATGAGCTTCATCGCGTCCACAGGCTTGATCGAGATCCCGCCGCTGTCGAAGCAGATACCCTTGCCGACGAGCACCACGTGGGTCCGCGCTCCGCGCGGCCGCCAGGTCAGCTCGACCAGCCGGGGCGGTCGGGGCGACCCGCTGCCGACCGCGAGCACCCCGCCGAAGCCAGCGTCGGCGAGACCGACCTCGTCGAGAACCCGCAGCGTGAGGCCCGGCCGTCGGGCGGTCGCGGCGGCGATGCGGTCGGCGAACCACTTCGGTGACTTCTGCGCGCTCGGGGTGTTGGTGAGGTCCCGGGCGAGCGCGACGGCGTCGGCGAGGGCCCGCGACCGGGACACGGCCGCAGTGGCGGCCTCGACCGCCCCGGGCCGGACGACGAGCGTGATTCGGCGCAGCCGCGACTCCGGCGACCCTGGTGGCGAACTCTTATCGCCCTGGTCGGCTGCGGAGCGCCCGCCAGTGCGCGGCCCCGCGGCCCGGTAACGGTAGGCAGCCAGCCAGGCACCGAGGGCGAGATCCGCGGCCGCCGAGTCGTCCGGCAGGGCCACGGCGAGGGAGGCGACGCGGTCGGCCGTGGCCCGGACCAGAGCCGCCCCCACGTCGCGCCAGGCCCGGCTCTGCCCGTCGCCGGTACCGACGAGCAGCACCCGGGCCGGATCCCGGGTCGGCCGAGGCAGCGCATGGACCGTGCCGGGGGAGCCGCGCTCGGCAACCTCGCTCAGGAACGCGGCGACCTCGGCGGCGAGCGGCTCGGACAGGGACCAGCCGGGCGGCAGCAGCACGGTGGCGGGGCCATCGGTCGCACCGGCGGGGTCAGGAGTGGCGGAGCGGAACGGTAGGGCGACAGCGGCCGCGTCGACCCGACCGCGACCGAGCGGGAGCGAGGCACTGTCGACGACAGACACCGTGAGCTGCATGTCCGAAGACACTAGATCGCCGCTGCGGAGCCCCCCACGACGGGCGGCTTCCGCAGCGACGATCAGGCGACGAGAGGCGGTGGTCAGCCGACGGCGGTCTTGAGCGCCTCGCCGAGTGCCGTCGCCTCGTCCGGGGTCATCTCAACGACCAGCCGGCCACCACCCTCGAGCGGCACCCTCATGACGATGCCGCGGCCCTCCTTGGTGACCTCCAGCGGGCCGTCACCGGTCCGCGGCTTCATCGCCGCCATGTCCTCTCCCCTCACTCGGGACGTGCGGGTTCTGTCGCATGATTTTCCCTGATGGGCACCCGTATGCCCAAACGGGGGCGCCCAGGTTGTGACAGATGTTGTCAGCTGTGGCTGCGCACTGTCACAATGATCCCCGCCATGCAGACCCGGTTGGCGCTCTTCGATCTCTTCGGCGACCACCTCCGCACCCGAGGTGGTCGCGCGGCCGTTGCCGCCCTGGTCCGGCTGCTCGGACCCCTGGACATCGCGCCGCCGGCCGCCCGTACGGCGATCTCCCGCATGGTCCGGCAGGGCTGGCTGCTGCCGGTCCAGGTCGACGGCGGACCGGGCTACCAACTCTCCGTACGGGCGGTGCACCGGCTGGACGCGGCGGTGGCCCGGATCTACCGGACGGGCCGGCCGAGCTGGGACGGCCGGTTCGACCTCGTCGTGATGACGCTGCCGGAGCGTCGGGCGGATCGCACCCGTGTGACCAGCACGCTGTCCTACCTGGGGTACGGCCGCATCGACCCGTCGACGTGGGTCTCGCCCCGCGCGTCGGACGAGGTGGACGCCCTGCTCAAGGAGGCCGGCATCCCGTTCGAGCGATTCACCGCCACCCACGCCGCCGGCACCTCGGGCGCGGCCGCGCTCGTGCGCCGGGCCTGGGACCTGGAGGCGCTGGCCACGGCCTACGCGGACTTCGTGGCGGAGCAGACGCTCGCGATGGCGGCGGTCACCCGGCACAGCTCGGACCAGACCGCCTACGCGGCCCGGTTCCGTCTCGTGCACGCGTGGCGCTCGTTCCTGTTCCGCGACCCGCACCTACCGCCAGCGCTGCTGCCGGTGCCTTGGCCGGGCTCCGCGGCGGCGGACTTCTTCGACCGCCACGAGGCGCGGCTACGCCCGGCCGCCGAGCGGTTCGTCGAGTCCTGCCTCGCCACCTGACCGCCACAGCCTCACCCCGATCGCGCGCCCGCCCGGGCACTGGTCGGCGAGGTCTTGGGGCGGCGCAGACCGCTGCGGTGCAGGGCCTCCACGAGCTCGCGGCTGGAGACCCTACGGGCACCCAACCAGACCGCCGTGGCGCACCGCTCCGCCGGAATGTCGTAGTGATCCCGGTCGAACCCTCGCCGGGGCGCGCCAAGCGCCTCGGCGAACGCGTGCAGCTCGGCCAGCGAGGTGTCACTGACCAGGTGGGCCCACAGCCGCCCGTGCGCCGGCCAGCGCGGGGTGTCGATCAGGATCATGACCCACCTCGCTCCGCGGGGGCGGCGTCATGCCCGGGCCGGCGTGGCCCGCAGGTCGGGAGCGCCGAGCCGGGCAGCGTCGGCGGTGAGGTCGTCGGGCATGGTCTGCGACTCCCGCTCGGCCTCGACTCGGGCGAGGTAGTGGTCGACCTCGGTGCGCTGCCGAGCCCGGTTCCACCCGAGCTCTGCGCCCATGAGGGCCGCGGTGTCAGCGGCGCTGTCGACGCCCCGGTGCTCCGTCTCGAACGAGATCCGGGTCCGGCGCGCGAGCACGTCGTCGAGGTGCAGCGCGCCCTCCGCTCGTACGGCGTACGCGATCTCGACGGCGAGGTAGGACGGCGCGCCCGCCAGCGGCCGGACCAGGTCGGGTCGCTCGTCGGCCACCCGCAGCACGTCGGTGGCGAGTGACCCGTACCGGTCCAGCAGATGCTCGACCACGCCGACCGGGACGCGGTGGCGCAGGGCCAGCACCGCCGGATCCCGCCGCAGCCGGGCGTAGCCGTCGGCCCCGAGCAGCGGCAGCTCGTCGGTGCGCGAGTTCGGGACCGGCCGCAGCCGACGGGCCGCGTGGTCGACCACGTCGGCCGCCATGACCCGGTAGGTGGTGAGCTTGCCGCCCGCCACGAGGACCAGACCGAGCAGCGGCTCGACGACCGCGTGGCTGCGGGACAGGGCCGAGGTGGACTCGTCCTCACCGGACAGCAGCGGGCGCAGTCCTGCGTAGACGCCCTCGATGTCCGACGTGGACAGTGGTCGGTCGAGCACCTCGTTGACCCGGCCGAGCAGGTAGTCGATGTCCCGGGCCGACGCGGCCGGGTGCGCCCGGTCCAGCCGCCAGTCGGTGTCGGTGGTGCCGATGATCCAGTGCCCGCTCCACGGGATCACGAACAGCACCGAGGTGTGGGTACGCAGGATCAGGCCGGCGTCGCCCGAGATCGCCGAGCGGGGGACGACGATGTGCACCCCCTTCGACGCCCGCACGCGCAGCCCCGGCCGGTACGGCCCGCCATCGACCGAGACCATGTCCGTGACGTCGTCGCTCCACACACCGGTGGCGGCGATGACCGTACGGGCGGAAATATCGAACTGTTCTCCAGTCTCGACGTCGATCACGCGGGCGCCGGTGGCCTCGCGGGCGGCGCGCAGGATCCGCTGCGCGCGCACCGAGGTGACGACCGCGGCGCCCATGCTCGCCGCCGTGCGGGCGAGGGTCGTCACCAGGCGCGCGTCGTCGACCTGCGCGTCGTAGTAGCGGATCGCACCGCCGACGGTGTCCGTCCGCAGGGACGGGAAGATCCGCCGCGCGCCGGTGGTCGTCAGGTGCCGGTGCAGCGGCATCCCCCGGCCGTCGGCGAACAGCCCGGCGAATGCGTCGTAGGCGGCGACCCCGGCGCCGTAGTACCCCCGCAGCAGCGAACCACGCCAGCCGTCGCGCGGCAGCGGCAGCAGGAACGGCACGGGGCGCACCAGATGGGGGGCGAGCCGGGTCGCCAGCAGGCCTCGCTCCCGCAGCGCCTCGTGCACCAGGCCGAAGTCCAGCTGCTCCAGATAGCGCAGCCCGCCGTGCACCAGCTTGCTGGACCGCGAGGAGGTACCGGAGGCGAGGTCGCGAGCCTCCACGAGGGCGACCGACAGGCCCCGGGAGGCGGCGTCGACGGCGGCGCCGGCGCCGGTCACCCCGCCGCCGATGATCAGGACGTCGAACGTCTCCTGGCGCAGGCGCGCAAGATCAGCCTCACGGCGCAGCGGTGACAACCGGGAGGCGGCGACGCGGGAAACCGACGGGTCGCGCACGGTCCCACGGTACCCGTAGCCCACACGGGTGCCCCGGCGCCGGATACCCTTTCAGGGTGAGTCTGCGCTTGTATGACACGGCCACCCGATCGGTGCGGGAGTTCGTCCCGCGAGTGCCCGGTACGGTCGGGATCTACCTGTGTGGGCTCACCGTCCAGTCGCCGCCGCATATCGGGCACCTTCGTTCGGCCGTCAACTACGACGTGCTACGACGCTGGCTGGTGCACTCCGGCTACCAGGTCACCTTCATCCGGAACATCACCGACGTCGATGACAAGGTCCTCGTGAAGGCGACGGAGGCGGGGGTGCCGTTCTGGTCGCTCGCCTACGCCAACGAGCGGATTCTGGCCGACCACTACGCCCGGCTCGGGGTGCTCGCACCGACGTATGAGCCCCGCGCGACGGGTCACGTGCCGGAGATGCACGAGTTGATCGCCCGGCTGATCGAGGCCGGCCACGCCTACCCGGCGACCGACGGATCGGGTGATGTCTACTTCGACGTCGGGACCTTCGGAGCGTACGGCCAGCTCTCCGGCCAGCGGCCGGAGCAGATGCACGCGTCGGCGGACGGGCTGGCGCGCGGCAAGCGCGACCCGCGCGACTTCGCGCTGTGGAAGGGGGCGAAGGCCGAGGAACCCGTCGACGCGCAGTGGCCCTCGCCGTGGGGTCGGGGAAGGCCCGGCTGGCACATCGAGTGCTCCGCGATGTGCTGGCGCTACCTGGGCCCCGAGTTCGACATCCACGGCGGTGGGATGGACCTCGTCTTCCCGCATCACGAGAACGAGGTGGCCCAGTCCCAAGCGGCCGGGTTCCCGTTCGCCCGGTTCTGGGTGCACCACGGGCTGCTGAACCTCGGCGGCTCGAAGATGGCCAAGTCCGACGGCAACGTCATCGACCTGCCGACCATCGAGGCGAGCGGCATCCGGCCGGTCGAGCTGCGTTACTACCTGTCCGTGCCGCACTACCGGTCGGTGATCGACTACTCGGACGAGGCGTTGCGCGAGGCCGCGGCCGCGTACCGGCGCCTGGAGGGGTTCGTGCACCGTGCCGCCGAGCTGGTGGGTACCGCGCCGGCCCGCGGCAAGAAACCGGCACCCCGGGCGGAGTTCGTTTCGGGCGGCTGGGCGGGGGAGGCGGGCACGGAGTTCGTTTCAGCGATGGACGACGACCTCAACACGAGCCAGGCGGTCGCCGTCGTGCACGACCTGGTCCGGGAGGGCAACGCGGCGCTGGGCGCCGCGGACAAGGCCACCGTTTCCCGGGTCCTCGCGGCCGTACGGACGATGCTGGACGTCCTCGGACTGGACCCGCTGTCACCACAGTGGACGGACTCCGGCTCGACCGAGCTGCGCGGGGTCGTCGACTCCCTGGTCGCCCTGGCCCTGGAGCAACGCGCCGCCGCTCGCACGCGCAAGGACTGGTCCACCGCCGACGCGCTGCGCGACCAGCTCAAGGCCGCGGGCATCGTGGTGGAGGACACGCCCGCCGGTCCACGGTGGACGGTCGAGGCACCCGGAGGCGCATGAGGATGCCGGGCAACTCGCAGCGGCGCGGCCGCCGCACCACGGGCAAGAAGGGTGCCGCGGTCGGCTCCGGCGGCAAGAACCGCGCCGGCCTCGCTGGCCGCGGCCGTACCCTGCCGGCCGAGGATCGACCGTGGCACAAGGGCTACTCGGGCGAGGACGTGCCGGAGGGGACCGCCCGCAAGCAGGAACGGGAACGCCGGACGGCCGCCGCGACCGGGCGCACTCCGAAGGTCGGCACGCCGGTGACACGCGGCGCCGCGGGGGCGCGGGCCGGGGCCCGTGGCACCACCGCCGGCCGGCCCCGCGTCTCGCCGGGCCGCCGGGCCCGGGCGCCCAAGGGCGCCGCCGAGCTCGTCGTCGGCCGCAACCCCGTCCTCGAGGCGTTGCGCACCCACACTCCGACCACGGCGCTGTACGTGGCGCTCGGCATCGACATCGATGAGCGGATCACGGAGATCGTGCGGACCGCCACCGACCGGGGTGTGCCGTTGCTCGAGATCAGCCGGGCCGAACTCGACCGGATGACCGGCGGGGTGCTGCACCAGGGCGTGGGCCTACAGGTGCCGCCGTTCGCCTACGAGCCTTTCGGGGACCTGCTCGCCGTCGCCGGCGAGGCACCCAACCCGCTGCTCGTGGCGCTGGACGGGGTCACCGACCCGCGCAACCTCGGCGCCGTGATCCGGTCGGCCGTGGCGTTCGGGGCGCAGGGCGTGTTCCTGCCGGAGCGCCGGGCGGCCGGCATGACCGCAACGGCGTGGCGGACCTCCGCCGGCGCCGCCGCCCGGGTCCCGGTTGCCCAGGTGACGAACCTGACCCGGGCCCTGGTCGCCTGCAAGGAGGCCGGCTTCACCGTCGTCGGGCTCGACGCCGACGGCGCCACGGATCTCTACGATCTCGATGCGGCGCTCAGCCCGCTCGTCGTCGTGGTCGGCTCCGAGGGGCGCGGCCTGTCCCGCCTGGTCGGCGCCACCTGCGACCTCCGGGTCAGCATCCCGATCTCGTCCACAGTGGACTCGCTCAACGCCTCGGTCGCGGCCGCGGTCGCGCTCGCCGAGGTGGCGCGCCGCCGCGCCGCCATCGGCTGAGCCCGGCTGCGCTTGCCTACCTCCATGCGTGTGCGTGTACGCCCCTGCCGTGGGGTGTCACCCCGGGTCCGTCGGTCACTCGGGTGGGGGCGCGTAGAACGCGATCGTGGCGGCGACGGCCGTGGCGACCTGCTCCGGACTCGCGCCCGACGCCGCCCAAGCCGTACCCCAGGCCTGGCTGGAAGCGGTGTAGAAGGCGCGTCCCTGCTCGCTGAATGGGAATGCCTCTTTGTCGCCGATGGACGCCTCCTGGCCGGCGAGATGCAGCGAGAGACCGAGCAGGCCACCGTCCCATCCGACGCCGACGGCGCCCGGACCGTACTCCTCCCACATCTCCGGCGGCACCGTTGCGGTGTGCTCCAGCTCGAAGATCGTCCCGCCGTCGACCGGGGTGAGCCGCACCTCCACCTCGCTGAAGGTCTCCGGCGACGGCTCGCCCATCACCCAGCTCACCCGCAGCAGCTGCGGCGGCTCGCAGGCCAGGACCTCGCCGCCGGCGTTGCCCTCCAACTGGTAGTGCCCGCCCAGCCGCAGGTCGCCGCTGATCGGCAGGAACCAGCGGGCGATCCGCTCGGCGGTGGTCAGCGCGTCCCATACCTCGGTGATCTGCGCTGGGTAGGTCCGTCGCAGCCTGACCGTACGGCCTTCGCCGACCGGGGTCTTGGCCGTCTCCGTCTCGCGGCTGATGGCAGCCACCTCGTCGATGATGTCCTTCACGGCGTCTCCTTCCGCTTCCGTACGGCCCTGGCTGGCCGGTCCGGGGAGCCTCCATCGGCCGGTGTCTCGGTTCGCGGCCGCGGCGCGCGGCGGCCGCGGGCCAGCTCGGTCGCGAAGGCGTCCAGCCGCTGGTTCCAGAACCGGCGGAACTGGTCCAACCATTGGTCTACTTCGGACAGTGGCGTCGGGTCCACGACGTACAGGCGCCGGGTTCCCTCCGCCCGCACCAGGGCGAAACCATTGTCCCGCAACACCTTCAGGTGCTGTGACACCGCAGGCTGGGAGATGCCGAACTCGGCCCGGATCGTCTCCGTCACCGCGCCCGAGGTCTGCTCTCCCCCGTCGGCGAGCAGCTCCAGGATCCGCCGCCGTACCGGGTCTCCCAACACGTCGAATGCGTGCACCGGCAGAATCTACCGCTCAGGACTTATATAAGCAACCGCTGAGTCCGGCGATCCTCCGGTCGAGCCCGATCCTCGACAGGTACGTGGAGCCGGTGGACGGGATTGAACCGTCGACCAACCGCTTACAAGGCGGTTGCTCTACCACTGAGCTACACCGGCGTCGACTCGCGACTGTAGCGATGGTACGCCGGACGCTACCCAGCCTCGCCTAGAAAACGGGCATTTGACGATCTTGGGCGGCGCCGACAGTACGGTTGGTCACAGCAAGAACGTGCCACATGGGTCTTGGCACGCGGTGCCGCCGACGTTTAGCGTGACTCCAATCCGCCGGCGCATCCGGCGGCCATCCCTGTCACCGCGTCCTCGACGTGGCGCCGCGGATCTTTCACTCGGATCGTCCGGCACGTTCCTGCCGGTGAAAGGTGGTTTATCCCGCCATGGCTACCGTCACGTACGCCAAAGCCAGCCGCATCTACCCGGGCACGACCCGGCCCGCGGTCAACCAGCTCGATCTGCAGATCGGCAATGGTGAATTCCTGGTCCTGGTTGGCCCGTCCGGCTGCGGCAAGTCCACGAGCCTGCGCATGCTGGCCGGCCTCGAGGAGATCGACGAGGGCGCCATCTACATCGACGAAGCGGACGTCACGAACGTGCCGCCGAAGTCGCGCGACATCGCGATGGTGTTCCAGAACTACGCGCTCTACCCGCACATGACCGTCTACGAGAACATGGCGTTTGCGCTGAAGCTGCGCCGGACCCCGAAGGCGGAGATCGACCGCCGGGTGAAGGACGCGGCCCGCCTGCTCGACATGGACGAGTCGCTGCTGGGCCGCAAGCCGAAGGCGCTCTCCGGTGGCCAGCGCCAGCGGGTCGCGATGGGCCGCGCGATCGTGCGGGAGCCGCAGGTCTTCCTCATGGACGAGCCGCTGTCCAACCTCGACGCCAAGCTGCGCGTGCAGACCCGGGCCCAGATCGCGGCGTTGCAGAAGCGGCTCGGAGTCACCACCGTCTACGTGACCCACGACCAGGTCGAGGCGCTGACCATGGGTGACCGGGTCGCGGTGCTGCTCGACGGCCTGCTGCAGCAGGTCGACACTCCGCGTGAACTCTACGACCGCCCCGGGAACGTGTTCGTCGCCGGCTTCATCGGCTCGCCGGCTATGAACATCCGTACGGTCAGGCTCACCGAGAGCGGTGCGGACTTCGGCGGCGTGCTGGTGCCGCTCACCCGCGAGCAGGTGTCGGCGGCGCGGTCGGAGGGCGGCAGCACTGTCACCGTCGGCTTCCGGCCCGAGCACACCGACCTCGTCGGGGCGGGCGACGGTGGCGTCCCGATCGTGGTTGAGCTCGTCGAGGATTCGGGCTCCGACACGTACGTGCACGGCCACGCGGCCCTCAACGGCGCCGGCACCAAGGAGACGCTCGTCGTCCGCACCGCCGGCGGTGCCCAGCCGCGCATCGGCGACACGGTCTACCTGAAGCCGCGCCCGGGCACGCAGCACGTCTTCCACGCCGCCAGCGGCGTCCGGCTCTAGTTCCGGCCCCGAGTCCGGGCGCTTGGCCCGGGCCAGTCAGTTCCGGGCCCTCACGGGCAACCGGCCGCCGGGCGGGGATTTCGTCCCCGCCCG
>JBQGBY010000031.1:0-2496 GCA_052038195.1 Micromonosporaceae bacterium | reverse complement strand
ACGACCTCCTCCAGCAGTTCTTGGGTCAGCCGCGACGACAGTTCGTGGTCGGCGTCCGCGACCGAGCGCCGGAAGGGTGCCAGCGCGTGCTCGGTCAGCGGATAGGGCCGCGTGGCGAAAACCTCGACCCCCGGCCAGGTGTGCTGGAAGAGCAGGGTCGCCCCGTGGTCGATCGCCCACAGCTGCTGGTGCCAGACCAGCAGGTTCGGGTTGCGCCAGCTGCGGTCGACGTTGACGGTGAGCGCGTCCAGCCAGAGGATTCGGCCCGCCACCTCGGGATCCGGGCGCCACCCCAGGCCGTCGTAGCCGAGCGAGCGGGGGAGGAAGTCGACTCCGAGGTTCGTGCCCGGACTAGCCAGCAGGAGCTCCTGGACCTCCGGATCGGGCTCCCGTCGCCCGATCGACGGGTCCACCTCGACCAGGACCTGCTCGGGGACCCGGATGCCGAGCCTGCGGGCGAGCTCCCCGACGATCACCTCGGCCAGCAGCGCCTTGACGCCCTGCCCAGCACCGCGGAACTTGACCACGTACGTTCCCAGGTCATCCGCCTCGACCAGTCCGGGCAGCGAGCCGCCCTCGCGCAGCGGCTCGACGTACCGGGTCGCCTGCACCCGACGGAGGGCCTCGACGGCGACCTCGACCATGAGGCGGACCGTACGGCATTACGCTGTGCGGGTCCGATACCGACGACGTAACGAGGTCTGCCCGTGCCTACCGGCAAGGTCAAGTGGTACGACGCCGAGAAGGGCTTCGGCTTCCTCTCCAAGGATGACGGCGGCGACGTCTTCGTCCATTCCTCCGCGCTGCCGGCCGGCCTGGCGGGGCTCAAGCCGGGTCAGCGAGTCGAGTTCGGCGTCGCCGAGGGCAAGCGGGGCGAGCAGGCCTTGTCCCTCCATGTCCTCGAGCCCATCCCCTCGGTCGTGGCCGCATCGCGCAAGAAGCCCGATGACATGGTCACGATCATCGAAGACCTGATCAAGCTCTTGGACGGCGTCTCCAACACCTACCGCCGCGGGCGTCATCCCGATGGCCGGTCGGCGCACAAGGTGGCCGCCGTGCTGCGGGCCGTCGCCGACGACCTCGACGTCTAGCGCGGCTCGGGCCGTACCCGCTGTGCCGCGACCAGGCCGCCGACCAGGGCGACGGCGGCGATACCCATGCCGAGGGGCGGGACGAGCGGCAGCGCGATCCCCAGCCCGCCGCCCAACACCCAGGCCAGCTGCAGTAGGGCGTCCGAGCGCGCGAACGCGCTCGCCCGCACATGCTCGGGTACGTCACGCTGGACGACGGCGTCCAGTGAGAGCCGTCCCAGCTGCTGGCCGAATCCGGCCGCGAGCGCGACCAGAATGACGGTGACGAGCCCCCAGAGCAGGGCGGTGAGGGCAGCGATCGCCGCCGACATCGCCACCAGCGCCAGCACCGTACGGTCCGGGCTGCGAGCGCGCGTTGTCGCACCCAGCGTCGTGCCGACCGTGCTGCCCACCCACGCCGCGACCGCGACCAGCGCGATCGCGACGGTGTCGTCCAGGCCTGCGACCGGTTCCTCGCGGAGCACGAAAGCCAGGAAGAAGGTGAGAAAGCCGGAGAACGCCCGCAGCGCCGTGTTGGCCCGTAAGGCCCGGACCACCGTGCCACCCACCCGGTACGCGCGGCCGGCAACGGCGCGGCCCTCCCGTAGCGACGCCTCGCCTTCACCGGCGGCCGAGTCCACGCGGGCCGGGAGCAGGATCGCCTGCACCGTGGCACCCGCATACGCGAGGAAGGCGATCCGAAGCGGCCAGTCCGACCCGATGACCGCCAGGCCGACTCCGATCGGCGCTGCTACTGCAGCCCCGATCACCGCCGCCATGGACACGCGTGAGTTCGCGGTGACGAGCTCCACGCCGTCGGGCAGCAACCTCGGCACCGCAGCGGCCCGCGTGACGGCGAACGCCTTGGACGCAACCAGGCATCCGAACGCGGCGGGATACAGCCAGACCGCTTCGGCGAGCACGGCTCCGGCCATGACCCAGCACAGGAATCCGCGTACGGCGGTGGTCGTCCCGATGGCCCACCGGCGGCCGTGCCGGAAGCGGTCGAGGAACGGGCCGATGACCGGAGCGACCACGGCGAACGGTGCCATGGTCAGCACGAGGTAGAGAGCGACCCGTCCACGGGCCTCGGACGTGGCGACCGAGAAGAACAGGGTGTCGGCCAGCGCGACGGCCACGAGGACGTCGGCCGCGGCGTTGACCGCGTTCAGCTCGATCAGCCGGGACAGCCCGGACTGGCCCGCACCTTCGGCACTGGCCGCCCGGCGCAGTCGGGCGGTGCCGGATCGCGCGGCGCGGGAGGTCGTTGCGGCCGCTGCCCGCGCCGCCCGAGCGGACACGCCCGCGACCCGCCGGACGCGTCCCGTGCCCGGGCCGCCGCCCTGCGGGGAGCGCGGGTCCGGCCTCACTGTCCCATCCAACCCCATCATCCGAAGGGCGCCGGGCCCGTCGGCCGACGGTGCCG
>JBQGBY010000030.1:0-1849 GCA_052038195.1 Micromonosporaceae bacterium | reverse complement strand
CACCATGACGAACTGGATCTCGTTGTTCGGGTCCACGATGAAGGTGGCCCGCTGGGCGACTCCGTCCTCGCCGAGCACGCCGCAGGAGGCGGTCAGCTCGCGCTTGATGTCGCTGAGCATCGGGAACGGCAGTTCGTGCAGGTCCGGGTGGTCCTTGCGCCACGCGTAGTGCACGAACTCGTTGTCCACCGAGACGCCGAGCACCTGGGCGTCCCGGTCGGCGAACTCGCCGTTCAGGCGGCCGAACTCGGCGATCTCCGTCGGGCAGATGAAGGTGAAGTCCTTCGGCCAGAAGAAGACCACCCGCCACTTGCCCTGGTGGGACTTGTGGTTGATCGTCTCGAACGCGTTGTCGGCGTCGAGCGATACGCAGGCGGTGAGTTCGTACTCGGGGAAGCGGTCACCGACAGTGAGCACGGGTCCTCCTTGACAGCGGCTTGTCAGCGGCGCGAGGCCGGTAACTTGATCGGTTCCAGATACTTCCGCAGCGCTGTTTCCGCTCGATAGCGGCCGGACGACTTGTGAAGTCGATCACCAGCGGCGGGTTCGGTGCCGCCCCCGCTCGCCGATCCGGGTCTGGCGACTCTCCGTCACCGTCCCGAGATGTGGATTTCGCCTCCCAAAACCGCGGCCGGAATGGCAGAGTACCGATCGTGACCAGTTCCGTACTGATTATTGGCAGCTAGCGCGCCGGCATTCCCTCTCGCCGAGCGCGCAGACCTCCCGCATCCGCGGGGGGTCTTTTTTTTGCTCCCGAAGTGTTCGAGACGAGGACTCCCATGACCTTCCAGGTGTACGACACGACGTTGCGCGACGGCGCCCAGCGCGAGGGACTCAGCTACTCGGTGGTCGACAAGCTGGCGGTGGCCCGCCTGCTCGACGACTTCGGGGTCGGTTTCATCGAGGGCGGCTGGCCGGGCGCCGTGCCGAAGGACACCGAGTTCTTCCGCCGGGCCCGCACCGAGCTGAACCTGAGGCACGCGGTGCTGGTCGCGTTCGGCGCCACCCGCAAGGCCGGGGTCGCCGTGGCGACCGACCCGCAGGTACGCGGACTGCTGGACGCGCAGACCCCGGCGATCGCCCTGGTCGCCAAGGCCGACCTGCGGCACGTCGAGCGGGCCCTGCGCACCACGCCCGCGGAGAACCTGGCGATGATCCGGGACACCGTCACCCACCTGGTCGGGGAGGGCCGCCGGGTCTTCGTCGACGGCGAGCACTTCTTCGACGGCTGGCGGCACGACCCGGCGTACACCGCGGCGGTGGTGGAGACCGCGCTGGCGGCCGGCGCCGAGCGGGTGGTGCTCTGCGACACCAACGGCGGCATGCTGCCGTCCCGGGTCACCGCCGCGATCGCCGAGCTGACCGCCAAGCTCGGCGTCGGCCCGGAGCTGTTCGGCATGCACGCGCAGAACGACACCGCCTGCGCGGTGGCCAACACCATCGCCGCCGTCGAGGCCGGGGTCCGGCACGTCCAGGGCACCGCCAACGGGTACGGCGAGCGGCCCGGTAACGCCGACATCTTCGCCGTGGTGGCGAACCTCCAGCTCAAGCTCGGGCTGCCCGTCCTACCGGACGGCTGCCTGGAACAGATGGTGCGGGTCTCGCACGCCATCGCCGAGATCGCCAACATCGCCCCCGACACCCACCAGGCGTACGCCGGGGCCGCCGCCTTCGCCCACAAGGCCGGGCTGCACGCGAGCGCGATCAAGGTCGACCCGTTGCTCTACAACCACGTGGACCCGTCGGTGGTGGGCAACGACATGCGGATCCTGGTGACCGAGATGGCCGGCCGGGCCAGCGTCGAGCTCAAGAGCCGTGAGCTGGGCGTGGACCTGGCCGGCCATCCGGA
>JBQGBY010000029.1:0-48609 GCA_052038195.1 Micromonosporaceae bacterium | reverse complement strand
GACGGCGCCCGCGTCGGTATGCGACCGGTCGATCAGCAGGTGTCGGCGAAGTCGGCCGGGTTGTTGGGATCCATGACGTCGTCCTGGTCGACGTCGGGCCCACCGTCGATGGTGTACTGCGGCGTGCCCAGGGCGATCAGGTCCTGATCGAGCAGGGCGCAGTCGATGTTGTAGGCGAAGGAGGTGCTCCGGCTGTCGGGGAACATGCCCACCGCCTCCGCGACGACCTCCGAGGGCACGGGGAAGACCAGGTAGAGGTCGTCGTTGAGCGTGACCAGGTGGTCGCCGGCCTCCTCGAGCTCGCCCGTGAACGCGTAGACCCAGACGAACTTCGTGTTCACCTCGAGCATCGTGATGCCATCGATGATCGTACCTGCGAAGGTGATCGTTCCCTTGACCTTGATCGGCTCGTCGCGCAGCTCGTATCCCGGCGCGATCATCGTGGCGAAGATGCCGCCGAGCTTCTCGTCGAACCAGGTGTCGAGTTCTTCCGCGCCCAGGGGGGAGAAGAGCGCCCGCAGCGCCGTGCGGTCGTGGTTGACGAGCATGTTCTCGTCGAGGCGCCCGAGAATGAGCGCCTGCCGCACGGTCTCCAGCGCGGCCGCCACCTCCTCCGCGGTGAACCCGGGTACCTCGGTCGCGGCCGGCAGGACGATGCCCGCCTCACCGTTGGGATAGTCGGCGGCGACGGTGCCCTCGAACGGGTCCGTGATGCTCGGCCCTCCTCCTCCACCACCCCCACTGCCGCCGAGGTCGCTGATCAGGCCCGGACCGACCTTGACCGCGAGGGCGACCAGGATCAACAGGACCACGCCCAGGCCGCTGAGGAGCTTGGCGGACAGGCCGCTCTTCTTCGCCGGCTGCGACGGCCCCAGGGGGTCGAAGCCCGACGGCGGTTGCGGTGGGGGCGGGTACGTCCCCGGCCCGGCGCCGCCCTGGTACCCACCTTGGTAACCGCCGCCCTGGTAACCGCCGCCCTGGTAACCGCCACCCTGCTGTGTCGCGGCGCCACCGCCCTGGTAGGTGCCGCCCTGATAGGTCCCGCCCTGATAGGTGCCGGGCGATGACGGTGGGTAAGCCGGCGGCTGGGACGGATACCGAGGCTGGGGCTGGGCCGGTGGGTAGGCCGGCGGCTGGGGTGGCGGGTAGGCCTGCGGTTGGGACGGCGGATACGCCGGCGGCTGCGACGGGTACGAGGGTGGTGGGTAACCGCCGGGCGTGGTGCCGCCCTGATATGGGGGCTTTTGCGGATAGTCCGGTGTGGCCCACGTGGGCGGTTGGTTCTCCGGGGTAGTCATGGATCACCTTTGGCTTTCGATGGATGCCTCCCGGCGGAGTCGGTGCCACACGGGGAAGCGAACTCGGCCAGTCTGCCAGAACATGGCAACTTGCGCGGGTCGCGATTTTCGGCCGCGCCGTGTCTGAGAGGCTTCGCCCAGGCCGTGGGAAGGAGCCGGGGTTGCCGGACGGGTTCGTGGTGGTCGACAAGCCGGGCGGGATGACGTCACACGATGTCGTTGCGCGGATGCGACGGCTCGCGCACACCCGTCGGGTCGGTCATGCGGGCACCCTCGATCCGATGGCGACAGGAGTCCTTGTCATCGGCATCGAGCGAGCGACGCGTCTCTTGCCGTACGCGGCGGGACACGACAAGGCGTACCGCGCCACCATCCGCCTCGGCCAGAGCACGGTCACCGACGACGCGGAGGGCGAGGTCACCGGTGGCTCCCCGGCCGGCGGCCTGGGCGACGACGAGGTCGCGGTGGCGCTGCACGCGTTCCGTGGCGACATCGCGCAGGTGCCCAGTGCGGTGAGCGCGATCAAGGTCAAGGGAGTGCGTTCGTACGCGCGGGTGCGCCGGGGCGAGGACGTGGCCCTGGCCGCGCGGCCCGTGACCATCCACCGCCTCGACGTCCTGACCGTCCACCGCCCGCCCGACGATGCCGTCATTGATGTCGATATCGAGCTGCGGTGCTCGCCCGGCACCTATGTGCGCGCGCTCGCCCGCGATCTCGGCACCGCGCTCGGGGTCGGCGGGCACCTCGTCGCGCTTCGCCGCACCGCCGTCGGCGGGTTCAGCGTGGACGAGGCGGTACCGCTGAGTGCCCTGATGGCGGCCAGCCGCGAGCGGGAGGAGTCGGTGGGCACCGCCGTCGCGAGCACGGGCGGTGACGGGCTCCCGCTCCTTACGCTGGCCGAGGTCGCCGCGCGCCTGTTCGACCGTCGGGACGTCGGCGCCGAGGAGGCGCGGGTGCTGTCCCACGGCGGGCGGTTGCCCGCGCAGGGAAGATCCGGGCCGTACGCGGTGTTCGCCCCGGACGGAGGGGTGATCGCCGTCGTGGCCGAACGTGACGGCCTCGCCCGCGCGGAGGTCGTGCTGGCTCCAACCTGGGAAGGCGCGTGACGATGCAGCGGTGGCGAGGGCTGGCGGCGGCTCCGGCCGGGTGGGGGCGGTCGGTGCTCACGATCGGTGTCTTCGACGGTGTCCATCGTGGACATCAGGCGATCATCGGTCACACCGTGAAGCGGGCCGCCCGGTTGGGTCTCTCCTCGGTGGTGGTGACCTTCGACCCGCACCCGGCCGAGGTGGTCCGCCCCGGGTCACACCCCGCGGTGCTGACCGAGCCCGGCCGCAAGGCCGAGCTCATCGAGGAACTCGGGGTGGATGTGCTGTGTGTCATCCCGTTCACGCTGGAGGTATCGCGCCTGCCCGCGGAGTCGTTCGTACACGACGTGCTGGTCGAGAACCTGCACGCGCGGGTGGTCGTGGTGGGGGAGAACTTCCGCTTCGGCCACAAGGCGGCCGGCGATGTCCCGCTGCTGGAGCATCTGGGTCGGACCTTCGGCTTCAGCGTGGAGGGCGCGCCGCTGGTCGCCAGCCCGGCCGCCGGGAACGACACCGTCGTCTCTTCGACATACATACGGGCATGTGTCGATGCCGGCGATCTCACGGCCGCGGCCGACGCGCTCGGGCGGCTGCACCGCCTGGAGGGCGTGGTGGTCCGGGGCGACTCCCGCGGTCGGGAGATCGGCTTCCCGACCGCGAACCTGTTGACGCCACCCCACGCCGCGGTACCGGCCGACGGCGTATACGCGGCGTGGCTCGTGCGGCGCGGCCACGAGCCGGCCCGGGCGGCGGTCTCCATCGGGACGAACCCGACGTTCGCCGGCCGGGAGCGGCGCGTCGAGGCGTACGTCCTGGACTTCGACGGTGACCTCTACGGCGAGCGGCTCGCCCTGGACTTCGTCGCCCGACTGCGCGAGCAGCGCCGCTATGACGGCGTGGCGCCACTCGCAGCCCAGATCCGCGAGGACGTCGCCCAGACGCGTGCCGTCCTGGCGGGCGAGGACTAGGGGCGTCCACGGGTCCGCGCGGGCACCGTGCTACCCTCTGTCGATGCCGGTATTCGCCGGCCGGTGCCGCGTGCCTGCTCGACGCCGTGGGTGCGGTACCGACAGAAGGTGCGTGTTTCGGCTCGCAAGCCCGGCCAGACCAGTGCGTGTTTGGGCTCGCAAGCTCGCCGGAACCGGACAACCCATCAGCAAAGGGAGAATATGGCGCTCGACCAGGCCACGAAGGCCCAGATCATCGCCGAGTTCGGCAGCAAGGAGGGCGACACCGGTTCGCCCGAGGTGCAGATCGCGATGCTGACCCGTCGCATCAACCAGCTCACCGAGCACCTCAAGTACCACAAGCACGACCACCACAGCCGCCGTGGACTGCTGATCCTCGTCGGCCAGCGCCGTCGGCTGCTGGCCTACCTCGCCAAAGCGGATATCCAGCGGCGCCGCGCGATCGCGGACAAGCTGGGCCTGCGGCGCTAGTCCGGGGGCCCCGGATCACGGTTCGGGGCCCATCCTGTCGGCGACCGGGCGTCACCTCCAGCAGAATGAGCAACACCGCACGAACGACAGAGCACCAACCAGGACAGGGGGAGCCGGTCGGCGTAAACGCCGACGCACGTCGGTCCTCGGTAGTGGCTCCCGGGACGCGACCGGTGCGCCAGACGCACCATGGACGCATCGCCCGAGGGCTTCGATCGAAGACCGACCGCGGCGCAGCTCCCCCCGGCGTACACACAAGCCATGGGAGACAAACCGCATGACACAACAGACCACTCTCGGTGACCACCACAGCACCGCGGTCATCGACAACGGGTCCTTCGGTACCCGCGAGATCACCTTCAGCACCGGGCGGCTGGCCCGGCAGGCCGCCGGCTCGGCGCTGGCCCAGCTCGGCGACACGGTCGTGCTGTCCGCGACGACCGCGAGCAAGAGCCCGCGCGACCAGTTCGACTTCTTCCCCCTCACGGTCGACGTCGAGGAGCGGATGTACGCGGCCGGGCGCATCCCCGGCTCATTCTTCCGGCGCGAGGGTCGGCCGAGCGAGGACGCGATCCTCACCTGCCGGCTCATCGACCGTCCGCTGCGACCCTCGTTCGTGAAGGGCCTGCGCAACGAGGTCCAGGTCGTCGAGACCGTGCTCGCGCTGGACCCGCAGCACCCGTACGACGTCGTGGCGATCAACGCCGCCTCGCTGTCGACCAAGCTGGCCGGCCTCCCCTTCTCCGGCCCGGTCGGGGCCACCCGGATGGCGCACGTCGATGGCGCCTGGGTCGCCTTCCCGACCCACACGGAGTTGGAGCGCGCCACCTTCGACATGGTGGTGGCCGGTCGCGTGCTGCCCGACGGCGACGTCGCGATCATGATGGTCGAGGCGGAGGCCACCACCCACACGCTCAAGCTCGTCGCGCAGGGGGCGCCGAAGCCGACCGAGGAGGTCGTCGCCGGTGGCCTCGAGGCGTCGAAGGCCGCGATCCGTGAGCTGTGCCGGGCGCAGGACGCGCTGGCCGCGATCGCCGCCAAGCCGGTCGTGGAGTTCCCGGTCTTCCTCGACTACGAGGCCGATGTCTTCGCCGCGGTGTCGACGACGGTGGCCGACGAGGTCGCCGACGCGCTGCGGATCGCCGGCAAGCAGGAGCGGGAGGAGGCGCTCGACCGCATCAAGGACAAGGCGTACGAGACCCTCAACCTGCAGTTCGCCGGCCGCGAAAAGGAGATCGGCGCGGCGTTCCGCTCGGTCACGAAGAAGGAGGTCCGTAGCCGGGTGCTGCGCGAGCAGGTGCGCATCGACGGCCGCGGGCCGCGCGACATTCGGCCGCTCACGGCCGAAGTCGGCGTGCTGCCGCGCGTGCACGGCTCGGCGATCTTCGAGCGGGGCGAGACCCAGATCCTCGGCGTCACCACGCTGAACATGCTCCGCATGGAGCAGTCGCTGGACACCCTCTCGCCGGAGAAGTCCAAGCGCTACATGCACAACTATAACTTCCCGCCGTACTCCACCGGCGAGACCGGGCGGGTCGGCGCGCCCAAGCGCCGCGAGATCGGTCACGGCGCGCTGGCCGAGCGGGCGCTCATTCCCGTGCTGCCGAGCCGGGAGGAGTTCCCGTACGCGATCCGGCAGGTGTCCGAGGCGATGGGTTCAAATGGATCGACCTCAATGGGGTCGGTCTGTGCCTCGACGATGTCGCTGCTGTCGGCGGGCGTGCCGCTGGCGGCCCCCGTGGCCGGCATCGCCATGGGCCTCATCTCCGACGAGGTCGATGGCAAGATTTCCTATATCTCCATTACTGACATCCTCGGCGCCGAGGACGCCTTCGGCGACATGGACTTCAAGGTCGCCGGCACCCGCGACTTCGTCACCGCGCTGCAGCTGGACACCAAGCTCGACGGGATCCCGTCCGACGTGCTGGCCGCCGCCCTGCAGCAGGCGCACGACGCGCGCCAGACGATCCTCGACGTGATGGCCGAGGCGATCGCGGCGCCGGCGACCATGTCCCAGTACGCGCCGCGGGTCACCTCGGTCAAGATCCCGGTCGACAAGATCGGCATGGTGATCGGCCCGAAGGGTCAGACCATCAACGCGATCCAGGACGAGACCGGTGCCGAGATCTCGATCGAGGACGACGGCACGATCTACGTCGGCGCGGCCGACGGGCTCTCGGCCCAGGCGGCCATCGACCGGATCAACGCGATCGCGAACCCGACGCTGCCGAAGGTCGGCGACCGGTTCCTGGGCACCGTGGTGAAGACGGCCGCGTTCGGCGCGTTCATCTCGTTGCTGCCCGGCCGCGACGGCCTGCTGCACATCTCGAAGGTGGGCGACGGTAAGCGGGTGGAGAAGGTCGAGGACTACCTCAACGTGGGCGACAAGGTCGAGGTGGAGATCGCCGAGATCGACGGTCGCGGCAAGATCTACCTGGACAAGGTACGGCCGGAGGGTGCACCCGCACCGGCGGCCGACGGCGAACGTCCGGCCGGGCGTGACCGGGGCGACCGCGGTCCGCGCGACCGAGGAGACCGCACGGGTGACCGGGACCGCGGGGAGCGCGGCCCGGGTCGGGGCGAGCGCGGCCCCGGCGAGGGTGGCGACGGCGGCGGGGAGCAGCGCCGCCGGCGGGTCCGCGACCGCTGATCTCGACGCACCCCCATGACCCCGGATGGCTCGCGCCGTAGCGAATTCCATGCCCTCCTCCCCCACCCCGCCACCCGTGGTCGAGCCCCGCGCGTGCCGCGGGGCCGGACCGCGACGCTCACCGACGACCCGCTGGGCGGCACCGTACGCCGTACGGTCCTGCCCAGCGGGCTGCGCATCCTCACCGAGGCCGTGCCGGCGATGCGCAGTGTCTCCTTCGGGATCTGGGTCGCGGTCGGTTCGCGCGACGAGAGCCGGCCGCTGTCGGGGGTGTCGCACTTCCTGGAGCACCTGCTGTTCAAGGGAACCCATCGCCGCGGCGCCCTGGAGATATCGTCGGCGATCGAAGCAGTCGGCGGTGAGACCAACGCCTTCACCACCAAGGAGTACACCTGCTACTACGCGCGGGTGCTCGACTCCGACCTGGCGCTGGCGATCGACGTGATGTGTGACCTCGTGGTCGACTCGGTTCTCGCACCGTCCGATGTGGAGACCGAGCGCGGCGTGATCCTCGAAGAGATCGCCATGCACGACGACGAGCCGAGCGAGGAGGTGCACGACCTGTTCGCCGAGACCGTCTACGGCGAGCACCCGCTGGGCCGGCGCATCTCCGGGTCGGTCGGCACCATCTCGGCGATGAACCGCCGGCAGATCCTCACCTTCTACCAGCGCCGGTACGTCCCGCCGGCCATGGTGGTGGCGGCGGCCGGCAACCTCGACCACGCCCTGGTGGTCCGGCTGGTGCGGGATGCCTTCGACCGGCTCGGTGCCGCCGGGCCGACCGGATCTGTGGCGCCGATCCCGCGTCGGGGTGCCGCCGGCCCGGGCGGCGCCGATGCCGCCGTGGACGGGGGCCGGGCTGCGACCGGCCGGGGCTCGCCACGGGTCCGGCGGGGCCGGCTCGCGGTGCACGACAAGGACACCGAGCAGGCGCACCTGGTGCTGGGCGGGCCCGCGTACGCCCGCAACGACGCTCGCCGGTTCGCGCTCGGGGTGCTCAACAACGCCGTCGGCGGTGGCATGTCCTCACGGCTGTTCCAGGAGATCCGGGAACGGCGCGGCCTGGCCTACTCGGTCTACTCGTACACCAACCAGTACGCCGACTCCGGCAGCTTCGGCGTCTACGCCGGGTGCGCGCCCGGCAAGGCCGACGAGGTGCTGGCGCTCACCCGCGAGGAGCTGTCCCGGGTGGCCGACCACGGCATCACCGACGAGGAGATCGCCCGCGGCAAGGGCATGCTCAAGGGCTCGCTCGTGCTCGGCCTCGAGGACACCGGATCCCGGATGTCGCGGCTGGGCAAGGGGGAGCTGCTCTACGACGAGTTGCTCACCGTCGACCAGGTGCTCGCCGCGGTCGATGCCGTCTCGCCGGACGAGGTACGGGCCGTGGCCGCCGAGGTCTGCGGCGGTCAGCCATCGCTCGCCGTGATCGGGGCCTTCTCCGACCACGACTTCACCGACTTCGTCCGCTGAGGACAGTCCGATCCCACGACGGCCGTGACATTCGATGCCGTAGTTTGGGCCTGTGACCGAACAGTCTGACGAAGCCGTACGGGTGGGTGTGCTCGGCGCGAGAGGTCGCATGGGCGCCGAGGTGTGCCGGGCGGTCGACGCCGCCGAGGATCTCGAGCTGGTGGCGATGGTCGACCAGGGCGACTGGCTGTTCAACGTCTCCGATGCCGGAGCCGAGGTGGTCGTCGACTTCACCACCCCGGACGCGGTGATGGACAACATCCACTGGGCCATCGACCAGGGCATCAACGCCGTGGTCGGCACCAGCGGCTTCACCGACTCCCGGTACGAGAGCATCCGGCAGTGGCTGTCCCACCGCCCCGACCTCGGCGTCATCGTCGTACCTAACTTCGCCGTCGGCGCGGTGCTCATGATGGAGTTCGCGGCGCGGGCGGCCCGGCACTTCATGTCGGTCGAGATCATCGAGATGCATCACCCGAACAAGCTCGACGCGCCCAGCGGCACCGCGCAGCGCACCGCGGAGATCGTCGCAGCCGCCCGCGCCGAGGCCGGTCTCGGACCCATGCCCGACGCCACCAAGGAGGAGATGGCGGGAGCGCGCGGCACCGATGTCGGCGGGGTCCGGATCCATTCCGTACGGTCGGCCGGGCTCGTGGCGCACCAGGAGGTCCTGTTCGGCACGGCCGGCGAGACGCTCACGATCCGGCACGACTCGTTCGAGCGCGCCTCGTTCATGCCCGGCGTGCTGATGGCGATCCGGGCCGTCAAGCAGCGGCCCGGCCTCACCGTCGGCCTCGGTCCGCTCCTCGGGGACTGACCACGTAAGGCCGTACGGCCTGGGTTGCCGGCACAGCGGATCCGCACCCGTCGCGCGTGTATAGGTGGACAACCATCGACGGCGTGAGGCGCGGATGACCTTCGACGAGTTCGTGGCCCAGCGGATGTCCGCGTTGCTGCGGTACGCGGTGGTGCTCACCGGCGATGCGCACCTCGCTCAGGACGTCGTCCAGGAGGCCTTGGCCCGCGCCCACCCGCGGTGGTCCGGGATCTGCCGGCTGGAAGTGCCCGAGCTGTACGTCCGCAAGATGATTCTCAACGAGTTCCTGTCGTGGCGGCGGAGGTGGGCGCGCGTGGTGCCCGTCGCCGAGGTCCTCGACCCCGGCGACGCCAGCACCGCCACTCCGGACGCCGCGGCGACCCACGCCGAGCGCGACGCCCTCCTGCCCGAACTTGCCCGGCTGCCGCGACGCCAGCGGGCTGTCCTGGTTCTCCGCTATTACGAGGACCTCTCCGACGGGGAGATCGCTGAGCGCCTCGGTTGCCACCCGGGCACCGTCCGGGGCTACGCCTCGCGGGCGCTGCAGGCGCTGCGGGTCAGGGTCGCCGACGGGGAGTCGGCACGAACTGGGAGGAACAGATGACACGCACCGAAGACGATGTGCGGGCGGCGCTGGCGCTCCTTGAGGGCCTCGTCCCGGACACCGATGCCGCGGTGGTCGGTCTGCGTAGCGCCGTGCGCCGGCGCCGGCGCCGCGCGGTCGGCACCCCGGGCGCGGCGGTGCGGGCGGTCGCGGCGGCAGCCGTGGTTCCCGTGGTCCTGGTGGGTTCGGCACCGGCGCGGTCGCCATCAGCGGCGCCCGCCACTGCGGCGACCTCGCCGGGTCCCGACGGCTCGGCGTTCACGTCGGAGTTCTACTTCACGGTGCAGGCCCGTACGGTCGGCGGCTACGACATCCGGCCCCGGTCGGTGGGCCCTGGCGCCGAGCACGCCGTCATCGTGCGGACCGGCGGCGACCAGCAGGTCGGCGCGCTCACCGCGTTCCGGGGCGACCCCTCAATGGTCCAGATCCAGAACGACCGGACCGGAGCCTCCCAGTTCCTGGACGTGGTGGGAGACGGTGAGTCCATCGGCGTGGTCAACGGCCAGCAGGCGATCATCTCTGCGCGCACCGTGCGCTGGGTGTACGCGCCCCCGGACCGGTGGGTCTGGCTCGCGTTCGATCCCGGGCAGACCGTCTCTCGTCCGACCATGCTCGCCCTTGCCGGCAGCGTCCGGCTCGTCGATCCGTACCCGGTGATGTTGCCGTACCGCTTCGAGGACCTGCCAGATCAACTCATACCAACGAATGTGTCGAGTTCTGCTTACGGGTCGTTCGTGCAGTTCGCAAGCTTCGACGTGCCCGGATACGACATGACCGTCTTCGTCACGACCGATACGTCCGACCCGCTCCCGTGGGACGACCGCCCGGACGCGTACGCCGACTACCCGTTCTGGCCGTGGGCGCCGACCACGGTCGCCGGACTACCGGCACGCTGCGCCGAGGTGGACGACCCGAACCCAGGGGAGCGGTGGTGCGAGGTCCGGCTCGACCGCGCACTGGTGATCGTCGACGGCGACCACGCCGCTGCCGACCACTTCGACGAGCTTGTCGCCGGACTGCGTCTGGCGCCGGACGTCACCGATCCCACGACCTGGTTCGACGCGCGGGAGGCCTTCCCGGGGGTCTGAGTTCACCAGTGTACGGAAGGGCACCCTGCTGACACTGCACTACGTTTGCTCGCGATGCGGGGCTCGCGGGCTCGCTCCTCGCGCTCGCGGCTGTGTACAGCAAGGTGCCCTTCCTAATCACGGTCACTGTTAACCCGCCGGACCGTGCGGCCTGTGGGTGTGTCGAGCCCCCGCCGACGCCCTCGGAGCTGCTGCGCCCGGCTCGCCAGCACCCACGCGCCGACGAGCAGCACCGCGACGATCGTCGTCAACCACTCCGGTGGCACCGGAAGGCCCAGTCTCCACGGCGGATCGCCGGGCCGGGTCTGCGGGTCGGCGAGCAGCGCCTCAGCGACATCGATAAAGCTAATCTCATCAACGGGGTGTAGGAGTGTCCGCGGACCGTGGTCGGAGAGCAGGTAGACGCCGACCGTGCCGTCGAAGCCGGGAGAGATGACGTCACCGGGTACGCCGGCCATCGCCGAGTACGTGCCGTTGTAGCCGACCACCACCGGATCGTCGCCGCTCCAGCCGATGAGGCGGACCACGGTCTGGTCCCGCATAGCCGGCCGGACGGCCCGCTCGGACCCGGTAGCCGGATCCACCATGCGGAACTCCCAGGCGCGCCCGTTCGATGCGGTCACGCGGTGCAGCAGGGTGAGCGAGCCATCGGGCGCCCAGGCGGCGCGGCCCGCCAGGACGAGGTCATGCGACTCCAGGTCCCAGCGCGTCTTCGCGCCGGTGGCCCGGTCCAGGATCGTGACAAAGTCCGAGAACTGGTACGCGATGCGGGAACCGTCGGGGCTCACCGCCACGGCGAAGCCCGGCGTCGCGATGGGCCAGGTCGCCTCCGCGAACGGCTCCAGCGCGCCCGAGTCGAGATCCATGATGGACAGTCGCCGCCTGATCCCCTGGGTGGTCGGGTCGTCGGCATATGTGGTCTCCAGCACCACCAGGCTGCTGGCGTCGGGCAGCCACACCTCGGGTGCGAACTCATCCACTGTGGACTCTTCCGGCGCATAGGCCCGCGTGCCGCCGTACTCGAGGTCCACCACGCCGATCTCGCGCCCGCTTGAGTAGGCCACCTGGTCGCCCGCCGGCGAGAGCAGGGCGTCCCAGCCGGCCTTGGCGTCTTCGGCGACGATCCGGTACCTGTCCGCGGTCGCTCCGACCACGACGAGTTTCCCGCGGTACCCGGAGAAGATCACGCTCGCCGGACCGGGCGGGTTCGGCGCAGCGTCGCGGGTGAAGAGCGCGGGCGGGCCGATGCGCTCCGGGATACTCGGGACGCCCGGTGGCTCCGCGGCATCCTCCTCCCGGACCGACGCCGGCAGCAAGATCGCCGCGACCAGCGCGAGCACCGCCACCACCCCGAGCGCCGAGACCGAGGCGGACCACCGCCGCCGGCGCCGGCCTTCGGCGATGGCGGCGTCGAGAACGTCGTAGGCGGCGACCGCATCTGCCGCCTCGCGCAGCACCTCCGCGAGGCCCACCGGTGGCCTGGCGCCAGATCCGGGCAGGTCCGTCATGGCACCTCCACCTCGTCGGCGAGCAGCTGGGGCGCCATGCCCCGCAGCCGGGCGAGGGCGTCGAAGTGCAGCCGCTTGGCCGTGCCGATCGAGACGCCCAGCACTTCGGCGGCCTGGGCCTCGGTCAGGTCCTCGAAGTAGCGGAGCACCACCACCGCGCGCTGCCTCGGGGTGAGGGCCCGCAGGGCGTCGAGCACGGCGAGGCGCTGCACCGTCGCCTCGGTGCCGTCCGGCATGGCCGGACCGGCGTTCCCCGACGGCGGGCGTGCCCTCTCCCGGGGGGCGCGGACGGGTAGGGCGTCGCGAAGTCGCCACCAGGAGATGTAGGTGTTGTGTAACGCTTTGCGCACGTACGCCTCGGGATTGCCGTCGCGTACCCGGGACCAGTGCCGGAATGTGGTCGCGAGCGCGGACTGGAGCAGGTCCTGCGCGAGGTGGTGGTCACCGGTGAGCAGGTACGCCGTACGGGACAGCGCGGGTCCACGACCGCGCACGAAGTCGCGGAAGTCGTCGTCACGCATGCGCCGCACATCCTCCTTGGCAAGGGACACGTACTCAACCAGACGCGGCCCTGCCGGCAAAGGTTGAGACCAGACCGCGCTCTCGTGCCGGCACTATCGGCCCGGCTTGCCCGGTTCGTCGGAGTAGCCGAGATTGGACCCGCCCGGGACGGCATTGTGCGACTCACGTCACAGCGCGGTGTGAAGCCGGACCTGGTCGACGAGCAGGCCGTCCACGTCCAGGGCGCGGGCGGCGCCGTCGAGCTCCCATCCGGCCGAGGTCAGGAAGCTCTGGTAGACCGTGTCCGCCGCAAACGCCCAGGCCACGGCGGTGGTGAAACCGTCGTCGCGCCAGTGGTCGACGCAGGCGGCCAGCAGGCGGCTGCCGTGCCCCCGCCGACCCCAGCGTGGCTCGACCAACAGATCTGTGATCGCCGCGATATCTGCCCGAACCAAATCCGTTGGAGTCTCATCTGGAGCCAGCGCTGCCTCATCGATTTGACCCGCTGCCGCGAAGCCAACCAGGTAGGCTTGCTCCGCTTGTTCCACCGCGACGAGCACCCTGTGTCGTGGTGACGGCGGGGCCTCGACGGAGGTCCGCCACCGATGCGCCACCCAGGCTTCGTCCAGCTGTTCGAGCACGGGGCGGGGCAGGATCCGGCGGTAGGCGTGCCGCCAGGTGGCGAGTTGGATCCGCGCGATCTCGGCGGCGTCGCCGGGATGTGCGGGGCGGACGAAGGCGTGCGCTCCGGGTGGACGAAGCGTGGGCGGGTCCTGCGCCATGGTCGTGCAGCGTACGGGGTCGCCATCGACCCCGGCCGAGGGATCGGAGGGCTGGCATGAATGGTCCGGCTAGGCAAGCCGACGCCGGACGCGCCGGGCCCGAGCCGGCCGACCCCGCCCAACCCTCCGACGCGAGACCACGCTTCCCACGGTGGCGCCTGCTCGATCGGGTGCTGCCTCACCGGCACCGGCCCTTGGAGCTGTGCGCCTTCCTGCTCGTCGGGCTGGGCCTGTCCTTCGGCATCGGCACCTGGCGCAACTTCTTCGACCTGCGCGTCTACCACGGCGCGGTCGACTACTGGGCCGGCGGCGGATCGATCTACGACTTCGTGTCCCCGGACAGCACGTACGGCTTCACCTACACGCCTTTCGCCGCGCTGGTCATGCTGCCGATGGCGCTGATCCCGTGGCCGGTCGCGGTCGTCGCGAGCTGCCTCGCCATCGCGGTCGTTACAGTCATGATCGTCTATTGGTTCGTCGACCCCATCGCGCGCCGGCACGGCTGGTTGCCCTGGTACGCCGTGGGAGTCGCGACCGCGTTCGTGATCGCCTTCGACCCGCTGCGGGAGACGTTCCTGTTTGGCCAGGTCAATATGTATCTCGTCGCGCTGGTCGCCGTCGACCTGCTCTTCCTGGTCGGGCGCGGCAGCCGGTTCGCCGGCGTCGGCATCGGGCTCGCCGTGGCATTCAAGCTCACGCCCGGCGTTTTCCTGGTGTACCTGCTGTTGACGAAGCGGTGGCGCGCCGCGCTCACCGCCTGCTCGGCCGCGGCGGCGGCGAGCCTGGTCGGTGCCGCGTTGGCGCCGGACGAGTCACGGGTCTTCTGGACCGATGCGCTGTGGAACACCGACCGGGTCGGGCAGCTCGACTACATCTCCAACCAGTCGCTCAACGGCGCCGTGGCCCGGCTCAACCCGCTC
The DNA here is from genome assembly GCA_052038195.1 of Micromonosporaceae bacterium. Taxonomy (GTDB): domain Bacteria; phylum Actinomycetota; class Actinomycetes; order Mycobacteriales; family Micromonosporaceae; genus DATBGZ01. Next base: position 34,441 of record JBQGBY010000029.1, on the reverse strand, counting down.
GAGCCGAGCACGCTGCTGTGGGCGCTGGCGGTGGTCGCGGTCCTGGCCGTGTGGGTCATCCGGGTCCGGCGGGCGGCGGCCGTGAGTGACGACCGGGCCGGCCTCGCGCTGACTGGGATCGTCACCTGCCTGATCAGCCCGATCACCTGGGTTCACCACCTGGTCTGGGTCCTGCCGGCGCTGCTCCTGCTCGTTGACCGGGCCCTCACCACCCCTGGGAGGAGCCGGCGCCGGACCTGGCTGTGGGGCCTGCTGATCGGCTCGTACGTCGTTCTCGGCAGCCGCGTGGTCTGGGCCTTCGACGACACCTGGACGAACCCACTGGTGTGGTTCGCGAGCAACGCCTACGTATGGGTCAGCCTCGCGCTGCTCATCGGGCTGCCGCTCGCGAAGGCCCCGGTGGCCCTGGCACCGGCGACACCGGCGTTGGCGCCGACCGGCGGCGCGTCGCAGGTGCGTCCCGAGCCGGAAACCCAACCCGACTTCGAGGGCGCGATGGCGAGCCTGCTGCAGGAGGAACTGGCCGCGCGCGGCGCGGCGCCCGCACGGGAGCATCGCAGCGAGCGTGCGAGCGAGGAGCGGACGGGCGGCGCGGGCCTGATGGTCGGCGTGGGCTCCGACTCCGAGCGGAGTGTCACACCGCCGCGCTAACGTTCGGCGCCATGAGCGAGCGCCGCCGAGCGAGTCGTCGTTGCGCCGCGCGGGCAGCGTCATGCCCGCGCGCAGCGAAGCGAGCACGGGCATGAGCGCCCAGGACCGTACGGTCCCGGCTGCCCGTACGGGTGAGACGTTGTCGGTGGCCCAGGCGCGGCGCATCGCGCTGGCCGCACAGGGGTTTCTGGACCCACGACCCTCCGGCGCCGTGAGCCGGCGGCACCTGCAACGGGTGCTCGGCCGCACGAGCCTGCTGCAGATCGACTCGGTCAACGTGCTGGCCCGCGCGCACTACCTGCCGCTGTTCAGCCGGCTGGGTCCCTACCCGAACGCGGTGCTCGACGCTGCCTCGCATCGGCGGCCCCGGCTGCTGTTCGAGTACTGGGCCCACGTCGCGTCGTACGTACCCGTCGAGCTGCATCCATACCTACGCTGGCGCATGGCCGAGGCGGACCGGCTCGCCTGGGGCTGGATCGAGAAGGTCGTCCGGGACTCGCCCCACGTGGTGACCTGGGTGCGCGACGAGCTGGCGGCGCGGGGCCCGCTCACCGCGGGCGAGATCGAGCTGGACGTGCCGCCGCGGGCGAAGGAGAACTGGGGCTGGAACTGGAGCGACGCGAAGGCGGCGCTGGAGTGGCTGTTCCTCACCGGCGAGGTCACGGTGGCCGGGCGCACGCCCGGCTTCGCCCGCCTGTACGACCTGCCGGAGCGGGTGCTGCCGCGGGCGGTGCTGGACACGCCGACGCCGAGCGAGCCCGAGGCGTTCCGCGAGCTCGTCCGGATCTCGGCGCGGGCGCTCGGCGTGGCCGCCGAGCCTGAGCTGCGCGACTACTTCCGGCTCACCGGTCCGCGGTTCACGCGGGCCCTTGCCGAGCTGGTCGAGGAGGGCACCGTCCGTCCCGTGAGCGTGGCCGGATGGAAGCCGCGGGCGTACCTCTACGCCGGGGCGAGGATCCCCCGCCGGGCCGACGTGGCGACGCTGGTGAGCCCGTTCGACCCGCTGGTCTGGGAGCGTCGCCGGACCCACCGCCTGTTCGACTTCCACTACCGGATCGGGATCTACACGGTGCCGGAGCAGCGGGAGCACGGGTACTACGCGCTGCCGTTCCTGCTCGGCGACACACTTGTGGCCCGTGTTGACCTCAAGGCCGACCGCCGGGCCGGTGTCCTGCTGGTGCCCGGTGCGTGGAGCGAGGCGGGCCACGACCCTCGCACCGTCGCCGACCGGTTGGCGCCGGTGCTGGATGAGGTGGCGGAGTGGCTCGGCCTGAGCTCGGTGGCGCCGGCCGAGCGCGGCGACCTCGCACAAGCGCTCGCCAACGCCCGCGGCGGGCGTCGAGGCGTTACGGTAGTCGGGTGACCTCCGCAGCCTCCGCCCTCGGCGACGACCGCCCCGACCATGTCGCGCCGCCCGCGGAGCTACCAGGCAGGCAATCGGGGGTGCACGGGCATTTCGGAGCCGCCGAGCACGGCGACGCGGCTGAGCCACGGTTCGCTGGCCCGGTCTATGCCACACCGCCGTATGCGGTTGCGGGCCGCGGGTCCCGTCTGTTCGCCCGGATGGCGGCACGGGCCCCGCGCTGGTCGGCACCGGTCGCGATCGCGGCGTGCTTCGGCGGGGCGGCGGCCTACGTCTGGGTCAGCGATCCCACCGACTCCGGCGCCCGTGACCTGTCGACGTGCCTTGTGAAGATCACTACGGGGTTGGACTGCCCGGGCTGCGGCGGCACCCGTGCGTTCTACTACCTGCTGCACGGCAACGTGCCGCAGGCGGTGCGCCATCACGCGATCGCCGTGCTCGCGGCGCCGTTCCTGGTGTGGCTCTACGTCGCCTGGAGCGTGCGGACGATGACCGGCCGCGAGCTGCCGACACCACGCCTGGGTGGCCGGGCGCTGCTGGTGTTCATGGCGGCTTGGGCGGTGTTCATGGTGGTGCGCAACATCCCGGTCGCGCCATTCACCTCACTCTATGTTTGATCCGCCTCTGCGCGGCGCGTGGTCCCGGTGGGCCTGGACGACACGTACCGCCCATCACGCTAGGTTGTGCCTATGTGCGAGCGTCAGCGAGGGAACCGGCAGTACTGCCAGTCGTCGGCCCCATGGCCGTGTGAAACGTTGCGAGGACGGTCATGAGTGCCGTTGCTGATCCGCGCCGGCCGTTCGGTCGGCTCATCACCGCGATGGTGACGCCGTTTCATCAGGACGGCACGCTCGACACCGACGGTGCGGCCCGGCTCGCGACCTATCTTGTCGACGAACAGGGCAACGACGGCCTGGTCATCAGCGGCACCACCGGGGAGTCGCCGACTACCACGGACGCCGAGAAGGAGACCCTGCTGCGGGCGGTGATCGAGGCGGTCGGGGACCGGGCGCACATCATCGCTGGTGTCGGTACCTACGACACGCACCACAGCGTCGGGCTGGCCGAGGCCGCCGAGAAGGCCGGTGCGAGCGGGCTGCTCGCGGTTACGCCCTACTACAACAAGCCCCCGCAGGCCGGTCTGGTCCGCCACTTCACCACGATCGCCGAGGCCACCGGGTTGCCGGTGATGCTCTACGACATCCCCGGCCGCACCGCGACCCCGATCGCCACCGAGACGCTGTTCCGGCTGGGCGAGCACGAGCGCATCGTCGCGGTCAAGGACGCCAAGGGTGAGATCGCCGAGACGTCACGGCTCACCCGCGACAGCGGTCTGGCCTTCTACTCCGGCGACGACAAGAACACCCTGCCGTTGCTCTCGGTCGGGGCCGTGGGCGTGGTCGGGGTGCCGACGCACCTGTTCGGCCGGCAGACCAAGGAGATGATCCTGGCGTTCGAGTCCGGTGACCACGCCGACGCGCTGCGGCGCCACCAGGATCTGCTGCCCGTCTATCTTGGCTTTTTCCGCACGCAGGGGGTGATTCTCACCAAGGCGGCGCTGCGTGAGCAGGGCCTGCCGGCCGGTCCGGTCCGGTCGCCGCTCGTCGACGCCACGGAAGCCGAGGTCGCGCAGGTGCGGGTGGACTGCGCGCTGGCCGGCCTGGAGCTGGGGACCGCCCAGTGACGGAGCCTGTGCCACCGGCGCTGCCCGAGGGTGCACTGCGGGTCATCGCGTTGGGTGGGCTCGGCGCGATCGGGCGCAACATGACGCTCTTCGAGTACGGCGGGAAGCTGCTGATCGTCGACTGTGGAGTGTTGTTTCCCGACGTGGACCAGCCCGGCGTCGACCTGATCCTGCCCGACTTCTCGTCCATTTTGGACCGTCTCGACGACGTGCAGGCGATCGTGCTCACCCACGGGCATGAGGACCATATCGGTGCCGTGCCGTACCTGCTGGAGCACAAGCGCGACATCCCGCTGGTCGGGTCGCACTTCACCCTCGCGCTGGTGGAGGCGAAGCTGGCCGAGCGGCGCATCGAGCCCTACTCGCTGACGGTCAGCGAGGGGCGGGTCGAGCGGCTCGGACCGTTCGAGTGCGAGTTCTTCGCCGTGAACCACTCGATCCCGGACGCGCTCGCGGTGGCGGTGCGGACGCCCGCTGGCGTCGTCCTGCATACCGGCGACTTCAAGATGGACCAGTTGCCGCTCGACGGAAGGCGCACCGACCTGGCCGGGTTCGCCCGGCTGGGCCAGGCGGGCGTGGACCTGTTGCTGTCCGACTCCACCAACGCCGAGATGCCCGGGTTCGTCGCCCCGGAGCGCGAGATCGGACCGGTCATCACATCGATCTTCGCCCGGGCGAGCGGTCGCATTATCGTGGCCTCGTTCGCCTCGCACGTCCACCGCGTGCAGCAGGTGCTCGACGCCGCGCACGCCCACCACCGTAAGGTCGCCTTCATTGGCAGATCTATGGTCAGAAATATGGGCATCGCGCGAGACCTGGGCCTGTTGCGAATCCCGCCGGGGCTGGTCGTCGGCCTGGACGAGGCGACCGCGTTGCCGCACAACCAGATCGTCTTCATGTCGACCGGTTCGCAGGGTGAGCCGATGAGCGCGCTCGGTCGCATGTCCGTCGGCGACCACCGGCATGTCAACATCAGCTCGGGCGACACCGTGGTCCTCGCGAGCTCGCTGGTCCCGGGCAACGAGACCTCGGTCTACCGGGTCATCAACCAGCTGTCCCGGGCGGGGGCGCTCGTGGTGCACAAGGACGTGGCGAAGGTGCACGTCTCCGGGCACTCGCCCGCCGGCGAGCTGCTCTACCTGCTCAATGTGGTCAGGCCCCGCAACTTCATGCCGGTCCACGGGGAGTGGCGGCACCTGCGGGCGCATGCTCGGCTTGCCGTCGAGTCCGGCGTCCCGGCGGACCACGTGGTGCTGGCCGAGGACGGGGACGTGGTCGACCTAGTCGACGGGGTCGCCCGGATCACCGGACATGTGCGCTGCCGTTACGTCTATGTGGACGGTCTCGCCGTCGGTGACGTGGGCGAGTCGCTGCTGACCGAGCGCCGGATCCTTGGCGACGGCGGGTTCATCGCCACGACGGTCGTGGTGGACTCCGTCACCGGCAAGGTCGTCGGTGGCCCGACGGTCTCCGCCAAGGGCTTCTCCGACGACCCGGCCGCCTTCGACGAGGTCCTGCCGCTGGTGACCGAGGCGCTGGACCGGGCCGCGGCCGACGGGGTCAGCGACCCGCACCAGCTCCAACAGGTGGTGCGGCGCACGATCGGCCGCTGGGTCAACGACAAGTACCGCCGTCGTCCGATGATCGTCCCTAACGTCGTCGAGGTCTGACGGCGGCCGGTGGTCGGCGGCTCGCACCAGCCGCAGCGGCGGCGACAACGGCCGCGAGGCCGCCGAGGACGGCGAGGCTCAGGGCCACGTCCACCGGGCGCACGCGGTCGACCTTGATCGGTAGCAGGGAAGGGGTCGACGGCGCGCCCTCCAGCCGGCCGGCCGCTACCAGCTCGGCCGCGACATCGAGGTTTGTCACCTCGTAGGGCGCGTCGAGCAGCAGCCGCGGCGGCTCGCCCGGGATGAGCTCGTAGAGGTCGGCCGGACCGGGTACGACCTCGGCGGGCGTCGCCGGAGTCGGGTGCGGCGCGGTCGTCGCTGCGCCGCCACCGGTCGGTCCGGCGTAGGTCGGTGGCGCGGGCGGGCGGGGTAGGTGCCGGACAACGACCAGGCCCCCACGGACCGGGCCGCGATCCGGACTCCACCCCACCGCTCGGACCTGCGCCGCCATGATTGTCGGCAGGGCCGGTCCGGGAACCGCGGATCCGTCGGTACTGTCCACATAGGTCACAACCCACGCCCGCGCGCCGCCGCACGGGTTCTGGCAGGGCACGGCGTGGACCAGGGCGATGCGGCGCGAGTCGAGGGTGAACGCGCCACCGCCGGCGAGCACGTGACCGTCAGGCAGGCTCACCGTCCACAGGAGAGCTCCGCGGTCGTCGACGAGCCGCAGCGTCCCGGCGACGGAGAACACCACCCGCGTGCCATCCGGCGAGAACGCGAACCGCCACGGGTGTTCCTCGCTCTGGGCCGGGAGCTGCGCGAGCGTGGTCAGCCCGCGGGTCGTGCGGTTCAGCAGTGCCACCTGTGCCGTGGCTCCGGTGATGGTCGCCACGAGGAGCGCGCCGCCGTCGGGCCGCCAGCCGAGGATCTTGAGGCCGTCGCGTCCCGGTCCGCTGATGGTCAGGACTCTGGCGCGCCCGGTCGTGAGGTCGACCAGTGTCGGGCCCCGGCTGGCGGTCCCGGGGTCATCCAGGTAGGGCAGCGCCAGGTAGCGCCCGTCGGGGGAGAGGTGAATGTCCTCGCCCGCGGCCCACTGGCCGGGCGGGTACAGCGCGCGGTAGACCCCGTTGCGGCCGACCACCTGCACCGGGCTGGCCACGGCAGCCGCGCCGGCGGCCTCGGCCACCGGCGCCTCCGATGGCGGCGTGGGCTGGTCGCCGGTCGCGACCACGGCCGCGGGTCCGGGCGGGGCGTCCTCGACGCTGGCCTGCCACCGCCAGGGCAACTGGATCGACCGTGGCACCGCGTCGCCAGCCCGCACGCTCCACGCGCCGAACAGCCCGGGGCACACGAGGGTGACCACGCCCAGCACCACGAGGGTGACGACGGCCGTACGGACGACAGCCCAGAGGCGCCGACCAGTACGGCGCGCCCGCATCAGATCGGTCGGGCCCTGGATCGGCGTAATAGTGGGGGCGTCGGTCGTGGGCTCTGTGATCATGTCCGGAGGGGGCGGTCGTGGTCTCCGATGAGCCTGAAGGCCTCAGCTCACCCTGGCAACGTCCGGACGGGCACATTTGGGGGTCGGCTGGCAGCTCAGTCCCGTTCGTCGGCCACTGGGCGGTCCTGACCGCCGGTGGTGACGAGCGCGTCGTCGGGCGACTCCTCGCCCGGCAGCGTGGAACCGGGGGGTGGGCGGCGCCGGTGAACGACGAACACGATGATCGCGGCGAGCAGGCCGACCCCGACAAGGCTGCCGGAATGGAAGTTGAGCGACCGCTCGAGCCTGTCGAGCCAGCTGTCCACCCGGTCCGCCACGTCGTCGGGCGGGGCCGGTTCGCCGCCCTCGGCGTCGCGCAGGGTCTGGGCGGCGTCCCGGAACTCGTGTGCCTGCACGTGGGACGGGATGATCGCGAGCACGGCGTCGAACCGCTCGATCGACTCTGTGTAGCGCCCGTCGTAGTAGGCGTCCAGGCCCGCGCGGTAGTCCCGGTCCACCTCTCCGAGGTCGGTGTCGACCTCGGCCGCAACCAGCAGGTCCCGGATGGCCTGCGTGTCCACGAGCAGGTCGCCGTAGGGCAGGCGCGCCTCCACCAGACCGACGATCGCGGCGTCCTCGGTGAGCACCACGGCGCCGGGCAGCGCGGGCAGGGACGCACCCGGCTCGGTCGGCTCGACGATGACCTGGGGTTCGGCCTCGCTCACGGTCCCGGTCCGGAACCGCGGCGCCACGGCGGTCGACTCGTCGGCGTCCGCCGGTGGCCCGGTCGTCGCCACCACCCCGACGACGCTGCCGACGTCAGGCGGGCACTCGAGGGTCACCACTTCGTCGCCGAGGGCGACGGCGCCGTTGTCGGCGAGGGGGAGCATCGGTTGGTTGTCCCGGTCGATCTTCAGCACAGCGACGTCGCCGTCGAGCGGGTCGGCGATGGCCCCGACCGTCGCGGGCATCGCCTCGTCGGCGGTCACGGCCCGGCGGACGAGGACCGAGCGCTCGGGGGCGTCAGCCGGCGCCGGATCGCTGCCGATCATGGCACCGCTCAGCAGCTCGCCGAGCATCTCGTCGGCCCGATCGGACGGGGTGCGCCCGTCGGCGACCCGCCGCTCGACCAGTTGCCGGAAAGCGTCATCGGCCACGCTCGCCTGGTCCAGGCAGCTGGCGGTGGTGAGCAGGTACCCCTCGGTGCCGACGCCAGCACCGGTGCACCGGGTGCTCGCCGAGACCCGCTCCCCGTCGAGCAGCTCGCCGGTGACCCGGTCATGGACGTACCCCTCCCACCGGACATCGATCACCACGATCGCCGGCTCGGCCAGGGCGGCGGTTCGCTCGGCCTCGTCCACCGGGTCCGGCTCGGGCAGGGCCACGTTCTCGTCCGCATGCAGCGGGGTGGACTCCTCCGATACGGGCTGGGCCCATCCGATCGGGCCGTGCCGGGGCGCGGCAATGGCCGGCGAGGCGGGCGCCGTGGCGCCAAGCAGCACCGCCAGCAGCACCGCAGAACACGCTGCGGTGCGGTCGCGCACAACCATGGCACCCCCTGTGATGACCGCTAGCAATCCTGCCATCTGTGCCGGGGCCCCGGCCACGCGCCCACTGGGGTTCGGGGCGCGGACGGGTAGGCTGGGTCGCGTGCTGACCCTCGACGCCGCGATCTTGGACGCGATCGTGGCGCATACCCGCCGGGATCACCCGGACGAGGCCTGCGGGCTCGTGGCGGGGGGCGTGGGCAGCGACTCACCGGTCCGGCACATCCCCATGACCAATGCCGCTCGGTCGATGACCTTCTACGAGTTCGACTCCACCGAGTACCTGCGCGTATGGCGGGACCTGGACGACCGTGACGAAGAGCCGGTCGTGATCTACCACTCCCACACCGCCACCGAGGCCTATCCGTCCCGCACCGACATCAGCTACGCCGGCTGGCCGGAGGCCCACTACCTGCTGGTATCGACCCGGGATCCGGTCACCACCGAGGTGCGGTCGTACCGCATCGTGGATGGGGTGGTGACCGAGGAGCCGGTCAAGCTGGTCAATGCCGCCCTCGACTCCACCGCGGTGCAGTCGTACCTGTTCGGCCACACGCGGGTACCGGTCGAGTACGAGTGTCCGGCCTGAGCGGTCCCGACCACCGGTACCGTCGCCGTCCGGCAGCCCTCTTTTTCATCCATCACAGGCCAGGAGCAACTCATGTCTATCGAAGTGCGCGTGCCCACGATCCTGCGCTCCTACACCGGTGGCCAAAAGGTCGTCACCGGGACCGGGGAGACGATCGCCGACCTGCTCGGCGACCTCGACACGCGCCACCCCGGTCTGCGGGCGCGTCTCGTCACCGACGACGGCGCCCTGCACAAGTTCGTGAACGTGTACGTCAACGACGAGGACGTGCGGTTCCTCGGCGGGCTCGACGCCAAGCTCAACGACGGGGACACCGTGGTGGTCCTGCCGGCAGTCGCCGGAGGCTGAGGTGGCCCGGCTCGACAGCCTGATCGATGCGTGCGGCAACACGCCGCTGGTGGGGCTGCCCCGGCTGTCTCCGTCGGAGACCGTGCGGCTGTGGGCCAAGTTGGAGGACCGCAACCCGACCGGGTCGATCAAGGACCGCCCCGCCGTGTGGATGATCCGTGCCGCCGAGGCGGAGGGTCGGCTGCGCCCGGGCGACACGATCCTCGAGCCGACGCGCGGCAACACCGGCATCGCGCTGGCCATGGTGGCCAAGCTCCGCGGCTACCGGCTGGTCTGCGTGATGCCGGAGAACGTCTCGTCGGAGCGGACCCAGGTGCTGCGCATGTACGGCGCGGAGATCATCTTCTCGCCGGGTGCCGGCGGGTCGAACGCGGCCGTCGCGATGGCCCGGCAGATCGCCGGCGAGCACCCCGACTGGGTGATGCTCAACCAGTACGCCAACGAGGGGAACTGGCGGGCGCACTACGAAGGGACGGGGCCCGAGCTGCTGCGCGACCTCCCGACGATCACGCACTTCGTCGCCGGCCTCGGCACGACGGGCACGCTCATGGGCGTGGGCCGGTTCCTGCGCGAGAAGGTCGAGGGCATCGAGGTCGTCGCCGCCGAGCCGCGCTACGGCGAGCTGGTGTACGGCCTGCGCAACATCGACGAGGGCTATGTGCCCGAACTCTACGACGCCACCGTGCTGACCCGGAGGTTCTCGGTCGGCACCCGCGACGCGGTGCTGCGCACGCGGCAGCTCGTGGAGGTCGAAGGGATCTTCGCCGGGTTCTCCAGCGGCGCGATCCTGCACGCCGCACTGGCCGTTGCGCATGAGGCGGTACGGGCGGGCCGGAGCGCGGACGTGGCGTTCGTCGTCGCCGACGGCGGGTGGAAGTACCTCTCGACCGGCGCCTATGGCGGCACGCTCGCCGACGCCGAGAACGCCCTAGAGGGCCAGCTCTGGGCGTGACGGTCGGGCCCGGTGGGCGCCGTCTTACGTCTAGAGCGTGGTGACGGTGAGCAGAATCGCGTAGGCCAGCGTCACCGTCGCGGCGGACAGCAGCACATACGGCATACGGCGGCGCTGGACGGTCGCGAACGCGCCGATGGTGAGCGCGATGCCGACGACGCCGACGCCGATCATCACCGGCTCGTACCAGCCCGGGGTCGCCTCCATCAGGTCGGCCACGAAGCCCCGAATGCCGACCACCAGGCCGAGCGCACCGAGCACCGCCGCCCAACCGCAGACGCCGAGCATCTGACGGAGCCGCGGCTGCGGCGCCGGCACGACGGGCACGGCCGTGGAGTCCCTGTCCCAGCTCAGTTCCCCGGCGCCCGTGGGTACCGGGGACGCGGCGTTCTCATCGGCAACGGTGGCCAGCCGGCCCCGGCGGGCCGTCTCGTAGCTGTTACCGGCATACCGTTCGTCTACCCCCGCGGCGGTGGTGTGCGCCCCGTGTCGCGGGGTGCTGGTATGGGTATCGGCACTCACGGCGCCTCCTTTCCTGGCTCCGCGGTGCGGCCCCGCGGAGTTGGTCGCGCTCGCGCGACCGATATTCCCGTAGCTCTTGGAGCGAGCCACGGGAGCATTTCCAGACCATAGGCTGGTTTCCTAGGGTCACGCAACGCGACATCTCACTGCATGTGTTGGAGCTGTTACGTTGCGCTCACTTCCGGGCGTTCCCGTCCGCGGAACGCCGGATGCCGGCGACGCGCCACCCCAGCTACGCGTGCGGCGCGGAATCGCCAGGAACGCCAGCGACGCGTACGGAGCGGAATCAGCCGGCATTCCATGTCACCTTGGCGACACGTTGCGCTCGTCCATTCTTCGTCGGGCGGATCGCCAGCGTAGGCTCGGCAGCCGTGACGAACGCGCCGGTGGGGGTCTTCGACTCGGGCGTCGGGGGCCTCACCGTCGCGCGGGCGGTCCTCGACCAGCTGCCGCATGAGCAGGTCCGCTATCTCGCCGACACTGCTCATTTCCCGTACGGGCCGAAGCCGATCGCGGAGGTTCGCGCGTACGCCCTGGAATGTCTGGACCGGCTGGTCGCGGATGGGGTGAAGCTGCTCGTCATCGCGTGCAACAGCGCCTCGGCGGCCTGCCTGCACGACGCCCGCGAGCGCTACTCGGTTCCGGTCATCGAGGTGATCCGGCCGGCCGTGCGTCGGGCCGTGGCGGCCACCCGGACGGGGCGCGTCGGCGTGATCGGGACGACCGCGACGATCACCAGCCGCGTCTATGTCGACGCGTTCGCCGCCGCGCCGCACGTGAGCGTGACCGGAGTCGCCTGTCCGGCGTTTGTGGAGTATGTCGAGCGTGGCGTCACCTCGGGCCCCGAGCTGCTCCATCTGGCGGAGTCCTATTTGGAGCCACTCAAACAGGCCGAAGTGGACACTCTCGTGCTGGGCTGCACCCACTACCCGTTGCTCGCCGGTCTGATCGGGTTCGTCATGGGAGACGCCGTGTCCCTGGTCTCCAGCGCGGACGAGACCGCGCGTGAGGTCTACCGGGTGCTCACCGAGCACGACCTGCTGCGCGACGCCCCGCTGGCGCCGGAGCACCGGTTCCTCGCCACCGGTGACCAGGCCCCGTTCACACGGCTCGCGCAGCGCTTCCTCGGCTTCACTGTTCCGCCAGCGGGCTTCGAGCCAGCGCCGCCGCCGATCGGCGCGGGAGTGTCCAGATGAGACTCACAGTGCTCGGTTGCGCGGGGAGCTTCCCGGGGCCGGACGAGGCCTGCTCCTCCTACCTGGTCGAGGCCGAGGGGTTCCGGCTGCTCGTCGACTTCGGAAGCGGTGCGCTGTCCGGGCTGCAGCGCTACTTCACGCTGACATCCGTCGACGCGATCCTGCTGAGCCACCTGCATGCCGACCACATTTTCGATGCCTGTAACTACATAGTTGTCCGGCGGTACGCTCCCGACGGCCCGTACCCGACGTTGCCCGTCTACGGCCCGGCGGGTACCGCCGCCCGGCTCGCCGCCGCCTACGGCGAGGGACCGCTCGACGACGTCTACGACGTCCACGCGCTCACGCCCGGGCAGCTCCACATTGGACCGTTCTCGGTCACCGTGGACCGGGTCAACCACCCGGTCGAGACGTACGGCATGCGCATCGAGCATGGTGGTCGCGTGCTCACCTACTCCGCCGACACCGCCCCGTGCGAGGCGCTGCTGCGGCTCGCGCACGGCGCGGACCTGTTCCTGTGCGAGGCGAGCTATCCCAACGGCGGGGACAACCCGCCGGACCTGCACCTGACCGGACGGGACGCCGGCGAAGCGGCGACCAAGGCCGGAGTTGCCCGGCTGGTGCTGACCCACCTGGTCGCCGCGTGGTGCAGCGAGGCCAACGTCGTCGAGTCGGCCACCGCCGCCTTCGCCGGCCCTATCGAGATCGCCCGGACCGGGAACCGGTACGACGTCTGATCCGCAGCGGCCGCCGCTGGGTGCGGTGGCGCGGTAGCGTCGGGACGTGCGCTACGACTGGCTCGTCACCGTGATTCTGGCCGTGCACTTCGGCTACCTCGCGTACGTCGTGTTCGGCGGATTCCTCGCCTGGCGGTGGCCCAAGGCGTACTTCGTGCACCTGGCGGCCGCGATCTGGGGGATCCTCATCGTGCTGTCGTGGGTCGACTGCCCCCTCACCTGGGCCGAGAAGTGGGCGCGCGAGCGCAACGGCGAGGCCCCGCGCGCCGAGGGCTTCATCGACCGGTATGTCACCGACGTGCTCTACCCGCAGGAGTACCTGCACCAGGCCCGCGCCGCTGCCGCCACCGTCGTGCTGATCGCCTGGGTCGGCGCCCTCATCCTCTGGCGCCGGCGCCAGGCCCGGACGCGGGCGGCGCGAGCAGTCCCGGCGACGCCGGCCGAGCGGAACCAGCCGGACGAGCCGTTACGGTCGCAAGCTGCGCGCCTCGCGCAGCTTGCGGGGGGGCCGGTCCGCACGGCAGTCGGGCCCACGACGGCCGACACGCAGGTCGGTGACACCGGGTCGGGCAGGGGCGCCGCTACCGTGTGAGCATGGCAGGCCGAGCTGCGGCAAGCCGGAGGCGTGCTGCCCACGAAGCGGCGCTGAGCTCGGCCCAGTCCGCGCGTGCGGAGGTCGCGCGCGCCCGGCGTGCGGCCCGGAAGGCCACGTCACCCAGACGGGCGACAGCCAAGTCGTCATCCACCCTTGCCTCGTTCGGTTTTATCGGTGTGGGCATCGCCGGACTGTGGATGGGACTCGCGCACGCGGTCGGCTGGGTCGTGCGCCTGATCGGGCGCAAGGCCGCGACCGCGCGCGAGCTGGACCGATCCCACCAGCGCGACGGCGGCGGTCTGCTGCTCGTCGGCCTGGGCATCGTGCTCGCGGTGGCGGTCTACTGGGGCGCCGCCGGCCCGGTCGGCCGTTTTATCTCTGTCTATACGCGGTTTGGCGTCGGCGCGGTCACCATGGCGCTTCCGCTGCTGCTGTTCGTCGGCGGGATCTGGCTCATGCGGGAGCCGGCGGAGGAGGGCCCGCGTGGTCGCGGGATCGTCGGCTGGACCTCATTGCTGCTCGCCACCACGGGATTGCTGCACCTCGGCAAGGGGCAGCCCACCGAACAGCCGGCGATCGAGCGCGCCGGCGGCTGGATCGGCCGCCTCGTCGGCGGCGGGTTCGCGGCGGCGGTGACCTCGTTCGTCGCGGTGATCCTGCTGGTGCTGCTCGCGGCGTTCGGCACCCTCGTGGTCACGGCGACGCCGATCAACCGGGTGCCGTCGCGACTGGCGGCGCTGTGGCGCTACCTCATCGGCGCGGACGCTCCCTCCCCTGTGGAGGGTGAGATCCTCGACGACGAGCTCAGCGGGGGCTGGGCCGGCCAGGTCGGGAACGAGCCGCGGGCGCGGGCGCTGCGGCGCGGGGGTTCGCGGCGTCGCCAGGCCAGGTACGCGGATGCCGAGTTCTACGAGGAGCCATCCCAGGAGGTGGTCGTCGTCGAGCGCCGGCCGCTGGGCGGCGGCAAGCCGTGGGCCGGACAGGGTGACCCCACGGCAGTCCCCCCGGCGCGGCGGCCCGAGCCGACACCGGCGCCGGAGCACACGTCCGTACCCGGGCGGGCCTACCAGCCGCCGCTGCCGCACATCCTGGGCGACTACACGCTGCCGCCGATCAGCCTGCTGCACCCCGGCGAGACGCCACGGGCCCGCAGCCGGGCCAACGACGAGGTGATCGCCGCGCTGCGCGGCGTCTTCGACCAGTTCGATGTGGACGCCGCGGTGACCGGCTTCGCGCGCGGCCCGACCGTGACCCGCTACGAGGTCGAGCTCGGACTGGGTGTGAAGGTGGAGCGGATCACCCAGCTCTCGCGCAATATCGCCTACGCGGTGAAGTCCCCCGATGTGCGCATCATCAGTCCGATCCCCGGCAAGTCCGCGGTAGGGATCGAGATACCCAACGCCGACCGGGAGAACGTGGCGATCGGGGACGTGCTCCGCGCGCGCACGGCGACGGTCGACCACCACCCGCTGCTCGTCGCGCTCGGCAAGGACATCGAGGGCGGTTACGTCGTGGCGAACCTCGCCCGCATGCCGCACCTGCTCATCGCGGGCGCCACGGGGGCCGGCAAGTCGAGCTGCCTGAACTCGGTGATCGTCTCGGTGCTGATGCGGGCCACGCCGGATCAGGTGCGACTCCTGCTCATCGACCCGAAGCGGGTCGAGCTCACGGCCTATGACGGGGTGCCGCACCTGGTCGCGCCGATCGTCACCAACCCGAAGAAGGCGTCCGACGCGCTGGACTGGGTGGTCCGCGAGATGGAGCTCCGCTACGACGACCTGGCCGACGCCGGTGTCCGGAACATCGACGAGTTTAACCGGAAGGTCCACGACGGGAAGATCAAGCCCGCGCCGGGCAGCGACCGGGTCGTCCGCCCGTACCCGTACCTGCTGGTCGTCGTCGATGAGCTCGCGGACCTGATGATGGTGGCGCCCCGCGACGTCGAGGATGCCGTCGTCCGGATCACCCAGCTCGCCCGGGCCGCCGGTATCCACCTGGTCCTCGCCACCCAGCGTCCGTCGGTGGACGTGGTGACCGGCCTCATCAAGGCCAACGTGCCGTCCCGCCTGTCGTTCGCGGCCGCGTCGCTCGCCGACTCGCGGGTCATCCTCGACCAGGCCGGCGCGGAGAAGCTGATCGGCCGCGGCGACGCGCTGTTCCTGCCGATGGGCGCCGCCAAGCCGATCCGGGTGCAGGGCGCGTGGGTGACCGAGTCCGAGATCGCCCAGGTGGTACGGCACTGCAAGCAGCAGCGGCAGCCCGAGTTCCGACCCGACGTGCTGGACGTGGCCAACGAGGCGCGCAAGCGCATCGATGAAGAGGTCGGCGAGGACCTGGCGCTGCTGCGGCAGGCGATCGAGCTCGTCGTCACCTCCCAGTTCGGGTCGACCTCTATGCTGCAACGAAAGTTACGCGTGGGGTTCGCTAAGGCGGGGAGGCTGATGGACCTCATGGAGACCCGCGGCATCGTGGGGCCGTCGGAGGGGTCGAAGGCTCGCGAGGTGCTCGTCCGCCCGGACGAGCTCGACGACGTGCTGGACGGCCTGCGTGGCTGAGGCAGTGGCCGAGGAGACCGAGGCCCGGGTCAGCCCGCTGGAGTTGTTCTTCGACCTCGTCTTCGTCTTCACGATCACGCAACTGACGTCACTGCTCGCGGACGACCTCACCGGGCGCGGTGCGGCCCAGGTCGTCGTGATGCTCTGTCTACTCATGTGGATGTATGGCGGGTACGCGTACCTGACCAACGCGGTCGCCCCCAACAGCCCGATGCGGCGGACGTTGATGCTCATCGGCATGGGCGGGTTCCTGGCCATCTCGCTGGCCATCCCCGACGCCTTCGGAGACACCGGATGGGCGTTCGGCCTCGGCTACTTCGTCGTCAACGCCGTCCACACAGGACTGTTCACCATGGCCGGTGGTGCCGGCGTGGTGCGGGCGTTCCGGCGGCTCGGGCCGCTGAACCTGCTGTCGGCGACACTCATCCTGGTGGGCGGCTTCACGCCCGGGATGTGGCGCTGGGGGCTGTGGGCGGCCGCGGCCGTGGTGCAGTTCGCCGCCCCGTACCTCAACCCGATCGGGGAGTTCCGCATCGCGCCGGGCCACTTCGTGGAGCGCCACGGCCTACTCATCATCATCGCCCTGGGAGAGTCAATCATCGCGATCGGCGTTGGTGCGACCGGGCTGGCGCTGACCCCGGTGCTCCTGTTGACGGCGATGCTCGGTCTGGCCGTGGCCTACCTGCTCTGGTGGGTCTACTTCGGTGGCAGCATGGAGACGGCCGAGCGCGCCCTCGCCGCGGTCGACCCAGGCCAGCGGGCCCGCACTGCCGTCCATGCCTTCGGCTGGGCCCACCTCGCCATGTTCCTCGGCATCGTCGCCTTCGCGACCGGGATCAAGAAGGCCGTGGAACATGCCGACGACCTTCTGGGCCTGGCCGAGGCGGCCGCACTCGCCGGTGGGATCGCCCTCTTCCTCGCCGGCGACGTGGCCTACCGCCGAATCCTGCGGATCACGCCGGTGCTGCACCGCACGATCACCGTGGTGGTGGTGCTCGCGGTGATTCCGGTGGCCATGGTCGCAGGGGTGCTGGGCCTCGCCGCCGCAGTGGTCCTGCTGTCGGTGATGCTCTTCCTCGAGGACCGCGCCCGTGGCCTGAACTGGCGCGACCGCTCGGCCTGGACCGCGCCGACCGAACCATAGGCACGAGGTACCGCGGGGTGGAGTCAGTCCAGGTCGGCGGGGTTGGGGCGGTGCGTGCCGGTACCCTCGGTGGGTGTCCCTGCCCGCCAGCGTGACCGCCGACGCACTCTCTCCCGCGGAGGCGGCAGGCATGGCTGCCACGACCCCGTCCGCGGTGCCGGCCGGGGGTCGCCGGGTCGCGCTGGTGACGCTCGGGTGTGCCCGTAACGAGGTCGACTCGGAGGAGCTCGCCGCGCGGCTCGACGGTGACGGCTGGGACCTGGTGACGGACGCGGACCGGGCCGACGTGGTCGTCGTCAACACGTGCGGCTTCGTGGAGAAGGCGAAGCGGGAGTCCATCGATACCCTTCTCGCGGCCGCGGGCACCGGCGCCCGGGTGGTTGCCACCGGGTGCCTGGCGCAGCGGTACGGACGTGAGCTGGCCTCCTCGCTGCCGGAGGCCCACGCCGTCCTCGGCTTCGACGACTATCCCGAGATCTCCGCACGCCTGCGCGACGTGCTCGCCGGGCGGACGCACGAGGCCCATGCACCGGGGGACCGCCGCACGCTGCTGCCGATCAGCCCCGTGCAGCGCCGTGCGGTCACGGTCCCGACCCCGGGCCACGGCCACGGTGACGAGGCGGTCCCGGCGCACCTTCGGCCGGTCCTCCGCCGGCGTCTGGACAGTGGCCCGGTCGCCTCGCTCAAGCTGGCCTCCGGCTGCGACCGGCGGTGCGCGTTCTGCGCCATCCCGTCCTTCCGCGGTGCGTTCGTCTCCCGAGCCCCTGACGAGGTGCTCGCCGAGGCGGAGTGGCTCGCCGCCCGGGGCGTACGGGAGCTGGTGCTCGTCAGCGAGAACTCCACCTCGTACGGCAAGGACCTCGGTGACCCGCGCGGACTGGAGAAGCTGCTGCCCCAGTTGGCGGCGGTCACCGGGATCGTCCGGGTCCGGGTCAGCTACCTGCAGCCCGCCGAGACGCGGCCCGGGCTGGTCGAGGCGATCGCCACCACCCCCGGGGTGGCGCCGTACTTCGATCTCTCCTTCCAGCACGCCAGCGAGCCGGTGCTGCGGCGGATGCGCCGCTTCGGCTCGACCGCCCGGTTCCTCGACCTGCTGGCATCGGTGCGGGCGCTGGATCCGTGGGCGGGCGCGCGCAGCAACGTCATCGTCGGCTTCCCCGGCGAGACCCGGGCGGACGTGGCCGAGCTGGAGCGGTTCCTCTCCGCGGCCGGTCTCGATGCCATCGGCGTATTTGATTATTCTGACGAGGAAGGTACCGAGGCCGCCACCCTGCCCGGCAAGGTCAGCCCGAGCACGATCCGCCGCCGGTTCGACCGGATCAGCACGCTCGCGGAGGAGCTGGGCAACCAGCGCGCCGAGGACCGAGTCGGCACGGAGGTCGAGGTGCTGATCGAGTCCACCTCCCGCGGCGAGGCGGAGGGTCGTGCCGCGCACCAAGGTCCGGAGGACGGCTCGACGCGACTGGCCGGTCCCGAGTTGCGGGTAGGGGAGCTCGTACGCGCGCGGGTGACCGGCTCGGATGGTGTGGACCTGCTCGCCGTACCGCTGGCCGTCGCCTTTCAGCCGGCCCGTCTCGCCACCTCTCACCCGGCCCGTCCCGCCAGCTCGAGCACGGGCCGGCCGTGAGCGGGCCGGCGGTCATGAGAACCACGCCGACTCGCTCCGCGGATGGCCGGCGAAGGTTGGCCACGGCCGCCAACGCGCTGACCTTGCTGCGGATCGTGCTGGTCCCCGTCTTCGCGGTGCTCATGGTTGCGTCGGACATGACCTCGCCGGGGCTCCGGCTGGGCGCGGCCGCCGCGTTCGTCGTCGCGTCGCTGACCGACTTCGCCGACGGCTTCCTCGCCCGGCTGATGAACCAGGTGACCGCTTTCGGACAGGTGGCCGACCCGATCGCGGACAAGGCCCTCACCGGCACCGCGCTGGTGCTCTTGTCCGTTTACGACCGGCTGCCCTGGTGGGTCACGGTGGTGATCATGGGCCGGGAGATCGGGGTGACCCTACTGCGCTTCTGGGTGATCCGGCATGGGGTGATCCCGGCCAGCCGCGGCGGCAAGGTCAAGACGGCGCTGCTCATCGCGGCGATCACGTGGTATGTCTGTCCCTTCCCGGCGCCCGTCGCCGCGGTGGGCCCGTGGCTGATGGGCGTCGCCACGGTGGTGACCGTCGTCACCGGCATCGACTACGTGGCCCGCGCCCTGCGGCTGCGGGCCGGCGCCCGCGCCTGAGCCCCGCGCGCTGGGGGGTACGTTCGGCGCAATGAGCGCAGCAGACGTGCTGGATGTGCTGGTGAGACGGGGTGAGACGCTGGCCGTCGCCGAGTCGCTCACCGGCGGGCTGCTCGCCGCCACGATCGTCGACGTGCCCGGGGCGAGTCGAGCTTTCCGGGGCGGGGTGGTGGCCTACGCCACCGAGTTGAAGGTGGTGCTCGCCGGGGTGCCGGTCGAACTGCTGGACAAGTGCGGTCCGGTGCACCCGGAGACCGCCGCCGCGATGGCGTACGGCATCCGGAAGCGGTGCCAGGCCGACTGGGGTCTGGCGACCACGGGGGTGGCCGGCCCCGACCCTCAGGACGGGATCCCGGTCGGGACCGTGTACGTCGCCCTCTCCGGCGCCCGCTCGGTGATCCGGCGCCGGAACCTGACCGGCGACCGGGCCACCATCCGTACGGGCACGGTCGACGCGGCGCTCGACCTGCTCGCGACTACCCTCCGCGCGTACATGATCACGTGAAGATGACGCCCGCTGATGTCGTCGGCCGCGAATGCGGGTAGCCTTTCACCGATCGGCGCAGCCCATCGGGGCGTGCTGGTCGAAGGGGGTGGCTGTGGTTCTCCTGCGCAAGGTCATCGGGGACGTTCTGCGTGCGCGCCGGTTGGCGCAGCACCGAACACTCCGGGAGGTGTCGACGGCCGCGAACGTGAGCCTCGGCTATCTGTCCGAGATCGAGCGCGGGCATAAGGAGGCGTCGAGCGAGCTGCTGGCGTCCATCTGCGAGGCACTGG
This sequence comes from Micromonosporaceae bacterium, assembly GCA_052038195.1. Lineage (GTDB taxonomy): Bacteria > Actinomycetota > Actinomycetes > Mycobacteriales > Micromonosporaceae > DATBGZ01. The sequence goes on along the minus strand of JBQGBY010000029.1, from coordinate 14,459 downwards.
GCGCCGGCCTGTCGGACGTCATGGGTGATGTCGCCACAACGTACGCCCTGGCTGAGCACATGGAGGAGGCGCTGACGGGAGCGCGGACCGCCTCCGTCCCGGAGATCGCCGCGCCGGTGCCCGACGCGGCAGCGGTGACGAACTCCGTCACCGACGGCGAGGTCACCGTGAGCGTACGCAGCGACGGACCACTGCGGACCACCCTCACCGCCCGGCGCACCCCGGGCCCGCGCCGCTACCCGGAGCTGCTCATCGGCTGACCGCGCTCGGCGATCGGGCGGCGCAGACGGCGGCGTCACCCCGGCGACGCATCGGCGGGGGTACCCGACGCCGCTGGTCGGGGCCTGCCAAGATGAGGGGACGTCGGTGCCTCGATCAGGGCAAGGCAGGGAGGACGCGAGATGGCGAACCCGTTCGTCAAGGCATGGAAGTACCTCATGGCGCTGTTCGGGGCAAAGATCGACGAGTACGCCGACCCGAAGGTGCAGATCCAGCAGGCGATCGAGGAGGCCCAGCGTCAGCACTCGGCCCTGGTTCAGCAGGCGGCCGCCGTGATCGGCAACCAGCGCCAGCTCGAGATGAAGCTCTCCCGCCAGCTCGGTGAGGTCGAGCAGCTCACGGGCAACGCCCGGCAGGCGCTCGTGCTCGCCGACCGCGCCCGGGCCGCCGGCGATGAGAAGAAGGCTGGCGACTACGAGGCCACCGCGCAGACCTTCGCCACCCAGCTCGTCGCCGCCGAGGCCTCGGTCGAGGACCTCAAGGCGCTGCACGATCAGGCACTGAGCGCGGCATCCCAGGCGCGGCAGGCGGTCGAGAACAACGCTATGGTGCTGCAGCAGCGACTGGCCGAGCGCACCAAGCTGCTCAGTCAGCTGGAGCAGGCCAAGATGCAGGAGACCGTGGCGGCCTCGCTGGAGTCGATGAGCACGCTGCAGGCGCCCGGCACCACCCCGTCGCTGGAGGAGGTGCGCGAGAAGATCGAGCGCCGTTACGCGACCGCGCTCGGCCGGGCCGACCTCGCCTCGACCTCGATCGAGGGCCGCCGGCTCGAGGTGCAGAAGGCCACGCTCGACCTTGCCGGTTCGTCGCGGCTGGAGGAGATCCGCCGTTCGATGGCCCCCCCGGTCGAGGCCGCGCCGACCGCCCCCGCCGTCGAGGCGGCCCCCGAGCAGGAGGCGCTCACCGCCGGTGACCTCGGGCTGGACGAGGTGCCCGAGCCCGAACGCCAGCGCGAGCAGGCCTAACCTAACCCGTACCGACGGTTGCCGACTCACGCCCGGTAACGGTCGGGACCGGATGCCGCCACCGATGTGTCCCGCGGCGGTGTGGCCTCTTGCGAGGCCCGGGCCGGCTGGCAGGCCGGGCACCAGAAGGTGAGCCGTTCGCCGATCGCCTCCCGCTCGATGAGGGTGCCGCACCGGCGGCACGGGCCGCCGCCGCGACCGTAGACGTACGACTCCTCGCCGCGCCGGACCGAGCCGGTGGTGGCCTGCGTCCATCGGCCGCGGTTGGCGAGCAGGAGCTTGTGCGCGAGCCCGACGACGGCGTCCAGGTCGGACACGTCCGACACGGGGGTCAGCGGATGGATCCCGCGCAGGAACAGCACCTCGGCCTTGTAGAGGTTGCCGATGCCGGCCAGGTTGCGCTGGTCGAGCAGGGCCTCCGCGATGGTCCGCTCGGGTCGGGCCCGCAGCCGACGTACGGCCTCGCCGGGATCCCAGCCCCCGACTTCGTCGGGTGAGCCGAGCAGGTCAGGACCGAGGTGGCCGACCAGGACCCGCTCGTCCTCCGTGGGCACGAGGGCCAGGTCGTGGAGGTGGTAGCCAACGGCCACGGTGGTGAGCGTGCGCAGGACGGCGCGGATCTCGTGCGCCGGCCGGCCCCGCCACGCCTCGCCCTGCCCGTACACCCGCCAGGCCCCGTCCATGCGCAGGTGGGAGTGCAGGGTCATGGTGCGCCCGTCACCGGGCCCCGTGAGCCGCAGCAGCAGGTGCTTGCCCCGGCTCACGCAGCCGCGCACCCGCCACCTGGCCAGGTCGGCCGTGGCCAGCGACGGCACGCGAAGATCGCTTCGCCGCAGCACCGATCCGCCCAGAGCCCGGTCGAGGACGCGTGCGGTGTTCCAGACGGTGTCACCCTCGGGCATGTACACATGGTGCCGTGAACCCCGGCTACGCAATATCGCAGTGTGATAAATCTTTGTGAATTCCGGCGACGCCTGCGGAGCGGAATCAGCAGGTAGGGCCGGCGACGCCTGCGGAGCGGAATCAGCAGGGCCGGCGACGCTCGCGGAGCGGAATCAGCAGGGCCGGCGACGCCTAGTTCGGCGATGGATCGGGCGGGTGCGGGCCTAGGGTGCCGTCGTCGACTCCCACGGGTGGCCCGGCCGAGGCGGGTCTCTGCCCCCGGCGAAACTCGACCAACTCCCGACCAACGACGGCCAGCAGCACCACGATCGTCAGGTAGAAACCGACCGCCGGCGTGGTGTGCGTGGAGACGGGGCCGACCGGCATCTCCGAGGCCAACTCGTCGGCGGCCTGTGCCGGGGCGACGGCGAACACCTCCACGACCAGCAGCACGACCGCGGCCAGCGCGGCGGCCACGTTGACCCGGCTGCGGAGCGCGGCGGGCAGAGCGAAGCCGGCCACCATCGCGACGAGCATCACCGCGGCCGCCACCACGGCCAACGCCTGCACCGGGCGGCCGAACTCCTGGTAGAAGCCCTCGTCGTCGGAGGCGTCGTCCACCGGCATCGGCGATCCGTCGTCGTTGAGGAGCGTGCCGCTGATCTCGGGCGCGCCGCCCGTCGCCAGGTCCAGCCCGGTGAAGGTGTAGTCGACGACCACCTGCTGTTCGCCGTCGCTCACCACGCAGGAGACCGTGAGGAAGGGCAGTAGGAAGAACAGCAGCGCCAAGCCGAACCCGGCCGGACTCAGCAGGCGGTCGACGAGCGATCGGGAGTTCATCCCTTCCTCCTCGGGGGGCGGGCGGTGGCTTCGCAGGCGCGATGTATCTGACCACACTCGCTGCGCCCCCGCCCGCCGGGTATTCGATCGGAATCGGTCGGCCGATCGAAATCAGACAGCACAGTCCGATGTGGACAGCACTCTCGGGTCAGGCGGCTGACCCCTGGAGCAGGGTCAGGCGGGGCCGTCCGGAGGGCTGTGCGCCGCCCACATCGGCGAGCGCCGGCTCGGTGGCCAGCACCGACCGCCCCAGGCCGCTGCGCTTGCGCGCCGGCGCGGACTGCTTTGCCCGGGCCGGTCGCGGGGCCGTCGTGGACTGGCCCAGCGCGGCGCACTCCTGCGCGAGGAGCGGCTGGCGCAGCAGCGTGGCGACCAGTTCGGCGACGAGGCTGAAGGCGAGGCTCCGCCGCCAAGCGGGCAGGCGATGCTGCTGCGCGACCGCAGATTCCAGCAGTGTCAAGGCTTTCCCGTGCTCCCCGAGATGCGAGTGCACCAATGCCACCTCGGCCGCGACCTCGTGCTTGCGGCCTGGGTTGAGCACGGCGATGCGCTGCAGGACCGGGATCGTCTCCCGGTAGCGGCGGCTGGCCCGGCAGGCGGCCTTCAATGAGTCCAGGTGTTGGTCGATCTCCGCATCGCTGCGCACCCGACGGTCGGTCAACGTGGTCACGAGGAGATCGACGACGCCGGAGGCGCCCTGGGTGCGACGGACCTCCTCGACGGCGTCGTTCAGGTCTGCAGGCACGAACAACGATGCTGGCAACATGTGTTCGATTGTGCAGCGCCCGTACGACAAAATCGAGCCCCGGCAGGAAAAGATCTTGAAGAAGATTCTGACAGTCCCTCTGACCTGCGCCGAGAGGGGCTGCGGGGCGGCGATCGTACGCTCGCCGCGGCGGCTGGAAGGTGTCTTTCGCCGATCCCCACGAAAGCGGCTAATCCGGCGTATCGGGGCGTTACGGTGGCCTCGACCCGCCCGCCGGGAGACATCTGGATGCAGCGCCGACCGCGCAGGCAGCTCCCACCGGGCACCCCGACCCGTCCGTCGGGCTCACGCCGTACGGGAGTCACGTCCATGCGCCGCACCACCTCGCACCCCAGCACTGAGCACCCCAGCACTGAGCACCCCAGCACCGCGCCGCCCAGCGGCCGGCGCCTCCGCCGCCCGATGGCCGCGCTGGCGCTTGTGCTCCTCGTCGCCGTCACCGGCTGCCAGGGCCAGGCCCAGGCCGAGACCCCGGTCCTGCGGGAGCCGGTGTCGTTCACTGGTGACAATCCGTTCTCGCCGGCCGTCGGCACTGACCGCCCTGAGGTCACCCCGCCGCCGGGCGCCGGCGGATCCTTCCCCGGCGACACCGCCGGCCTCTTCGGCGGGACCGAGAACGAGTCGACCTGCGACAAGGCGAAGCTCGTCGAGTTTCTGCAGCAGGACCGGGCGAAGGCCAGCGCCTGGGCGGCTGTGATCGGCATCCCGGTCGCAGACATCCCCACCTTCGTTGCGACGCTCACGCCGGCGTTCCTGCGCTCCGACACCCGGGTCACCAACCACGGTTTCCGGGACGGCAAGGCCGTCCAGATCCCGGCCGTCCTGCAGGCGGGCACGGCGGTACTCGTCGACGTGCACGGGGCGCCCGTGACCAAGTGCTTCTGCGGCAACCCGCTGACCCCACCCGCGGCCACAACCGCGGTGGTCTTCACGGGCCCGCAGTGGACGACCTTCTCGCCCAACGACGTGACGGTCGTCGTGCCCGTCACCCAGACCGTGCAGCAGTTCGTCTTCGTCGAACCCGTCTCCGGCCAGTCGTTCCAGCGCCCGGCGGGCACGACCGGGGCCCAGGACGCGCCCGCGCCGGCCCCGGCGCCGACGACGTTCGCGCCGCCGACCTCACCACTGCCACCACCGACGGCCATCCCACCGACGTCGACGGCCGCCCCCGGCCCGCCGCCGGGCAATGTCATACCGTCCGCCACGCCGTCGCCGTCGGCGCCGGCCCCGTCGCCGACCTCGGCCGCCGTGCCGCCCGGCCCCGGCTCGCCTTCGCCGTCTCCGACGGCGTCACCGCCGACGTCGCCGATGGCATCAGCGCCGACCTCGCCGACCGCGTCAGCGCCGACTTCGCCGACCGCGTCACCGCCGACTTCTCCGCCGACCTCGCCGACGGCATCACCGCCGACCTCGCCGACGGCGTCGCCGCCGACCTCGCCGACGGCGTCACCCTCCGGGTCGGTGTCGCCGACGGGCATCGTCCGGGCGTCGTGGGTGGTGGGTGACTGCTTCGTGCAGGGCGGCCGCGCGCACGGTCTGGTGCAGGTGCGGGCGGACGCGACGACGCAGAAGACATTCCGGGTCGAGGTCCGCCTCGGCGAGGCGACCCGGCCGGTCGCCGTCGAGACTGTTCGGGTCGTCGTACCACCCGGTCAGATCGGTCAGGCCGAGGTCAACGCAAGGACCTCGACACCCGACGGCAAGATCCAGTGCGACATTCTGTCCATCGTGGACGATGCCACCGGTACACCGCCCGTCGCCGGCGACCCACTGCCGCCACCGACGGACTCGGTGCCGCTGCCCGGCCAGCCAAGTCCGGGCGAGAACACTGGACCGCCGCCCACGCCGCCCAACCCGGTCGTACCCGCGCCGTCCTAACTCGCCTCGCTGCGCTGCGGACGAGCTCGCTGCGCGGCGGGACCAGCTCGCTGCGGACCAAGGAGCACCTCGCTGCGCGGCGGGACGATGGAGCGCTTGGAGAATGCTCAGGTCGGGTGCGGAAGCAGCCCGATGCGATAGGCGGTCGCGACGAGCTGGCCGCGGTCGCGGGCGTGCAGCTTGGCCATGGCGCGGTTGAGGTGCGTCTTGACCGTCAGCGGCGAGATGAACAGCTGGGCCGCGATGGTGTCGTTGTCGTTGCCCTGCGCGGCGGCGATGACGACGTCACGTTCGCGCGGCGTGAGCTCGGCGGCCAGCGCCGCGGCCTCCGCGTCGATCGCCGGCGGCTCGGCCGCCTCGGTCAGATGGCGCACCAGGACGCGCTGTGCGTGCTGGGACAGGGCGACCTCACCGGTGGCCGCCTTCTGCACCGCGTCGATGATCTCGTCCGGGCTCGCGCTCTTGCCGAGGAAGCCGTCAGCGCCGGCCCGGAGGGCAGCCAGCACGTTGGGGTCGCCATCGAAGGTAGTCAGGATGATGACCCGCGTCTGGCCGAGCGTCGCGCTCTCCCGGATGCGGCGCGTGGCCTCGATGCCGTCCGTACCTGGCATGCGCAGGTCCATCAGCACGACGTCGGGCCGCAGCGTCAGCGCCTGCGCGACCGCCTCCTCACCGTCGCCGGCCTGGCCGGCCACGACGATGCCCGCGGACTCGAGGATGGTCTGCAGCCCGACGCGGATCGCGGGCTGGTCGTCGACGAGCAGGACGCTGGTCATCGGACCTCACTCGGCGCGGCCGCGAGGGGGAGCGTCACGTGCACGGTGAAGTGCCCGGGCCGGACCCCGAGGTCCAGGGTGCCGCCGGCGGCGGTGACCCGCTCCCGCATACCGACGAGCCCGAAGCCCGAGCCGTCCGACGGCGCGAGCCCTTCGGAGACCGGATTAGAAATGTCGATATGGAGATGCCGAATATCCGAGCGTACGTGGATGGCGGCCGAACCGGTGCCGTGGCGATGGGCGTTGGTGAGCGCCTCCTGCACCACCCGGTAGGCCGCGGCGTTGCCGGCGGGCGTGAGGGCGAGGTCGCCGGTGATGTCCGCGTCAACGTCCATGCCGACGGCCCGGAACGACTCGATGAGCGCCGGTATGCCCGCCGCGGTCGTGGGCACGTGGTCCGGTTCGTCCGTACCGCTGGTGCGCCGCAGGAGGGAGACGATGTCCTGCAACTCGGCCAGCACGGTCCGGCTGGCGTTGCGGATCTCGGTCAGCGACGCGCGTACGGCCGGTGGTGCGTCGGCGAGCAGGCGCTCGGCGGCACCGGCGTGCACGTTGATGATCGCGACATTGTGGGCGACCGCGTCGTGCAGGTCGCGGGCGATCCGTAGCCGTTCGTCGGCGACGCGGTGCATGGTCTCGCTCTCTCGTGCCTCCAGCCCGGCCCGGGCACTCGCGTAGAGCGCGGCCGTGTAGTCGGCGTGGTCCCGCAGCGAGAGGCTGATCCCGACGACGGCCGCGGTCCACACCGGGAGGATGAGAGCGATCGGGTTGAGCGGACCGACCTGGAACCGCACGATCGCCGTCACATAGAGGGTCGCCGACATCGCCAGCCCGACGGCGATCGAGGTGCCCCGCTTCCACCGCAGCGGGACCGCGAAGGCACAGACGTGGGCGAGGATCCAGACGGGCAGCGCTGAGGACGGGGCGAACCCGACCAGCCCGCTGGCGACCGTCGCCACCGCCATCGCCGGCAGCGACCACCGGCGCCGCACCGCCACGGCCGCGGCGCAGACGAGGAGCAGGGTCAGGCCGAGCCAGGACACCTCGGCGGACACCTGCCGGTAGACCTCCGCGGCGACCGCGGCCGCCGCGGCGACGTCGAGGCTGCGCTCCCAGTTGCGGGCCGTGGGCGCCTCGGCGACCGCGCCCGGATCTGGCGTCGGCACGGGGTGTGACCTCTCTCTCAGGAGCTCGGGGGACCACAGCCAGGCAACGGTACCCGCGGTGGCTGCCAGCAGGGCAGATACCGCCGCTGCGGTAGGAGCTCCTGCTACGAGCGCGGTAGGCCGATGACCGCGCCCAGCCGATGCCGACCCGGCACCGCCGCGATCACTGTTGACCCGGCCGTACTCCCAGCAGCGAAGGCAGAGTCGTGGCATCCGTTCTCTACCGCCTGGGCGCGTTCAGCGCCCGACACCGTTACGCGTTCGTGCTGGGTTGGCTCGCCGTTGTCGTCTGGCTCGCGGCGGGCGCGGTCGGCGGGATGTCCCGGATCAGCGCCTCGCCGTCTGAGGCAGGGACCTTCTTCAAGATCCCGGGTGCGGAGTCCACCGTCGCCCTGGAGACCCTGCGGCGTGAGTTCCCCGACGTCGCGGCCTCCGGTGATGTGCAGACCCTCCGTCTGGTCCTGCAGGCGCCGGCCGGTCAACAGATCACGACCCCGCGGAACATCGAGAAGCTGACCGGGATCGTGACGGCGGCGGCCGAGGTCGACCACGTCACGTCGGTCGCCAACCCGCTCGACCCGCAGCAGCCGTACGTCTCGCCCGACCAGACCACGGCCGTGGTCACGCTGACCCTGTCCGGCGTCACGGACGAGAACGCCACCGGGATCGAGGCCGCCGTGGCCGAGGTGGCCCAGCAGGCGAGAAGCGCTGGCTTCACGGCCGAGGTGGGTGGATCGATCGTCGACGAGCCGATCGAGATCGTCGGACCGCTCGAGGCGATCGGTGCGGGTGTGGCGTTCCTCATCCTCGTGGTGACCCTCGGCTCGCTCATCGCCGCCGGCATGAACATGCTCACCGCCCTGATCGGGGTCGGCACCGGCGTGCTCGGCGCGTTCGCCTACGGTGCTCTCGTCGAGCCCACCGGAGCCATGACGCCGGCGTTGGCTGTCATGCTCGGGCTCGCCCTGGGCATCGACTACGGTCTGTTCATCATCAGCCGGTTCCGGGCCGAGCTGCGCGAGGGTCGTGGCGTCGTCGACGCCGCTGGCCGCGCGGTCGCCACCGCCGGTTCTTCAGTCGTCGTCGCTGGCTGCACCGTCATCACCGCCGTGGCCGCGCTCGCCCTCATCGGCATCCCGCCGATCACCGAGATCGGCCTCGCCGCCGCCTTCGCTGTCGGTGTCGATGTGCTCGTCGCGCTGACCCTCATCCCCGCCATCGTGGGCATCGTCGGTCGGCGGGCGCTGACCCGGCGCGAGCGCAGCGGCGGTGGCCGGCGCCGCGAGACCAGCACCCGGCTGGGCTTGCTGGAGCGGTGGGCGACGATCGTCGTGAAGCATCGCTGGGCGAGCCTCGTCGCTGCCGTGGTGGTGCTCGGGGCTCTCGCGATCCCGGTGGCCACCATGCGTACGGCGCTCAACATCCCCGGTGGAACGGATCCGGCGTCGTCGGAGCGGGCCGCCTACGACCTCGTGGTGGCGAAGTTCGGAGGCGTGGAGAGTCCGCTGATCGTGCTGGTCGAGCCCGCCGGCTCTTCAGGCACAAGCTCGGCCGGGGTCGAGCGCCAGCTGCCGGCCGTCACCGCCATCCTGCAGGAACTGGACGGCGCCGAGTACGTGATCCCCGGCGGCACCAACCGCGCCGGCGACCTCGCCTTCCTCACCGTCATCCCCGCCGGCGGGCCGAACGATCAGTCCACAAAGGACCTCGTCGCCGCCATCCGGACGATCGCGGACGACACCGCGGGCGTGCACCTGTCCGTCACGGGGGAGACGTCCATCGGCATCGACTCCGACGCGCAGCTGCGCAATGCCCTGGGCGTCTACCTCGCCCTGATCGTCGGCGTCTGCCTGCTGCTGCTCATCATGCTCTTCCGCTCGCTGCTGGTCCCCCTGATCGCGGCGGCGGGGTTCCTGCTGTCGCTGGCGGCCTCGCTCGGCGCGACCGTGGCCATCTTCCAGTGGGGCATCCTGGGTTCGGCGCTGCCCGCCGACGTCGGCAACCCGGTGATGAGTTTCCTGCCGATCCTGCTCACCGGTATCCTCTTCGGACTCGCGATGGACTACCAGGTTTTCCTGGTCTCCCGCATGCACGAGGCCCATGCCCGGGGCCTGCCGCCGCGGGAGGCGATCCTGGACGGCTTCGTCCGCTCGGGACCCGTCGTCGCGGCGGCGGCCGCCATCATGGCGTTCGTCTTCGGCGGCTTCGGGGGCAGCCCGACCACGAGCCTCGCCTCGATCGCGCTCGCCCTCGCCATCGGGGTGGTGGCCGACGCGTTCATCGTGCGTATGGTCATCGTCCCGGCGGCGCTGTCGGTGCTCGGCCGCGCGGCCTGGTGGCTGCCGCGCTGGCTCGACCGCATCCTGCCCCACCTCGATGCCGAGGGTCGCGCCCTCGGGTCCCGTGTGGACACTCCCGCTCGGGAGCCGGTGCTCACCCGCTGACACACGTTCCAGCGACGCCTGCGGAGCGGAGTCAGCAGGCAGTTCGACCGGCAATTCGGGTGGCTGGGTGGGGGAGGAGGGCCGGCACGGCAATTCGCTGGCGGCGTCCGGCAGACTGGGGCGATGGCCGGGGACGTGGTCGAGCGCGTGCTGGCGGCGCACGGGCAGGCGATGGCGGTGGCGACGGACGGGCCGCCCGACGACGTCATCGAAGGCATCCGGAACAAGGCGCAGTATCTCGACGAGGGCAACCACACGGTCGAGACCCGGCTCGTGCTCGGTAGCGCCTGCACCACGGCGGCCCGGGCCGTCGACCAGTTCGTGGCAGCGCTCCAGCTGCCGTACCGCGCCGCGCGTGGCTGGCTCGACCTGTTCGACGCACTCGGCGACCGGTCGGTCTCGCTGCGGGAGATCGTGATCGTCGCCGATGCCGCCGACCTGCTCCGGCATGAGGAGCCCGAGCTGTGGTACGAGCTCGCGGCCAACCTGCACGCCCGGCCGAGGTGCCTGGGCGGCGGCTGGAGCACGGTCGTGCTGATCGACATGTCCTTCCGCTGGGACCAGAGCCGGTTCGGCTCGGCGGCCGCCGCCGAGGCCGCCGCCGTCGACGGCTGGCGGAACCGTTGACGGTGGAGTACCTACCGGGTGGCGGGGTGGGGGAGGAGGGACCGGGGTTCATTCCGGGCCTGGAACTGTGCCGGGCGTTCTACGCGGAGGCCGTACGACCGCTGCTGGCCGAGTCGTACCCGGACCTGCGGTACGCGGCGGCGCGGATCGGGCCGGGCTCGGAGGTGCTCGGGTTCGACACCGTACGGTCGGTGGATCACGACTGGGGACCGCGCCTGGAGCTCTTCCTCGCCCCGCCGGACGTTGCCCGACACCGGGCCGAGCTCTCGACGCTGCTGGCGCGGCGCCTGCCGAAGCGGTTCCGCGGCTGGCCGACGAACTTCGAACCTCCGCACGCCCGGATCCGCGTGATGGCACCGACGGACGGTCCGGTGGCGCACCGGGTCGTGGTCACCGACGTCGGGGCGTGGTGCGACGAGCTGCTGGGCTTCGATCCGCGCGCAGGCGTCTCCACTGTGGACTGGCTGGCCACCCCGGGGCAGCGGCTGGCCGAGGTCACCGGCGGGGCGGTGTTCTCCGACGACATCGGTGAGCTGACCACGATCCGGCAGCAGCTTGCGTGGTATCCCGAAGACGTCTGGCGTTACCTGCTCGCCTGCCAGTGGATGCGCATCGCGGAGGAGGAGGCCTTCGTGGGTCGCACCGCCGAGGTCGGCGACGAGCTCGGCAGCCGCGTCGTCACGGCGCGGTTGGTCCGCGACGTGATGCGGCTGTGCCTGCTGTTGGCCCGCCGCTACCCGCCGTACGGCAAGTGGCTCGGCAGCGCCTTCGCCGGATTGACCGAAGCGGCCGAGATCGCGGCCGCCCTCGGTGAGGCATTGACCGTCGACGACGCCGCCGCCCGGCAGGCGGCGCTGTGCCGGGCGTACGAGCACGCAGGCGAGTGGCAGAACGGGCTCGGCATCGCCGCGCCGGTCGACGCCATCCGGCGCCCGTTCCACGACCGGCCCTACCCGGTCATCGGCGCCGATCGCTTCGCTCGGGCCCTGCGCGAACGCATCGAGGACCCTGAGATCGTGGCGCGGCCGCCGGTGGGCGCCATCGACCAGTTCGTCGACAGCACCGCGATGCTCAGCCAGGGGCACCTGGACCGGGCTCTGGTTGCGGCGGTATGGGCCCGGCCGGGTCGGCATACAGGCCTGGGATGACCGGTTCACCAGCCCTCGCTCCCGGTTCCGGGCAACGGGTGAGGGCCGTGGCTCGCGGGCGCACTGGACCGAGATCGTCGCGGCCGACGGCGGCGTGTGGCGCCTGTCCGTCGTGGACTGCGGTGACCTGGTGCTGCCGCAGGGTCGCCTGCTCGTCTGCGACCCGTTCTCGGCCTCGACACAGCGCTCGACGGCCCCTTCGTCACGGTGCCGCCGGGACGGTATCCGGTGCGGGCGACGCTGGCGGACGTCAGCGGCCGGCGGGACGGCTCCCACGTCAACGCAATGATCCGCCGTTCGACCCGCCTGCGACGCAACGATTCGCCACGAAGGCGCAAGATCCAGCAATGGATCCGACGGAGATCCGCCCGTACGCTTGTCGTCCGGGTGGTACCCGCGTCCCACCCCTGAGGTCACCGGCCCCCGAGCCGAGCGCACGTACGCAATGACGCGCGACCCGGAGGTTCTCGACATGATGTCGCGGATCATGACCCCCCGCCGGTTCCTGATGTGCCGGCCCACCTTCTTCACGGTCGAATACGTGATCAACCCGTGGATGCGCCCCGTCATCCCGACCGACAACCCGCTCGCCATCCGGCAGTGGACCAACCTGCGTGACACATATCTCACGCTGGGCCACGCCGTGGAGGAGATCGACCCCATCCCCGGCCTGCCCGACATGGTGTTCGCCGCCAACGGTGCCACCGTCATCGATGGCATCGCGTACGGAGCGCAGTTCCGCCACCCGCAACGCGCCGCGGAGGCGCCCGCCTACGCCGCCCGCCTGGCCGAGCTGGGATTCGAGACGAGCGGGCCGAAGACCATCAACGAGGGCGAGGGTGACTTCCTCCTCACCGACCGCTACCTGCTCGCGGGCACCGGCTTCCGCACTGAGTACGCCGCGCACGCCGAGGCGCAGGAGGTCTTCGGCCGTCCGGTGGTCAGCCTGCAGCTCATCGACCCCCGGTTCTACCACCTGGACACGGCGCTGGCCGTGCTCGGCGACACCATCGCCTTCCTCCCAGAGGCGTTCAGCCCGGGCAGCGCCGCCGTGCTGCACCGGCTGTTCCCCGACGCCATCGAGGCCGACCTGGCCGACGCCGAGTGGCTCGGCCTGAACGCGGTCAGCGATGGTCGCCACGTCGTGCTGCCCGTGCAGGCCGAGGGTCTGGCGGCGCAGGTCAAGGCACGGGGCTTCGTGCCGGTGCCCGTCGACGTGTCGGAGCTGCGCAAGGCCGGCGGCGGACCGAAGTGCTGCACCCTGGAGCTTCGCGCCGCCGGGACCGTCGCGGCGAGCGCCAGCGAGCGCGAAGCGGACCGACAGCGTCGTGGCTTCGCCGGGAGCGCGCCATGAGCAGGACTCGACACCGGACTGAAGCCGCGATCGCCGAGGCCGAGCGCTACACCGCGCACAACTACCACCCGCTGCCCGTCGTCCTCGCCGAGGGCGACGGGGCGTGGGTGACCGATGTGGACGGTCGCCGGTACCTGGACTGCCTCGCCGGCTACTCCGCCCTCAACTTCGGCCACCGGCACCCGGCCCTGATCGACGCCGCGCGCAAGCAGCTCGAGCAGGTGACGCTGACCAGCCGGGCGTTCCTGCACGACCAGCTCGGCCCGTTCTGCCACGCGCTGGCTGACCTGTGCGGCAAGGACATGGTGCTGCCCATGAACACGGGCGCCGAGGCGGTCGAGACGGCCGTCAAGGTGGCCCGCAAGTGGGGCTACCGGATCAAGGGTGTGCCGGACGGCCAAGCGTCCATTGTGGTCGCCGCCGACAACTTCCACGGCCGTACGACCACCATCGTCAGCTTCTCGACCGACCCGGTGGCCCGGGCCGACTTCGGGCCCTACACACCGGGCTTCCGGGTCGTCCCCTACGGGGACCTCGACGCGATGCGGGCTGCCGTCGACGAGACCACCGTGGCCGTGCTCATCGAGCCGATCCAGGGCGAGGCCGGCGTCATCGTCCCGCCCTCCGGATATCTGCGCGCGCTGCGAGAGCTGTGCACATCGGAGAACGTGCTGCTGATCGCGGACGAGATCCAATCCGGCCTCGGTCGTACGGGCGATACCTTCGCCTGTGACCACGAGGGCGTGGTGCCGGACCTGTACGTGCTGGGCAAGGCGCTTGGCGGCGGTGTGGTCCCGGTCTCGGCCGTGGTGGCGGACACCGATGTGCTCGGCGTGCTGCGTCCGGGTGAGCACGGCTCGACGTTCGGCGGAAACCCGCTGGCCTGCGCGGTCGGCCTTGCCGTCATCGACCTGCTGCGCACCGGCGAGTTCCAGGAGCGGGCCCGGGACCTGGGCGAAGTGCTGCACGGGGGGCTGCGGTCGCTGGTGGGTCGCGGGGTTACCGCCGTGCGGGGGCGGGGCCTGTGGGCCGGAGTTGACATCGACCCCGCGCTCATGACCGGCCGCGAGGCCTGCGAACGGCTCATGTCACCCGCGCGCTCCCGCTCGGGCGCACACGCAGGCGCCGGCGTCCTCGCCAAGGACACCCACGGCTCCACGATCCGCCTCGCGCCGCCGCTGGTCGTGACCGAGGACGACCTCCGGTTCGCCGTCGACCGCCTCGCCGCGGTCCTCACCGCCTGAGCGTTGTCGTGCGGGGGGGCCCCCCGGGGGCCCCCGCCGACAAAAGAGGGCGAGTCACACCCGCCCTCGTTGGAACAAAGGAGTTGGTGT
>JBQGBY010000028.1:0-40409 GCA_052038195.1 Micromonosporaceae bacterium | reverse complement strand
GGCAGCAACGAATACCAGCTCAGCATCGACGACCTGGCCGGCTGGACCGCCACCCGCGGCTACACCAGCTGACCCCACCCACAACCACAGCGCACCACCACGGCGCCCGCCACCCCACCACGGGGCGGCGGGCGCTGTGCTGTACGCGAACGGGTCTTGTGCCGGCGGCGTGGCGCGGGTCAGGGTGACCCATGCGTGTCGCGGTGCTGTCGGACATCCACGGCGTCCTGCCCGCCTTGGAGGCCGTGCTCGCGGAGCCCGACGTACGATCGGCCGACCGCGTCGTGCTCACCGGCGACCTCGCGGCCGGGCCACAGCCGGTCGAGACACTCGATGCCCTAGTCGGGTTGGGCGACCGCGCCGTGTGGGTGCGCGGAAACGCGGACCGCGAGTTGGTCGCGATCGGGCGGGGCGGGCAGTCATCGATCCCTGACCCCGTCGCGCCGTGGGCGGCCAGCCAGCTGCGGCCCGACCAGGTGGAGCTGCTCGATGCGCTGCCGTTGTCGGTCGTGCTCGACATCGACGGTCTCGGCCGTACCCTGTTCTGCCATGCCACCCCCCGCGACGACGAGGAGGTCGTGCTCGTCGACAGCCGCCTCGAGCGGTGGGCCGAGGTGTTCGCGACGCTGGACGGGTCGGTGTCCACTGTGGTCTGTGGCCACACGCACATGCCCTTCGTCCGGCTCGCCGACCGCCGGCTCGTGGTCAACCCGGGCAGTGTCGGTATGCCGTACGGCGGCGCGGGCGCGCACTGGGCGCTGCTCACCGACGACGGTGCGGTGACGTTGCGACGCACACACTTCGACCTCGACGTCGCCTGCACGCGGGTTGCCGCCGAGTCCACGTATCCCGACGCCCGTGAGTTCGCCGAGTATTACCTGCGTTCGGCGGCGTCCGACGCCGACGCTCTGCGCGTCTTCGGCCCCCGCGACGGCCGCCCCGCCCCCAAGGCTCTCCAGGGCTGACCGGCGGGAGCGATCGAACTCCTGCGTCGGGCGTCAGCACAGAACGGGTCATGCGCGGCGAGCGTCTTCATCGGTCGGTCATTGCCGCACGTAGCGGGCGCCGGCGATGTGTACGGAAGGCGGCCACCTGCCATTCCCGTCATGCGGCTTCGGCCAGCGTCTGGTTCACTAACGCCCAACCATCGGACCGTTGGTCCAATGGGGAGCGCCGAGCTCGCCTTATCGGGCGCTCGGTGCCGGCGTAGCCACCGGGAACGCGCGCGCGCCATCCTCCAGCTGTTCGGCATGGTACGTAGCGGCGATGATGGCGGCGGATGGGATGTGAGGGCAGCTCGACATGATGACGTTCGGACTCGGCCAGCGCGCGGGCCAGATCGTGCAGATGGCCTACGTCGTGCAGCGCATGCAGCCGGCGATCGATTGGTGGATCACCGACGGCAGAGCCGGTCCGTCCTTCCTGCTCGACAGCTTCACCGGCAGCGAGCAGCGCTACCGGGGCAAGCCGACCAAGGCCGACGTGAGCATCGCGATGGGTTTCGCGGGACACATGATGATCGAGCTCATCCAACCGAAAGACAACGGGCCGTCGGTCTACAAGGAGATCATCGACCAGCGCGGTTACGGCTTTCACCACGTCGGGATCGCGTTCGAGGACGTGGAGGCGGAACGGCTCGCGTACGAAGGCGCGGCTGCCACGTCGCCTTCTCGGCGCCGGTGCCGAGCGGCGGCACGGTGTACTACATGGGCGAAGGCGCGAGCGCACCAGGCTTCGTCGAGCTGATTCCCGCGACGCCCGGCACCGACGAGATGTTCACGCGCTATTGGCGCGCGTCGGTCGACTGGAACGGTGACGATCTGATTCGACCGTTCGGCTGAGACGTCTTCGGCCCCGCGACGGCCGCCACGCCACCAAGGGTCTCCACGTTGGCTGACTGTCGAGAGCGATCGAACTCCTGCGTCACGGGAGTGTAGGCGGAGAATGGAAAGTCCGATGTGCGGGATCTCCTAGGCAGATGATGCGCGAAATCATAGCTCTGAGCCGCGCAATATGCTAGTTTTCCCGGGTGGACGGAGCCTACCTTCCGCGACTGATCGACCGCACGCTCGCCGACCTGCTGCGTGCCCACCCGGCGGTACTGATCACCGGACCACGTGCGACAGGCAAGACCACCACTGCGCTCCAGGTCGCGAGAAGCGTTATCCGCTTGGACCAGCCCGAGCAGGCGGCCGTAGTTAGCGCCGACGCCGACGTCGCGCTGGTCGAGCTGGATCGGCCAACGCTGATCGATGAGTGGCAGGTCGTGCCCGAGATTCTTGGCGCCGTGAAGCGGGCCGTCGACCGCGACCCTGATCGTGGTCAGTTCATCGTGACCGGATCGGTCCGCGGCGACCTCGACTCGCCGACCTGGCCGGGCACGGGTCGACTCATCCGACTGGAGATGTTCGGTCTCACCCCGGCCGAGCTGGCGGGCCGCATCTCTGACATCCCGGTACTGGACCGGCTGGCCGATGGGGACCTGGGCCAGCTCCGGGCCGCCGAGGAGCCGTTGACTCTGCGCGACTACGCGAAGACCGCGCTGGCCAGTGGCTTTCCCGAGCCCGTACTTCGACTGGATGAGCGGGGTCGGATCCGTTGG
This sequence comes from Micromonosporaceae bacterium, assembly GCA_052038195.1. Classification (GTDB taxonomy): domain Bacteria; phylum Actinomycetota; class Actinomycetes; order Mycobacteriales; family Micromonosporaceae; genus DATBGZ01. The sequence goes on along the minus strand of JBQGBY010000028.1, from coordinate 37,807 downwards.
CTCGACAGCTACGTCGACCAACTGCTCACCCGCGACGTCGCCCAACTCGCGGAGCGGCGCGACCCAACCAGGCTGCGCCGATTTCTGGAGGTCTACGCACTCAACACGGCGGGCGTCGTTGACCTGCAGTCGCTGATCACCGCCGCCGGTATTAGCCGGCCGACCGCCGAGGCATACGAGCAACTGCTGCAGAACCTGCTCGTGGCGCATGTCGTCCCAGCGTGGTGGACGAACCGACTCAAGCGCCTGGCGAAGTCGCCCAAGCGTTACCTGGTCGATGCCGGCCTTGTCGCCGCACTCGTAAGGCTGGACCTTGCCGGGCTGATGCGCGACGGCAACCTGCTCGGCCGAATCCTCGACACTTTCGTGATGAGTCAACTACGTGCCGAGCTGTCCCGATGCGACTCTCGACCGCGCCTCTACCACCTGCACGACCAGGACGGTCGGCGGGAGGTCGACATCCTCGTCGAGTACGGGGCCGGCCGAGTTCTGGGTCTCGAGGTCAAGGCGACCTCAGCACCGAAGTCCGACGACGCTCGACACCTCATGTGGCTTCGTGACGAACTCGGCGACCGGTTCGTGGGCGGCATCGTCTTGCACTCGGGGTCACGACTGTTTCGTCTCGGCGATCGGATCGTTGCCGCGCCGATCTCCTCCCTTTGGCTCTGATCGCGAGGTAGCCAGGCATATCTGAGATCCACGAAGCGTCAGGATCGTCAACCGTGCCAGGTGGGCTAGCAGGCCCGGCTAGGGGAGGCGGAGGGGCGCGGTGTGCAGGACGGTGAGGCGGGAGACGGCCCGGGTCAGGACGACGTAGAGCCGGTGCCGGCCGCGCGGTTCGGCGCGCACGATCGCGTCCGGCTCGACGACGATGACGTGGTCGTACTCCAGACCCTTGGCGAGGCTCGCCGGCAGAACCGTCACCCGGCTGTCCACATCGGACTCGTCGGTGCTGTCGGGTTCGCCTACCGGCAGGCCGGCGCCGGCCAACACCGACGTGAGCGCCGGGGCGGACCCGTCGGCGCAGATCACGGCGACCGACCCCTCGAAGGCGAGCGCCGCCTGTACCTCGGCGACGGCGGCGGCGTGCAGGTCGACGACCTGGTGGACGTCGAGCGAGCCGTCCCGGCGCAGGGACACCGCTTCCGGCACCGAGACACCCAACGACGGGAGCAACTCGTTGGCCAGGGCCAGCACCGCCGCGGGCACGCGGAAGCCGACGGTGAGTGGCACGACCTGGGCGTCGGGGCGGCCGAGGTGCGCAAGGCTGGACCGCCAGTCGGAGGCGGCCCACGGCGCGGTGCCCTGGGCCAGATCGCCGAGCACGGTCAGTGATCCGTGCTCACTGCGGCGCGCCAGCGCCCGGCACTGCATCGGCGAGAGGTCCTGGGCCTCGTCGACCACGATGTGCCCGAAGCTGGCGACCCGGTCGATGAGTCCGGCGGCCTCGTCCACGAGTACCGCGTCGGCGGCCGACCAACGCGCCGCCTTGACCGTCCGAGGTGGACGGTGCCACCGCAGGATCTCCTGTTCCTCCGGTGTGAGCAGGCCGTCGGCGGCGGCGGCGGCGAGCACGGCCCCGTCCGAGAGCACCGAGAAGACAAGCTCCTCCGGGGTCACCGACGGCCAAGCGTGGTCGAGGAAGGCCCGTACGGCGGGGTGCTTGGCCATACGGCGCAACCACGACTCGGGCGGTGACTCGCCGCGTCGGGTCTCCGCCTGCCGCTGCAGCAGGCCGACGGTCCGGGCCAGTACCCGCTCTCGCCCGATGGCGTGTGGCGGTGACTCCCGCCGGACGTCGTCGACGATGCGGCGAAGCGCCTCGACGGCGACCCGCCACCGCCAGGCTCCGTCGGAGATGACGAGTTCCTCGACCGGCCGGCGGATGGTGGCGTGCAGGGCTGACGCCAGGAGAGTCGCCATGCGGGGGTCGTGCTTGAGCGCCACGGTGGGCGCGGTGTCCTGCCCGCGCACCACCACCCGGTCAAGAAGATCATCCATAGTGGACTGCTCGACCGAGACCTCGCCCAGCGCTGGCAGTACGGCCGAGATGTAGCGCAGGAACGCCCGGTTCGGTCCGACCACGAGCACGCCGGAGCGGCGCAGGCGCTCGCGGTGGGCGTAGAGCAGGTAGGCGGCGCGGTGCAGCCCGACCGCGGTCTTCCCGGTTCCGGGCGCACCCTGCACGCAGACGGTCTCATCCAGCCCCGCCCGTACGAGCACGTCCTGGTCGGGCTGGATGGTGGCCACGATGTCCCGCATCGGTCCGATCCGCGGACGCTCGATCTCGGCGGTCAGGATGCGGGAGGCGGTCCCGAGCTCCTCACCCCGTTCGAGGTGCTCGTCCTCGAACCCGGTCAGCGCACCGCCGGCGAAGCCGAACCGGCGCCGCACCGCGACACCCTGGGGATCGGTGGCGCTCGCTTGGTAGAAGGACCGCGACACCGGGGCCCGCCAGTCGAGGACGAGGGGCTCACCAGTGTCGTCGGTCACGTGCCGCCGTCCTATGTGGAACGACGCGCCACTGTGTTCGGCGCTGGAAAGACCGAAGGTGAGCCGGCCGAAAAAGAGCGGAGTGTGGGGATCGTCCATGAGCGAGCGGACGCGCTGGGACAGGGTCCGGCCGAGCATCTCGGAGCTGTAGGCGTCACCGGCGACGGTGGCACCCGTGGCGAACAGCTGCTGCGCCCGCTGCCGCATCCGGGCCAGCGCGGCCCGGGACTCGGCGAGGTGGGATCGTTCGGAATCGATCTGGGCCTCGAGGCTCAGGTCCGCGTCGGTTGTGGGCAAGGTCATCGGCACTCCCCCGGGTGTGGAGATGGCCGCCCGGCCCTCCGATCCTGTGCGACCGGTGCCGGCTGTGCCGCAAGCCCGACAACGGTACGCGAGCCTGGGTACTGGTGGCCAGCGGGTTATCGGGCGTGGGCTACCGTCCAGGCGTGGGGAATGAGGCGTGGCGACGGCCGCGGGTGGGTCACATCCAGTTCCTGAACTGCCTGCCGCTCTACTGGGGGCTGATGCGATCGGGGGCCCTGCTCGGCGTCGATCTGCACAAGGACACCCCCGACCGGCTCAACGAGGCGCTCGTTGCCGGACAGTTGGACATCGGGCCGATCTCGCTCGTCGAGTACCTACGCCACGCCGACGAGCTGGTGCTCCTGCCGGACCTGGCGGTCGGCAGCGACGGTCCGGTGCTCTCAGTCAACCTGGTGTCGACCCGACCGTTGACCGAGCTGGACGGCCGGCCGGTGGCGCTCGGCTCGACCTCACGGACCGGGGTGCTGCTCGCCCAGATGCTCCTCGAGGACCGGTACGGCGTGCGGCCGACCTACTTCGGCTGCCCGCCAGACCTCACCGAGATGCTGCTGGAGGCCGATGCCGCCGTGCTCATCGGGGACGCGGCCCTGCGCGCCCGTACGGAGGCGGTCAGCCGGGGCCTGTCCCTGACCGATCTCGGCGAGGCGTGGCGCGATTGGACCGGCCTGCCGATGGTCTTCGCGGTGTGGGCGGCCCGGCGCGACTTCGCCGCCGAGCACCCGGGGGTGGTCAAGGAGGTGCACCACGCCTTCCTGACCTCCCGCGAGCTGTGCCTGACCGAGCTCGACGAGGTCGCCTCCGCTGCTGCCCGTTGGGAGCCCTTCTCGGCCGGCGAGCTCGCCGGCTACTTCCGGGCGCTGGACTTCTCCCTCGGGGAGCGGCAGATCGCGGGCCTTCGTGAGTTCGCCGCCCGGGCCGCGGCGGTGGGAGCCGTACCGGCGTTGCCGGCCGACGCGCCCCGGTTCGTCACAGCGTGACCGGCGTCACTACGAGGCGCCGGTGAGCCGCTGAACGACCTGTTGACAGACGGCGTCGACATGCGCCCGGTCGAGGGTGGCGTCGCTGCTCGACGGATAGCGCTGGAGGACCACCAGCGCCCACGTCTCGCTGACGGCGAGACAGTTCGCCCGCCACTGGCCGTCCGACTCGTTGAGCGCGACGCCGTTCTTGATCGCAATCATCGGTTGCTCGTCGGTCGGGAACGCCTTACGGATGCCGAAGTCGCCGACGCGGACCTGCCGCATCACGTTGAGCAGCCACGGTGTCCACTGTGCGCCGGCGGCCCGCCCATCGGCGAGACAACCGCCGAGCCGGGCCGCGTCCCGCGCGGAGATGTCGGTGTCCGGCCACGGCTCTCCGCGCGGCTCCACGTCCTCCAGGGAGCACATCTGGCGTAGCCGGCCGATGGAGTCGTCGATCCCGTCGAGTCTCGCCACGATCCGGTCCGCCGCGGCGAGGTCGTCGTCGCGGATCATCGCCTCGACGTCGGCCAGGTCGGTCTCCACCGGTTCCTCACCGGCCTCCGCCGCGCGCCGGAGGAAGTCCGCCCCGATCCATGTGACGATCATCGATGTAGCGTCCGTGGTCTCGGCCATGTTCTCCGAGCCGACCACGGTGCCGTCGCGCAGGTCCTGGTACGCCCAGCTCAGAAAGCCATCCGTGCCCAGGTCCGCCGCGGTGAACGCGGCGTCGTGGAACGGCATCGGGACGCTGGCCGGGGCCTCGTCGGGCTCTCCGCCGTAGTACCACGGCGACGCCGGCCAGTACCGCAGCCCGGCTACCCCGCTGACCAGGGCGACCCCCAGCAGAAGCGAGATCCACCCGCGCGACCGGCGCGGCTGCTTGGCGTGGCTGCGGATGCGGCGCAGCCGCCCGAACAGGTGGGCCCCGGGTTCAGGTTCGGGGCGGGGTTGCGCTGCCGGCGGCGGCCCGAACCCCGCGTGCGCGCCGTGCCGGCCTGGTCGTTCCGAGAGCTCCCCGAGATGGATGGGCGTCGTCGGTGAATCGGCGAACTCATCGGCCAGGACCGGGGCCAGCCCGGGGTTCGCCCAGTGGCCTTCCGAGTACCGGTCGCCACCCTGCAGGTCGGCGAGCCCGAAGACATGCGTGACGGTGGTGTCGTGGTGCAGGCCCGGCGGCGGGTAGCCGGTCTCCGGCCCGTACGGCGGCGCCTGGTCGTACGGCGGTGCCTGACCGTACGGCGGCGCCTGGTCGTACGGCGGCGCCGGCGCGTACGGCTGGGTCTGGCCGGAGGGCGGTGCCTGACCGTACGGCTGGCCCGGACCGTACGGCGGAGCCGGCATGTCAACGGGGTAGGGGTCGGGCTCGGAGTAAGGGAAAGGTGACGGGGGGTAGGACGGCGCCGGCACGGGGGACACCGGCGGCGCGACGGCGCCCGGCCCCGGATACGGCGCGGCGGGGCGGAAGGCGGGGGGCGATCCCGGATAGACCGGTCCGGTTGGGAAGGACCGGGGTCCGGCTCCCCCGCCAGGCGCAGGCTCGTGCCACGGCGCGGCATCGGGGTGCGGCTCGTAGTGACGGCCCGGCCGGGTAGGCGGCCCCTGGGGTCCCGGCCCCGGCGGCCCGAGACGTGGCCCGGGCGGTTGAGGCCCGGGCGGTTGAGGCCCGGGCGGCGGCACCGACGTCGCCGGGTCATGCTCGGAGGCTCGGCGGCGGCGACGCGGCGGGCCGGATGACCAGGAGTCGTCTGGCGGCAAGCTCGTACCTCGCGGGGGGAGCCCCTCGAGCGTGGGCGGGGGGCGGCCGGTCTAGGACCCGCCCGATGCTACCGGGTCCCGTGCGGCCCCGCCGGGCGCCGTCGTCGTCAGGCCTCGGGCAGGTCCACGTCGCCGACCACATCCGTCGGTTGGGGCGACCCCCCGACAGGCTCGATCGAGACCGCGATCCGCGCGGTGTCGCCCAACTCCGCCACATGGGTCGCGCCGCTGCGCTGACCTTCGGAGAAGACGCCGATCGATGTCGGTGCGCCGTCGGCGACCATCCACAACTGGTAGACGCTGTCCAGAGGTGGCGTGTCGAGATCCCGCACGAACACGACTGCCTCGTCGAGGCTCGGTGACACCGCCACCGTCATGGTGCCGCCCGCCACGGCGCCGGTGCTCAGCTGGGTATCGCCGGCCGCGAGAACGGTCGCGATGGCGGCCTGCTGATCATGTGCCGCCTGGCGGGCGGCATCCTCGACCCGCTGCTGCTGGACCGCCCAGACCGTACCCATGCCGGCCAGGGCGACGATCACCGCAGCGGCGGCCGACAGAAAACGACCACGCCAGGCCGGTGCCCCGCCTCGGCCGGCGCGGTCCGCGCGACCGGAACGGGCGGCGCTGACCTGGCGGGTGCGGCTGACCTGATCGAACACGGCGTCGCGCAGCCGGGGGGGCGGCGCCAACTGGGTCAGCGTGGCCAGCCGGGCGGTCGTCTCGGTGAGCTCCGCGACCTCGACGGCACACGCCTCGCACTCGGCGAGGTGACGCGCGAAGCCAGCCCGCTCGATGTCGGTGACCGCGTTCAGCGCGTAGGCACCGGCCAGCGTATGGATTTCGATGGATCGGCTCATGCCCGTCCTCGCTTCGCTGCGGGCGGGCATGAGGCCGCACGCGCACTCTGCCTGCTGATTCGCTCGCTTCGCTCGCTCATGGCAGTCACCGGGCCGATCCGGTGGCAAAGCCGACCGCGACGCCGAGGCAGTCGCGCAGGCGGATGAGCCCGTCACGCAACCGGGACTTGATGGTGGGCAGCGCGGTGTCCAGCTTCTCCGCCACCTCGCGGTAGGTGTACCCGTCGTAGTAGGCCAGCGTGATCGCCTCTCGCTGCAGGTCGGTGAGGCCCTGCAGGCAGCGCCGGACCTGCTGCTGCTCCAGGCTCGCGGTTACCCCCTCGACCACGTCATCGTATGGCGTCTCGACGCTGGCGGCGGCGACCCGGCGCTCGCGGTCGGCGCCGGCCTGCGCGGCCCGCACGCGGTCCACGGCCCGGCGGTGGGTGATCGTCAGAACCCACGCCGCGGCCGACCCCTTGGTGGCGTCGTAGCGCGGGGCCGTCCGCCACACCTCGACCAGGGCCTCCTGCGCGACCTCCTCCGCCTGGGCCGGGTCGCGGACCACGCGGCGGGCGAGGCCGTACACCCGGGGGGAAAGCAACTCGTAGAGGGAGCGGAAGGCCGCCTCGTCGCCGCGGGCCACTCGTCGCAGCAGGTCATCCGCGGGCTCGGCGGCAGGCCCGGCCGGCTCCGCCCAGCCCACACCGCCTTCCCGGTCGGATCGAGTACTCACTCGCGCCGCCTCTCCCCAGCTCGCCACGACCGAAAGCGCTCCGGAAGCGCGGCTCGACCTCACCGCTCGGTTACGAGATGGCCTCATGCGGGTTGTTCGAACCCGCGACCGCTCCGGATGGGTCTCATCTTGACGAATATGCGGTCGGGTCGCACGTCGAAGCACCCGCGGCCGGCGGTCGGGGTGCGCGCGAGGCGGCTAACCGAGGGCGGTGCGAGCGTCCAGGTCGGCCAACTCCGCGTCGGTCGGGACCCAGGCTCCGGCGGCGGCGTTGGCGCGGACCTGCTCGGGTGAGGTGGCGCCGGCGATCACGGAACTGACGGCCGGCTTCGCGGCGAGAGCGCCGATGGCGACGTCCACCATGGACAGTCCCCGCTCCTCGGCGAACCCGGCGATGGCGTCGATCGCGTCCCAGGGCGCCTTGGCGAGGTACCCGGCGTACCGGTCCTGGGAGAGGCGGGACCCCTCCGGGATCCGCTCACGTCGGTACCGGCCGGTGAGCAGCCCGTTGGCGAGCGGGAAGTAGGGCAGCAGTCCCACGCCGTACGCCTGGCACGCCGGCACCAGGTCGGCCTCCACGTCCCGCTCGACCAGGGAGTACTCGTTCTGCGCGCTGATGAACGCGGTGAGGTTGGCCGTACGCGCGCTCCAGGCCGCGTCGGCGACCTGCCAGCCGGTGAAGTTCGAGGAGCCGACGTAGCGCACCTTTCCGGCCCGGACCAGGTCGTCGAGCGTGGCGAGGGTCTCCGCGATCGGGGTCAGCGGGTCGGGGCGGTGGATCTGATAGAGGTCGATGTAGTCGGAGCCGAGCCGACGCAGCGACGCCTCCACCGCGCGGACGATGTAGCGCCGCGACCCCCGGGCGTCCCAGTCAGGCCCGTTCGCCCCGGACATGGGATTGCCGAACTTCGTAGCGACGAGGACGTCGTCGCGGCGGCCGTTGGCCCGCAGCGCCGCACCGAGCAGGTCCTCGGACGCGCCCGCCGGGTCGCCGTAGGTGTCCGAGGTGTCGAACAGGCTGATGCCGGCGTCGATGGCGGCGTCGACGACCGCCTGCGTCTGGGCCTTGTCGATGCGCCGCCCGAAGCTGTTGCAGCCCAGACCCACGACGGACACGGCCAACCCGGAGTGGCCGAGCCGCCGGTACCTCATGTCCATGGGTTCCCACCCTACGGCGCGCGGCCGAGCAGGACGGCCGATGTGTGCTCGTGGGCCAGGCGACGGACGGCGGCGAGGATGCTCTCACCGAGGATCGTGCCGGTGACCACGCCCTCCACCATGCGGGCGGGATCGCCGCGGCGGATCACGGAGTCGACCTCCCGCGCCGCGATCTCGCGGGCGGCGTCGAAGTAGACGGGCAGGCAGTCGAGCAGGTCCTCCGCACCCACGGCCCGCATCGCCGCCACGGCATCGGCCGCCCGGTCGAGGTTCGGCGACCTCTCTTCGACCTGCCAGCCCCGTGACCGTATGTGGGAGAGGACCTCGTCCCGCGCCGCCCGCCACTCGGGGTCGTCGCGGTCGCGCCGGGGTGCGCGGTCCAGGGCGTAATGAGCCGTGCCCAGCAGGGCATGGGCGGTGGGGCGAGGGGGGGCGTCGTCACGGGTGGCGAGGGCACGGAGTTCGTCGTTGTCAGGGATCTCACTGCGGTCGACGGCGGCCAGCACGTCGCGGGCGGCGGCGACACTGAGGCCGCCGACGTCGATGAGCGCCCGGATGAGGCGCAGGCGCCGGACGTGTTCGCCGGTGTACTCCGCCTGGTTACGGCCGGTGGGCGTGCCGGCGGCCAGCAGCCCCTCGCGTAGGTAGTACTTGATCGTCGGGATGCTCGTCCCGCTCCGGCTGCTCAACTCGGCGATCCGCACGCGGTCCTCCCGTCCGGCCAGTGGATAGTGTAGCTATCCACTGGCTCGCCTTCGGTGTATGCAAGGACACTGTGCTGACGCCTGCGGTCCCGCTGCCGCGAGCGTGGGAGCGCGTCAACACGACCGCCTGACATCGGGGGACGGCGACACCGGCGGTAACCTCAGACACGTGACGCACCTCGACGACATCCTCCAGCAGGCCGCGGACGGGGGCCGGATCTCGGCCGAGGAGGCGCTTCTGCTCTACACCGACGCGCCGCTGCACCCGCTCGGTGAGGCAGCCGACGCCGTTCGCCGGCGCCGGTACCCGGACGGCATCGTCACCTATCTCATCGACCGGAACATCAACTACACCAACGTGTGCGTGACCGCCTGCAAGTTCTGCGCCTTCTACCGGCCGCCGAAGCACGAGCAGGGCTGGTCGCACTCGCTCGAGGAGGTCCTGCGCCGGTGCGGCGAGGCGGTCGAGCTCGGTGCCACGCAGGTGATGCTCCAAGGTGGACACCACCCCGACTACGGCGTGGCGTACTACGAATCGCTTTTCGGAGCGGTGAAGGCGGCCTATCCCGAGCTGGTCATCCACTCCATCGGGCCGAGCGAGATCCTGCACATGGCCAAGGTCTCGTCCGTGTCCATTGAGGACGCCATCCGGCGTATCAAGGCCGCCGGCCTCGACTCCATCGCGGGTGCCGGCGCCGAGATGCTCCCGGCACGACCGCGCCGCGCGATTGCGCCGCTCAAGGAATCCGGCGAGCGGTGGCTCGAGGTAATGGAGGTCGCGCACGGCCTCGGCGTCGAGTCGACCGCGACCATGATGATGGGCACGGGTGAGACGAACGCCGAACGTATCGAGCACCTTCGTATGATTCGGGACGTCCAGGACCGTACGGGTGGGTTCCGGGCGTTCATCCCGTGGACGTACCAGCCGGAGAACAACCACCTTCGCGGGAAGACGCAGTGCACGACGCTGGAGTACCTGCGGCTCGTCGCGGTGGCACGGCTGTTCTTCGACAACGTGGCGCACCTGCAGTCGTCCTGGCTCACCACGGGCAAGGACGTCGGGCAGCTGTCGCTGCACATGGGAGTCGACGACCTCGGCTCGATCATGCTGGAGGAGAACGTCATCTCCTCGGCCGGGGCGCGGCACCGGTCGAACCTGTTCGAGCTGATCGCGTTGATCCGCTCCGCGGGCCGAGTCCCGGCCCAGCGCGACACCCTGTACCGGCACCTTCGGGTCCACCACACGCCCGACGACGACCCGACCGACGACCGGGTTCGCTCGCACGTCGCGTCCAACATCACCCCGCCCCGACGCCGACGTTCGCTGCCGGTCGTCGCGTCGTGAGTCCGGCCTCGCGGCCAGAGCGGTCAAGCGGAGCCTCGCGGCCGGAGCGTTCGAGCCGAGCGTCGTTGGGCAAGCAGCCGGGCGAGGTCGCGGCCATGTTCGACGGGGTAGCCCGGCGGTACGACCGCACGAACACGGTCCTTTCGTTCGGCCGCGACCGGGCCTGGCGACGGGCGACCAGGTCCGCGCTGGGCCTGGCACCGGGCGAGCGGTGCCTTGACGTGGCCGCCGGGACCGGCGTGTCCACTGAGGAGCTGGCGCGGTCGGGCGCGCTGGTGGTGGGGGCCGACCTGTCGCTCGGCATGCTCCAGGTAGGACACACGGCCCGGCCCGGGGTTGCGTTGCTCGCGGCCGATGCCCTGGCGCTGCCCTTCCCGGACGCCACGTTCGACGCGGTGACCGTCTCGTTTGGACTGCGGAACTTTGTCGACCCCACCGCCGGCCTGACCGAACTCGCGCGGGTGACGAGGCCGGGCGGCCGGCTCGTGGTCTGCGAGTTCAGCGCGCCGACGAATGCGGTGTTCCGGCGGGTGTACCTCGGTTATCTGATGGCGGCGTTGCCGGCGGTCGCCCGCCGGGTCGCCTCGAATCCCGACGCTTACGTGTACCTTGCCGAGTCGATCCGTGCCTGGCCCCCGCAAACGGACCTTGCCGCCGTCATCGCGGGGGCAGGCTGGACGTCGGTGGGGTGGCGGAACCTCACCGGCGGCGTCGTCGCCATCCACCGCGCCACCCGCTCCTGAAGGCAGGTCCCTGGATGACGCGCAGGTTAGGGCAACCTAAGAAGTGGGTCCGGAGCGATGCGGTTCTAGACTCACCGCGTCGAGCTTGTGAAGACTTTCACGAGCGCCGTGCGGGCCTCGCGCACACCGACGGGTGCACCGCGGGGCGACCGCGTGAGGCGGGTCGGTGGGAGGTGACTCGTGGGGACCAGCGGTAACGGTTTTGGCAGCGGCGGGCGAACGGACGTCACCGACGCCGACGTCATCGTCGTCGGGGCCGGACCAGGCGGCTCCGCGGCCGCTTACCACCTCGCCCGCCACGGCGCCTCCGTACTCCTGCTGGAGAAGGCGGAGTTCCCGCGCGAGAAGGTCTGTGGGGACGGGCTCACGCCACGGTCGGTCAAGCAGATCGTGGCGATGGGGATAGATCCTTCGGCCCCCGGCTGGATGCGCAACCGGGGGCTTCGCGTTATCGGTGGCGGGGTGACCCTCGAACTCGACTGGCCGGACCTGGCGACCTTCCCGAACTACGGGCTCACCCGGACCCGGTTGGACCTCGACGAGCTTCTCGCCGTCACCGCCCAGGACGCGGGGGTAAAGCTCTGCACGGGCACGAACGTCACCCGCCCGGTCTTCGACGACCGGACGGGCCGAGTGGTCGGGGTCGATGCGGTGATCGGGCCGGAGAAGGAGCCGCAGAGCTTCCGGGCGCCGGTCGTCATCGCGGCGGACGGCGTCTCGGGCCGGCTCCCGCTCGCGTTGGGCATCGGCAAGCGCTCCGATCGGCCGCTCGGCGTCGCCGTGCGGCGGTACTACCGCAGCCCGCGCCACAACGACGACTACCTGGAGTCGTGGCTGGAGCTGCGCGGCAAGGCCAGGGGCGGGCAGACCGCGGGCGGACCGGACACAACCGGCCAGCTGCTGCCCGGGTACGGGTGGATATTCGGCATGGGTGACGGCCGGGTCAACGTCGGCCTCGGCATCCTCAACTCGTCAGCGGAGTTCGGCCACACCAACTATCGGCAGATGCTGCTGGACTGGATGGCCGGCACTCCGGAGGAGTGGGATCTCCGCGAGGAGACCGCCGAGGGGATGGTCCAGGGCGCCGCTCTGCCGATGGGGTTCAACCGGGTTCCGCACTACACCAATGGGGTGATGCTGGTCGGCGACTCAGGCGGGATGGTCAATCCCTTCAACGGCGAGGGGATCGCGTACGCGATGGAGTCCGGGGCGCTGGCGGCCGAGGCGGCGGTGCAGGCGCTGGCCGAACCGGACCTGGAGCGGCGCGAGCGAGCGCTGCAGCGTTACCCGGCCGAGCTGAGAGCCCGGTACGGCGGCTACTACCGGCTCGGTGGGTGGTTCGTGAAGCTCATCGGGCGGCCTGAGATCATGCGGTTTGCGACCAAACACGGTCTGCCGCATCCGATCGCCATGCGGTTTGTGCTCAAGCTCCTCGCGAACCTCTACGAGCCAAAGGGCGGCGACCTCACGGACCGGATGATCCACGCAATGACCCGGGTGGTACCGGCGGTATGAGTCGGGTCTAGATGCACGACATACCGTAAGGAATAGGGTGAATGGGGCCATCCGGCCCCACGACTGGAAGGACGAGGCAGGCGTCAGATCATGTCTGGACCGCTCTCCGCATACGTTCCCATACTTTTCCTGCTCGGGCTCGCGGCCGCGTTCGCGCTCGGCTCGGTTGGCGTCTCCCAGCTCGTCGGCCCGAGGCGCCCCAACCGGGCGAAGCTGGAGGCGTACGAGTGCGGCATCGAGCCGTCGCCTGAGCCGGTCGGCGGTGGGCGGTTCCCGATCCGGTTCTTCATCGTCGCGATGTTGTTCATCATCTTCGACATCGAGATCATCTTCCTGTACCCGTGGGCGGTCACCTTCAACCAACTCGGGCTATTCGGCTTCGTCGAGATGCTGCTCTTCATCGCCACCGTGCTCATCGCGTACGTCTATGTATGGCGGCGCGGCGGACTGGACTGGGACTGACGCCATGGGACTGGAAGAGAAGCTGCCCGCCGGAATCCTGCTGACCAGCGTCGAGCGGGTCATCAACTGGGCGCGCAAGTCCTCCACCTGGGGGGCGACGTTTGGCCTGGCCTGCTGCGCCATCGAGATGATGGCGGCCGGCGCCCCGCACTACGACCTTGGCCGGTGGGGGATGGAGGTCTTCCGCGCCTCACCCCGCCAGGCGGACCTCATGATCGTCGCCGGCCGGGTGAGCCAGAAGATGGCCCCCGTGCTGCGCCAGATCTACGACCAGATGGCCGAGCCCAAGTGGGTGCTCTCCATGGGCGTCTGCGCCACCAGCGGCGGGATGTTCAACAACTACGCCATCGTGCAGGGCGTCGATCACGTCGTGCCAGTCGATATGTACCTGCCTGGATGCCCGCCTCGGCCGGAGATGCTCATCGACGCGATCCTCAAGCTGCGCGAGAAGATCCTCTACGAACCGATGGGTGCCGGCGGACGGAAGATGCTCGACGAGCGGCGCGAGCGCGGGGAGCTGCCGCTGGTTGCCCCGGGTGCGATGCCATCCTCGTACCGGTCCGACCCGCAGCGGCGCCGGCAATGGGAGAAGGCGGTGCGTGAAGGTCGTGAGGAGCAACTGCGCATCGAGAACTGGATGGCCGACGGTCGCCACCTCCAAGGAGGTGGGCGATGGTGAGCGTGAGGAGCGAGCGCCAGCGAGCCCCGCAATCGCGAACGAAAGGCGGGCTCCGGTGAGCACGAGGAGCGAAGCTCGCGAGTCTCAGCCGCGAGCGCGAGGAGCGAGCGCCAGCGAGCCCCGCAGTCGCGAGCAACGTAGCTGCGTTGCGAACAAAAGGGGGCTCAGTGAGTAGCACCTCTAGTGGGGACCCGACGACCGGGACTCCGGCCACCGTCCCCGGTTCGGTTCCGGTGGACTCCCCACCGATCGGCGCGACCGGGGGCGCGGCCGCCGAGCTTCCGCCGGCCAGTCCGGCCGGTCGCGGCATGTTCGGCGTCCACGGTACGAGCGACACGTCCGGCTTCGGCAAGCTGGTCCGGCGGCGCTCGGTCGTCACGGGCGCGGCTCGGCCTTACGGCAGCTACTTCGACGATGTCTGCGACGCGCTCGAGGAGGCCTTCCCCGGGTTCGACGACGCCATCGAGAAGGTCGTCGTTGACCGCGACGAGCTGACCCTTTACATCGTCCCGGAGCGCATCGCCGACGTGTGCCGGGCCATGCGCGATGACGAGGCACTGCGGTTCGAGCTGTGCTCATCGGTGTCCGCTGTGGACTATCTCGGCGGGGAGGAGCGCCGGCTGCACGTGGCGTACCACCTGACGTCGATGACCTACCGCCGGCGGGTGCGGCTGGAGGTCGCCGTGACCGCCGAGCACCCCTATGTGCCCAGCGTCACGAGCGTCTACCCGACCGCGGACTGGCAGGAACGGGAGGCGTACGACATGTTCGGCGTCGTCTTCGAGGGCCACCCCAACCTGACCCGGATCCTGATGCCGGATGACTGGGAGGGCTACCCGCAGCGCAAGGACTACCCGCTCGGTGGCATCCCGGTGGAGTACAAGGGCGCCGAGATCCCGCCGCCCGACCGGAGGAGGTCCTACCAGTGACGTACGCGACCGCGCGCGAGACGAGCGAGGGCAAGGTCTTCACGGTCACCGGCGGCGACTGGGACACGGTCATCGGTGGTACCGACCCGCTGCACGACGAGCGGATCGTGGTGAACATGGGTCCGCAGCACCCGTCGACGCACGGTGTGCTGCGGCTGATCCTCGAGCTCGAGGGGGAGACCGTCACCGAGTGCCGGCTGGTCGTCGGCTACCTGCACACCGGCATCGAGAAGAACCTCGAGTACCGCACGTGGGTGCAGGGGTCGACGTTCGTCACCCGGATGGACTACCTGGCACCGATCTTCAACGAGACCGTGTACAGCGTCGCGGTGGAGCGGCTGCTCGGCATCACCGACGACATCACCGAGCGGGCGACGGTCATCCGGGTGCTCATGATGGAGCTCAACCGGATCGCCTCGCACCTGGTCTGGCTCGGCACAACCGGCCTGGAGCTCGGCGCGATCAACATGATGCTCTACGGCTTCCGGGAGCGCGAGTACATCCTCGAGATCTTCGAGATGGTCTCCGGGTTGCGGATGAACATGGCGTACGTCCGCCCGGGCGGGGTCGCGCAGGACGTGCTGCCCGAGGCGATCACCAAGATCCGCGACTTCCTCAAGCTGATGCCGCGCAAGCTCAAGGAGTACGAGAACCTGCTCTCGGGCCAGCCGATCTGGCAGCAGCGGACCCAGGGTGTCGCGATGCTCGACGTCACGGGCTGCATCGCGCTCGGGGTGACCGGGCCGGTGCTGCGCGCGACCGGGCTGGCCTGGGACCTGCGCAAGGCGGCGCCCTACTGCGGGTACGAGACGTACGAGTTCGACGTGCCGACCGCGACCACCTCCGATGTCTGGGGCCGCTACCAGGTGCGGCTCGCCGAGATCCGGGAGTCACTGAAGATCATCGAACAGTGCCTGGACCGTCTGAAGCCCGGGCCGGTGATGGTGGCGGACAGGAAGATCGCCTGGCCGGCGCAGCTCGCGCTCGGCATGGATGGCCTCGGCAACTCGCTCCAGCACGTGGCGAAGATCATGGGGCAGTCGATGGAGTCCCTGATCCACCACTTCAAGCTGGTCACCGAGGGGTTCCGCGTACCGCCAGGTCAGGTCTATGTGCCGATGGAGGGCCCGCGCGGGGAGCTCGGGGCGCACGTGGTCTCCGACGGTGGCACCCGGCCGTATCGGGTCCACTTCCGCGAGCCCAGCTTCATCAACCTGCAGGCGATCCCGGCGATGGCCGAGGGCGGCCTCATCGCGGACGTCATCGCCGGCGGCGCCTCGCTGGACCCGGTCATGGGTGGATGTGATCGATAGTGCCCGCCGACGTACTTCTTCCCGCGGAGGCGGCAGCAGGCATTGCCGACGTACTTCTTCCCGCGGAGGCGAATAGTGGCTGATATTCCCGGCGTGCCGATGGGCCTTCCGACGGTGCTCACCGGCACGGGCGAGAACTTCCCCGACGAGGTGCGCAGGGCGGCGAAGGAGATCATCGACCGCTACCCTGCCGACCGGACCCGCTCGGCGCTGCTGCCGCTGCTGCACTTGGTACAGGCACACGAAGGTTACGTGTCGCCGGACGGCATCGGGTTCTGCGCGACGCAGCTCAACCTCAACCGGGCCGAGGTGGCCGCGGTGGCGTCCTTCTACACCATGTACAAGCGCGAGCCAGCGGGCGACTTCCTGGTCAGCGTCTGCACCAACACGATGTGTGACGTCCTCGGCGGCCAGACGGTCTTCGATGAGCTCTCGGAGTACCTCGGCGCGGGACACAACGAGACCACGTCGGATGGGAAGATCACGCTCGAGCACGCCGAGTGTCTGGCCGCCTGCGACTACGGTCCGGTGCTCACCGTCAACTACGAGTTCTTCGACAAGGTCACCCCCGAGGGCGCGGTCGAGCTCGTGCGGAGCCTCCAGGACGGCGAGCGGCCGACGCCGACCCGCGGCGCCCGGCTGTGCACGCTCCGGGAGATCTCCCGGCAGCTCGCCGGCTACGACGAGGACCGGCCCGAGGCCCTCGCCGACGGCGTGGTCGGCGAGCCCACCGTCGCCGGGCTGCGGCTGGCGCAGGCCAACGGGATCGCCGCCCCCGCATTCGACTCCACGACCCCGATCGTCCCGGAGAGAGGGGCGGGCCAGTGAGCGCGCACAGCGAGCTGGCAAGGCCGGGCATCGTCAGCGACGGAGGAACGGCATGACGACCCCGAGGCCGGAGGTGCTGGCGAAGCTGACGCCGGTGCTCACCCGGCGCTGGCTCGAACCCGACGCCTGGCGCCTCGATACATATGAACGCCTTGACGGGTATCGCGCGATGCGCAAGGCGCTCGCCGCCCACCCGGACGAGCTGATCGCGCTCATCAAGGAGTCGGGTCTGCGGGGCCGGGGTGGGGCCGGGTTCCCCGCCGGCATGAAGTGGGGCTTCATCCCGCAGAACGACAGCAAGCCGCACTACCTCGTGGTCAACGCGGACGAGGGCGAGCCGGGCACCTGCAAAGACCTGCCCCTCATGACGCACGACCCCCACGCGCTGATCGAGGGCATCATCATCGCCTCGTATGCCATCCGCGCCGCCCGGGCCTTCGTCTCCGTCCGTGGCGAGGCCGTGAACGCGGCTCGGCGGCTGCGCAGCGCGGTGCAGGAGGCCTACTCGGCCGGCTACCTCGGCAAGAACATCCTCGGCAAGTCGTTCAGCCTCGACGTGCTTGTCCACAGTGGAGCGGGCGCCTACATCTGTGGCGAGGAGACCGCGCTGCTGGACTCGCTGGAAGGCTACCGGGGTCAGCCGCGGCTGCGCCCGCCGTTCCCGGCCACGCACGGCCTGTACGCCTGCCCGACCGTGGTGAACAACGTCGGCACCATCGCGAGCGTGCCGCCCATCGTGCGGGGCGGCGCGGCGTGGTGGAAGTCCATGGGCACCGAGAAGTCGTCCGGTCCGATGATCTACTCGATGTCGGGACGGATCGTCAACCCGGGCCAGTACGAGTGCTCGATGGGCATCACCTTGCGGGAGCTCATCGAGCTCGCCGGCGGTATGCAGCCCGGGCACGAGCTGCGCTTCTGGACGCCGGGTGGGTCGTCGACGCCGCTGCTCGCCGCCGAGCACCTGGACGTACCGCTGGACTTCGAGGGCGTGGCGGCGGCTGGCTCGATCCTGGGCACCACCGCGACGCAGATCTTCTCGCAGCAGGACTGCCCGGTCTACGCCACCTACCGGTGGCTGAAGTTCTACGAGCACGAGTCGTGCGGCAAGTGCACGCCGTGCCGCGAGGGCAACTACTGGATGGTGCGGACGTACCAGCGGATCCTCTCGGGCCAGGGCACGCACGAGGATCTGGAGACACTGCTCGACACCTGTGACAACATCCTGGGCCGGGCGTTCTGCGGCCTCGGCGACGGCGCCGTCAGCCCGGTGCAGTCCTCGATGAAGTACTTCAAGCAGGACTACCTGGACTACATCGAGGGCCGGACAGCGCCCAAGCTGTCGCCCAAGCAACTGGTAGGGGCGCACCGGTGAGCCCGCGCAGCGAGCCCCGCCGCCGCAAACGAAAGGCCGGTGCTGATGACCTCTGAAGTAGCCAAGCCGGCGGCGAAGGCCGACGAGGTGACCGTGACGCTCGACGGGGTCGAGGTGACGGCGCCCAAGGGTGAGCTGCTCATCCGTACGGCCGAGCGGTACGGCATCGAGATCCCGCGGTTCTGCGACCACCCGCTGCTCGACCCGGCCGGGGCGTGCCGGCAGTGCCTGGTCGAGGTGGAGGGGCAGCGCAAGCCGGTCGCCGCCTGCACCCAGCCGGTCGCGGACGGCATGGTCGTGCGTACGCAGCTCACCTCTCCGGTCGCCCAGAAGGCGCAGGAGGGGATCATGGAACTCCTCCTCATCAACCACCCGCTCGACTGCCCGATGTGCGACAAGGGCGGCGAGTGCCCGCTGCAGAACCAGGCGATGTCCACCGGCCGCGCCGACAGCCGGTTCGTCGAGCAGAAGCGGGAGTACCAGAAGCCCATCAACATCTCGGCCCAGGTACTCCTCGACCGGGAACGGTGCGTGCTGTGCCAGCGCTGCACCCGGTTCTCGGAGGAGATCGCCGGTGATAAGTTCATCGACCTGATGGAGCGGTCGGCCGACGAGCAGATCGGCACTGTGGACACCTCGGCCTTCGGCTTGCTCGGCTCGCCGGAGCCGTTCAACTCCTACTTCTCGGGCAAAACAGTGCAGATCTGCCCTGTCGGTGCACTCACCGGCGCCCAGTACCGGTTCCGCGCGCGGCCCTTCGATCTCGTCAGCTCGCCCAGCATGTGCGAGCACTGCTCGGCGGGGTGTGCCCAGCGCACCGACCATCGCCGCGGCAAGGTGATGCGCCGCCTCGCCGGCGACGAACCGGCCGTGAACGAGGAGTGGGACTGCGACAAGGGACGGTTCGGCTTCCAGTACTTCACCGCCGCCGACCGCCTGACCACACCACTGGTCCGCGATTCCCGCACGGGGACGCTGCGCGAGGCGAGCTGGCCGGAGGCGCTGCGGGTCGCGGCCGACGGCCTGCGGGCCGCAGTGGGCAGCGTTACGGGCGCGGAGGCCGGGCGGGCCGGTGTCGCGGTGCTCACCGGAGGCCGGCTCACCGTCGAGGACGCGTACGCCTACGCCAAGCTCGCCCGCGCGGTGCTTCGCACCAACGACATCGACTTCCGGGCCCGCCCGATCGATCCCGGCGGCCACGCCGGCAGCGGCGAGGAGGCGGCGTTCCTGGCCAGCAGTGTCGTCGGAGTCGTCGACGTGACGTACTCCGATGTGGACAGTGCCCCCGCGGTGGTGCTGGCCGGTCTGGAGGCGGAGGACGAGTGCCCGATCCTGTTCCTGCGCCTGCGCAAGGCCCGCCGCAAGAAGAGCCTCGCGGTGACCGCCGTGGCGCCGTTCGCGACCCGGGGCCTGCAGAAGGTCGGAGCTACTGTGCTGGCGACGGCGCCGGGTGAGGAGGCGACGGCCCTCGGATCGGAGGATGTGCGGGCGGCGCTGAGCCGGCCCGGGGCCATCCTGTTCGTCGGAGAGCGGCTGGCGCAGGTGCGCGGCGGCCTGTCGGCGGCCGCCCGGGTAACGGAGCAGACCGGGTGCAAGCTCGCCTGGGTCCCGCGGCGCGCCGGTGACCGGGGTGCGGTCGACGCCGGCTGCCTGCCGAACCTGCTGCCCGGGGCGCGGCCGGTGACCGACACCGTCGGCCGGGGCGAGTTGGAACGGGCCTGGGGCCTGCCACCGGAGACCATCCCCGCGATCCCGGGTCGCGACACCGACGCGATCATCGCGGTCGCCGCGGCGGGCGAACTGCGCGCACTGGTCGTCGCCGGCGTCGACATCGACGACCTGGCCGACCCGGCGCTGGCCGACCAGGCACTGTCCAATGTGGGCTTCCTGGTGTCGCTCGAAGTCCGGGCCTCGTCGGTGACCGACCGGGCCGACGTGGTGCTGCCGGTCGCCCCGGTGGTGGAGAAGGCCGGCACCTTCCTCAACTGGGAGGGACGCCTGCGCTCCTTCGCCACCGTGCTGGAGACCACGGCGATGGCGGACGGGCGGGTGCTCGACGCGCTGGCCAGCGAGATGGGTGTCGAGATCGGCTGCAAGGACGTCGGCAGCATCCGCCGTGAGCTACGCGTCCTGGCCCGGACGGCGGCGCTGCGAGCGCCCGCGCCGCAGGTCGGCCCGGGCGTCTCCGCGGTGGCGGCGGCCGCGCTCGACCCGGCGGTCGCGCCCGGAGCCGCTCGCGCGGTGCTCGCGACGTGGGCCGAACTCATCGACGCTGGCCGAGGCCTGGACGGGGACGACATCCTGCGGCAAACTGCACGGCCGCCGGTCGTCCGCCTGTCGAAGCGGACCGCCGCCATGCTCGGCGACGTCGCCGACGGCGACCTCGTGCGGATCTCGAGCGACCGCGGGTGGCTCACGCTGCCGGCGGCGATCACGGAGATGCCCACGGGTGTCGTCTGGCTGCCGACCAATCCGCGCGGCGCGGGCGTGCGCCGCGCACTGGGTGTCGGCTCGGGAGCCGTGGTGACGGTGGCCCGGGAGGGGGAGGCGTGATGTTCGCGGGCGTGCTGGCAACCGATCCGACGCTCGACACCTTCGGGCACGACCCGTGGTGGCTGACGCTCATCAAGGTCGTGGTCGCGTTCGTCTTCGGGGCGATCGGCACCGTGCTCGGGGTGTGGTTCGAGCGCCGCGTCGTGGCGCGGATGGCGGTGCGGCTCGGGCCCAACCAGGTCGGCCCGTTCGGCCTGCTGCAGACGCTCGTCGACGGCATCAAGGGCATGCTCAAGGAGGACATGCTGCCCCGCACGGCGGACAAGGTGGTCTTCTTCTTCGCGCCGACGATCTCGGCGATCTTCGCGCTGACGGCGCTGTCCATCATCCCGTTCGGGCCGGCGGTGAGCATCTTCGGCCATCAGACGGCGCTGCAGGTGACCGACGTCCCGGTCGCGGTGCTCGTGCTGCTCGCCTGCTCCGCCGTCGGGGTGTACGGACTCGTCCTCGGCGGCTGGGCCTCTGGGTCGACGTACCCGCTGCTCGGCGGCCTGCGCTCGTCGGCACAGGTGATCTCGTATGAGGTCGCGATGGGACTGTCCATTGTGGCGGTCTTTATGACCGCGGGGACGATGTCGACGTCGGGCATCGTGGCGGCCCAGGCGGGCAACGACCGCGCGTCCTGGGACATCGCGGGCTGGCACCCAACCGGTCCGTCCTGGTACGCGCTGCTGCTGCTGCCGAGCTTCGCCATCTTCGTGATCGCGGCCTTCGGCGAGACGAACCGGGCACCGTTCGACCTGCCCGAGGCGGAGAGCGAGCTGGTGGCCGGTTACATGACCGAGTACAGCTCGATCAAGTTCCTGCTCTACATGCTCTCCGAGTACGTGGCCATGCTCACCTACTCGGCCGCGACCGTGACGCTGTTCCTCGGTGGCTGGCGAGCACCGTGGCCGATCTCGCTGTGGGACGGGGCGAACAGCGGTTGGGTGCCGCTGTTGTGGTTCCTCATCAAGGTGATCGGGCTGCTGTTCCTCTTCGTCTGGGTCCGCGGCACCCTGCCTCGCCTGCGCTACGACCAGTTCATGCGGTTCGGGTGGAAGGTGCTGCTGCCGATCAACCTGGCCTGGATCCTGCTGCTCGGTGGCGTACGGGTCGCCGGGCGCGAAGGCACCGGGTCGGGCACCCGGTGGCTGTTCATCGGCGGTCTGGTGGTGACGATCCTGCTCCTCGCCCTGCTCTGGCCGGCCCGCTCGACCGAGCGCCGGCGGACCGTGGCCGAGCAGGTCGCGGCGCGGCCCACGGGCAGCTTCCCGGTGCCGCCGGTCGACCTCACCGTGCCGCCGAGTCCGCGGGCCCGCCGGGTCGTCGCCGAGCGCCAACCTGCCAACGTGCCCGGGAGCGACACCGATGGGACGGAGGGGTGACGTGAGAGACGACGCACGTCCCTCCGCGGAGGAGGCAACATGGGTGTGACCGATGCGGTCAAGGGGTTCGGAGTCACCTTCTCGCACATGTTCCGCAAGGTGGTGACGACGAAGTACCCCTTCGAGCACCCGATCGCGGCGCCGCGCTACCACGGCCGGCACATCCTCAACCGCCATCCCGACGGGCTGGAGAAGTGCATCGGCTGCGAGCTGTGCGCGTGGGCCTGCCCGGCGGACGCGATCTACGTGGAGGGCGCGGACAACACCGAGGAGGCGCGCTATTCGCCCGGGGAGCGCTACGCGTCGATCTATCAGATCAACTACGCGCGCTGCATCTTCTGCGGGCTGTGCATCGAGGCGTGCCCGACGCGGTCGCTGACGATGAGCAACGAGTACGAGCTGGCCCGGGACAACCGGCAGGACCTCATCTTCACCAAGGAGCAGCTGCTCGCGCCCCTGCTGCCGGGCATGCAGCGCCCGCCGCACCCGATGTGGCTGGGCGACTCGGAGAAGGACTACTACCTCGGTGCGATGGAGAATCCTGGCACGTCGGCCGGGGCTGAGCGCGCCCAGACCTCGACGGGTAAGTCCACAGTGGAGGCGACATGAGCGCGACGCTCGCGGTGGAGGTCCTCTCCACGGGTGAGGCGTGGATCTTCTGGATCCTCGGTCCGCTGGCCGTGATCGCGGCCCTCGGCATGGTGATCGCCCGCAACGCGGTGCACTCCGCGATGTTCCTGGTCCTGGTCATGATGTGCCTGGGCGTCTTCTACGTGGTCCAGTCGGGCCCGTTCATCGGGCTGGCGCAGATCATCGTGTACACCGGCGCCATCATGATGCTGTTCCTGTTCGTGCTCATGCTCGTGGGACGCAACGCCAGCGACTCGCTCATCGAGGTGCTACGCGGCCAGCGGGTCGCGGCCATCCTGCTCGGCATCGGGTTCGCGGCCCTGGTGGCGACCGCCTTCTACCGGGCGCTGTCGGGGCGGCCGGCGGAGGGTCTGGCCGCCGCCAACGCCGAGGGCAACGTGCAGGGTCTCGCGGCCATCCTGTTCACCCGGTACATCTTCGCGTTCGAGGTCACCGGCGCCCTGCTGATCACCGCGGCGATCGGGGCGATGATCCTGGCCCATATCGAGCGGCGGAAGGAGCAGAAGACGACCCAGCCGGACCGGATGCGGGCGCGGTTCCTGCCCGGCAACTACCCCGGTCCGAAGGCCGGGCCGGGCGTCTACGCCACCTCGGACTCGGTGGCCACGCCGGGTCGGCTCCCCGACGGTCGGGACTCGGAGCGCAGCATCCCCCAGATCCTGCCCAAGCGTGAGCTGACCGAGGCCGAGTCCGCGCCCAAGGGCACCGCGACGGCCTTCGGCAAGCAGGGCTCCACCGCGTCCGCCATCGGGCGCCCCGAGGGCGCAGAGAGGTAGGCCGACCGTGCAGCCTGGCTACTACGTCGTGCTCGCCGCGATCCTGTTCACGATCGGCGCGGTTGGTGTGCTGATCCGCAGGAACGCGATCGTTCTCTTCATGTGCATCGAGTTGATGCTGAACGCCTCGAACCTGGCCCTGGTCACGTTCGGGCGCATGAACGGCACGCTCGACGGCCAGATCATGGCGTTCTTCGTCATGGTGGTGGCTGCCGCCGAGGTCGTGGTCGGCCTCGCCATCATCATGTCGATCTTCCGTACCCGGCGCTCGGCGAGCGTCGACGACGCGAACCTGCTGAAGTACTGAGGCCCCCACAATGACACTTATCCCGCCCACGCTCAGCACGCTCCCACCCACGGCTCCGCCCGCCCGGATGGCCCGCCCATGACCTCCTTCTGGTTGCTCATCGCGATCCCGCTCGCCAGCGCGGCGGTCCTGCTCGTGCTCGGTCGTCGGGCGGACCGGTGGGGTCACTGGCTCGGCGTGCTCAGCGTTGGCGCGGCGTTCGTGCTCGCGCTGATTTACTTCTTCCAGCTGCGCGGCCGGCCGGTCGACGACCGGGCGGCCGAGATCGACCTTTTTCCGTTCATACATGTGGGATCGCTGCGGGTCGACTTCGGGCTGCTCCTTGACCCGTTGGCGGCCGTCTTCGTGCTGCTCATCACGGGCGTGGGCTTCCTCATCCACCTCTACGCGGTCGGCTATATGGCCAGCGATCCCGGCCGCCGGACGTTCTTCGGCTACTTCAACCTGTTCGTCGCCGCGATGTTGCTGCTCGTGCTGGGCAACAACTACGTGATGCTCTACTTCGGCTGGGAGGGCGTCGGTCTCGCGTCCTACCTGCTGATCTCGTTCTGGTACACGCGCAACAGCGCCGCCACGGCGGGCAAGAAGGCGTTCCTCATGAACCGCGTCGGCGACGCGGGGCTGGTGATCGCCATATTCCTGATGTTCGCCACCCTGGGAACGGTCGACTACACCGGCGTCGCCGAGGGTGTCTCGCGGTTGTCCAGCGGAGTGACGCTCGCCCTGGGCCTGCTGCTGCTCATCGGCGCCTGCGGCAAGTCGGGCCAGATCCCGCTCCAGGCCTGGCTGCCGGACGCGATGGAGGGTCCAACGCCGGTCTCCGCTCTCATCCATGCGGCGACCATGGTCACCGCCGGTGTCTACCTCATCGCCCGGGCGAACCCCATCTTCAACGCGAACCCGACCGCGCAGGCGTTCGTGGTCGCGGTCGGGGCGATCACGCTCGTGATCGGGGCGATCATCGGCTGCGCCAAGGACGACATCAAGCGGGTGCTGGCATGGTCGACCGTCTCCCAGATCGGCTACATGTTCCTCGGCGTCGGCCTCGGTGGCGGCGCCTACGCACTCGCCCTGATCCACCTGCTGGCGCACGGCTTCTTCAAGGCCGGGCTGTTCCTCGGGGCCGGGTCGGTGATGCACGGCATGAACGACCAGGTCGACATTCGCCGCTTCGGTGACCTATGGAAGTACATGAGGATCACCTGGGTGACCTTCGGCGTCGCCTGGCTCGCCATCATCGGCATGCCACCGCTGTCGGGCTTCTTCAGCAAGGAGCCGATCATCGCGGCCGCGTTCGAGCGGCCGGGCTGGACCGGCTGGCTCTACGGCATGGCGGCGCTCCTCGGCGCCGGCATCACCGCCTTCTACATGACCCGGCTGTTCGTGCTCACCTTCCACGGCCCGAAGCGGTGGACCGATGACATCGAGCACCCGCACGAGGCGCCGCCGATCATGACGATCCCGCTGATCCTGCTGGCGTGCGGGTCGGTCGCGTCGGGGTGGCTGCTGAGCACGTCAGTTCCGGACTGGCTCACCCCGGTCTTCGAGGGGTCGCCTGAGGGCGAGCCGGCGCACCACCTCAGCCACGGCGCGATCACCGCGCTCTCCATCGGGGTGACCGTGCTCGGGGCGCTGGGCGCCTGGGCGTTGTTCCGCAACGGGACCGCGCTGGTCGAGCAGCCGGCGGGGCCGATCGTCCGGGCCGCCCGCCGCAACCTGTACACGGACGCGTTCAACGAGACGGTCTTCGAGAAGCCCGGCACCTACCTGACCAGGGCCCTGGTCTTCTTCGACAACAAGGGCCTCGACGGGCTGGTGAACGGCCTCGCCGCCCTGGTCGGTGGCGGGTCGGGCCGGCTCCGGCGAGCGCAGACCGGGTTCGTGCGGTCCTACGCACTGTCCATGTTGGGCGGTGCGCTGCTCGTGGCTATCGCATTCCTCGTCGTACGGCTGGGCTGAGAGACATGACTGACGCCGAGTTTCCCTACCTGACCCTGCTGACCGCCCTGCCCCTGGTCGGCGCGATCGTCGTCGCGCTGCTACCCCGGGCGGCGGTCGGGCTGGCGAAGGTCGTCGCGCTGCTGTTCTCACTCGCCACCCTCGGGCTCGGTGTCGCGGCCTGGCTCGCCTACGACACGAACGGCGCCCGGCTGCAGTTGCGCGAGTCCTATCCGTGGATCTCCACCTGGGACGCGCGCTTCACCTTCGCCGTGGACGGCATCGCCCTGGTGATGCTCGCGCTCGTCGTCGTCTTCGTGCCGCTGGTGATCATTTACTCCTGGCAGGAGACATCCCTCGAGACCGGGCAGCCCGCCAAGCGCTCGGCGAAGGCCTATCTGAGCCTGTTGCTCGCCCTCGAGTGCACGATGGTCGGCGTCTTCGCTGCCGCGGACGTCTTCCTCTTCTATGTCTTCTTCGAGGTCATGCTCGTGCCGATGTACTTCCTCATCGGCTCGTTCGGCGGCGTCCGCCGGCAGTACGCGGCGGTGAAGTTCTTCCTCTACTCGCTGGTGGGCGGCATGTTCATGCTCGCCGCCATCATCGGGTTGTGGGTGCTGGGCGGGCGGACCTTCGACTGGGCGGCGCTGACGGACGCGGATCTGTCGGTCACCGCCGGGCGCTGGCTGTTCCTCGGCTTCTTCGTCGCCTTCGCCATCAAGGCGCCGTTCTTCCCGTTCCACACCTGGTTGCCCGACGCCGGTGGGGCGGCCCCTGCGGGAACGGCGGCGCTGCTCGTCGGCGTGCTCGACAAGGTCGGCACCTTCGGCATCCTGCGCTACTGCCTGCCGCTGTTCCCTGAGGCGTCCCTCTACTTCGCACCGTTGGCGCTCGCGCTCGCTCTGATCGGTATCATCTACGCCGCCCTACTTGCGGTGGGGCAGAACGACCTCAAGCGCCTGGTCGCCTACACGTCGGTGGCCCACTTCGGCTTCATCGGCGTGGGCATCTTCGCCTTCACCACCCAGGCCGGGTCCGGCGCGGTGCTGTACATGGTCAACCACGGCCTCGCCACCGGCCTGCTGTTCCTCGTGGTCGGCATGCTGGTCGCCCGCCGCGGCTCGGCGCTGGTGACCGACTTCGGCGGTGCGGGCAAACTGCTGCCGGTCCTCGCCGGGATCCTGCTCTTCGCCGGCCTCGCCTCGCTGGCCATGCCGGGGACAGGGCCGTTCGCGAGTGAGTTCCTGGTCCTGCTCGGCACCTTCACGGTGAACAGGGCGGTCGCCGTCGTGGCGACGGTCGGCATCATCCTGGCCGCGGCCTACGTGCTGTGGATGGTGCAGCGCACCACGCACGGCCCGATGAACCCGACCCTGCCCGACTTCCCGCGCATGCGCAAGGATATTTCATTGCGTGAGTCCATTGTCGTCGCGCCGCTGGTCGCGCTGCTCGTGCTCTTCGGCTTCTACCCCAAGCCCCTGCTCGACGTGATCAACCCCGCGGTGGCCGCGACCATACAGGACGTCGGCCGGTCCGACCCGGCGCCCGAGGCACAGGAGGCACCATGACGATCATGCTCCCAGCCACGCCGGCGCCCACCGGGAACGTGGCGCTGGACATCACGGTGCCCGACCTGGACTACCTGGGCCTGGCGCCGATGCTGGTCCTGCTCGGCGCGGCCTGCCTCGGCGTACTGGTCGAGGCGTTCGCGGCCCGCCGCAGTCGACCGTTCCTCCAGTTCTGGTTGGCGCTGATCGCGCTCGTCGCGGCACTGGCGACCGTGGTGCGCACGGCGAACAACACCACGCAGCACTTCACGGCCGACAGCGCCATCGCCATCGACGGTCCGACGCTGTTCTTGCAGGGCACGATCGTCGTCCTCGGCATGGTCGTCCTGCTGCTGATCGGCGAGCGCCGAGTGGAGCGCGGCGGGCCGTTCGTGGCGCGGGCCGCGATCCCGGTTGGCGGCGAGGCTGATCGCCGGCAGGCCCGCGAGTCCGGCGCCACCGAAGTGTTTCCGCTGACGCTGTTCGCGCTCGGCGGGATGTTGCTGTTCGTCTCGGCGAACGACCTGCTGACGATGTTCGTGGCGCTCGAGGTCTTCTCGCTGCCGCTCTACCTGCTCTGCGCACTCGCCCGCCGGCGCCGCCTCATCAGCCAGGAGGCGGCGCTCAAGTACTTCCTGCTCGGCGCGTTCGCCTCCGCCTTCTTCATCTTCGGCATGGCCCTGCTGTACGGCTTCTCCGGGACGGTCTCGCTCGGGGGCATCCACGCCGCAGCGCTCGGCTCCGACCAGAGCCCGCTGCTGCTCTTCGGCGGCATCGCCCTGATCGCCGTCGCGCTGCTGTTCAAGGTCGCCGCGGTGCCGTTCCACGTGTGGACGCCCGACGTCTACCAGGGCGCCCCGACCCCCATTACGGCGCTCATGGCGGCGTGCACGAAGGTGGCCGCATTCGGTGCGCTGCTGCGGATCCTCTACGTGGCCTTGGATCGGGTGCGCTGGGACATCGAGCCAGTGATCGGCACCGTCGCGATCCTCACCATGCTCGTCGGCGCGATCCTCGCGGTGACCCAGACCGATATCAAGCGGCTGCTGGCCTACTCCTCCATCGCCAACGCGGGGTACCTGCTCGTCGGTGTGCTCGCCTTCACCGCCGACGGGGTGTCCTCGTCGATGTTCTACCTGGCGGCCTACGGATTCACGGTCATCGCTTCATTCGCCATCGTCTCCTTGGTCCGTGACGAGGACGGGGAGGCCACGCACCTGAGCCGGTGGGCCGGTCTCGGCCGGCGTTCGCCGGTCGTCGCGGGCCTGTTCACCTTCCTCCTGCTCGCGTTCGCCGGCATTCCGCTGACCAGCGGCTTCATGAGCAAGTTCGCGGTCTTCGGCGCGGCCCTCGGGTCGAACGGGCCATGGCAGATCGCGATGGTCATCGCGGGCATCGTGACGAGCATGATCCTCGCCTTCCCGTACCTGCGGGTCGTGGTGATGATGTGGCTGTCGGAACCAGCCGAGAACGCGCCCGTGGTCGCCGAGGGGGGCACCCTCACCTGGACCGCCGTATGGGTCGGCGTGGTCGCCACGCTCGCCCTCGGCGTCTACCCGGCTCCCGTCCTCGACCTGGCCCAGGACGCTGCCGTATTCCTTCAGTAACCAACCGGCCAACTGTGCGTGAGGTCGGATGACGCCCGGCCGCGCCGGGCAGGGTGTGCGACCAATGCCGCTCTCCGTGTGTCATCGTGGTTGCGTGGACAGGAACGAGGACGCCACGACCGGTGGGCCGGCGCCAGCCGGGGTCGACGTCACGGGTGGCTGGGCGGGGGTGGAGGGCCGGAACGGCGTTACGTTCGGTGAACCGGGACTGTTCGGTGACCCCGATCTCGAAGAATCGGTGCGCACGGTCGTGGACCGGGTCGAGGCGCGGCTCCGCGATGCCGTGTTCTCCGCCGACCCGGTGCTGGCGGAGACGGCTCGGCATCTGGTCGACGCGGGAGGCAAGCGCTTCCGGCCGATGCTGACCGCGTTGGTAGCGCAGCTCGGTGACGGCGGCGCGGACGAGGTGGTGCTCGCCGGTGCCGTGGTCGAGCTCACGCACCTGGCCACGCTGTATCACGACGACGTCATGGACGAAGCGCCCGTACGCCGGGGGGCCGCGTCGGCCAACGCCCGATGGGGCAACGCGATCGCGATCCTCACCGGCGACTTCCTTTTCGCGCGCGCCGCCGACCTCGCCGCCCAGCTCGGCCCCGAGGCGGTCCGGATCCAGGCGGAGACCTTCTCCCGCCTCGTGCACGGGCAGGTCGCCGAGACGGTGGGGCCGCGGGACACCGACCCCGTCGACCACTACCTGAAGGTCATCGCGGACAAGACCGGCTCGCTCATCGGGACGTCCGCGCGGTTCGGGGCAATGTTCAGTGGTCTCGATATGTCCACAGTGGAGGCTGCCCGCGCGTACGGGGAGACCGTCGGGATCGCCTTCCAGCTCTCCGACGACCTCCTCGACATCGCGTCGGACACGGCGGAGTCCGGCAAGACGCCGGGCACGGACCTGCGCGAGGGAGTGCCGACGCTCCCCGTGCTCTACGCGCTCGCTGACGACGCCACCGACGCCGGATCGGTGCGGCTGCGGGAGATCCTGTCGCTCGGTCCGCTCACCGACGACGCGGTCGTCGAGGAGGCCCTGGAGCTGCTGCGCCAGTCGCGCGGGCTCAAGCGGGCGCGCGAGACCGTTCGCGGCTACGCCGAGCGGTCGCGGGTGCACCTGGCCGCGCTGCCGGATGTCGTGGCGCGGCGGGCGCTCGAGTCCTTGGCCGATGTCGTCGCCGACCGTACGGCCTGACCCACGCGATCGCCCACGCATACCGCGGCTTCCCGTGTCGCCGAGCCGCCGCGCGGCTACGCAGGTCTGGGCGACCACCAGGCGATGGTGGTGTTGTTGTCGCCCTGCAGCTCGATGCGATCGATCTGGGTCGGCGGGTAGTGCGTGACGGCCGTGACCTGGATCTGCTCGCCGGGGATGGCGACCCAGCTGCCGATCGGCTCGGCCAGCTCTCCGCCGCTACGCGGGTAGACCACCAGCCATATCGGCCAGGCCCGGTCACCGTCGCTGCGGTAGAGGCACCGCACCGCGACCAGCGTGCCATTGGACTGCGCCTGGATTCTGATCTCGGCGGCGACCTGGTCGAACCCGCCGACGGAGGTCATGGTGCTGTAGGCCAGCTCGATCGCGGCGGTCGGGCCGCTGCGGTCCGGGAGCGTGACCGCGAGGCCAACGGCCGCCGCGACGGCCACGGTGACGGCGGCCGCGACGGTGGCGAGGATCTG
Source organism: Micromonosporaceae bacterium (assembly GCA_052038195.1). Lineage (GTDB taxonomy): Bacteria > Actinomycetota > Actinomycetes > Mycobacteriales > Micromonosporaceae > DATBGZ01. The sequence continues at coordinate 7,236 of JBQGBY010000028.1, read as the reverse complement.
CCGGCGCCGTTGCGCCGACCGGGTGGCCCGGGCCGCGGTGAGCAGCCGGGGCAGCAGGGTCGCTGGTGCCGTGACCGTGGGCCCCACGGTGTCCGCGCCGAGCCGGCCGAGGAGGCCGGGTAGAACCGCCAGCTGCGCGATCGACTCCCGGCATGGCGCACAGGTCGCCAGATGCCGCTCGAACTCGGCCCGCTCCGCGGGGACCAGGGCGCCGAGGATGTAGGCGCCGTCATCGAGCTGGTGGCGACAGGTCATCTGGTCACCCCCATCTCGTCGAGGACCAGGCGTAGCGCGCGAACCGCGTAGTGGGTGCGGGACTTGACCGTTCCGGCCGGTATGCCGAGCACGGTGGCCGCCTCCGCGACCGACCGTCCTCGGTAGAAGCACTCCACGAGCACCTCCCGGTGCGATGGCGAGAGCCGCTCCAACGCTTCGGCGATCGTCCAGGCCTCGACCGCGCGGTCGGCCTCGGACAGCTCGGACCGAGGTTCGGGGATCGCGTCGGTGACCACCTCACCGACCCGCGCCTCTCGGCGCCGCCACGCATCGATGGCGAGCCGCCGCGCGGTGGTGAACAACCAGGCGCGCGTGGACCCGCGTTCCGGGTCCAGCGCCTCCGGATGCCGCCAGGCGCGCAGCAGTGTCTCCTGGACCAGGTCCTCCGCCCGTTGGCGATCCCCGTCGCACAGACGCAAAGCGTGGGCGAAGAGCGCGTCGCCATGCTCGGCGTGCAACGCGCGGATCAGGTTCTCGTCACTCGTCACGGCTGCCGGCGCCGAGAAGAGAGTTCACGTTGCGGTTCACGCGGCCGTACCGGATGCGGTTCAGCCGCGCGCATCGCCGGCCTCACTGGGCGGCAAGGCCCGATGCGCGGTTGGCGAAGGTACCGCCACCGGTGGGCGACATCGTGGCCAGGACCGCCCGGGCGGTCTCCACCAACTGGATCCGGAGCTCCGGGCCGCGGTCGAGGATCTGCTCCGCCGGCGTGACACACGCGAGCACGAGGCGCCGCTCGGGATCCCGGTCCATGTGCACCACCACGCCGGCGCACGCGACACCGTCGCGGAACTGGGACACCTCGGAGTACATGCCGCGCCGGTCGCCGGCGAGCAGGTCGGCCTCCAGCGCCTCGGGCTGGGTGAGCGTCTGGGCCGTATAGGCGCGCATGCCCTGGTCCTTGAGGAAACGGTGCCGCTGGTCGTGGGTCAGCGTGGAGAGCAGGGCCTTGCCGATGGCCGTCGCGTGGGCCGCCTCGTCGAACCCGGGCAGCAGGTCTTCGACGTACGGCGAGCGGAGACCCTCGACGGTGGTGGTGATCACCGCCTGCCCGCCCACGAAGGTCCCGAGGAAGTGGCTGTAGCCACTCTCGGCGGCCACGCGCCGGAGCACCTCCACGGCGGTCGCCGGGGCGCGGAAGGCGGCGACGAGCTCCCGGAAGCGGTCGGCGACCTCCAAGCCGACGGTGTACGTGCCGTCGTCGCGACGGGTCACGTAGCCCTCGTAGGCGAGGGTGCGGATCAGGTGATACGTGGTGGCCGTTGTGAGCTCGCACCGGCGAGCGATCTGTTTGACCGTCAGTCCTCGCGTCGTCTGACCGACCGCCTCCAGGACGCGCAGAGCCCGGGACACGCTACGGATCAGGTCCGACGGCTCCTCGCTCGGATGCCGCACCACCATCGGCCTCCGACACCCCCTTCGGATCCGCGGCCGCCTGCCGAACCGGTCCCGACCGGCCATGACTCCACCACGCCGGTTCCGTGTCCGTGCTGCGTTCCTACCCACCACTGCTACCCGCGGCTACCAACTCACTCAACCGCAGCCGGGACGTAGACGTCAACGGGTGTCATCGCGTCGGGGGTACGCCCGCCACCGCGACGGCCACGGCGGGATCAGCCGGGGCCGTCCGGGTGGCGGTTCGGCGGCTGAAGATCCCGTCCCAGGTGAAGATCGCCAGAGCCAGCCATACCAGACCAAAGCCGGCCAGCCGTGCCGGGGGCATCGGCTCACCCAGGATCAGCACGCCGCAGGCGAGCTGCAGGATCGGTGCGAGGTACTGGAGCAGTCCGATAGCCGACAGTGGAAGGCGGCTGGTGGCGCCCGCGAAAGCGAGGAGAGGTACGGCGGTCACGACCCCGGAGGCGACGAGCAGCGTGGTGTGGGTCGGGCTCACCGTGCCGAAGGTCGACTCGCCGCGCATTGCGAGCGCCACGAGGTACACGGCGGCGGGGACCGCCAGCAGTCCGGACTCGATGGCCAGGCCGTCGGCTGCGGGGACGGCAACGCCCTGCCGACCCTCCTTCCCCACCCAGCCACCCGAAAGGCGCTTCTTGGTCAGGCCGTAGAGGCCGAACGTCGTCGCCAACACCAGCGCGACCACGGGGATGTGTCCATAATCGACGGTCAGCACGCCCACCGCGACGGCTCCGACCCCGATGGCGGTCCACTGGGCCGGCCGGAGCCGCTCCCGCAGCACGACCACGCCGAGCAGCACCGTCACCAACGGGTTGATGAAGTAGCCGAGCGAAGTCTCCACGACCCGGTCCGCGTTGACCCCGTAGATGTAGGTGCCCCAGTTCACCGCAATGAGCATGGAGGCGATGGCGATCGTCAGCAGCGTCCTTGGCGTCAGGAACCCGCGCAGCCGCCGCCAGGTCCGGGTCGCGGTGACCAGGCCCAGGACGAAGACCAGCGACCACACGATGCGGTGCGCGAGGATCTCCGTTGCCGTCGACGAGCGCAGCAACTGCCAGTACAGCGGAAACAGCCCCCACATCAGATATGCGAAGACCGCGTACGTATACCCCGACCGTCCGGCGCCCACCTCGTAACCGTAAGGCCCAGTCAGTGAGTTGGTCGTTATATTTCCCTGTTGCTCTCATCACCGGTGGTGGCGGTTGGGTCGCCGGGAACCACGACCTGCCGAAGGTCGATCTCCATCCAGCGTGACGGCGTGGCCAACTCGACGAACCCGGCCCGTCGGTAGACCTCGTGCGCGTCGGCGGTGGCGAGGACGATCCGTGGCACGTCCCGCTCAAGGAGATCCGCGACGATGCTGCGGGCGAGCCAGGTGCCCAGGCCGAGCCCGCGCGATGGGCGGTCGATATAGACATCGCAGATCCAGGCGTAGGTGGCGCCATCGGTGACCACCCGGGCGAACCCCACCTGCGCGCCGCCCGGGTCATAGACGCCGTAGCAGACGGAGTTCGCGACGGCAGTGACCACGGTGGACGCGGACCGACCGAGGGCCCAGTACGCATCGGTGGAGAGCCATCGGTGCACCAGGGCGACGTCCAGCCGGTCGTTCGTGGTGTCGATCTCGTGTCCGTCCGCACGGCGCAGCAGCATGCCGCGACCCTAACCAGCCGGAGCTGGCCCGGTCGCGGCAGTTAAGCCCGTGCTGGCGGGCTACCGGTACTGCTGAGGCGGACCGCCGTACGGCGAGCGTGGCTGGTACTGCGGCACCTGCTGCTGGGATGGCGGCACGACCTTGACCACGGTGCGTGGTCGAGGTGTGGTGATCTTGTCGCCGAGCCAGCTCACCACGCCGGAGGTGATGCCGATGAACAGGGCCGCCAGGATCACCCACCAGGTGAGCGCGACGTGGAAGGGCGCATCGAAGTAGTTGGCGATGACCCCGGTGAGGAAGAGCATCGCGCCGTTGATGACGAGCGAGAACAGCCCGAAGGTGAGGATCCGGATCGGGAAGGTGACGAACCGGACCACCGGCTTCACCAGCAGGTTCACCAGACCGAAGATGACGGTGACGATCAGGATCGTCTGGACCTTCCCCCGGGTGGAGTCGGTCGTCAACGAGATCGCGTGGTCGAACGTAGCCCGGTCGAACAGCAGCGTGCTGAGATAGACCGCGGCGGCCGACCCGACGAACGGGACGAGAAGGCCGAGGAGTCGACGTACCATCGCGCGATCGTCCCACAGCGCGTCCACCAGGGACAGCCCTAGAACGCCCCGGTGCGTACCCTTACTGAGCCACCTTGCTCGCGACTGCGGGGCTCGCTGGCGCTCGCTCCTCAGGCTCGCGGCTGGCATCTCTCGGGAGGGTCGATGGCCTCGCGGTCGGACCAGTTGCACTCGCACCAATTCGCCCTGCAGCGGGCCGTCGGCGCGCTCGCGATGCGCGACCCGGACCCGGTGTCGTCGCCGCTGCGGCGCATCGGCGGTGCGCTCTTCGCCAGCGTGATGATCGCGGTGGTCGCAGTGGCGGCCGTGGGCGTGTACGGGCTGCTGCGTCCGGGCACCGGGGGCTCCTGGCGCGACGGCCGGGCCACCATCATCGAGAAGGAAACCGGCGCCCGGTACGTCTACCTCGATGGCAAGCTGCACCCGGTGCTCAACTACACCTCGGCGATCCTCATTCTCGGCACCCCCGACACCGTGCAGGTCGCGCGCAAGGAACTGGTCAACGTGCCGCGCGGGACGCCGGTCGGCATCCCAGGTGCCCCGGACCCGCTGCCGGGCCCGGAGCAGCTCGTCACCGAGCCGTGGACGCTGTGCTCCCGTCCGGCCACTGCGCCGACATCGGACGAGCCCGAGTCGGTGCTGCGCGTGGGATGGGTACCGGGCGAGGCCGCGCTCGGCGACGGGGGCGTGCTCGCGGTGGACGCCACCGGCGGCTGGCACCTGCTGTGGAACGGCCGCCGGTTCACGCTGACCGAACCCCGGCTCGTCCTCCCCGCGTTCGCCTGGTCGGAAGAGTCGGCGACCCCCATCTCGGTGGCGGTGCTCAACGCGATCCCGGCCGGGGCCGACATCGGCCCGGTCCGGACTGCCCGCAGCGACGAGCCGTCGGCCGTGCCCGGTCTGAACGTGGGCGAGGTCTTCGTGATGGTCAACGCGGAAGGCACCAGGCAGTACGGCGTCGCCCTAGAGGACGGCGTGAGTGACGTGACCGGGGTCCAAGCGTCGCTGCTGGTGCTGGACGGCGCCAACGGCGGTGAGGACCTACGGACGGTGAGCGCCAGCGACTACGCGGCCGCGAACAAGCTGGCCGACCTGATCCCCGACGGGGACGACGCGCCGCCGGCGACGACGCCAACCCAGGTACGCCCGCGCGAGCAGGGCGGCGTGTGTGCCACCTACGGCTCGGACGCGGCGCTACCGCTGTTGACCGTGGCCGATGCCCTTCCGCCCGTCATCGGCGAGGTGCGGGCGGAGCCTGACCCCGAAGGGGTGGGTCAACGGGCGGACTTCATCGCGGTACCGCCCGGTCGCGGCGTTGTGGTCGAGTCCGTGCCGAGCCCGGGCGCGACCGGCGGCTCGCTGGCCGTGGTCTCGGACCTCGGACTGCGCTTCGCGGTGCCGTCCGCTCAGATCCTCGCCAACCTCGGCTACGGCGGCGTCACGCCTCGTCGCCTGCCCGCGTCGCTCGTCACGCTCGTGCCGGCCGGGCGGGCGCTGGATCCGAGCGCGGCGGCGAACCCCGCGACATCCGATCTCTAGATTCTTATATGTAGTTTCGTCGTCCGGCCCGCCCGCGCGACGCCATGCCGCCCCCGCCCAGCCACCCGATACGAATTCCATGCCCTCCGCCCCCGCCCAGCCACCCGATACGAATTTGCACGGGATGCCGGAAGTTATCCACAGATCAGGGTATGGGGTAGCCCCGACGTGACTCCTACGACTACCGTCAGCGACATCGAGCCTCAGTGGTGTCGATAGTTGAGTGGGTGAACAGCCTCGCGGCAGAGAGCCGGGAGCCGACAGAAGGGGTACGGGCGGTGTCATCCCCAAGCGCAAGCAGTTTGGATCCGGCTGAACTCGAGCGGATCGCCGGAGAGTTCGACTCCGACCGGCAGGCAATTGTCATGGCGTTGCGGGAGTTCGCGATCCAGGTGGAGAACATCCGGCGGAGGTGGGAAGGGCGGGCAAGCCTGGGGTTCCAGAACGCCGCCTCGGTGTACGAGGACAGGCAGAACAGTCTGGTCCGGGTGCTGACGGCGTCGGCGGAGTCCCTCCGCGCGTATGCCGGCACGAGCCGGGCGGCCACCGAAGAGGCCGCAGCCGCCGTCAACATCCAGATGCCGCTCTAGGAACCGAGGGGGAAAGCCATGTCACAGCCAGGGTCGGACGACCGGTTCCTTATTGTCCCGCAGGATGTCATGGAGGCGCAGGCAGCGCTGACGTCAGTGACCAGCAAGATGAAGGGCGCGCTGGAGAACATCGAAGCGAATGCCACCACGGTCCTCAACGCGTGGACGGGTGAGGCGCGCGAGGCGTTCCGCGACAAGCAGGCCAGGTGGAACGAGGACGCCAGTGAGATCCAGCGGCGTCTCTTCCAGCTCGTCCAGGGGGTGGAGACCGGCGTGATGTCGTACGTCCACGCCGACAACAAGGGTGTCGGGATCATCCTCGACGGCGCCTGACCGGGGCGGTAACGCAGACAGCGGACCACAAGGGCCGGCGGGAGCAGCCGCCGGCCCTGTGCCGTGTCCTGATGGCGAGTGTCCGGGCTACCGACGGTCCGGGCGACGGGTGGGCGGTGACTCCGTGCCGGGTGCCCACGCCCCGGACCGCGCCGCGCCAGGCAGTCGCGGCCCCGGCAGCACCGGGGTGAACAGGCCCGGGCCCTCGTCCTGCGATGGTGGTGAGGTATCGACCCGTCCCGGGCGCCAGCGGCGTCGTCGGCCGGCGGGGGTCACGAGCGACAGTGCTGTGACCATCAACGCCCCGAGCAACAACACTCCGGCCACCGCGAGTACCCGGGCCGACAGGATCGCGCTGCCGTCGCCGGCGGGGGCGACGACCCGGACGGCGGGCGTCGGAGGCGCGGCCGGCTCGACCGCCACCGGCGGCGGCACCAACTCGGTCAGTGCCCGCAGCGGGTTCACCACGCCGTACCCGTAGTCGAGTGACGGCTGGCCACCCGATGGCGGGTCGGCGGTGGCCAGGAGGCGGTGGACGACCTCGGTCCGGCTCAGCTCCGGCCACCTTGACCGGATCAGGGCGGCCGTGCCGGCGACGAAGGGTGTGGCGTAGCTCGTGCCGGTGATCGCTCCCGTGTGCCCAACCCGGGGCGTCGCGGCCATGACACCGTCGCCCGGCGCCATGATGTCCACGTACGGCCCGATCTGCGAGCGCTCGTTCCGGGCCCCGGCGGCGGTGATCGCACCGACCCCCACCACACCGTCATAGGCGGCCGGGTACGGCGTCGGGCTGCCCTCCTGGCCCAGGTTGCCGACGGCCGCGACCACGACGATGTCCGCCTCGAGCGCGTCCTCG